>JAJVII010000034.1 GCA_022072085.1 Phycisphaerae bacterium
GCGGCTGTCCCCCACCCTTTGCAGCCGCCAAAAATGTACTCATCCCTTTTTCTGCGCCTGCGCGTGGATCAAGGTGAAGCCGTATCATCCGGGAACTGCTGCTCTGTACCATACTTACCTATTCACTTGGACGAGTAAAAATTCTTGCTGTATTTCTCGCTCCTAACAAGCACCCCAGAGTTGATCTGGCTCTGCAGATGCCACGAAACGAATCGCTGCGACGTGATGATCAGTCCTGGCATCCCCCTTGCGTAGAAGATGTCTTCGCCCTGCCAAGTTGCCTCATTAACAATCACTCGAGCATGTCTCAACAGCAATCCCCCCCGACATGTGCCGCAGGTCACTGGCGTCTCAAACTCCGCACCAGAAGCTTCAAGGTCAATCTTGGTTGAGCTAAGGGTAGGTATAGCGACGAAATAGGATGGCAGATCACCCTCCAGGCGAGTTCCACCTCGTCGCTTCACACTGACAATCTCAGCCTTGCTGAGTACTTCGAGGCCGCGCAGCCCCGCTTGACGGAATCTCTCCACAAACCTCTCGGTGAGAAGCAACTCCTCGTAGGGGCCAAAGCCAATATCACCGTATCGATTCGTCCACGGTTCCAGCATGACCCGATAAGGCGGAAGCCACGGCAGCATGCTTATCGGCTCCCCGCACTCAGGACATCGCGTTGCATCACCAAAGTTGGACTTCCCAACTGGCTCGTAGTCCGTCACGGCATACTTGCTGGTGTCATAGCTGGAGGGGTTGTGCAGCACATAGAAGTTCATTCAGCACCTCCAAGCCCATTGGGGAACCTGTTGATCAGGTCCGGCTGAGAGTACCGGTGACGGAGGTACGCCTCGAAGTCAGCAGGTGTTGCTTGATGGTTTCTTCGCACCCAATTTGTAACCTCAGCGTCCAGCTCGCGGTGCCACCGTTGATAGCCACGGTGCGAAGGTAGATCCTTGGCTTGTGTGACGAATCGTGGATCACGTGCCTGATACTGCCCCCGAAGATTGGGGTGGGCTTCGGTTGCTCGCTGAACCTTCGTGGTTACAGCATGATGCTGTTGGCCCGTCAGGTTCTGGGCTCCCTTACTTGGGGCCGTTGCCCGGCTGGGGGTGGGCACCGGTATCTCATCGCCCGCCTTGACAACCTGCTTCTCCAGCTTCGCCGACGCCTTCTCGCCGGCCTCTTTAACGCCCTTTTCGACAGCTTCCTTGGTCGCTGTCTGCGCTCCCTTGGCCACCGCGCCCTCCGGCGCCTTGTAGAGCCCCTTTGCGCCTGAGATCGCGGACATCGTGAAGAAAGCAGCCTGCACGCCACAGAACAAGCCCGCGGTCCAACTGGCCAGGATTACGCTCGCGCCGCCGCCTGACTCTACGGCGGCCTGCGCCGTCAGAAACGCCGCATCCGCCAGTCCCCACTGCTCGATGGCCGCGGTGGCGTCGCTATAGGTGTCGTAGATGGACCAGGCCGTGCTGGCCGCTTTCAGCAGGATCCAGAACATGCCGCTGGGATCAGCCCCGTTGATGGGGTTGGAACCCACGTAGCCATAGCCGCCGAGGGTGGCCGGACTGCTCAGGAAACCGCTGAACGGATCCAACTGCGTGAATCCGCCTGGGCTGGAGTCATAGTAGCGGCCGCGCAGGTAGTGCAGGCCCGTTGAATTGTCAAAGAGCTGGCCTGAGTATAGCACGGCCGTGACGGCCTGGGAAGCGTCGAAGCCCAACGCGTTGCCGTAAGCATCGTAGGCGAACCGCGAGGCGACGGCCGGCTGGCCCTCGCCGCCGACCGGTTGCTCGCCGGCCGAGTCCAGCACCAGCCGCGTGCTGCCATGGCCATCGGTGACGAACCACAGGGGCGACCCACCGGCGGCGTCCGGCGACTGCTGGCCCAGGATTGCGGCGCCGATCGTGTAGCTCCGCGTGACGACCAGGCCGGAATCGCCGGCTTGCTTCTCCTCCAGGACCTGACTGTAGCCCGTCAGGTTGTTGTCATCAACCAGGTAAATGGTCGCCTTCACATCCTGGCCGTCGTCCACCGTCTGAGCAACCCGCAGGCCGTCGTCGTTGTAGGCAAAGTTGGTGGTCGTGATGCCGCCGCCTCCGCCGGTCGCATCCACGACGACCTCGGCCAGGCGATCCGCCAGGTCGTACGCATAGGTCGTCTCCTCCAGGACATCGCCGGCGTCGTCCAGTCCCTGGTACACCGTCTTACCCGTCTGTTCGGTGCCCGCATCGGAATTGCCGTAGGCGTAGACCGTGAACCGGTCCGCGCCCTCCGTGCTGGAGTCCAGCGTCTCGGTCAGCAGGCGATCGTTGGCATCGTAGGTGTAGGTCGTCGACTCCTCGATATCCTGGTCGCTGCCGAGGTCATGGGTCTTGCTCAGCCGATTGCCGTTCAGATCGAAAGCGTAGGTGTCGGTGTAGTTGAGGGCCTGGCCGGCGGCGTCATAGCCGTCGTAGGCCTCCCGGATGAGTCGTCCGTCATCGTCGTAAGTCCAGGCTATGTTCGTGACCTGGCCGTCTATCGTCTCCTCGGCGACAATCCGATTGCCGTTGGAGGCCAGCGTGTATTCGAAGGTGGCGAAGGCCGTGTCGTCGGAGTCGTCCCACTGCGTGCCGCCATCGTGGGCATTTTTAACGCTGACCAGCCGGTCCATGTCGTCATAACCATAGGTCGTCAGCACGCCGTTGGGCGTGTGGACGAACTCCAGTTTCCCTTCCAGGTCGTAGCGGTACTCGACGACTTCCGGCGTGGTCAGTGGCGTGTCGTTGCGCTCGTAGACAGCCACCTGGCTGAGCCGGCCGAGGTCGTCGTAGGCGTAGCGGGTGTCGGTGACCGCCTTGCCGTCGTCAGCTACGCTCTCATGATCGGTATCCGCATCGCCAGTGTAGGTGCGGACAAGCCGATAGACGCTGTCGTATTCGTAGTTGATGGCCCCTTCCGGCCGATCGACCCGGACCAGTTCCCACAGGTCGTTGTAGGTGTACGCGGTTGTGGCGGTCGTCTCGTCGGCAAAGTGCTGAACGACGCTAGTGTTGCGACCCAGGCCGTCGTAGCCGTAGGTGACGTATTCGGCCGGCGTTCCGGTGCCCTGGTCGTAATCCTCGATGCTGGCGAAGTATCGCTTCTCCACGATCCGTCCGACGCGGGCCGCCGATTGTCCAGAGTCAGTTGCGGTCGCGATCGACGCCGCGGAAGACAGCGCCCCCGGACCGTCGATCGGCCCGGGGGCGGATGACGTTGCAGGGAGATGGCGGCGCCCATGCAGGTCGCTCAATGCCGCAGGTCGCGGGTGGCAGCCGTCAGCGCCGTCGTGCAGAAGGCGGTGACCATGTCGGGGCTGCCCTCGTTCCAGCGGTCAGCCATGTTCGTCCAACTCCCGTCGTCGTTCTGGAGCGCGTTGAGCTGGTTGACCAGGTCGGCGCGCCAGTTGTGCTTCTGGCCATCGGGGGTGGTGATGACGTCGGCCGACTTGCCGGCGGCGGCCAGGGCCCGGGCGAAGGTCATGTAGTAGTAGTAGAGGCCCTGGAGCTTCTGTTTCTCCGGCAGGCCGGGGTTCTGCTGGAGCGTGTAGTTCTCGGCGATCCACTTGAAGGCGTCCTTGACGCGCGGGTCGTCCATGGTCAGCCCGCTGTAGAGGAAGCTCATGAAGCCCGCATAGGTCATGCTGCCGTAGCTGCGCAGGCCGCTCTTGCTCTCGCCGGGCAGGTCGACACTGCCTGCCTTGCTCTGTCCGACGGCCTTGGACGGGTCGGCGTCGCTGGCCGGGGCGTATATGAACCCGCCGTCATTTCCGACGGCGTAGGTGCCGACCTTGTTGCTCTCGCTGCGGTTCTGCGAGTGTTCCAGGAAGACCACGACTTTGCTGAACATGGGGTCGTCGGCCGTGATGTAGCCGGCGCTCTTGAGGTCGTTCAGTGTGTTGACCGACATGGCCGTGTTGGACATGTCCGGCCGCGTTTCCTTGCCTTTCTCGCCGTAGCCGAACCCGCCGTAGACGGCGTTGCTCTTGTCCACGCCGTCCTTGCTGTCCCACTGGCAACCGCGGAGGTAGGTGAGCCCCTCCTTGATCTGCGCGTCATAGGGCTTGCCGGTCATCTTCGACTGGATGTAGACCAGGGCGCTGAGGCTGATGGAGGTGTTGTAGTTGGCCAGTTCCTGGGTCACGAAGGCGCCCTTCATCTCGCCCTCGGTCTTCTGCGTGGACAGGACGAACTTGACGGCCTTGGTCACCGGTTCGGAGTCGACCGGTTGGCCGGCTTCGACCAGGGCCTTGACCGCCAGCGCCGTCACCGCGGGCCCGTACTTGGAAACCCACGAGCCGTCCGGGGCCTGCGACTTGAGCAGGTAGGCCCGCGCCTTGGCCAGCATCTCGTCAGCCCGGGCGACGATCTCCTCGGCCGTGACAGCCGGCTTGGCTGTCGGTTGGGGCAGCGTCGTCACTGGCGGCGGGGGCTCGGGATTGGTGGCCGTTTCGCCAGGCCCGCCGGTCTTGGCCGTGGTCGTCTCGCTCTGCTGATCGGTCTGATGGGCCAGCGGCTCAGTCTTGGCGGTACTGGCTGGCGGGATCGGTTCTTGCGATACTTGCTTCTTGCAGCCGGCCAGCGACAGGCCCGCGATCACGAGCAAGGCGAGCGTCCAACGGTTCCAACGGGTGCGAGCGAGCATGTGAGTCTCCCTTTCCTGGGTTCACAGCCTGGATTCATCCATAATGCCAGCGTGCAAACGGCGTGCCAGCGGTGTTGCCGGCGGGACATTCTTCCTAACTCTACTCACGCGAGCGTCTTGTATCAATCGACTGGACTCCGCGGCCGCCGCCTCAGCCGATCGCTCGGCACAACCGCAGTGCAATGCTGCACAGGAAGAGGTCGCTGTTACGCTGAGCCGTCGGAGTCTGCCAGGCCCAGGTCGCGCAGCTTCGTGCGAAGGGTGTTGCGATGCAGGCCCAGCCGTTCGGCCGCCGCAGACTGGTTGCCGCCGGCGTGGGCCATTGCCCGGCGGATCAGTTCGCGTTCCAGTTGCTCGACGGCCCGCGGGTGCAGGGGACCGGTCTGCGACTCGATGGCGTCGATGAACCGGGCCAGGCCCGCCTGTGCCTCGTCGGCGGCGTGGCCGGCGGGCGGGCGGCCGTGCTGGACCGCCTCGGGCAGATGCGCGGGCAGGATTGGGCGGCCGGCTGACGCCACCGCCGCCTGGCGGACGGCGTTCTGTAGTTCGCGGACGTTGCCCGGCCATGAATACTGCTCCAGCAGCCGCAGCGCCTCGGGCGAGATCGGCGGGGCCTGGCCTCCTGAGGCCAGTGCGACGAAGTGGCGGGCCAGCGGGCCGATGTCGCTTACCCGGTCGCGCAGCGCGGGCAGTTCGATCTGAATTTCCGCCAGCCGGTAGAACAGGTCCTCGCGGAAGTGCCCTGCGGCGATGGCTTCGGAGAGATCGCGGTTGGTGGCCGCCAGCACGCGGACGTCCTGCACGGTGACCGAGTTCACTGAGCCCAGCCGCTCGATGCGGTGACTGTCCAGGAAGCGGAGCAGCTTGACCTGCGCCGGCGGGGGCAGTTCGCCCACCTCGTCCAGGAAGAGCGTGCCATGGGCCGCCGACTCGAATCGGCCCGGCTTGTCGGCGGCGGCGCCGGTGAACGCGCCGCGGGCGTAGCCGAACAGTTCGCTCTCGACCAGGCTCTCGGGCAGGGCGCCGCAGTTGATCGCGACGAAGGCGTTGTTGCGTCGGCCGCTGTGCTCGTGGATCGCCCGGGCGACGACTTCCTTGCCCGTGCCGGTGGCCCCGCGGATGAGCACCGAGGCGCTGGAGGTCGCAACCTTGACGATCTGCTTGTAGACCTCCTGCATCGCCCGGCTGGCGCCGATGATCTGTGACGCCTCGGCGGGGTCAGCCGATTCGCCGGCCCGGGCGGGCTGGGCGGCCCGGCTGGCGAGGGCCTGCTCGACCAGTTCGCGGGCGCGGTCGAGGTCCAGCGGCTTGACGAGATAGTCGAACGCGCCGCCGCGGATGGCGCGGGTGACGGTTTCCATCGAGCCGTAGGCCGTCATAACGATGACGCAGGCGTCAGGGTCGTCGTTGCGAATGGATTCCAGCACTTCCAGCCCGCTGCTGTCAGGCAGCCGCACGTCCAGGAAGATCACTTCCGGCCGATTCTTGCGGTAGAGTGCCAGCCCGCGGTCGCCGGTGGCCGCGACCGAGACGGCGTGGCCTCGCTGGGCGAAGTAGCGCTGGAATGCGAAACAGATGGCCTCTTCGTCGTCGATGACCAGGATGTCGGCTGCGCGGGTCATGAGTCGTCGCTCCGGCACGAAGATGGTATCTTACCGGAACTACGTCGCTCCGACAGCCAGCCGGACGGGAAAATGCGAATGATCGTGCTCTGGGTCGCCACCGCCGCCTGCCTGCTCGCCTCCTTCGTCGCCGATCGGCGGCGGACGCTCCGGGCCCTCAAACTCGCCGGGGTCCGGATCGGTCGGATCATGCCGGCCTTCCTCGTGATGCTGGTCCTGTTCGCGGTGGGCATCACGCTCGTGCCCGAGGCCGTCGTCAGCCGCCTGCTGGGGCAGGAGAGCGGCGTCGCGGGCGTGGCCGTCGCGGCGGCCATCGGCTCGGTGACGCTGATGCCGGGCTTCATCGCCTTCCCGCTGTCCGGGGCGCTGCTGCGCGAGGGGGTTCCCTACATGGTGCTGGCGGCGTTCACCTCGACGATGATGATGGTGGGCGTGGTCACATATCCGCTGGAGCGGCAGTACTTCGGCCGCGGCGTGACGCTCATCCGCAACGGCCTGTGCCTGCTGATCGCCCTGGTCGTCACCGTCGTCATGGGCCTGGTGTTCAAAGAGATTCACTGGTGAAGTGGAGCGGCAGGCAGGTCGGCTACGTCGTTCTGCTGGCTGCGTTCGCCGGCTGGGTGGGGTATTCGTACTGGCGCGGGCCGCAGGTCGGCCGCGACATGGCCCGCACATTCGCCCAGACGCTGGGCGTGATGCTCAAGCTGCTGCCCTGCGCGTTCGTTCTGATCGCCCTGTTCGATGTCTGGGTGAAGCGCGAGACGGTCGAGCGGCAGTTCGGCCGCGGCTCGGGCCTCCGCGGCTACTTCTGGAGCATCCTGCTGGCCGGCATGACCGTCGGCGGGCTCTACGTCGCTTTCCCGGTTGCCTGCTCGCTGTTCCGCAAGGGCGCCAGCCTGTCGGTCGTGCTGGCCTACGTCAGCCTGGCCGGCGTCTGCCGCATCCCCATGACGCTGTTCGAAATCTCGTTCATGGGCGTGACGTTCACCGCCGTCCGCCTGGCCGTCTCGATCCCCCTGGTGATCCTTACGTCGCACGTCCTCGGCCGCATCCTCGAACGCCGCGGATATGTCGTCACGGAGTGACGCCCGCCGCCGGCAACTCGAACCAGAACGTCGCTCCGCTGTCGGACGAGTCGTAGCTGATGCGGCCGCCCAGGCGATCGACCGCCTGTCGGCTGATATAGAGGCCCAGGCCCGTGCCGCCGGCCTTGGTCGTCACGAACGGGTCGAAGAGGTCCTCGTCGGGCGGCAGCTTCACGCCCTTGCCGGTGTCTGTGACGGCGAAGCGGACACCGCCGTCGGATCGTGACAGCCGCAGCGTCATCACGCCGCCGTGCGGCATGGCGTCGGCGGCGTTGAGCATCAGGTTGAGCATGACCCCGCGGATCTGGCTGGACTGGCCGCGGGCCGCCGGGACCGCCGCGTCCAATCGCCGCTCGATAGAGATGGACTGGTGTCGGCAGCGGCCCTCGATCAGTTGCAGGACCGATTCGGCCAGCCGGGCAAGGTCCAGATCCTCCAGCCGCGCGCACGCCGCCGCGTCCTGCCCGCCGCTGTCCGAAGCGTTCTCGCTCACCGACGCCAGTTGCAGCAGCTCCTGGAGGTAGAGGTCCATGCGGTCGATCTCGCGGACGATCAGTTCCAGGCTGCGGTCGGATGAGCCGGTCGGTCCCAGCGCGTCAGCCAACACGCGGGCGTTCATCTTGATCCCGCTCAGCGGATTCCGCAACTCGTGTGCGACCGAGGCGGCCATCTGCCCCAGCGTCGCCAGCCGGGCCGAGCGGGCGAGTTGGGCGCGGGCCTCTGCCAGCCGGGCCAGCAAGGCGTCGAACGACCGCCGCAGCCGGACCATCTCCGACGGTCCGGGCGGGCCGTGTCGGCCGGCGGGCTCGTGCTGGGCAGCCGGTTCGGCGTCGACTGGCGCGGCCGAATCGCTCTGACGGGCGATGTGGTCCATGCGGTCAGCCAGCCGGCGCACGGGCCTGGAGATCGTCAGCGACACCGTCGAGGCAACGAGCGTGGCCGCCAGGACCGCCGCCAACGTCAGGCCCGCGATGGTCCACGCGGCGTCTTTCTTGGCCGACGCGAGCTGGGCCTCGGGCACGAGGATGAACAGCCGCTGCCACGGGCCACTGAGCCCGGGACGATCCGGAATGGAAGTTGACCGCGCGTAGTAGGAATGACCGTCCAGTGCGATCCGTGGAGGCCGACCGGGATACGAGTTGCGGTCGAGGAACGTATTGGACGGTATGCGGCCGTCAGCCAGCATCCGGTCCAGTTGGGCGCGGGCGGGCTCGGGCAGGCTGGCGGCGGCGAGGGATCGGCCTTCCCCGGGCCCGGCGGCGAACTGGGCGTCGAGGATTTCGCTGAACTGCTTCATCAGTTCGTCGGTCGCCTCCAGCCGCAGCCGCGAGACCAGGCCGGCGACGTTCACCAGCGGCTGGTCCACCAGCCGCCGCTCGATGCCGCGGCCGGCGACCTCGATGCTCATCCAGCCGACGGCCGCCCCGACGGCGGCGACCAGCAGGTTCATCGCGACGATCATCCGCGTGCGAATGGACGTCCGCATGGCGCCATGATAGCGACAGACGCCGGACAATGGGAGCATCCGGCGATTACGCCTTGCCCCACTTCTTGAGCGAGTCGAAGCTCATTCGCACGGCCTCCAGCGGCGGACGCTGCGGGCAGCGGTCCTGCTCGACGATGTACCACTTCACGCCGACCTCGTCGGCGGCCTTGAATATCGGAGCGAAGTCGATCACGCCGTGGCCGACCTCGGCGAACGTGGGCTCGGCGCCGGCGGTCATGTCCTTGAGGTGCAGCAGTTCGCAGCGGCGGCCGAGGCGGCGGATCATCTCGACCGGGTCGTGCCCGGCGAACTTCGCCCAGTAGACGTCCAGTTCGGCGGTCACCTTTTCTCCGGCGGCTTCGAGCAGGATGTCGTACCCGTCGCGGCCGTCGAACTTCCTGAATTCGAACGCGTGGTTGTGATACGCCAGGCCCAGCCCGGCGTCGGCGAACCTGCGGGCGGCGTCGGCCAGCGTTCGGCCGACCGTCTTGAACCCGTCGGCGGTGTGATACTTCTCGTCCAGCCAGGGCAGCACGACGCGCGTGGCGCCGACGGCTTTGTGCAGGGCGATGACCTCGTCGGCCTTGTCGCGGATCGCGTCCAGGCCGGTGTGGTTGCTGACGGCCTTGAGGTTGAGCTTCTTCAGCAGGTCGGCCAGTTGCTGGGGCGACAGGCCATAGGTTCCCGCCAGTTCGACGCCGGCGTAGCCTATCCTGGCCACCTTGGCCAGCGTGCCGGGGAAGTCGGCCCTGCAATCGTCGCGAAGGGTGTACATCTGGAGTCCGACCGGGATGCGGGTCTTGGAGCTTGCCATGGCTGGATCCTTTCTGTTGGGCAAAGCGAACAGGGTAGCAACATCGGCCCCCGACGCAAGGGGGCCTGTTGAACGCCCACGAGCCCGCAGATAGAATCGGTCCGGTTCCGGTCGAATCGCCCGGGCGACCCGGACCGAATGCGGCGCATCGCAGGTCCTGCCTTCCCATCCGAAAGGATCCGACATGTCGCGACACTCTCACTTGCACCTGTCACCGACGCGGGTGCTAACGACACTGGCCGCTCTGCTGATGGCGTCGGCTGCCGGCTGTGTGCGCTATGAACAACCTGACGGGGGCTCAGCCGTCCGGATGCTGCCGACGCCTGTGGCGTCGGGGGCGCAGGCGGTCCAGCCCCCGCGGGCCTACATGCTCGCGACCGGCGCGCTGACCGTCGCCCACCGCCAACTCGGCCTGCGCTACGCCGTGTTGACGCCGAGCTTTGACGGCGTGGTGGGCCCGTTCAACCTGCTGGCGCCGGTTCCGCTGAGCGAACTGCTGCGGCAGGTCGCCGACGCGACCAACACCCGCATCACGCAGGTCAACGGCGTGACGGTGTTCGAGGGGCGCGGCTCGCCGACGCTTAGCGCGGCGGCGCTGGACGCGGCCGTCGCCGAGTTGGCCAGCCCCGGCCAGAGCGTGGCGGCGCGCAGCGCTCCGGCCGGAGGAGAGCCGGTCGTGGCGGGGCCGGCCGCCGGCGGGCCGTCGCTCCAGGCGGTCTTCGACGCGGGGCGCGCGTTCCAGCTTCGCGGGCTGGCGCCGCTGTCACGCCTGACCGACAGCGCCGACGAGCGCGTCCGGACGATGGCCGTGCGGCTGCTGGCTGAAACCGAGGGCGACCTGATGCTCGCGGAGTGGCCCGGCCGCGTGTCGGTCTTCGAGCTGATCCACGACGATCTGGACACCGAGTCGCTGATGTGGGCGATGGAGCAGGGCGGCCCGACCGGCGGGCTGGTCTGGGCGTCGGCGCTGAAGGTGCTGGCCTCGTCGCGGCACGCCGTGCTCACGCGGCACACATGGGAATACGTCTTCTACAAGACGCCGGGTACGATGCAGCTTGCGATGTGGGCCGTCGGACGCGTCAACGACGACTCTGCGGCCCGCGCCATGCGCAACCGCCCGGAAAAGACCTTCACCAACTGGGAGTCCGACCGCTGGCTGGCGGCGATCAGCCTGGCGCGGCTGGACGTTGGCCGAATGGTGACGTTGTCCAAGAGCCCCGTTGCGCGGGTTCGCCAGGCGGCGGTCTTCGGTGCGGGCTTCGCGCCGCACGACCGCACCAGCGCCGCGGGGATCGTCGAACGCGGCCTGAAGGACGCGGACCCGACGGTGCGGTTCCTGGCCTGCCAGTCGGCGGCCCGGCTGGGCGGTGAGGAATGGGTCAAGCGGCTCAGTTCCATCGCGATGGATCGCACGCTGAGCGACGCGGACCGCAGCGCGGCCCTGGTCGGGCTGGCCCAGGTAAACGACCCCGGCGCCCGCAAGACCGTCGCGATGGCCTGCGAGGGCCAGACCCCCGCGGTGCGGGCGACGGCGGCCCGGATGCTGGGCGACATCGGCGGCATCGCGGCGCGCGACACGCTGCTGGGCATGACCGAGGACGCATCGGCGGCGGTGCGGGCCGAGGTCGTCTGCTCGCTCGGGCGGATCGGCGACAATGCGTCGGTCGCCAAGGCGTCGGCGATGCTGCTGGCGACGGACGCGACGACGGATCTGCGGATCGCGGCGATGATCGGCCTGGGCCGCGGCCGCAGCCCGGCGGCTGCCCCGGCGCTGTCCAAGGTGGCGCTGGACCCGACGCTGCCGGCGCGGGTGCGCGAGTACGGCATTCGCGGGCTGGCGGAACTGGCCGACCGGGCCGGCTCGGCAACGCTGCGGCAGATCGCGGACCTCAAGTCGCCGGTGCACGACTTCGAGGCCGTTCGGCACATCGAGCTGGCGACGCCGCAGCAGACAGCCGATTTCGTGATCCCCTTCCTGACCGCCGGCGACCGCTCGGACGTCTGCGCGGCGGCCAACCGGCTTTCGACGCTGGCCTACGGGCCGGGCGTGCGGGCGCTGCTGGAAGGCGGCGACGTGTTCGACAACTCCGAACGCATGCAGCACATGTGGGGCGCGGAGCGGTCGGCCAGCCCGAGCGTGACGGCGATGCTCATCGAGGCGGCGGCGAGCAACCGCGACAGCATCCGCAAGGCGTCGGCCAACTCGCTCCAGGGCGAAATCGACCCGCGGGCGATCGACGCGCTGCTGGGGATGTGCCGCGACGGCAACGCCGCGGTGCGGCGGCTGGCGGCCAAGAGCCTTGGCTTCAACCTCGACCCGGCGGCTGTCCCCGTGCTTATCGACCTGGCGCTCAACGACGCGTCGGAGGCCGTCTACCCGGCGGCCATTCGCGCCCTGAGATGCCGCGACTGGGCCGGTCGTTCCGACGTGAAGGCCTGCTTCGCGAAGCTGGCCGCCACTGGACGCGACATCGGCGTGATCCCGCCCGAGACCCCTTCGGTCCGCGAGCAGCCGGACAACACCTTCGTCCTGCGCAAGTGGGCGGCCAACTATGACGATCTGGACGTCACCAACGTGACCTACGAGTCGAGCCTGACCTACGACAGCGACCGTGGCCGCGTGATCCAGTGGGGCGCCCACGGCCGCCGCGCCGACTCGCCGCAGGACGGGCAGACCTGGTTCTATGACGTCGCGGGCAACGAGTGGGACCGGCTGATCGACACCCGCCAGTGGCCCAACGGGCTCTGTCTGACCTGGGGAACGACCTACGACCCGGCCAACGAAGTGCTGGTCTCGCCGGTCAGCGGGCACGGCGGGCACGGGTGGGTCAACTACCTGCGGGCCAATATGTCGAATTCCATCCCCTGGGTGATGGACGCCCGCACGGACCAGTGGCGCCGGGCCGCCCCACCGGAGGGGTTGGACTATGGCCTCAACCAGGTGCAGGGCAACTTCGCGCCGCAATACGACACGGTCGTCTTCCACTGGGGGCAGATCCAGACCTATGACGCCTACGACAACGCCTGGACCAAGTGGCGGGAGAAGAACAAGCGGCCGGCCTACGGCGACTCGGCCGGCTGGGATCCTGTTGTCGGCCGACTGATCTCGCTGTCGCCGGACAAGGTCGGCCGAATGGAGACCTGGTCGTTCGATCCGCGGACGATGCTCTGGACGAACCTGAACGCGGCCAACGCGCCGCCGGGGCTGGTCAGCCGGCTGGTGTACGACTCGACCAACGACGTGATGATAGGCTTCGCGTCGCGCGGCGGGCGGTCGAGCCTGGAGCCGTGGGTCTACCACCTGCGGCAGAACAAGTGGGAGCAGCCGCCGCCGCCCGACCCGGCGCCGCATTTCGGCAGCATCGACAGCGCCTATGACAGCCGCAACAACGTGGTCGTCTTCAGCGGCGGATGGGACAGCGGCTTCAGCGGCGAGACGACCCAGCGTGAGACCTGGACCTACCGCTACAAGGCCGGCACAGGTTCGGCGGTCCCGGCCAAGCTGCCGGGCCTCCAACTCGCCACCGGCAAGGGCGGGGCGGTGAACCTCTCGTGGGTCGCCGTCAAGGGCGCCGCCTTCGTCCGCGTGCTGCGCGGCAGCGGAGTCCACGCGTGGGAGGCGGACCTGACTCCGCTCAAGACGCTCGCCGGCGACGCGGCGGAGTTCGCCGACAACGGACTGGACGTCGCCAAGACCTGGTGGTACCGAGTCGAGGCCCTGGACGCCGCAGGCAAGGTCGTCGCCCAGTCGCGGCTGGCCCGCACGCGCCCCGCGGCGGTCGCCGAGGTCTGGGCCGGCTACACGGCCGGGGGCGTGCAGGTGAATTGGCTGGCGTCGGCCAGCGGCGACGTGGCCGGCTATCGCGTCTACCGCGCCGAGGTCGACTGGAAGAACCCCTACAACGAGAACTACCCTGCGTGGGACGTGGGCGCCAAGCTCAAGCTGGTCAGCGGCGACAAGCTCGTCGGCTCGACGAGTTTCCTGGACACGACCGCTGCCGCCGAAGGCGACGGCGACGAGGTGACCTGGCCGATGCTGTCCAGCTACGTCGTCAAGCCGGTGAACCTGTGGGGCGTCGAGGGCGGCGGCTCGCCCGCGGTGGCGGCGATCCCCGACGTGCCCGGCCCGGTCCGGGTCATCCCCTGGGCCGACGGCCGACGTCTGGTGATCTGGGATCCGCCGCGCAGCGAAGCGACCGTCGGCTTCCACCTGACTCGCATGGACAGTTGGCACCCGTACTCGGTCTACCGCTACAACGGCGCGCCGTTGAGTTGCATGGGCTTCTACGACGACGAGCCGTTCCCGACCAACGACCGGCGGCGGTACTACGTCATCGGCGTGGACGGGCACGGCGTGATGGGCATCCCCAGCAGCGGCGAATGGAGCCACGGGTTTCCGTGACCGATGCGGGCCGGCGCTGCTCAAATTGCACAAACCGCCGGCCGCCGATACCATCATGGTATGAGGCGTGCCGCGGTTTTCGTTGCTCTGCTGCCGGGTTTCCTGGCTGTCTCGGCGCCGGTGAGCGGCCAGGAGGACTCCAGCCAGACCGTGGTGATCTACTTCGTCCTGACCAATTCCTCCGACAGGCCCGCGACCGATGTCCGCTTCTGGGCGGTGCTGCCGGCGACCAACGCCTACCAGGACATCGAGTCGATGACGATCTGGCCCGAGCCGGCGGTCAGCGTGCCCGACCGGCTCGGCCAGAAGCGCGTCGGCTGGTCGCTGGACCGCATCGAGCCCGGCAGCTCGGTCACCCTGATGGCGCTCATCCACGCGACGACCCACGCCGTGCGGATCGGCCGCGACTCCAAGCCGAAGGACAAGCCGTCGGCTGAGGAGCAGTTGGACTATCTCCGCGACGACCCGGACTGGTTCGACCTCAAGGAGGTGGCCGGGGCGACCCGGGGTTGGATCGCCCGACCCGCCGACGACGACACCGGACGAGCCAGGCAGATCTTCGAATCCATCCGCAAGCAATGCCGCTACGTGCTGGACAACAAGCGTGACACGGCCGTTGATGTCATCCGCACCCGGCAGGGCAGTTGCACCGAACTGGCGTTCGTCTTCATCGGCATGGCCCGGGCCAACGGCATTTCCGCCCGGATGTGCACCGGATGGGTCAATCGCAGCGGCGGTTCGCTGGACACGGTCAACCACCGCTGGGCCGAATACTGGGACGCCCGCTACGGATGGGTTCCCGTGGACCTGTCGCGGGCGATCAACCATGCAGCCAGCCGACCGGCTACCTACGACCCGAACCTCTACTTCGGCAGAGTGGCCGGGCAGTTCCTCGTCGTCCGCGACGACGGCGTGCAGCGTCCGAACGACAACAACTGGAGCGGCTACCGGGCCAGCTTCCGCGGGGCGCTGCTCAACGTCGGACGGGCGTCGGCCTGGCAGGCGACGGGCAGCGCCGACGCCGAGCGCAAGCTCTTCGCCCAGGCGACGGCTTGCATGGACCAGATCCTCGCCGGCAAACCTCCGCCGTCACTGGGCGACTGGGCAGCCAAGGATTCCCCGCTCGCGCGCAACCTGCTGCCGGGATTCCTGGGTTGCGGCTCGGACGCTCTGCGGCGGGAGGCGGCCAGGCGGCTGGCGGAGGGGCCCGATCCCAGCGCGTCAGCGGCGCTGTTGGCGACCGCCGGCCAGACCGCCGACGCAGTTTATCGGCAGTACCTCGTCGGACTGATCGACGGGATGCTCGCCAACCCCACGGCCAAGTTTCGCGGCGCGGTGGTCGCGGAGATCGGCCGGGCGCGTCTGGAACTTCTCCGCCCGCAGGCCGAGCGGATGCTTAAGGACGTCAGCCCCCTGGTACGCCAGTCGGCGCAAAGGACGATCGACCGCCTGGACAAGGCGAAGGCCACCACCCAGCCCGACGGCGGGCAGGACGACTGACGCGACGGTTCAGTGGGGAGCGACGATTTCCGCGACCAACTCCGCCGTGCGCAGCGAGGCCCGCGACGCCGCCAGCGGCGCGGTCAGGGCCTTCAATTCCTCGCGCAGCCGGGCCAGGCCGCCGGCGTCAGCCAGCAGTGACGCTGCCGCGTCGATCACTTCGCGGTCGTCGCCGAACCACGGCATGAGTTCGGGCACGAGTTCGCGGGCGGCCAGGATGTTCACCAGCGACAGCCACGGCGTCTTAACGACGTGTCGGCCGACCGCGTTCCACTGCCACCGCTTCACGCGATACATGATGACCATCGGTACTCCGAAACGGGCGACTTCGAGCGTCACCGAGCCGGAGACGACCAGAGCGGCGTCGGCCCAGGCGAGCACGTCGTGGATGCGTCCGGTCGCGACGGTGACGGGGACCTCGGCGGTGGCGAGGTAGGGGGCGATGTCGATCGAATGGCCGTGGCCCGGCGCCGGGGCCGCCAGCGCGAAGACCGCGTCGGGGTGACGGCGTTTCAACTCGGAGGCGGCGCGGAGTTGGGTCGGCAGGTGGTCGGCAATCTCGTGCCCGCGGCTGCCGGGCAGCAGGGCGACCTTGGGCGAGCCGGCCGGCAGGTTCGCGGCGGCCCACGCGGTATCAGGGACGAAGGAGGCCAGCGGCTCGAACAGCGGATGGCCGACAAACTCGGCGTCGATGCCGCGGTCGCGGAAGTATTGCTCCTCGAACGGCAGGATGCAGGCGAGCTTGCGAACGCGGGCCCGCAGCCGGGCGGTCCGCCAGGCCCCCCACGCCCAGAGCTGCGGGGCGATGTAGTAGAGCACGGGCACGGCGTGACGTCGGCTGCGCCCGGCCAGCGGCAGGTTCACCGTCGGCGAGTCGATCGGGATGTGCAGCGCCACCGGCTCGCGCTCGACGTAGCGGTCGAAGCGGAAGTAGTGGCCGAGCATCTCCGGCACGCGGGCGAACGAACCTGCCAGCATCGCGGAGCGCGACGTGAGGTCGACCAGCAGTTCGGCGCCGGCGTCGGCCATGCGCGGGCCGCCCATCGCGACGCAGCGTGCGTCGGGGATGCGGGCGCGGATGGCCCGGATGAGATTGCTCCCGTGCTGGTCGCCGCTGGCCTCGGCCGCGGTCAGGATGATGAGCGGGCCTTGCGTCATTTGACCCCGGCTCAGTTGCCGCCGTGCACCAGCACGGTCATGCGGACGGCGGCCGGCTTGCCGTCCTTGTCCATCACCTCGACGACGACGGCGTCGCCCGGGTTGGATCGGCTGAGCACATGGGCGATGCTCGCGGGCGTTCGCGTCGGCACGCCGGTGACCGTCAGCAGCTGCGCGGGGAAGACAAAGTTGTTGGGCGTGGACAGGCCCGGAATCTGCTGCACCCACAGCCCGTCGTCGCGCTGCTCGATGGTCATCTGGAGCACGTTGATCGGGCGCAGCACCGGGGCGGCCGCCGTCAGCAGGTCGCGCAGCGTCACGATGCCGCGGTCGTAGGCCGTCAGTCGATCCAGCGACTGGAACGCCGACTCGGTCTCGGCGTCGGTGAAGGGGCGGGCGAACAGGAAGTTGCCGTAATCCTCGACGGCCTGGTCGTTGCGGCCGGCCTGCTCGGCGGCCCGGGCCGAGAGCAGGTAGCTGCCCGCTCGGGCGTAGAGCGCGTCCTCCATCGCCTTGAGGACGAACGTGCAGGCCTGCGCCGTCGCGAGCAGCCGCATCTGCTTCTCATCCGGCAGCGTCAGCGGATCGCCGGGGACATGGTGCTTGGCGTCGGCGTCGACCTGGCGGTCGGTCGCCTGGGCGTCGCCGTTGATGACGCTGTTGACGAACATGCGTCCGCCGGCCGGGTCCATCAGCTTGAGCGTCAACGTCACCTGCGCGGTGCGCGTGACGATGTGCGCGGGGTAGGTGTACTCCTTGTCGATCGCCTGGTCTACCTTCGCCGGCGTGTTGTTGAGGGCCTGCTGTTTGGCGTTCAGTGTGGTCTTGGCGCTGTTGAGCCGGGAGGTCGTGGTGTTGATCTGCGAGTTGAGCTGCGAGATCGCCTTGTCGCGGGCGGAGGACTGCGGTTGCTTCTGGAGCGTCGCCCGCTGCTGCTGGAGCGAGGTGAGTTGGGCCTGGAGGGTGTTGACCTGCGTGGCCGCCGCGTCGCGGGCCGCCAGCGCCTTGGCGTAGTCGGGGTTGTCGACCTTCTGCACGCCCTCTTGGTACTGCACCTTCTCCAGCGTGTCCTGCGAGGCCGTGTTGACGATCACGCGCGTGACCTCGACGCTGCCGACCAGCCCCAGCTCGGCCAGCTTGGGGGCGTTGATTTCGAAGGCCGGCCCGACCATGTTGGCCGCCAGCAGCCCCTTGGACGCCAGCAACTGCTTCATGTCTCGAGGCGAGAGGATGGCCGCCGCGTCCGGCCGAACCTGGGCGATCTGGTCGAGGCAGAGTTGCTCGATGCGGGCTGCCGAGTCGGCGCAGGCCGGATCGTTCCGCCGCGTCCCGGCGACCAGGCCGGCGTTGAAGCGGACCCGCTCGTTCAACTTAACGACGCAGTCGCGGACGACCCAGTCGCCCACCGTGCCGGCGGCGTAACCGTTGGCCAGCAGGTTGTCCACGAGCGCAGCCATCCACTGCTGTTTCCAGAACGCGTTGGTGGCGGCCTGCTTGTATGTCGCCGCGACGGCCTTGCGGACCTTGTCCATCCGCGCGTCCACCTCGCCGTAGCCCGGCAGCAGTTGCTTGCTCTTGTTGTAGGCCGCCAGCGCGTCGGCTGCCTTGCCGGCTGTCGCGAGTTGATCGCCCTCGGTGAGATACTGGTCGCACACCGACTGCTTGGTCGTCTGGAGCAGGGCGGCGATCCGTGGCTGGCCGGGGTTGAGCTGGTCGGCCTGCGTCAGCGCGTTCAGTGCGTCTTCCAGTCGGCCGGACGCGATGGCCGCCTGAGCCATGCCGACCAGCCGATCGGCTTCGCGTCCCTTGGTCACCTGGGTGAGCACCTGGTTGGCTTCGACGTTGTTGCGGTCGTAGGTAAGGGCGTTGCGTGCGGAGGTCTCGGCCTGGTCCCACTGGGCGGCGGCGACGGCGGTCCGAGCGGCGGCCAGGTGGAAGTTGACGGCTGCGGCGACGATGGCGTTGGCGTCGCTCTGGCCGCCGGGCAGTTCCGCGTCGATGGCCATCGCCTCGCGCATCTTGGCCAGGGCGGCGTCGAACTGGCCGCCTGAGGTCAGACTGCGGGCCTCGGTGCGCTTGGCCTCGGCCTGGCCGCGCTGGTCGTTGATCTGCGCGAGCAGTGCGGTGGCCTGGGCGTCGCCGGGGCGCAGTGAGAGGGCGCGGTTGGCCTGCGAGGTCGCGGTCGCCAGGCGATGGCCGGCCAGCGAACTGCCGGCCTGCGTCAGGTAGTAGGTGGCTGCCTGGTTCTTCGCATCGGCCAGGGCCTGCTGGTAGAGCGGTTCCTCAGGGTCTTCCTCGACGGCCTTGGAGAACGATTCGATCGCGCTGTCATACTTCTTGGCGGCCAGGTAGTCCTGCCCCTCGCTGTAGTAGTACTTCGCGCAGCCGGGCAGCCCGATAGTTGTCGCAGCCGCCAGCGCCAGCAGGATCGTGACGATCAGCCAATGGGTTGAACGCATGGTGTGACCTCCCCGATGGGAAAGTGGAGTCGGATATGCCACCGTAGATTCACGATACCCGCTGTCGCCGCGCCGGGCAACGCCAATGTGGGGAGCGACTTGGGAACGCACCGGGGCGCCGCCGACGGCCGGCGACGCCCCGGGAGCGGGACGCCTTGCCGCGGGGGAATCGGTCAGATCGCGCCGGGCGGGAACTCCAGGCGAGTGGGCCGGCCGGGCGCCAGGCCCAGCTTCGCCAGCAGCCGCCGGACGACGCCCAGCGACTTCCGCCACGTCGCGACGGCCTGTCGCACACGGACGACCGCGGGGTCGGCGGCGTCGGCGGCGTCGAGCGTCTCGACGCAGCCGGACAAGTTGCCGGTCAGCATCAGTGCGGTTGCGAAGTTGGCCAGCACCTTTGGCGACGCGCCGGGCGCGATCTGGAGGCCGCCGCGCGGGTAGAGCAGGCGGCGGTAGAGTTCGAGGGCCTCATCGACGCGGCCGAGCCGCATGAGGCAGACGCCGCGGGCGTTTTCGACGGCCGGCTCGGCGCCGCGGGCCTTGCTCAGCCGGGCCAGGGCCTGTTCGGGATGGTTTCGCTCCAGCAGCGAGGCCGCTTCCCGGAGCAGGGGGGATGCGTTCTGGATTGCATGGGTCATGGCGGTCCTCTTCGCGCGTGGACGCGCGAGAATCTCGGCGCGGCGGTTTGATCGTCGGCCGACAGGTCAGGATTGTCTGAATCACGACGCGGGCGTGCGGACGGGCGAAGCGGTCAAATCACGATCTGGCAGTGCAGTTGCAGCAGCGTGGGCGGATGGGGCAGGGGCGAAGTCGCGGGCCGATCGGCGGACGCGGCGACGGCAGCGGCCAGTGGTGCGAGAACGTTGGCGAAGGCGGGGGCGATCCAGCCAGAGCGTTGAAGTCGCTGCCATGGACCGGGCGGCGAGCCGTCGCGGGCGCCGTCGAGGAGGGCCTGCGCCGGCGCGGCGTCCTGGTTGGCGGCGAATGAAGCGGGGCCGTCGTGCGAGGCGGTCGCGGGCGAGAGCAACGGCGTCCCCGCCGGCGCCGCCAGGTAAGCGAGCGTCAACAGGCAGAGCAACATGCACCGGAGTCGGAGCATACCTTGCGAACCTGCTTCCCGAAAGAGAAGTGTACCACGCGCGGGCCGCCGGTCAACTCCAGGCCGGGCCTCAGTCGTCCTTGCCGGTGTCGGCCAGGTCGTATTCCTTGATCTTGCGGTAGAGCGTCCGCTCGCCGATGCCCAGGATGCGGGCGGCCTGCTCGCGGTTGCCCTCCACCAGGGCAAGCGTGTTCTTGATGAGCAGCCGCTCGGCCTGCTCGATGCTGATGCCCACCAGGCTGCCCAGTTGGCTGCCTTCGGCGGCGGACGGGCCGCGAACGTCGTCGGGGATGTCGCTGACGTCCAGCACGTCGCCCACGCCCAGCACGACCATCGTGTCGACGGCCACCTTGAGCTGGCGGACGTTGCCCGGCCAATCGAACCGAGTCAACACGTTGCGGGCCTCGGCGGTCAATTGCGGCGGCGCATCGCGGCCCATCCGGGCGGCGGCGTCGCGGAGGAAATGGTCGATCAGCAGCGGGATGTCCTCCCGCCGATCGCGCAGGGGCGGAATGATGACCGTGACCCCCTTGATGCGGAAATACAGGTCCTGGCGGAAGCGTGCCTCCTGCACGAGCTGGGCCAGGTCGCGGTTGGTGGCCGAGATCAGCCGGACGTTCACGCGGACCGGGTCGTTGGAGCCCAGGCGGACGACCTCGCCGTTCTCCAGGACGCGGAGGAGCTTGGCCTGGAAGCTGGCGGGCATGTCGCCGATCTCGTCGAGGAACAGCGTGCCGCCGTCGGCGTGCTCGAAGCGGCCCTTGCGGTCGCCGGTGGCGCCGGTGTAGGCGCCGCGGATGTGGCCGAACAGTTCGTCCTCCAGGATCGACTCGCTCAGGCCCGCGCAGTTGAGGGCGACGAAGGGCTTGCCCGCCCGCGGGCTGTTGGCGTGGACGGCGTGGGCGAGCAACTCCTTGCCCGTGCCGCTCTCGCCCTGGAGCAGGACGGGGATGTCGCTGGCGGCGACCTGGCGGACGGTCCGCAGGATGCGGGCCATCGAATCGCTGGCGCCAATGATGCCGTCGAAGCCGTAGCGATCGTCGAGCTGCTCGCGGAGCGAACGGATCTGCCGGGCCATGGTGATCTTCTCGGCGGCCCGGCGGACGACGGCCCGCAGCTCGGACAGATCCAGCGGCTTGGTGATGTAGTCGAACGCCCCTTGCTGGAGGGCGGCCCGGCAGGTGTCGATCGTGCCGAAGGCGGTGATCAGGATGACCTCGGTGCGCGGCTCGACCTGGCGGGCGAAGGCGAGCAGTTCCAGGCCCTCGTTGGCTTCGACGAGCTTGAGGTCGGTGACCAGGATATCCGGCGGGCCGGCCTGGATGAGCTTGCGGGCCACCTCGGGCGTGTAGGCGGTCTGGCAGAGATAGCCCTGGCGCGCCAGGCCCTCGGCCACCGAGTCGGCCAGCGGCTCCTCGTCGTCCACGACCAGCACGCGGAGGGGCGGGGCGTCGTTCTTCGGTTTGTCGTTGCTCTTGCTCATGCCTCTGCGCTCGTCGAAGAAGGATGGCTCGCAGATTACGCCGATTACGCAGACTTGCAGGGAGAAGAGCGAACCGCGAATGGACACGAATGAACGCGAATGATGAATCCGAAATCAGAATTCATTCCCATTCCCATTGGCGTCAATTCGCGTCCATTCGCGGTTCCGTATTCGTTCTCGGCTCAGCGCAATCCGCGTAATCTGTGAGCGATCCTCTTGGCCTCTTACTCCTCAGCCAGCGGCAGGCGGATGATGAAACTGGTGCCGCGGCCGGGCTGGCTGTGGACCTCGATCGTACCGTCGTGCTCCTCGACGATGCGGCGGGTGGTGGGCAACCCCAGCCCCGAGCCGCCCTGCTTGGTCGAGTAGTAGGCCTGGAAGATCCGCTCCAGCCGGGCGGGCTCGATGCCCGGGCCGGTGTCGGCCACCTCCAGGCTGGCCCGCCCGTCGAGCTTCTGCGTGCGAACGATCAGTTCGCCGCCGGAGGTCTCGCTCATGGCCTGCTGTGCGTTGATCAGCAGATTCAAAATCGCCTGCTTGAACAGATCAACATCGAGTCTAACGGTGAGCGGATCGGGGGTCAACCCGGGCCGCAGCCGCACCCGGGCGGCCGACGCCTGCGGGGCGTAGAACTCCAGCAGATCCTGGACCACCTGGTTGAGGTTGACCCGCTCGACGTGCATTTCATGCCGGCCGGCGTAGCGAAGGAAGTCGTCGAGGATGTCATCCAGGCGCTGGGCCTCGCGGCGGAGCAGGCCGACGCGGTTCAGCCCGCGGCGCTGAAGGTCCTCCAGCCCGGCCGGCGTGGCGTCGCGCAAGTCCTCGGACAGCAGGTCAAGGTTGATGCGGAGGGTGGCCAGGGGGTTCTTGATTTCGTGCGCGAGGCCCCCGGTGAGCGAGCCCAACTCGGCCAGCCGCTCGGCGGCGCGGGCCCGTCGGGCCAACTGGTCCGCGCGGCGGGCCGACCGCCGGGCCCAGAGCAACGCCAGCGGCGTGGCGATAAGCAGGGCCAGGGCCGCGCCGAAAAGCACAAGCAAGAGTGTCTGGCTCATGGCCTGCACCGTGGTGCGGATCGACGGCCGGATCGCGTCGCGGAGGCGGCGAGCGATCCACTGCAACGGACGGGTCGGGAGCGGTCCTGGGAAGTGCTCGCTCCCCTGCGGTCGCGGCGGAACGTCCGGTCTGCGGGCGTCGCATCAGAATCGCGCCCGGTCACTCCCGGGCGGCCGGGTTCTCAGGGGCGGGCGGGGCGGTTTCGGCGCTCTCTACCGGCCTGACGTTGTGGGCCTGAAGGCCCTTGTCCGTCTGGACCAGTTCGTAATCGACCGCCTGCCCATCCTTGAGGCTGCGGAACCCGTCGCCGGCGATCTGGGAGTAGTGGACGAAGATGTCCTTGCCCTGCTCGCCAACGATGAAACCGAAGCCCTTCCGGGTGTCGAACCACTTGACGTTGCCAATGGGCATCAGACGCCTCCCTCCCCCTTCGAGGGGAGCGGTATGGAGCCCGAACCGGCCGGCGTGTCGGCAGGATGACGCACGCGATCGACGTCATCGGCCAGCTGCGGATTCTAGAGGCACTGATGCCCTGTACTGCTTAGGCTTCCTCAAGTCCGCCGGCGAACTGACCGCACGCCGGCAAAGTGTCTTCCGTCGCGGAGGAGCGTTGCCTCCGATTTCTTTCCCCTGTCAACCGAGCGTTGGCCAAAGGCCGTCGCTCAGCCGTTCTTCTCAGCAGCCATCGCCTGCTTGCGCGACAGCTTGACGCGTCCCTGATCGTCGATGGCGATGCACTTGACACGGATCATGTCGCCGATCTTGACCACGTCCGAGACCGTCTTGACGTAGGTGTCCGCCAGCTCGGAGATGTGGCAGAGGCCGTCCTGCCCGGGCATGATCTCGATGAACGCGCCGAAATCCTTGATGCTGATGACCTTGCCGTTGTAGATGCGGCCAAGCTGGACTTCCTGCGTAAGCAGTTCGACCTGCTCCCTGGCCCGCTCAGCCCCGTCGGCGCCGAAGCTGGAGATGAAGACCGTGCCGTCGTCCTCGATGTCGATCTGGGCGCCGGTCTCCTCCTGGATCTTCTTGATCGTCTTGCCGCCTGGTCCGATCACCTTGCCGATCTTTTCGGGGTTGATCTTGATCGTCAACATGCGCGGGGCGTACTGGCTGATGCTCGGACGCGGCTTGGGCAGCGTCTGGAGCATGTGTTTGAGGATCCCCAGCCGGGCCTCGCGGGCCTGGGTCAGCGCGTCACGGATGATCTCGTGAGTGAGTCCCTCGATCTTGAGGTCGAGCTGGATGCCCGTCACGCCGTTCTGCGTGCCGGCGACCTTGAAGTCCATGTCGCCGTAGTGGTCTTCTTCGCCCTGGATGTCGGTGAGCATCACCCGCCGGCCGCCCTCGCTGACCATGCCGATGCTGATGCCCGCGACCGGATCCTTGATCGGCACGCCCGCGTCCATCAGCGCCAACGTGCCGCCGCAGACGGAGGCCATCGAGCTGCTGCCGTTGGACTCCAGGATGTCCGAGACCAGCCGGATGGTGTAGGGGAACACCTCCGGGTCGGGCAGCACGCCTTCGAGGCAGCGCTCAGCCAGGGCGCCGTGGCCATACTCGCGGCGGCCCGGTCCGCGGATCGGACGGGCCTCGCCGACGCTGAAGCTGGGGAAGTTGTAGTGCAGCATGAACTTCTTGGAGTATTCCTCAGCCAGCCCGTCGATGATCTGCTCGTCGCTGGGCGTGCCAAGGGTCGTCGTGACCAGGGCCTGGGTCTGGCCTCGGGTGAAGATGGCCGACCCGTGCGTGCGGGGCAGGATGCTGACTTCGGAATGGAGGTCGCGGACCTGGTCGGCGCGTCGGCCGTCCGGACGCGTGCCGTCCAGGATCATCGCCCGCACGACTTCCTCGGTGACCACCTCAAAGGCGGCGTGCACCAGCTTGGGATCCTGGCCGTTCTCGACGGGGGCCTCTTCGGTGCCGCACAGGGCCTCGAGCAGGCCGGTCTCGACCTGGCTGACTGCGGCGTTGCGGGCCAGCTTGTCGGGGTTCTCCTTGGCGGCACGAATGGCGGCGGCGCCGCGGCTGCGGACGGTTGCGACCAGCTCGGGGCTCGGCCCGCCGCTGACGTATTCGCAGGCCTGGCCGGTCTTGTTGGCCAGCTCGTTGATCATGTCGCAGATGGTGTTGATGACGTCCTGGCCGATGCGCATGCCCTCCATGAGGTCGTCCTCGGAGACCTCGCGGGAGCCGACCTCGATCATGTTGATCGTGTCTTTGCCGCCGGCCAGCAACAGTTCCATGTCGTTGTATTCGCGCTGGGCGTAGGTGGGGTTGATGATGTATTCGCCCTGCACGCGGCCGATCCGCACGGCGCCCAGCGGGCCCTTCCAGGGGACCGGGGCCATCGCGGCGCAGGCGGCGGCGCCGATCATTGCCAGCACGTCCGGGTCGTTGTCGGGGTCAGCCGACAGGACCATTGTGTAAATCTGCACCTCGTTGAGGAAATCCTTGGCGAACAGCGGCCGCAGCGGGCGGTCGATGTTGCGCATGGTCAGGACTTCCTTGAGGGTCGGGCGACCCTCGCGCTTGAAGAATCCGCCGGGAAACTTGCCCGCAGCCGAGGTCTTCTCGCGGTAGTCGACCTGGAGCGGGAAGAAGTCGATGCCCGGGCGGGGCTTGTCGGTCACCATCGCGGCCAGGACCACCGTGTCCGCGTAGCGGACCAGGGCCGAGGAGGCCGCCTGCTTGGCCAGTTTGCCGGTCTCGATCGAGAGCGTCCGTCCGCCGATTTCCTTCTCAACGCGCTTTACCGTCATTTTCCTTACCTCTTTTTCCTTTCCTGTCCTGCCGACCCGTCAAACACATATTCGATTACGCTTGCCGTCTCCGCCGACCGCAACGAAATACGCCGACCCCGTCAGCCTGTCGCAGGCCTGGGATCCCCACTCGGTTTCCTGCTGGTGGATACCGCTCCCCGGAAGGGGGGCGTGGCTCATGCTGCTTC
This sequence comes from Phycisphaerae bacterium, assembly GCA_022072085.1. Classification (GTDB taxonomy): domain Bacteria; phylum Planctomycetota; class Phycisphaerae; order JAJVII01; family JAJVII01; genus JAJVII01. Next base: position 25,774 of record JAJVII010000034.1, read on the forward strand.
CTGGCGTCCCCCGGGACCCGCCGATACCGATCCTGACTGTCGTCGTTCGCAGCACCGTCACCCGCGTCTACTTTCGCAGCCCCAGCCGGTTGATGATCGCCTGGTAACGATCGCGATCGCTGCGGGCCAGATACTTCAGCAGCGAGTTGCGCTTGCCGACCATCTTGAGCAGCCCGCGCCGCGAGTGGTGGTCCTTGCGGTGGGTCTTGAGGTGTTCGGTCAACTGCCCGATCCGCTCGGTCAGCAGCGCGATCTGGACCTCCGGCGACCCGGTGTCGCCGTCGTGAATCTTGAAGTCGCCGACCAGGCTCTGCTTCTTCTCTGCCGTCAGTGCCATTCTCTTTGCTCATCCCGCGGGCCCGATGCCCGTCCCTTGCCGGTTTCCGTTGCCCTGGCCCATCCGCCGCGGGGCCTGCCTTCACGCTTGACGCGAACCGCCGGGCCGCCCAAACGCCGCCCGGGAGGCGGATTCAAGCCGCACACTCTAGCAGAATCATCGACAGGTTTCAAGACTTCCGATCATATTTCAAAGCCTCCAAATCCCTTACGTCCCAACCGCTCCGGGGGGCCGGTCTTCGGCCAAGCCCCGTCGCTTGCGACGGGAATCCATCCCCGCTGCAAACAGCGGGGCCCGGCTGAAGAAGATGCGAAGGCTCAGGATTCCCCAGCCCGCCGGTGGACAGGCGTCAGCCGGTCTGCTAGAAAATGTCGGTTCAGGTGAGCCTTCTTGAATACCTCTGGAAAGGACCGTCATGGCCCAGGCATCCGCGCGGCATATCCTGGTCGACACCGAAGCCGAGTGCAAGGCGCTCAAGAAGCAGATCGAGGAGGGGGCCGACTTCGCGGAACTGGCCCGCAAGCACTCCAATTGCCCCTCCGGCAAGCGCGGCGGCGAGTTGGGAACCTTCGGCCCGGGCCAGATGGTCCCCGAGTTCGACAAGGTCGTCTTCAGCGAGCCGGTCGGCAAGGTCGTCGGCCCGGTCAAGACCGACTTCGGCTACCACCTGGTCGAGGTGACCAGCCGATCGGCGTAAGACGGGAGTCCGGCGTTCGAAGTTCGACGTCGGAGGGGCAGGGCGGCCGCCGGATTTCCGGGACGGTCCTCAGACTTGCGACGTTCCTGTTTCCGACTTCGAACTTCGAACAGCGAACCCATTGCCATGCTTCGCACCGGGAAGATCATCTCGCTTATTTATCGTGGCCTGCTGGTGGCGGGGGTGGCTGCCGTTCTGCTCAGCGCCCTGGCGGCGAAGTTCCTGCCGGGGTCTGGCGACGCGGGCAGCCGCGACGCCCTCCGCCTGACGCTCTGGATCGCCGGGATCAGCCTGCTGCTGGGCGCGATCGAGGCCGTGCGCGCGGGATTCTTCGCGAAGAAGTAGGACTCCTGTCCAGCCGCCACGCCGCAGGCGTGGGCGCCCGTCTTTCTCACTTCCCGATCAGTTGCCCGATCGTGTCGGTGAGTTTCTCCATGCGGAAGGGCTTGTTGATGTAGGCGTTGACGCCGAGGGTCTCGGCGTATTGCTTGTGCCGCGAGCCGGGGTTGCCGGTGATCATGATCACCTTGGGGGCGGTCGCACCGCGGGGCTTGATCTTCTCGAGGACCAGGAACCCGCTGCGTCCGGGCAGCATCATGTCCAGGATGACCAGGTCGGGCTTGAACTGCTCGTGCTCGGTGACGGCCGCCGTGCCGTCGCGGGCCACCTTCACCTCCGCGCCGCTGCCGTCCAGCGTGGTCTGGATGCTGGTGACGATGTCCGGGTCGTCATCGACCAGGAGGATTCTCCGGCCGTTAAGATCGAGATCAGCCATGTCGTTTCTCCATTGCGTCGGCGGGGCCGGCGGAGTAAGTCCTGGGGGCCTGCCTGCAAAGCAAGGCAGCACAATCGATTATAAACACAGCCCGGCCACTGTCAACGGCGGGCTTGTTGTCACGGCGTTGCGATCCAGATTTACATACGTCGCCGGCGCAGGTAAGTTGAAGGTTTGTTGAGCGTTCGGGCGATGAGCAGTGGGAGGTCCGTTCCCGCGGCATCTGCATGGAGGCATTCTCAACGTGGCCGACAATCGACCCATTGCCGTCTTCGACTCCGGGCTCGGTGGGCTGACCGTCGTGCGGGCGATCCGCCGGCGGCTGGCGACCGAGTCCATCATCTACTTCGGCGACACGGCCCGCGTGCCGTACGGCATCAAGAGTTCGCCGACCGTTTCTCGCTTCGCCGTCGAGATCGTCCGCTACCTCGCCCGGTTCGAGCCCAAGGCCGTCGTCGTCGCCTGCAACACGGCCTCGGCGATCGCGATGGAGACGCTGGCCGACCGCTTCGACCTGCCGATGTTCAACGTCATCGACCCCGGCGCCCGCGAGGGGGCGCGCATCAGCCGGCGCGGGGCGGTCGGGCTCCTGGCCACCGAGGCCACCGTCGCCAGCGAAGCCTACCCCCGCGCGATCGGCCGACTGGTCCCGGGCGCCCGCGTGCTGGCGCAGGCGGCCCCGCTGCTGGTCCCGCTGGCTGAGGAAGGCCGCGATGGCGACGACCCGATCGTTCGCCTGGCCATCCGCGACTATCTCGACAAGCTCCGCGCCCAGAACGGCAGGTTGGCCGGCCTGCTGCTGGGCTGCACGCACTACCCGCTGTTCCGCGACGCCATCGCCGCCGAAGCCGGCGCCGATATCGAGGTCGTGGACTCGGCCGACGCGACCGCGACGATGCTAGCCGGCGAACTGCCGGCCGCCGGGCTGGCCGCCGGCGCCGACGGGCCGGGCGAACTGCACTGCCTGGTTTCGGACAACCCCCAGCGGTTCGGCCGCGTGGGATCGCGGTTCCTGGGCGAGCCGATCGAAGAGGTCACCTACGTCGGTCCGGATGAATTCTTTGCCGTTGCAACCGCCCACGAGCGGGTAAAATGACGGACTGACTGCGAAGAGAAGTTCACCACAGAGGCGCTGAGGGCACAGAGAAGATATTGCGAGATGTCCCGAGCCGTTCGCACAATCCGACTGTCGTTGCCGCTGTGGCTGCTGGCGCTGGGCGTTGCCGGCTGCGACCGGGTCAACCGCGTCGCGGAGGAGAGCTTCGGCCTGCACCTGGTCCAGCGAGAAGGAACCTGGCGGGTCGAGGCGGTCAGCGGCAGGGAGAAGATCGAGCAGGCCGTCGGATCGGACAACCCCGACACCCGCCGCGAGGCGGTCAACTGGCTGGGCGAGCCGGCCCGCGTGGACCAGCAGAGCGTGGTTAAGCTGCTGGGGGTAGTGCTGGCCAGCGATCAGGACCCGACGGTGCGATCGGCGGCGGCGCGGGCGCTGGGCCGCTCGATGCGGCCCGAGGCGTCCGAGCCGCTGGTAGCTGCGCTGGAGGACAAGGACCGCTACGTGCGGCTGGAGTCGACCAACGCCCTGATCGGCCGCAAGAGCGACAACGTCAAGCGGGCGCTGATGGTTCGGCTGGCGCGGGACGAGTTCGTGCAGGTCCGCGTGGCGGCTGCCCGGGGGCTGGGCGACTATCCCGAGCGGCGCGTGCTCGAGTCGCTGATCGCGTCGCTGCGCGATCCCGACTTCGCGGTGCAGTACGAGTCGGAGCGTTCGCTGAACGCGCTGACTGGTTTCGCGTTCGAATACGACCCGGACGCGTGGAGCCGCTGGCTGAACGGCCTGGGGCCCGACGGCGATCCCTTCGCCCAGGCAGGGCGAATCCCTCCCTCTCTCCAGAAGCCGCAGCCGTCGCTGCTGGACCGCATGGGCGATGCGGCCCGTCGGAGCTGGCACTGGTGGCAGGCCGACGAACGCCTTCCGCAATAGATATTGCCGCAACGTCGATTGTGCGTTTTAATGGCGGGCAGGAGAGCTGCCATGATCCGGACGCCATCGCCGCTGCGACTCGGGTTTGGGCCGGCCTTCGGTCTGCTCCTGCTGCTGGCCGGGTGCAACCCGCCGCCCACCGAACCGGAGAAGGGGGCCGCCGAGTTCCAGCAGTCGCGCCGCGAGGCGGCGCTGTCGGCGGAGGTCGCGACGCTCAAGGCCAAGCTGGACCAGACGCAGGCGGACCTGGATTCGCTTCGCAACGGCGCGACCCGCTACGACAAGGAGACGCTCGAGCTCCGCAACTTCCTCTACCAGGAAAAAGAGCAGAACCGCCAGGCCCGCGAGACGATCGGCCAACTCGTCAAGAAGCTCCAGGACGCCGACGAGGAACTCAAGCGGCTGCGGCCTTCCAACCAGTTGGCGCTGGACCTTGGCACACGGGTCGATAAGCTGAGCGCCGAGAACAAGGATCTGCGGCTGACCAACTCGGAACTGGCCGATGAGGTCAAGCGGCTGAGACGGGAGAACGAGGACCTGGCCACCCAGGTCAAACGCCTGCAACAGGAGCTGGAGGATTCACTCCGCCAGGCCCACGCCCATGAATGACCTGCCCTCCCGATCGCCCCGCCGACCCGGGCCGGCTGCCCCGCTGCTGACGGCGCTGCTGGCGGCGCTGCTGACGGCGTTGCTGGCGTCCGGCTGCTCAGACCAAGAAGCCGAGCAGCGTCACAGCCAGGAGGTCGAGCAGCTCAAGGCCCAGTCGGCTGAGTTGGAACGCCAGCTCGACAAGGCCCAGACTGACATCCGGCAGTACCGCAAGATGGTCGAACAGGACCGGGCCGCCCTGGTCGAGGCCCATGCCGACGCCGACCGCCGCCACCAGGGGCTCCGCGGCATGGTCGGCGGGCTTCAGGACGGGTCGCTCCAGGCCGAGCAGTTCAACGGCCCCGAGCGCGACCTGGCCGACCAGGTCATGCAGTTGCTTCGCAAGATCGGGCAGTTGCAGGCCGACCTGGATTCCCAGCGCCGGGCCGCCGTCATCCTCGACGGTCTGATCGGCGATCTGCGCTCCAACAACGCGACGCTGCAACGCGAGAACGACATCCTCCGCGCCGGCGGCGATCCAACGACGCAGCCGGACGAACGGAGCCCGGCCACCCAGCCCGACCTTCTGGGAACGCTGCCGAACCCCGTTGCCCCGGCCACCCAGCCGGACCGGCCATAGCCGGGCAGGGCCCGACTCCGCCCTCACCTCTGAAATTTCTTGACCTCGATTTGCCTGCCCGTGGGGTGAATCTTAGTCTTTGATTGTCCGGTCGTGGTGAGTCGACCGGCATCGAGTTTGCCCTGGATCGAGACCTTGGCCCGGATCTGCCTCCTCGGGTCGAGGTCTTCTTCTTTGTACTTCGTCCGCGGGCGAGGGCAGGGCCATCGCCCCGGCGTCCGGCCTGTAAGAGCCTGTAGAAGCCTGCATGGGCCTGTATCGCAAGGCGTTGTCCGGCAACGCGTTGCAAAACAGGTCGGCCAATGCGATCTGACGCGTTCGGCCGGCTCGTCTGAACTCCGGGTCGACCAAATCGGCCTCGTCGATTCTACCCCCCTTGGCCTGCGTCTAAACGCAATCCGTGATGGGGAGCGGTTGCGTTCGGGCTTGCCGTAGAAGAAAGGGGCCGGCGTGATCGGAGCGATCGGCCGGTCCCGGCTTGCCCAAGTCCCGAACCGCAGGTTCGGGGGAGTCTTGTGGGGCAAACGCCTCTAACTCATTTCCCGCACTTGAAGTCTGCAAACGGGAACTGTCTTCGACCAAGCCCCGTCGCTTGCGACGGGGGATCCGTCGCCACTGCCGGCAGCGGGGCCTGGTTGAAAGCAATTGCTCCGCCGGTTGCAGCGGGCGTCGCGGATGGATACCATGTCGCGCCGAAACCTTTTCCGGCTGACTGTCGAGGTGTCGAGATGACCGTAGCGAATCCATTCTCGCTGGTCGGTCGCCGGGCCCTGGTCACCGGCGCGTCGCGCGGGATCGGACGGGCGATCGCCGAGCAGTTGGCCCGAGCGGGGGCGGCTGTCGCACTCGTGGCCCGCAGCCGGGAGCCGCTGGCTGAGGTCGCGGCCGCCATCACGGCTGGTGGCGGGCGATCGGCCGTCTGCCCAGCCGACCTGGCCGACCCGGCCAGCGCCGAGGCTGCCGTTGCGCAGGCAGAGATTGCCATTGGCCCGGTCGATTTGTTGGTCCACGCTGCCGGGACAACGGCGCGGGTTCCGTCGATTGACGCGCCGGCTGCGGACTTCGATCGCATCATGCAGGTCAACGCCGGGGCGGCGATGCAGTTGGCCCAGGCAGTCGGACGACGGTTGCTGGCCGCGGGCAGGGGCGGGGCGATGGTCTTCGTCGCCTCGCTCCAGAGCCGCGGCGCCAGGCCGACGACGCTGCACTACACGATGAGCAAGACGGCCATGCTGGGCCTGATCCGCTCACTGGCGGTGGAGTGGGGCCCGCGCGGAATCCGCTGCAACGGCGTCGCGCCGGGCTACATTCGCACGGAGTTGACTCGGCCGCTCCAGGAAGACGCGAAGTTCAGCGACTGGGTGCTCTCGCGGACCCCGGCCGGTCGATGGGGCGAGCCGGGCGACCTCGCGGCGGCGGCCCAGTTCCTGCTCTCGGACGCCGCGTCGTTCGTCAACGGCCAGGTGCTCTACGTGGACGGCGGCTGGAGCGCCGCGATGTGACGCGACCTGTTGCGGCGGCTGCGCCGATCGTTCCCGATTGTCGCGCCAGTCGCATCCGGATAGCATGAAGGTTTGTGACCGTAACAACCCAACGGGAGAAGACATGAGCATCCTGGATCGCTACAAGCTGGACGGACGCAGGGCGCTGGTGACCGGGGCGGCCGGCGGGATCGGCCGAGTGATCGCCCGCACGTTGGCTGAGGCAGGCGCGGACGTGGTCATTGTCGACCTGCCATCGTCGCCGATGGACAAGGCGGCCGAGCTGGTGGCCGCGACCGGGCAAAAGGCCGGCACGGTCGGCGCGGACCTCTCTCAGCCGGCCAACGTGCCGGGCGTGGCGGAGGCAGCCGAGAAGGCGATCGGACCGATCGACCTGCTGGTTCACGCCGCGGGGATCAACATCCGCGTGCCGCTGGCCGACGTGCGGCAGAGCGATTACGAGAAGGTGATGCAGATCAACTTCGGCGCGGGCATCCAGCTCGCCCAGGCGGTGGGCAACCGTCTGCTCAAAGCCGGCAAGCCGGGGAGCATGGTGTTCATCTGCTCGCTGCTGAGCGAACGCGGGCGGGCCGGGGTGCTGCACTACACGGTGAGCAAGACGGCCCTGCCGGGTCTGATCCGGACCGTGGCGACGGAATGGGGCCCACGGGGAATCCGGGCCAATGGCGTCGCGCCCGGCTACATCAGCACGGAAATGACGCGGCCTTTGCAGGAAGATCCGGTGTTCAACAAGATGGTGCTCGACCGCACCCCGGCCGGCCGATGGGGCAGGCCCGACGACATCGCCCCCGCGGTGGCCTACCTGTCCAGCGACGCGGCTTCGTTCGTGAACGGCCAGGTGCTCTACGTGGACGGGGGATGGACGGCAGGCCTGTAGCGGACCGGGCAAGTGGGTGGTCGAGACGGACACCTCGCAACGGCGGGCCGCATCGGCCCGAGTGAGAGATTCCGATGCGCTACGGGACACTGGCACTGGCGTTGTGGCTGGCAGTGAGCGCCGGCGCAAGCTCGGCGCAGGCCAAAGGGAAACTCTACGTCGACATCGGCGGCAACGCCGGCGACGGCGACGGGACCGAACTGAACCCCTTCAAGTCGATCGCAGCCGGCCTGTTCAAGACCCAGAACCCCGGCGACCAACTGTTCGTGCGCCACGGGCTCTACGCCGGTTCGCTGCGGATCAGCGGCATGCGCGGCTCGCGAGGCGAGCCGATCGTCATCCGCGGCGATCGCCAGCCCATCCCGGCGGCTGAGGCGAACCAGCCCAACGTCTCGCAGGCCAAGTACTGCCCGGTGATCCGACCGACCCAGAAGAACGCGCTGGAGATCGTCAACTCCTCGAACCTCGTGATCGAAGGTTTCATCTTCGAGCCGAGCAAGGAATACGGCATCTACCTGGAGAACTGCGAGTACGTCACCATTCGCAACTGCGACATCACCGACTGCGTCAAGTCGCTGATCAAGGTCAAAGGCGGCAGGCATATCAGCGTCGAAAACTGCACGCTCTCGGGCAGCGTGCTGGAGCACGGCGTCCATTACTGGATGAGCGACGAACCCCGCGTTGCATTCTGCCGGATCTTCCAGAACAGCCTGACGGGCGTCTTCCTTCAAGCCGACAAGCTCAGCGGCGGGCCCGGCATGGTCGCCACCGGCGTCATCGAGGGCAACACGCTCTACGCCAACGGGCGTCTCAAGGAAGGCGGCGTCCTTCCCACCGACGAGCGAGGCCGGCCCATCCGCCCGCAGGGGCTGCGGTTCGGCGCGGCGGCGATCTCGGCCGACGGACCCAAGAACTGCGTGTTCATGAACAACGTCATCCACCACAATTTCAACGGGGGGATCTGCCTTTTCCGTGCCACCGCCGAGAACTTCGGCACGGGCAACCGCGTCTGGCACAACACGATCTACCTTCCGGCGAGCACGCAGAAGGCCTACGGCATTCAACTCGCTGTCACCACGTCCGGCACGCAGGTGCGCAACAACATCATCGTGACGGCCGAAGCCCCCTGCCTGTGGATCGGCAAGGGGGGCAGCAGCGGCATGCAATCGGACTACAACGTCTTCGGACGCAAGGACGACAAGGAGTCGCTTCGCCACGACAAGGACGACCTGATGCTCCAGCGGTGGCAGAACATCTACCGACTGGACCGAAACTCGATGCGGCAGATGCCGGTCTTCGTCGATCCGGACAACGAAGACCTGGCCAAGTGCGACTTCCACCTCAACGACAATTCCCTCGTGCGGCGCTGCCTGCCCGAGCCGGGCGTCCCGCTGGACATCGAGGGCAAGTTCCACAGCCGCAACCAGGTGACGGCCGGCGCCTATGAGGCACGCCCCTCGTCGACCGATCCGCGCGGCGGGCAGGCCCCGCAGCCTCCGCCGCGCCAGCCGACGCAGCCGCCCAAGCCCCCGGACGACAAGCCGCCTGACAACCCCGGGCCCGGGCCTATAATCCTTCCGCCGCTGGACTGATCCGCGGCGCGGCGGCAGCCGCGCGTGCTTCCAAACCGTTCCTACGGAGAGCCTGATGCCCGAACTCAGCGCAGACATCGTTGTCGTCGGCGGTGGCGTCGGCGGCTGTGCCGCCGCCCTGGCTGCCTGCCGCGCCGGACGCACCGTCATCATGACCGAGCCGACCGCGTGGATCGGCGGCCAACTCACCCAGCAGGCCGTCCCGCCGGACGAGAACCGGTGGATCGAGGAGTTTGGCGGCACGCTGAGCTACCGGACCTATCGCACGATGGTCCGCCAGTATTACCGTGACCACTACCCGCTGACCCCGGCCGCCCGGGCCAAGTGGAACCTCAACCCCGGCAACGGCGGGGTCTCGCGCGTCTGCCACGAGTTCCGCGTCGGCCTGGCTGTGCTGGAGGCGATGCTCGCGCCCTACCGCAGCAGCGGCCGCCTGCGCGTGCTCCTTTACGCCGAACCGACGGCGGCGACGGCCGACGGCGACCGGATCACCTCCGTCACCGTGCGGCAATCCTGCCCGGAAGCGGAATGGACCCTTACGGCGCCCTACGTCATCGACGCGACGGAACTGGGCGACCTGCTGCCGCTGGCCGGCGTGGAATATGTCAGCGGCGCCGAGTCGAAGAAGATGACCGGCGAGCCGTCGGCAAAGGACGAGTATGAGCCGACCAACATGCAGGCCATCACGTTCACCTTCGCGATGGACCACCTGCCCGGCGAGGACCACACGATCGATCGGCCAACGCAGTACGGCTTCTGGCGCGACTACGTGCCCCAGCTTCGCCCGGCCTGGAGCGGCAAGCTGCTGAGCTGGACGCAGTGCCACCCGCACAACTGCTCGCCGTTTCACCGCAAGCTGTTCGACAAGCCCAGCCTCTGGTGGTTCCGCAACATCGTGGACAGGGACAACTTCGTCGAAGGGACCTTCCGCAGCCACATCACGCTGGTCAACTGGCCGCAGATCGACTACTGGCTGGGCCCGATCTGCGAAGTGCCGGCCGACGAGGTCGCCAAGCACCTGGAAGGGGCGCGGCAACTGTCGCTGTCCTGGCTGTACTGGATGCAGACCGAGGCCCCGCGCGACGACGGCAAGGGGGCGGGTTATCCGGGCCTGCGGCTGCGCGGCGACGTGGTCGGTGACACGCCGGACGGGCTGGCGATGTATCCCTACATCCGCGAGTGCCGGCGCATCCAGGCCGAGTTCACCGTGCTGGAGCAGCACGTGGACCGCAAGTGCCGCGGCGACCGCGGAGCCGAGCCCTTCGCCGATTCGGTCGGCATCGGCTACTACCGCATCGACCTGCACCCGACGACCGGCGGGGACAACTACTTCGACGTGGACTCCTGCCCGTTCCAGATTCCGCTGGGTTCGCTGATTCCCAGGCGGGTCGAGAACCTGCTGGCCGGCGCCAAGAATCTCGGCGTCACGCACATCACCAACGGCTGCTACCGCCTGCACCCGGTGGAGTGGAACATCGGCGAGGCCGCCGGCGCCCTGGCCGCCCACTGCCTGGCCAACAGGCTGACGCCGCGCCAGGTCCGCAACGACCCCGCGAAGCTGGAAGCCTTCCAGAAGCAACTGCTGGCTGAGGGCATCCGCCTCCAGTGGCCGCGGATCTACACCGACGCCAATCCGTGACCCCGCAGTCGCGTAGGTGTTGGCGGTGGACCGGGTATCCGGAACGGGTTATCATGAATGGAATAGGCGGGAGCGACACAATGCGCAACGAATTCACGGTCATCTTGGAACGCGACGGGAAGTGGTCCATCGGCTATTGTCCGGAGATTCCGGGCGCCAACGGCCAGGGCCGCACCGAAGCCGCCTGCCGCAAGAGCGTCGCCGACGCGATTCGGCTGATCCTGAAGGACCGCCGGGAAGACGCGTTGCGCGGCGCTCCTGTCAACGCCATCCGCAACACGGTCGTCCTCTCATAAAGCGGTCATCTCTTCTGCGGCATTTGCGCCGGCATGGCAGTATCCTCAGCGCGAAGGGCGGTCCCATTCCCTGTGGACGAACCCCCGCACCGGTGAGATGCAGGCCGTACCCCGTCACGCCGAGATCGGCGATCGCCTCGCCGCTCGGATATGTGAACTGCTCTCCGTCCCGCCGGCCAACTGAATCCTGTCACTTTGCCGCCGCTGCCGGCTCGTCTTCGGGGATGCGGGGGATCGTGCCGTCGGCCAGGCGGTAGAGCATCTCGCCGGCCTTCTCGACGACCAGCACGCCCTCGGCTTCACGGTTGCGGTAGCTGTCGATGTCGATCGACGCCGGGTCCATGTAGCCGAGGTTCACCTGGCGGCAGCGGGCCTCGGGGATCCGCGTCGCGAGGATCACGTTGCAGCGCGGCTGCTCGGTGTCGGTGGCCAGGTCGTATGTGCCGATGCCCTTGACGTGCGTCGAGTGGGCCATGATGCCGCGCGGCACGTCTGCGAACTGATCCATCCGCTTGCGGAAGTAGTCGCGCGTGTGGTAGCCGATGCGGTCCAGCCATTTGCCGTGCGTGTAGCTGATTTCGTCGATGTGCGGGGCGTAGATGATGAGGTCCGCGCCGTCAGCCAGCACCGGTTCGAGCTTGTACATCACCTTGCCGGCGGTCCAGATGTCGTCGTACATCGTCGGGGCCAGGCCCAGCACGGTGTTGTAGGTGCGGTTCACGTAGATGATGTGCTTCTTGTCGCTCAGGTCGGCGGCGGCGGACCATGCCTCGCGCGTCGGGCCGATGTAGCAGCCGGCCAGTTTGCCGTAGTGAACGACCAGGGCGATGCACATCGTCGGCACGGTCAGCAGCGAGGCGGCCTTCTCGACCACCGCGCGGGTCACGGTGTCCTTGTGCCCGTTGATCATCGGGTTGGTCACCACCGCGCCCAGCCAGTGGAAGAAGTGGATGATCTCGTCGCCCGCGATGCCCGGGAACAGATACTTGTGCCCGCCCGAGAAGCCCACCACCTCGTGCGGGAAGACCGGCCCGAGGATGATGAGCTGGTCGTAGTCGAACACCCGCTTGTTCAGCGCGACGTCCACCTGCTCGCGGAAGAGCCCGCGGCTGATCCGCTCCATCTCGTCGGCGGAAATGCGGCCGATGCTGCGGAACGTGTCGGGGCGTTCCCACTCGTGGTTGAAGAACTTCACCTTGCGATACTTGCCCTCGTGCTCGGCCTGGCTGATCTCGACCCGCTGGAGGATCTTCTCGTAGGGCATCGCCGGGTGCGTGCCCAGGGCGATCATGTAGTCCAGCGCCGCGACCTTGTCGCCGATCCGCTCATAGAGCAGCCGGAAGAACAGCCCGACCGGGCAGGTCCGCGTGCCGTCGGGGATGACCACCAGCACGCGCTTGCCGTCGAGCTTGATCTTGCCGAACGCGTCGGCCATCACCTTGGCGGCTTCGGCGTCGGTCAAGTACTTGTCCTGGTATCCAAGCGAAGCGTAAAGCATGTCGGACTCCTCGGAGACGTCTATCCAATCAATTATATGGGGCAAGGCCTGGGAATAGCTATCCCTGGGCGTTAGGATCGTGCCGCGTCCGTCCTTCGGTTCAAACCATTGCGAACCCCAGGTCCGAGAGCATCCGCGCCGCCTCCGGACGGTCGCCGACCAGGCGGACCTTGTGGGCCGGGAACTCCCGCCGCGTGCCGTAGTTCTTCCGCAGCCCGTCGAAGTAGGCGCCCTGTTCGGCGGCCGGTCGGGCGGTCATCTCGCGCAGGCTCGCGTCGTCCCACTCGATGTCGTAGGCGTGGCGGACGGCCAGGGCGGCGATCTCCTGGTCGCTCAGGCCCGCGGTCTCGATCTCGACCAGCGGGTGCCGCGGGCCGGGCAGGTCGCCGGGAATCTGCCAGGTCGTCGCCAGCCCGAAGTGGTCGCAGGCGGCCCGGTAGATCATCATCGTTCCGGTCAGCTTGCCGTCGAAGCTGTAGCCGGCGATGTGCGGCGTGCCCAGCATCGCCCGCTCCAGCAACGCCAGGGCGATCGTGGGCTCGTTCTCCCAGGTGTCGACAACCAGGTCCAGCGGCGGCAGGTCGGCGGCGTGCCGGGCGGCCTGGGCGCCCAGCAGGTCGGCGGTCACCTGCACCGGCCCGCGCGAGCTGTTGATCAGCAGCGTCCGCGGCCCCAGCGTCGCCAGCAGGTCCGCGTCGATCAGGCCGACCGTCGCGTCCTCACCGTCAACCGTCAGCGGCACATGGAAAGTGACCGCGTCTGCCCGGCTGAGCAGGTCGGGCAGGGCGACGAAGCCTTCCGCCCCCTCGATCCGCGCACGCGGCGGGTCGTTGCAGAGCACGTTCATGCCCAGCGCCCGGGCCTTGGCGACGACCTTCACGCCGACGTGGCCGACCCCGACGACGCCGAGCGTCGCGCCGGCCAGGTCGCGCCCGCGCCGCCCGGCCCAGACCAGCAGGGCCGCGGTGATGTACTCGGCGACGCTGTTGGCGTTGCTGCCCGGGGCCGAGGCGAAGCCGATGCCGCGGTCAGCCAGGCAGGCTTCGTCCACGTGGTCGGTGCCGATGGTGGCCGTCGCGACGAAACGGATCGGCGAATCGCCCAGCAGGGCCTCGTTGACCCGCGTGATGGAGCGGACCAGGAGAATGTCGGCGTGGGCGAGTTCGGCCGGCGTGATCCGTCGGCCGGGCAGCGTGCGAACCTGGCCGAGTGAGGCGAAGGCCTCGGTGACGAACGGGATGTTCTCATCGGCGACAATGTTGAGCGACACGGGCAACCTCCGGTTTGCGGGGATTGTATCGGCTGGCGCGGTCGGCGGAAAGACGTGCCCCGGCCCGACCCGACGCTTGCCTCTTGAACCCCGCGGAGGCTCGGATACACTACGCGGTCTGTATTCCGGTCCGGCACGCCAAACGCACAGCATGGAGCATGGCAATGGCCAAGAAAGCGAAGTCCAAGGTGAAGTCGAAGTCGAAGTCGAAGTCGAAGTCGAAGTCGAAGTCGAAGTCGAAATCAGCGCCGCGCAAGGCCGCCAAGGCCAAGTCGAAGCCCGCCAAAGGCGCCAAGGCCAAGGCCGTTAAGCCGCAGGCTGTGTTCGGCCTGACCGGGCTGGCGGTGATGGGTCAGAACCTGGTCCTCAACGTCGCCGACCACGGCTTCCCGATCGCGGTTCACAACCGCACGACCGCGACGATGCAGGAGTTCGTCGCGAGCGAGGCGGCCAGGACCCGCCCGGCGGCGATCGTCGGCTGCGAGTCGATGGAGGACTTCGTGGCGGCCATCAAGCGGCCGCGCAAGATCATGATCATGGTCAAGGCCGGCGCCGCCACCGATGCGGTGATCGACCAGCTCGTCCCGCTGCTGGACAAAGGCGACCTGCTGATCGACGGCGGCAACGCGTTGTTCACCGACACGATCCGCCGAAACAAGGCCCTGAACGAGAAGGGCCTCCTGTTCATCGGCACCGGCGTCTCCGGCGGCGAAGAGGGGGCGCGGTTCGGCCCGAGCATCATGCCCGGCGGGCAGCCCAACGCGTACAAGCTGGTGGCGGACATCTTCGCGAAGATTTCCGCCCAGGTCGGCGGGCAGCCCTGCTGCACCTACATCGGCAGCGACGGGGCCGGGCACTACGTCAAGATGGTCCACAACGGCATCGAGTACGGCGACATGCAGCTCATCTGCGAAGCCTACTACATCATGGCCAACGTGCTGGGCATGAGCGCCGCCGAGATGGGCGAGGTCTTCGCCGAGTGGAACCGCGGCGACCTGAGCAGCTTCCTGATCGAGATTACCGCGGACATCCTGAGCAAGACCGACAGCGTGACCGGCAAGGCGCTGGTGGACGTGATCCTGGACACGGCCGGGCAGAAGGGCACGGGCAAGTGGACCAGCCAGAACGCCCTGGACCTCGGCGTGCCGGCTCCGACCGTGGCCGAGGCGGTCTTTGCCCGCTGCATCAGCGCGATCAAGGAACAGCGCGTCGCGGCCAGCACGCAACTGGCCGGTCCGCGCGTGGCCGCCTACGACGGCGACCGGGCCGAACTGATCCGGGCGATCCACGACGCCCTTTACGCCAGCAAGATATGCTCCTACGCCCAGGGCTTCCAGCTCATGGCCGAGGCGGCGCGGGAATACAAGTGGACCCTGGACTTCGGGGCGATTTCGATGATCTGGCGAGGCGGGTGCATCATCCGCGCCCAGTTCCTCCAGAAGATCAAGGACGCCTACGATCGCGATCCGAAGCTGGCCAACCTGCTGCTGGACCCCTATTTCAAGCAGATCGTCACCGACGCCCAGGCCAACTGGCGGAAGGTCGTCGCCCTGTGCGCCGCCCGCGGCGTGCCGGCCCCGGCGTTCAGCTCGGCGCTGGCTTACTACGACAGCTACCGGACGGCCCGTCTGCCGGCGAACCTGCTCCAAGCCCAGCGCGACTACTTCGGCGCCCACACCTACGAGCGGACCGACCGGCCTCGGGGCGAGTTCTTCCACACCGAATGGCTGAAGATATGAGTGCGTCCGTGATCGCGTGACCGACGACAAAGAAAGCCCGGGGCAGAAACGCCCCGGGCTTTTCGTTTTACTGCGCAAGTGCGCTTGCGGCTCAGGCCGAGCGCCGCCGCCGACGGCTGGCGGCCAGGCCGATGCCGCCCAGGGCCAGCAGGCCCAGCGTTGCGGGTTCGGGGACGGCGACGGTCAGCGGCTCGAGCACGAAGATGCGGGCGGCGCCATTGGAGATATAGAGCAGGTCTTGCGACGGGCTGTTCGGATCGGGCGCGAAGACCAGGCCGGCAGCGTCGGTCAGGCTGGTGCTGGCGCTGCCGCTGCTGAAGGTGAAGGTCTGGTAGAGATTCGCGTCGCTGCTGACGTCCACCTGCTGCCAGGCGCCGGTGGACCAGTCGGTGATCTCGACGGCCGAAAGGTAGACGTTGCTGTCGCCGGCGCCAGCCGTCAGAAAGAAGACGTACTGTCCGTCGCTGAACCAGGACTTGAAGACGTCGCCGACGCCGGAGACCAAGCCGTCCAGTTGGGTGCTGCTCATGAAGAAGGACGCGCTGATCTTGGAGCGGCTACCGTAGTCCTGCATGGGATCAGCGCCGTCGGTCCGCGGGCCGAGGACGGCGAAGCCCGCGCCCCACTGATTGGGGCTGGTGTAGAAGTTGCCCCAGTCCAGCACATAAATCTTCTCACCGACGGTGCCGGGGTCGGTCGTCTTGAGGTAGAGCCCGCCCTTCTTGTTGTAGCCGGAGGAGCCCCAGGTGTCGTTGCCGGAACTGGTGATCATCGCCCCCAGTCCGTCCGCGGCAGTGCTGCCGTCCGGATAGACCAGGAACTGATTGTAGGTCGCGCTGCCGGAGACGGCGTCGCGCGGGCCCCATTCCTGGTAAGCGCCGGAGGAACCGCCGGTCGGGAACACCCAGGCGTCGTCCAGGTTCATCAGCCCGGTCGGCGGGAAAACCCGCACGACGGTGGCCCCCTCCACGGACGCCTTGCGCCCGTCGTCCTTGGGGTTCAGGTTGTTGCCGGCATTAATTACCTCGACCAGAGCATTCTGCCCCTGGTAGTCGTCGTATGGGGTGACCAGATTGCGGCTATAGAATCTGATCGACGCGCTGTAGGTGCTGGGCTGGCCGTAGACGGCCAGATACTGGTGGCCCGCGCCGGCCCCGGTGTCGACGGGGTTGGGGTTGGTCAGCGCAAGATTGTTGCTGTAGGCCAGATTGTACCCCGCAATCACGCCCGGCTTGCCGTCCACCAGCTTGAAGGTGTAGTCCGGGATCACCGGCGCCGCCAAAGACGGGACGACAAGGATCGCGATCGCGGCCAGCGTCAGCGGAATGGCGAGCTTGCTCATCGAGGGTCTCCTTCTCCGCTACGGTCTCTCTCGTTGTGCCAGAACCCGCACAATCCTACTGTGCAAACGCCGTGCCACGAAAGACCATTCCCCGCGGGGGAATGTGTAAGTACCGTTAGTGGCACGGGCTACGAAAGAATATTTCTGTTGGGGTAAGCTCTGTCAAATTCAGCGAATGTTGAGTTTCAGCAACATCTTGCGACCCCATGTTGCAGCACGGCAACATGGGGGAGACACTTGGCTGGGGAGGCACGGCGGGTGGAGAGCGAATCTGTGGGTCGCCGCCTGGGCCTGCGCCCGGATGGCCTGACCGCGACGCCCGCTTCACATGGATAATGCACGCGCTGCCGCCGGGGATGGCCGCTACAATGGCCCCCTTCGTCGTTGCAGCCGGAGAGCCCGATGGCCTACGTCGTCTTCACGCTGGTCAGCCTCATCTGGGGGGCCAGTTTCATCCTGATGAAGCGGGGGGAACTCTGCCTGACGCCGGTGACCATCGCGGCCGCCCGCGTGGCCGGCGGAGCCGCCGTGCTGGCCCTGATCTGGTGGCTTGGCCGGGGCGGCCGAATCGCCCGCCGCGACCTGCCGCCGATCCTCGTCGTCGTGCTGGCCGGCTACGCCTATCCGTTCGTCGCCCAGCCGATGGTGATCCGCGCCCTGGACAGCAGCTTCGCCGGCATGATGGTCACGGGCGTGCCGTTGATGACCATCCTGCTGTCGGCGCCGATGCTCGGCGTGCTGCCCAGCCGGCGGCAGTTGATCGGCGTGCTGGGCGGGCTGCTGTTCTTCGGGCTGATCCTCTACGACCGGGGCGCCCGGCCTGGCGGCTCGCCGCTCTATATCCTCGTCGGCGCACTGGTGCCGGTCTGCTACGCGATCAGCAATACCTACATCCGCCGCCGGTTTGTGCACGTCTCGCCGCTGGTGCTGACCTGTCTGGCGCTGTCGGGGGCGGCGGTGCTGTTCGCGCCGTTCGCGGCCGCTCATCCGCTGCGGGCTGGCTACCTCCGCGCCGACCTGCCGCTGAGCGTCGGGGCGATCCTGGTCCTGGGGGTCGTGGGGACGGGGCTGGCCCAGTTCATGTTCTATCGCCTGATCCGCGACCACGGGCCGCTGTTCGCCGGGATGGTGACCTACCTGATTCCCGTCACGGCCGTGGCCATCGGCTGGCTGGACGGCGAGCGGGTCACGCCGCTGCAACTGTTCAGTCTCTGCGGCGTGCTGGCGATGGTGATCGTCGTCCAGTGGGGCGGGGCAGGCGGCCGATCTACGCGGCCGATCAGCAAGCCGATCCTCAAAGTGAAGACGGATTGACGCTGCCGGCGGCGCCGAAGGGCGTCAGCGAATCTGGCTGAGGCATTGCCCCAGCGCCTGGCCGCAGGAGCAGGGCCGCGTGCAGGCGGCGTTGGCCAGGGCGTCCACGTCGATCTCGCGGACCAGGCGGCCGCGCGTCAGGGCGACGATCGTCCGGGGGTGGCCCTTGCAGCCCATCTCCTTGCCGTCCGGTTTGAGACTGGCGGCGATCTCGATGTCGATCACCCGCGGCCCGGCCTCGGTGGCCTCGGTTCGGACGATCCACTTCTGTTTGCAGGTCCGGTCGGGATTGAACTCGAACTCATGGCTCTGAACGTGGCTGCTCATCGGGGCCTCCCTGAATCAACGCTGGAAGTGACTCTTCAAGTTCAAATCCACGGCGGGGGACTCCCCGGGCGCTCGGGGGCGGATCGGCCCAGCAGGTGGCGGCTGATGACCATGCGCATGATCTCGCTGGTTCCCTGGCCGATCTCCATGAACTTCGCGTCGCGCATCCGCCGCTCCACCGCCATGTCCTTGAGGTAGCCGTATCCGCCGTGAATCTGGACGGCGCCGGTGCAGACGGCGACGGCCGTCTCGGCGGCGAAGACCTTGGCCTGCGCCGATTCCCGCGTGCTCGTGCGTCCGGCGTCCTGGAGCGCGGCGGCCCGGCGGACCAGCAGGCGGGCGGCGTCGATACGCGTGCTCATGTCGGCGAGTTGGAAACGAATGGCCTGGAAGTGCGACAGCGGATGGCCGAACTGCTCGCGGCTCTGCGTGTAGCGGAGGGCGTCGGCCAGCGACCCGACGGCCAGTCCGACGGCGATCGCGGCGAAGCTGATGCGGGCGCGGTCGAGGATCCGCAGGGCGTCCAGGAAGCCCTCATTCAGTCGGCCCAGCAGCGTCTCGCTGCCGACGTGCATGTTCTCCAGCGTCAGCGGAACCGTGTCGCTGGCGCGCATGCCCATCTTGTCTTCTTTGGGTCCGACGAGCAGGCCGTCGGTATTGCGCGGAACGATGAACGCCGAGATGCCCCGGTGCGGGTGCTGCGGGTCGGTCAGCGCGAACAGCACATAGAGGCCCGCGCGGTGGCCGTTGGTGATGAACTGCTTGAAGCCGTTGAGCACGAAGCCGCCCTCGACGGCCGCCGCCCGCGTCTGGATGTTGCCCGCGTCCGAGCCCACCTTCGGCTCGGTCAACGCCCAGGCGCCGATGACCTGGCCGCTGGCCAGCTTCGGCAGCCACGTCCGCTTCTGCTCCTCGTCGCCGGCAGCCGAAATCTGGCCGCAGACCAGGGCGTTGTGGTTGGACACCGCCAGCGCGACCGACGCGTCGACCCGGGCCAGTTCCTCGCTGACGACGGTCATGGCCGTCAGGTTCATCCCCGCGCCGCCGTAGGCCGGGTCGACCATCACCCCCAGCAGGCCGAGCGAGGCGAGTTCCTCGAACAGTTCGTCGGGCAGGCTGGCAGCGCGGTCCCATGCGCGGACGTGCGGTGCGATACGCCGCGAGGCGAAGTCGCGCACGACTTCGGCCAGATGCTGTTGAGTGGAATCCAGTTCGAATGTCATGTCGTGGGCTCCTGATGCCGCAACGGGAATGTCGCATATCGGCGTGGATTTGTAAAGACGCGAACGCGGGGGCGGCGGCGAGTTCAGGTTCACTGCCCGCGGGCAGGCGGCTGGGCGGGACGGATCAGTTCCATTGCCGAATTCACGATGTCATAGGCCGCGCGGGGGCGTCCGATGCGGCGGGCGTTGCAGCGCATCGACTCCAGCCTGGCCGGGTCGTCAAGCAGTTGCTCGATCTTGAACGCCAGCGTGGCCAGGCTGCTGGGCTTGATCGCGCAGCCGTTCTCCAGCAGGAAGTCGCAGTTGCGGGTTTCCTGGCCGGGGATGGGGTTGACCACGACCATGGCCGCCCCGCGTGCCAGGGCCTCGGCCACCGTCAGCCCGCCGCTCTTGCTGACCAGCAGGTCGCAGGCGGCCAGCAGGTCGCTCATTTGGTCGGTGAATCCGAGCACCTGGCACCGATGTTGCGGCGGGCAGGGGATGGCGGCCAGGTTAGCGCGAACCTTCCGGTTGTGGCCGGCGACGACGACGATCTCCAGCGGGCGGCGGATGGCCAGCAGGCTGCGGAAGATACGCTCGGTCGGCTTGATGCCGAACCCGCCGGCCATCTGGACGATGATCGGGCGATCGCCGCCCAGACCCAGTGCGGCCGCCGCGTCGGCGCGGGATCGCGGCTCGGCGAAGCGGGGGTGAACGGGGATGCCGGTGACGCGGATCGTGTCGGCGGGCACGCCCCAGGCGGCCAGGTTGTGGGCGCCCTCGGCGGTCGCGGTGAAGTAGCGGTCAGCCGGCTGGTTGATCCAGTAGCGGTGCGTCTGGAAATCGGTGACCGCGATGGCCTGCGGCGTGTCGATCCGTCCGCTGCGGCGCAACCGGGCGATCAATTCCGCTGCCAGGAAGTGCGTGTGGATCACCAAGTCCCACTGGCCGCGGACGATCTGGCGGATGAGTCGGCCGGCGTTGATGCGCTCGAGGGTGAGGCGGACGCGGTCGTGGAACTTCAGCCGGGTCGGGGGCTGGTCGGTCAGATCGTAGAGGTAGCCGGCCAGGTGCGGGGCGCGGTGGACCAGGCGGAAATAGGTGTGTCCGTAGACCAGCCGGAAGACCGCGCTGGTCAGGCCGAGAACCTCGGCGTTCTTCACCTCGGCGTCCGGAGCGACCTCGCGCAGGGCGGCTTCGACGGCCTGCGCTGCACGCACGTGGCCGCTGCCGACGGCGGCCGACAGGATCAGGATGCGCTCCGCCATATCGTTTCCCGGACCGCCCGGAATCGCGGCCACTATGGGCCCTGTGGCCGGACGGTTGCGTTGATGTTAGCGAGCGATTCGCCACGGTTCAATCCCCACCCCGTGCGCTAAGTGCGAGCGGGTGTCGTGCTATCGCGTGATTGCGTTCACTAACAAACATTTCGCACGCGTCTGGCGGGGCACTTGTATGCGGCGACGATAATTGAAGCGAGAAGAAAAGTGAGGAAGGAATGGGCTGGAATGCTGTCTTGAAAGGACACGCGGAATGAGCGGGCCTTTGCGCAGGTCGTTCGGGATGACCCCCTGGGCCGTCCTGGCGTTGACGGCGCTGGTCGTGCTGACCGGCAGCGACGATCAGCCTCGGCAGGCGGCCGCTGACGGGTCCGGGTGGAGCGGACGGGTCGTGCCCGGCGGCGAGCCGATGCTCGACGCCGACTGGTTCAACATGGTCGCGCTGTCCGATACGCAGTACTAGGCCGCGTCCTACCCCATGACCGGCCGATCGCAGACCGACTGGATCCGCAACCAGGTCCAGCCGATGAACATCGCGGCAGTCATCCAGGAGGGCGACCTCACCGACGCCGTGCGGGACGCGACGCGTCCCGCTTTCGCCTTGTACGGGGCGGATTGCGGGATGGCGCGCAGCCCGGCGGCGCGGTATCATGCCGGGGCTCGCGTAGCCGCGGGCGGAGAAGGCATGGACCCCAAACCGCTACAGATCGGATCGCTGCGCCTGGCGACCAACCTGCTGCTGGCGCCGATCGCCGGTTACATCGACCTGGCGTTCCGGCTGGTCGTGCGCGGCATCGGCGGGGTGGGGCTGGCAAGCACGGCGCTGATCTGCCCGCGCGGCCTGCTGCGGCAGACCCGCAAGACGATGGACCTGGCGGCGACGTGTGAGGAAGATTCGCCGGTCGCGATGCAACTCTACAGCGGGGAGATCGATCCGCTGGTGGAAGCGGCCCGCTGGGCCGAGGATCACGGCGTCCACGTCATCGACATCAACATGGGTTGCCCGGTCAACAAGATCACCAAACGCGACGGCGGCAGCAAGCTGCTATGCGATCCGGACCGGACACTGCGGATGATCGAGCGGGTCATCGCCGAGCTTCGGCACACGCCGCTGACTGCGAAACTCCGGCTGGGCTGGGACTCGTCGTCTATCGTTGCGCCGGAACTGGCCCGACGGCTGGAGGAGGCCGGCGTCGCGGCCATCACTATTCACGGGCGAACGGCTGAGCAGATGTTCACCGGCCAGGTGGACATTGAAGGCATTGCGGCCGTCGTGTCGGCCTGCCGGCACGTGCCGGTCATCGGCAACGGCGACGTGCATTCGCCGGCCGACGCGGTCCGCATGATGGAAGCGACCGGCTGTGCGGGCGTGATGGTCGGACGCGGGGCCCTGTCGCAGCCGTGGCTGCTGCGCGACACGTGGTCGATCCTGACGACGGGCGTCGCCCCGGCGCCGCCGACCATCGAGCAGAAGTGCGGCTGGATGCGGCAGCACTTCCTCAACATGGTCAAGTTCCGCGGCGAGGTTCCGGCGACGCGCGAGTTCCGCAAGATCGCGAGCTGGTACGCCCGGCAGATGAACCCCTGCCGCGTGATGCGCGACCGCATGCGGCTGGTCTCGTCGGTTGCGGAGTTCGAAGCCATCCTCGACCAGTTCCTGGCCTGGCGGCTGGAACGCGACGCGCAGATGGATGGCGGACGCCGGCTGCCCAAGAGCGAAGCGGAACTGACGCCGGTTGCGTGAACGCGGCGAAGACTCCGGCGGCGCGATCTCCTACGGTCGCGGCTGAACGTTCGGGCCGACGAGGAGCAGGCCGCGGCGGGCGGCGTAGTCGCGGAGCGCCTTGACCTCCGCCGGGTCGACGCGGTCCATGAGTTCGCTGTGGCCGGCGGCCCGGAAGTCGGGGTGGTATTGACCCATGATGTTGATCGTCGCGCCCGGGGCGGCGGCGGCGACGGCCTCGATGACCAGGCGGCTGGCGGCCAGGTCGTTGGGCAGAACGAGGTGGCGGACCAGCAGGCCCCCGACCGCGACGCCGCGTTCGTCCAGCCGCAGTTGGCCGACCTGGCGGAACATCTCGGCAACGGCGGCCTGGGCAACGGCGGGGTAATCCTCGGCGTGCGAGTAGCGCCGGGCGGTGTAGGCGTCGCCGTACTTGAAGTCGGGCATGTAGATCTGGACCAACCCTTCGAGCATCCGCAGCGTCGGGACCGACTCATAGCCGCCGCAGTTATAGACCACCGGAATCTTCAGCCCTCGCTGGCGGGCGATGCGGATCGCCTCGGCCACGACGTGGGCGATGTGCGTGGGCGTGACGAAGTTGACGTTCTCGCAGCCGGCCTCGGCCAGCCGAAGGGCCAGATCGGCCAGACCGATGGGGGTCAGCTCACGCCCGGTGATCTGCTGGCTGATGTCGTGGTTCTGGCAGAAGGCGCACGACAGGCTGCACCCCGAAAAGAAGATGGTCCCGCTGCCGCCGGTTCCGACAAGGCAAGGCTCCTCGCCGAAGTGCGGGCCCGAGCTGGCGACCACCGCGTCGGCGCCGGTGCGGCAGTTACCCAGTTCGCCGGCTGACCGGTCCACCTCGCAGCCCTGCGGGCAGAGCACGCATTGGGTCACCAGTTCGTGCAGGCGGCGAACGTCCTGTTCGCTGTCGCTCATGCTAACCTCCAGGTGGTCAGGCGGTAGAGTCCAGATACGCGACGATCGCGGCGGCCAGGTCCTTCCCGAACCGGCGGGCCGAGTCGGCGGTCACGGGCACGCCGTGGACGTCGGCATAGGGGATTTCGATGCCCGCGACCAGCCTGTTCTCGTCAAGGCCCGTGGCCCATCGTGACATCGACAACCCGCCGGCGTAGTTTCCGGCCACGTTCCATGCCTGGCCGAACGGCAAGTTGCCGTCGGCGAAATAGGGCAGAGGCCCGCGGCGGACCGATTCGAGCACTCGGCCGAAGTGAAGCTGCCGCTCCCAGACGGGCGGCGGCTCCTGGCCGACGATGTAGATCGTCTCGTTCCACGGCTTGCCCCTGATCCAGGGGCAGTGCAGGTCGATGGCGGCGTGCGGTCGGCCCCCGGCCCACCGGGGCGCCTGCTCGCGGATGGCGGCCGTCTCGGGGTAGATGCGATGCTCGTAGTCGCGTCCGTGGTCGTGGGGCTTGCGCTGCTTGCCCTGGTCGCCGTCTTCCACGCCGTCGGTGTCGACGAAGGGGACGATCATGAACTCAATCCGGTCGCGAAGCCTGCGTCCGAGGTCGTTGTTTGCAATCGCAGTCTCGATGAGGCCTTCCATCGCATAGTTGGCCATCATCTCGCAGCAGTGGTGGCGGGCCGTGAGCAGGACGCCGTGGGGCGCCGTGCCGTCGGGGGCGCCAACAAGCAGACGCCGCACCGGGCGTCCCTTGCGGGACGTGCAGAGCGTGTCGGCCTGGATGTATGGGCTGTCGCCCACGCGGGCGAGGAACGCGGCCAGGTTGCGATCGGTGTAGGGCATGCCCATCGAGAGGCGGACGTCGTCGACGCCGGCCGGCACGTCGTAGCGGAAGGTTGGGCCGTCGACAACGCCGGGTCCCAGCCAGGCCCAGGTCCACCCGCCGTCGAGGCTGGCGGCCGGCCCGCGGCAGGTGAGCATGTTATCCTGCGTCATGACGAATCGCAGCGTCCGCCCGCCCGCGCCGCGGACCCGAAGATGCCAGTAGAACCATGTCTGTGATGTGTCGCGGAGGTCGGGACGAAAGCGAACTTCGTCGCCCGCGACGGATTCGACGACGGCGTTCCCGGCTGGGATGTCCGTATCAACGGTCACCATGCCACAACCTCCAGGCGGGCGATTGTAGCCTGCTCGGAGGGGCGGGAAAAGGGACCGGCCCGGCGTTCACGCCGGGGAGGGGTGGACCATCGAGGCGACGACCCACTGGATCAGGCCGGCCATGGTGCCGCCCGCGGCGGGCGTGCCCTGGCGGTCGAAGTTGGCTTCGTAGAACGTGGAAGGCTCGTAGGACCACTGGCCGCCGGCCAGGCGACGGGCCTCGCGGCGGGCGGCGTGCAGGATGATGCGGCCGACCACCGGCGCCAGGATGCGGGCCTTGAGCCCGAACGCCCGCTTGACCTCGACCAGCATGTCCGACAGCCTGCGGCTGACGACGGGGTTGTCGCGGAACCAGCGTTTGGCGGCCCACAGGGCGCCGGCCATCACCTTGGCCATGTCCTCGACTTCCCACTCGAACCGCTCGCGGACCCGCCGCTCGGGATGGTTGCGATACCGCTGCCAGCCGGCCAGCGTGCTGCCGATGACGCGCAGGATGCTGGGTCCGTTGACGTCGAAGTCACGCTGGAAGGCCCGCAGGAGCATCTCGGTTTCGTCGCCGGCGGGGATGTGCGGGTGGCGGTAGTTGAAACGGTACTGGCCATGCACGTCGGCCGGGGCGATTTCGTCGTTGGAAAGCATCACGCCCTTGGCCGACAGCTCGGCGTGCAGCGGCGTGCCCGGCGCGGGCGTGTAGAGCATGAACTGGTGGAACTCGGTGTTGTGGCTGACGGCGTAGTCGATCGCGGCGTCGATGTTCTGCGGCGTGTGCTCCTCCAGGCCGATGATCGTGGAGCCCAGCACGCGAATGCCGTGCGCCTGGAGGTCGGCGATCAACTGGCGGGTGTCGGTGTTGTTCAGCTTGGCGTACTGGCTGGCTTTGCCTTCCAGGCCCATCCAGACCCAGGAGATGCCCAGGCCGACGAGTTCCTCGCTGGTGTAGAGCTTCAGGGCGTTGGCCGAACTGAAGACGTAAAGCGCCCAGGGCTTCTCGTTGCGGCGCATCAGCTCCAGCAGCCGCAGGGCGCGCGGGCGGTGCAGCAGGAAGTTCTCGTCCATGACGAAGAACGAGCGAACCTTCAGCGCCGACTCGAGCTGGCACATGATGTCGAACAGCTCGTCGCCGGTGCGGTAGAAGTTGACGAAGTTGCCCTTGCCGCCAAACATCGCGGAGGTCGAGCAGAAGTTGCACCCCAGCGGGCAGCCGACCGAAGGGACGACCGTGGCGGCGATGGAGCGGGGGTTCGTGCTCAGGTTCATGCCCATGGCCCGGCGGCCGAAGCCCGACATGATGTGCGGGTGGCGGATCGGGCGGTCCACGTCCTCGCCGAGGAAATGGCGCATCCAGCGGATGCCGTCGCCGCGGACGAAGTGATCGGCGTCGATGAGGTCCGGTACGTCCGGGCCGCTGGCGATGTGGCCGCCGATGACGATCGTCGCGTTGGGCTGAAGGCGGCGGATCATCCGGCACATGGTGCGGACCTTGGCCAGGTTTGGCCTGATCGCGCCGATGCCGATGATGTCATATTCGTGGTCGGTCAGCTCCTGCTCGAACCGCTCCAGCGTCGGGAAGTCGAGCAGGACGCAGGGGGCGTCGATGTTGGCCTGGATGAACATGAGGCCCCAGCTCCGGTGGAACATGCGGAGAGAGAAGGGGCCCTGCGTGCGGGTGACCTGGTTGTGATAGAGTTCCATCGGGTTGATGGCCCGGCTGCCGTGTTCGTCGTCGCGGCCGTAGGGACCGAAGACGCTGGACAGCAGTACGCGGGCTCGGCTGCGGAGCGGAAAGACGGGTACATCGTCCAGCCCCTGGCTGCCCAACACTTGAGTAACCTGCATTTGCGCGATCCTTGCCGGCCGGTTGGGCCGTGGGGAGTAAGTCGGCCTCGTTACTGACGCGCGATTTCCGGGTGCGGCAATCGCTGAGAGGCCCGACAGAGGGCAATCCTTCGCCGGTCGAGGGAGTGCAGTCTTCTAAGGCGGCTACACAGCGGCCGGCTCAGCCGCCGGGGGGTAGCTAACTCTCATTGCGTCATTATCGCACTGATCCGGCGGCCCGCAACACAAAAAAGAGAATCGCCGGCCGGCTGGGACGGGCCCAGCCGGCCGGGAGTCGCTTGCGTTCACTTCACCTCGACCTTGGCGACGTTGCTGATCTCGCTTTCGTTATTGGTCGCGTCGCGGCTCTTGAGGGCAAAGTAGTGCGTCCCGGCCTTGAGGCCCTTGACGGTGAAGGTCTCCTTGCTGCCGACCTTGGCGGGGGCGGGCTCGCCGGTGCAGTTCTGGGCGGCCCAGAAGCTGACGGACTCTCCGTCGCTGTCCTCGGCCAGCGTGGCGTCGTCGTACTTCACCTGGTAGACCGAGGCGGCGCCCTTGTCGCCGTCGCCGCCGGGGGCGGTCCAGGTCAGCGTGACCTCGCCGCCGGCGCCGGAAGCGGCGGCCAGATCCTTCACCGCGGCCGGCGGGGCGGTGTCCGGGCGGTCCTTCAGCCAGAGATAGGACGCGCAGCCGGCGAAGTAGACCCACTGGTTGTCGCCGAAGTCGCCGTCATACTGCTTGGCCCGCTCGGCGTCGTAGAACTCCTTCCGGCCGGTCTGGTCCCAGGAGAAGGCGGTGACCAGAGGGTCGTTGCGGGCGGTGTACATGCTCTTGGGATCGACCTTGGGATAATGCTTGGCCATGCCGATGGCCAGGTCGCGCATTCGCTCGTCGCCGCTGACGTCGTAGCTCAGCACGATGGCTCGCGAGGTGATGCCGTACATCCAGTTGTTGTTGTAGGGCCAGGCGCCGGCGAGCTTGCGCTGGGCGCGTGCCATGTTCCAGAAGTTGTCCAGGGCCTTGTCCATGTACATCTGCGTGTCCTTGTCGCCGGTCAGGTCGACGTAGAGCAGGAAGCAGCGGAAGCCCCAGCCCCACGAGCGGGAAGGATTGGCCGGCTTGTAGGCGCAGAAGCCTCCACCCAGGGCGGCGGGGTACTTCAGCCCCTCGTAGGCCCGCTGGTCGCCGTAGAACAGGTAGCAATAGAGGGCGCCGTCCAGCGACATGTGCTCCGGGTTGGGCAGCGGCCATTCGGCGCGGCTGTAGCGGCCCTGGCTGTACTTCGTGACTTCGTCGTCGCTCAGGTGCTTGAACCGCCCCCACTCCTCGTCGATGCTCTGCTGGAGCAAGGCGTCGAAGCTGGGATGGTTCCATCGCGGGTTGTCGCCGACGCGATAGCAGCGGACCTCGCTGAAGTGCCGCAGCCGCGGATAGGCCAGGTCGCGCCAGCCCCGGGTCTGGGCGTTGATGAACCGCCAGGCGAAGTCGTTGGTGGCGATGGCCTCGTAGTTCCAGGGGCTGTGCCCGGCGAACTCCTCCCAGCGGCAGCCCCAGCTCTGCCAGCCGTAGGCGTTGCCCTTGAGGTAGTCGGTCATGAAGTAACGCCGCAGCGTCAGCTTCTCGGGGAAGTCGTCCTCGGAGTGGATCGGGCGATAGGGCCCCACGTCGGCCAGGGCCCCGCAGGCGGCGTAGTGCTCGGGCGTGCAAAGGGCGTGGAGCGGCGGGTCGACGCTGTCGGCGACGACGTGCGGCCAGGGGCGGTTGCGGTAGAGATTCCACCAGGGGCTGCGGCCGCCGGTGTCGCGGGCGTAGGTGATGCCCTTGCCCTTGTAGTCCCGGGCGTAGAAGTAGAGCCAGGTCTCCATGCCCGCGCCGCCGCCCTCGGCGATCCAGTGGACCTGCGAGTACTCGCGCGGCAGGATGCCGATGCGGACCGAGCCGTCCTGGCTGACCGTGACGGCCTTGGGGAACTTCTCGCGGAAGTATCGCGGCACGATGACCACGCCGAATTTCTCGCCGCTGAGGTTCACGACGCCCCAGGCGTGATCGCCGCTGGACAGTTCCTGCTCGCCGGCGCCCGTGTGCTTGGTGATCCGGTAGCCGCGGAAGGTGGAGAGTTTCACCTGCTCCTTGCCATGCTGCTCGATGCCCGGGTTGATCTTCCAGGTTTCCGAACCGTTGGAGTCCTGGTAGACGGTCATGGAGTCGCCGACCTTCAATTCGCCGTCGATCGGGGCGACGCCGTAGACGCGGTAGAGGGACACCGGCCCGTGGTCGGCGTAGTCGGGGTTGGAGTTGACGGCCGGTCCGATGTTGACCTTCGTCAGCAGCGAGTAGTCCTCGAACGTCGGGGCGCCGTTGCTGGCGGCCTCGTTGTTCTCGATGACCGGGTCGAACTTCACCATCGCGCTGTTGGCGAAGAAGTGCATGCGGACCTCGAACCGGTCCATGCCGCGGCTGTAGCCCTTGCCGCCGGCTGCCTTGTGCAGGCCCCGCGCCAGCACGCAGACCCGCACCGGCCCGGACTCCTCGACCTTCACTTCCTCGGTCCCCTCCGTCGAGTTGTACTTCAGGCCGTAGGTATCCTCGACCACCGACCCGTTGTTGTCGGACGGGCTGACGATCAACTCGTCGTCGGTGAACTGCCCGTCGCCGTTGGCGTCCAGCCAGGCGCTCTGGATCAGGTTGAACCGCTTCCTGCCGATGACGAAACGGGCCGGGCCGGTGTCGACCGTGATCGCGTCGTCCGTCTGCGTGACCTTCAGCGGCGAATCGACCTTCGGATCGCCGCCGTTGGTCAGGTAATAGGTCTTCCTGCTGAACTCGCCCGTCGCGGCCTGGAAGTCCACAAGCACCCAGCGGATGGAGTTGTCCTTGCGCAGCCAGCGGGCCAGCACGCGGAACTGCGCGGGCACGACGTTGCCCTTGTCGTCCAGCAGCCGCAATTCCGAAGTCTCGCTGGCCTGCCCGGGCAGCAGCGGTACGCCGTTGCTCACGTCGCTCAAAGGCCGGTTGGCGCCGTCGTAGTCCTTGACGGTCAGGGGGATCTTCCATTCCGCCGCCAGCGATGTGGCCGCCGAGAGGGCGAGAACTGCCGCAGCGGTCAACAGAGTCCTGCGCATCTTCGTTCCTTCCTGGTAGGGGGGACGCACTGGCGATGCCGGACACTCGGCCGGCTCTGCGCCAATCGCTCAAACATAGTGACAACTGAATCGGCGGGCAAGAGTGGCGTGAACTTCGGGCCAAGTCGGTCCGATCTCGTCGCATCAGAATGCTTGTTCGCGAGCCGGCGAGGCGGCCCGCTGGCCGCACGCCGCCGCGGAATCGCAACGCCTTTGAACAATTCAACTTGCCTAGATTAACAGGCCGATGTACTATATTGTTAGAGGTGGTCCCTTTTCCTCGTATCTTCGGCCCCCCGGCGGGGTTGATCGATGCGGGAAGTTGTGGTTATCGGTCTGCGCCGTTGGCATGCGGACCGCTTGCGGGTGGCTATGACCAGTGCGGGCATATTTGCGTACACCGTGGACCATTTCCTGGCCCCGGTGATGCCGTACGTCCGGGACCCGACGGTCACCGAGATTATGATCAACGGGCCCTCGGAGGTCTACGTCGAGCGCGGCGGGCGGCTGGAGCGGACCGACGTCCGTTTCGCCGACAACGAGGCCTACCTGGCGGCCATCAACAACGTGCTCCAGTTCACCGGCAAGCGGCTGACCAAGGACAACCCGCTGGTGGACGCCCGGCTGCCCGATGGTTCCCGCGTGCATGTCGTGCTCCAGCCGCTGTCGCGGTTCGGCACGGCCATGACCATCCGCAAGTTCTCCAAGGACATGTTCGGCCTGGACAAGCTGCTGGAACTGGGCTCGCTCACCGCCGACGCCGCCGAGTATCTCAAGGTCATCGTGATGTCCGAGAAGAACCTGCTGGTCAGCGGCGGCACCAGCAGCGGCAAGACGGTCCTGCTGAACGTGCTGAGCAACTTCATTCCGCACTACCAGCGGATCGTGGTGATCGAGGACTCAGCCGAACTGGAGTTGCAGCAGGAGCACGTCGTTTCCCTCGAGGGGCGCGGGCCTGACCGCTATGGCAAGGGGGCGATCTACATCCGCGATCTGTTCAAGAGTTCGCTGCGGCTTCGACCCGACCGCATCATCGTCGGCGAAGTCCGTGGCGGCGAAGCCCTGGACATGATCCAGGCGATGACCTCCGGCCACGCCGGCTCGATGAGCACGCTGCACGCCAGCACGCCGCTGGACGCGCTCAACCGCCTTGAGACGCTGGCCCTGATGAGCAAGGTCGAACTGCCGCTGTATGCCCTGCGGGCGCAGGTGGCATCGGCGATCGACGTGATCGTGCAGGTGACGCGTTTCCCCGACGGCCGTCGCGGCCTGACCATGATCAGCGAGGTCATGCCGCTGGAGACCGAGTCCGGCCACGAGGGCCGTTATCGCGTGCGGGACATCTTCCGCTACGAGTTGGCGACCGGGCTGGCCGGCAAGCGCGGCGAAGGGGCGCTTCTGTGGACCCGGCAGCGGTCTATCTTCTCACGTGAGCCGAAGGTCCACGTGCTGTTCGAGCAGATCGAGCGTCCGGCCGTGCGGGAGATATTCGACGTGCCGGAACTGGAATCCGCGGACGGTCCCGAGGGGCCGCCGCAGAAAATCAGGGCGGAGGAATGACCATGCTCCGTCGATGGATCAACGGCTTGTGGAAGACCTCGCGGCGGCTGGCGGCCGACGAGCAGGGCTCGGCGGCGATGGAATACGCCCTGCTGCTGGCGGTGATCGCGATTCCGCTGCTGGCGGTCTTTCGGATCATGTTCGCGCTGCTGGTCGCAAGGTACCAGATGACGTCGATGCTGAGCGGCTGGCCTTTCCCGTAACTTGTTGCCAGCCGGCTTGTTTACAGTAATGGACTAGGGTTCTGCGGGTCGGGGCGCCGGTGCGGGAATTGCCGGACAGGCCCGGCCGATCGGCCGATAAGTGAAGATGTCGAAATGCCGCCTCGCCCGATGTTCGAGCGGGGCCGTAGACTGGGCGGGCGTCCGCCCGTATCCACACAGGAGGAGCTTTCATGCTCAGCCGCGTGAAGAGGACGTTGGTCCGCTTCCTCAACGATGACGGCGGTGACGTCAAGATCGAGTATCTGCTGCTGCTCGCGGTCATCGCGCTGCCCCTGCTCGGCCTGCTGATCTGGTACCGCGACGACCTGGGCAAGTGGCTCGGGCAGAAGTGGGAACAGTACCGCACGCCGGGCCAGGGCGACCCGGTCCGTCCGTCGGACTCTCAGGGTCCGTGACGCCTGTTGAGGGCCTGGTCCCGCGAAGGCACTGCCTGATCGCGGCTGCAGCGTGACGTGCCTTCGTCGTGACGAATGACGAGACGCCTCGGGTTCTGCCTGCGCAGGGCCCGAGGCGATACGATTGGAGCCTGCACGGACAGTCGCGGTCCGGGCGGGCTCGCGGTGCAGGGAGCCGGGACCGAATGCCACCCAGCGTGCAATGGACTGCCGACGGCCTGTTGCTGGCGCTGCTGATTGTGGCGGCCGTCTGGGACCTCGGCTTCGGGCGGATACCCAACTGGCTGACCCTCGGGGCGACGGCGGCGGGCCTGGTCTTCTGGACGCTGGTGGGCCTGTTGTGCGACCTGGGCTGGGCGAAGGGACTGGGACAGTCGGCGGCCGGGCTGGGGCTGGCATTCGTGCCGATGTTCCTGGTCTGGCTGATCGGCGGCATCAATGGCGGGGACGTGAAGGCGGCGGGGGCGGCTGGCGCGTGGCTGGCCAGCGCCCGGATCGTGATCTTCATGCTCCTCTACGCCTGGGTGGTGGCCGGGATTCTGGCGGCGATCGTGATGATCCGCCGCCGCGTTGTTCGACGGACGCTGGGCCGAATCTGGCGGTTTCTCTGGATGGCGGCATCGGGCGGCAAGCCCGGCTCCCCGTCCGACAGCACCAGCCCGCGGCTGGCCTGGTGCACGGCCCTGCTGGTGGCGACCGCCTGGGTCATCGCGGAGCGGCGGCTGGACGTTTACTTTCTGGACAAGCTGATCGGCAGGTAGCCGGCGTTGGATGACCGAAGCGAGAGGCGTGAACTGGCCCGAGGAGGTGCGACCGTGAGAACATCTCATCACGCAGGTCGTGTCGCCTGGCTGATTGTCGCTGCCGTGGGGGCGGCAGTCTGGGTCGCGTGGCGGATCCTGTCGCTGCGGCATGACTTCCTCGGCGCCGCCCTGCGCAGTGAACCGTTCATCCGTTGCGGACTGATCGCCGCGGCCTGCGCCTTGGCTCTGGTGATGCTGGTCATGCTGATGGTGCGGCGGGGCATGCGGGCCCGCGGCCGCTCGCTGCTGCGTGACACCGGCGGTTCGGTGATGATGGAATTCACGCTGCTGCTGCCGGTGGCGGTCGTCGTCTCGCTGATCATGATCCAGGCGATGCTGATGATGACCGCGACGATCCTGGTGAACTACGCGGCGTTCAACGCCGCCCGGGCGGCCATCGTCTGGATTCCGCAGGACCTCAGCGGCAACGTGCCGCAGGACTACGTCGCCGAGCCGGCCAACGTGCTGGCCGACGAGCAGGTCGCCAGCCGGAAGTTCGAGATGATCCGCCTGGCCGCCGCCGAAACGCTGCTGCCGATCGCCGGGACGTCCACGGCGTCCAACGCCAAGAACACCCAGGCGATCGTCGACGGCATCCGCAAGCAGTATGAGAAGTCGGGCAATGGCGTGCCCAACTGGGTCGACCAGTTGACCGGCGACCAGTTCAACTACGCCTGGAGCTACACGACGGTCAGGTTCGTCAACTGGGATTCGGCCGGCGGCGCGGTGAAGGAACGGGCTGACGTGATGATCAAGGTGTCGCACGATTTCCAGCTCACGGTCCCATGGGTGGCCTACCTGTTCGGCACGTCCACCGACCATGGCGTCGTGAGCCCGCTGGAGGCGACCTGCGTTCTGACCAACGAGGGCATCAGCGACGCGATCCCGGAGGACTCGTTCACCCAGCCGTGAGAACCCCGCCGGGAACCGGCGGAATGCAACGAAACGACGGATGAGGACAAACAAGAGCGGATGAGCAAGACACCCACAGCATCGGTTCCCGACGGCAAGCACGCGGCCCCGGCGCCGGCGGCGACCGGCGGCAGCCAGATCGGCCTCAAGAGCGGCACGCGCCTGGGCAAGTACGAGATCATCGGACGCCTGGGCATCGGCGGGCAGGCGGTCGTCTACAAGGGCTACGACCCGCTGCTGGACCGCTTCGTCGCGATCAAGCAGATCTCCTCGCACCTGGCCACTGACGACAAGTTCATGGACCGCTTCCGCAAGGAGGCGCAGATCCTGGCCCGCCTGGGCACCGACGCCATCCACGTCGTCCAGATCTACGACCTGGTCGAGGAGGAGCGCGGCCTGTTCATCGTCATGGAATTCGTCGAAGGCCAGACGCTGGACATGCTGATCGAGAAGCAGAACGGCCCGATGGACGTGCAACTGGCGCTGTCGATCCTCTGGCACGTCGCGGTCGGGCTCAAGGCCGTTCACGCCAAGGGCATCATCCATCGCGACATCAAGCCGGCCAACATCATCGTGGACACGGACCGGCGATGCCGGATCACCGACTTCGGCGTCGCGGCCCGCACCGGCGGCAAGACGAGCATGACGCTGGGGACGACGAAGTACATGGCGCCCGAGCTGTTCACCGGCGAAGAGGTGGACGGACGGGTGGACATCTACAGCCTTGGCTTCATCATGTACGAGATGCTCGTGGGCAAGGCCCGGTTCAACGACATCTTCCGCGACGTCGTCCGCGACGAAAAGATCGAGAGCCTGCGGTGGATGAAGTGGCATTCCAACCGCGAGATCATGGCCCCGCTGCTGAACAACGTAAACCCGCAGGTGCCGGAAATCCTGGCCAAGATCGTCGCCAAGATGTGCGCCAAGAACCCCGAGCAGCGGTTCGAGTCGGCCGACCACCTGCTGGAGATTCTCCGCCGCCATTTCACCCAGGCCGGCGTCAAGCAGCAGCAGGCCGTCCAGCGCAGCAAGAAGGTCGCCGCCGCCAAGGCCGCCGAGATGGCCATCCGAAAGCCCGAGCCGATTCCCGATCGCGAGGCCGTGCTCGCTCCCGTCGTCAAACCCGAGCCGGTCGTGCTCAAGGCCGACGGCACGCCCAAGACGACCCGGCTGCCCCGGCGCAAGATGACCCGCCAGCAGCGTCTGATCGTGCTGGGCACGCTGGTGGCCATCATGGCCGCGGGGGTGATCGTCTTCTACCTCATGCAGAACGCCAAGAAGGCGCGTTACCTCGCGGACGCCAAGAATGCCTACAACGCCGCGTCGGCCTACTGGAGCCTGGCCGGGGCCGACTCGCCCGAGCAGGGCGACCAGACCGCAGCCGACTACATGGAGGCCGTGACCAAGTGGAAGCTGGCCCAGCTTGCCCGGGCGCGGGCGATGCTGGAAGAGGTGAAGGCGAAGTATCCCGGCACGATCTACGCCGACAAGTACGTGGACGCCCGCATGCAGATGATCGACGCCCGGACCGCGCTGGTGAACCGGGACTGGGTCAAGGCCGAGAAACTCGGCAAGGAGATGGAGGCCCGGGTCAAGCAGGCCAAGGTGGACGCGACGATCATTGCTCTGGACGAGAACGAGGTCCGCAAGTTCAACACCGAACGCGATGTCGACAGGCGGTATTACGTGGTCGTGGACGAGGCCCGGCAGTTGATGACCGACGGCGTTGCGACGCGCGACCCGGACAAGTTCCGCCAGGCCAGGTCCAAGCTTGAGGAGGCGCTGGAGATCAAGAAGGACGCCCTGGCCGAGGTGACCAACCTGGAGCGCATGCTGGCTGAGAGCCAGGTGCAATACAAGTATCTCTATGAGTTGGAGCAGGGAGACCAGGCGGACAACGATCGCGACGACCTGGCAGCCGCCCGCACGCATTATGTGAACGCCCAGAAGATCAAGGACACACCCGAGTTGAAGGCCCGCATGACCGGGTTGAACCGGCGGGAGGAGTACGCCCGGCTGATCCTCCAGGGCAAGGAGGCCGAGAACGCCCAGAAGGACGCCGACGCCGCCGACATCTACACCCAGGTCCTCAAGGTGTTCCCCGACGGCGAGTTGACCGACTCGATCAAGGACAAGCTCCAGAAGGCGACGGGACGCTCGCCGGACGAATTGCCCGAGCGGATCAAGAAACTGCGGGCACGCGATCTCTATCGCAAGGCGGTGCTGGCCAAGGCGGGCAACGACACCGCGACGGCGCTCAAGTTGATTGCCGACGCCAAGAAACTCGATCCGAGCATGGGCATGCTGGACATCCTGGAGCGGGAGATCAACGGCAACCTGAAGTACGACGACGCGATCAAGTCGGCTGAGGCGACGATGGCCAAGGGGCAGTGGGACGACGCCATCACGCAGTTCCGCACGGCCCGCCGCATGGTCCCGGCCAGCAACAACGCCAGGCAGGAAAAGGACCACATCGACCAGCAGATTCGCACGTGCGAGTTCCGCCGCCACCGCGACGCGGGCGACCGGGCGTGGCGGACGAAGGATCTGAACACGGCCGAGCAGGAACTCCGCCAGGCGTTGAACTATACCAGTGACACGAACGATCAGACCCGGATCAACCGGACGCTGGACCAGATCAAGACCCAGCGGAACTACCTCGACCTGATGAAGCAGGGCGACGACCTGCTGGCCCAGAAGGACTTCAACGAGGCGATCAAGAAGTGGACACAGGCTGGCGTCGTCTTCGGCAGCCAGAACACGGAGATCAAGGAACGGATCAACGAGGCCTACTACCAGGACTACCTTGGACGCGCGAAGGACGCGATCGACGCCAAGGCCTGGGACATGGCCAAAGCCTGGTTGAACAAGGCCGGCGACAAGAAGAACACGCCGGAGGTCAACTCGCTGCTCGATTTCGTGCTTGAGCAACTGGGCAAGCAGGGCAAGACCTCGGGCTAGCGGCGACCACAAGCAACGGTTGACGTATTGTGCGTGGAGCGGGGAACGGGCGAGGCGGCAGGGCCGCCAGGAGTCCAGCCATGACAGCCGGTGGAATCACTCGCGGGCGTCGGTTCCCGAGGCGTCGCAGCGGCCAGGTGCTGGTGATCGCGCTGCTGGCCCTGTTCCTGCTGGCCGGCATGGTCTTCTACGTCTACAACCTCGGCGACCAGGTCAACCGCAAGGTGCTCATGCAGAACGCGTCGGACTCCGCGGCCATGAGCGGCGCCACCTGGATGGCCCGCAGCATGAACGTGGTGGCGATGAACAACGTCGCCCAGACTCGGCTGATCGGCCTGGTCGCAGTGC
Source organism: Phycisphaerae bacterium (assembly GCA_022072085.1). Taxonomy (GTDB): domain Bacteria; phylum Planctomycetota; class Phycisphaerae; order JAJVII01; family JAJVII01; genus JAJVII01. The sequence continues at coordinate 62,619 of JAJVII010000034.1, forward strand.
TGGACAGCCTGCCGTTGGCGACGCAGATGGCATACGAGGAGATCACCGAATGGGTCCGCGGGCTGGACGCCCAGTTGGCCGCCGGCGTGCCCGACCAGTGGCTGCGGTCTGGGCTGACCTCCATGACCGACCGTTTCCATACCGAGCAGAGCAAGCTCCAGCCGCTCTACAACGCGCTGATCACCAGCGGTTACGACGTGACCGAGGCGACGTTCTATCGCCGGTCCGGCGCGGGCGGCCCGCCGCCGCACGGCTCGCTCTGGGTGGCGGCCAAGGCCCTGGAGGACTTCAACACGGCCACCGTGCAGCAGGCGGGTTACCTGGCCCAGATGAACGCGACCCGCATGGGCGAGGTTTCCGGCCGCGACGAGAATCTGTATAACGCCGGCTATCCGACGACCAGCTTCATCCTGCCGGTGCTGCCGGAGCTGCCGGCCGTGCTGGGCACATTCATGGATTTCCAGAAGCCGGTCATGGAAGGCCGTCCGCCGGAATATTACACCGGCGGTCTGGGCGATCACATCCGCCGCGGGCCCTATGACCAGCTCTACGAGTGGCGATATCCGCGTTACGACCAGAGCCAGACGATCAGTTGGCCCATCGGAACGGTGCAGGGCACCGCGGGGCCGGTCCGCGGCGGGCCGGGGTTCAACCTCGGCGGCAAGCAGGTGGGCAGCTCGGTCGTCGGCGGCCCGCAGGACCACACGATCTACGCCAGCCGGACCGTTCACGGCCCGCAGACCGGCTGGAGCACCTACGGCGTCTACACCTGGATGGTGACCAACCAGATTCACGACTCGGGCATCGCCGAGTGGGTCGGCGACAACCTGCGCGACACGAACTGGATGCGCTACTTCCAGCAGATCAGCAAGGCCAAGACCGACTATATCTGGGGCAACAAGACCATCCAGTCGATCCACAACCCGCACTGGATCAGCGTATACCCCGAGGCCAAGGAGGTGGCCGAGAAGCACATGATCACCGTGGCGGGCGTCAACGGCCAGCCGCCGACACAACAGTCGGCCACGGTGAAGTACACCATGTTCTACATGGTGCAGACCAAGAGCAGCATCGATCCGGACGCGGCCTCCTTCCGCTCGCCGGGCACGTTCATCACCAACAGCGACGACCCCAAGGCGATCTGGCTCACCGGCTGGGTCGACCCGGCGACGTGGGAATCCAACCCGTCGATGAACGCCAGGATGATCTCGAACTACATCTGGCAGGTGGACTGGACTTACCAGACGACGTTCGATGAGACCATCGGCCTGCCCCGGTCCGGCGGCTACATCATCCAGCCCGACGGGACGCAGGTTCCCGTCTGGCACACGGTCTACATCCGCGAGCAGTACGTCTTCGGCGGAATCGACATCGGCGACAACATCCAGATTCGCGACCCGGCCAACTACACCGGGACCGACGACCTGCCCAAGCCCTACCTGCTGGACCTGACCAAAGCCGACTACCGGACCACCGGCGAACGGGACTACATGTCCTACCTGGGCATCTCCCGGATCAGCAACGTCTCGCGGTTCTGGAACAGCCAGTTTGACTCCGGCCAGGCCAGCGACAGCGTCCTGGCGTTGTCCGAGGCTCACGTCTTCAACAACAAGAGCTGGGACCTCTGGACGCAATACTGGCAGGCCAGGCTGAGGCCGATCAACGATACGTTCGAGAATCGCGAGTTCAAGTACTGGGTAGACGCGCGGCTGAACCCCAACGCCGGCGACCTCCAGGCGGTCAGCCAGCTGGTCGACCCCAACCTGTTCGGCAAGATACGCACGATACTTCAGGACTACGACGAAGAAATGGCCCAGACGCTGATCAAGCACTGATCGGCCAGGCGCGGAGCGAAGACCATGAAGCGAAAACCGATCGTTTCCGTCGGCCGCCGCGGCACGGCGCTGATCGAGTTCACGCTGCTGCTGCCGGTGCTCATGATCATCCTGTTGATGATGGTCTACTTCGGCCATTCCATGGTGCGAAAGCAGAACGTCATCGTCACCGACCGCCACCTGACCTGGCGCTACGCCAATCAGCTCGGCGACCCGGTCAACAGCGCCGGCCAGGACGATCTGAAGCTGAACCTGTTCGACCGCGACGTGGCCGAGGTCACCCACGACGGGGGACACGGCTCCCCGTCGGCCGCCTCGGCGACGCTCGTGTCCGAGACCAACCGGATCAGCAGTGACGCCGGGGGGTTCGCCGACACGGTGATCAACCATCGGTTCCCGCGCAGCCAGTGGCTGACGGTCTGGGCCAGCTTCCTGCCGCAGACGCTGCCGATGGACCAGTTCCAGCAGGCCGGCCAGGAGATCGGCGACACGCACGTGCGCGAAGGCCTTCCGTGGCGATACCAGAACCCCAACGCGAACATCTGGGAGCCGATCCGCGACCGGTGGATACAGTCCTTCGACACGCAGATGACCGGCGTCGGCGGATCCGGGCTGGTGGGAACGGTCAGGAACCTCTACCTGAGGCACTGGTGAGAACGGTCTGCCGAACGGGCGGCTGCGATTGACCCCTGGCCGCCGGCGAGAGACCCCTGGCGGGACGGGCCCGGCGCCCGCCCGCGAGGCGCCTGTCGTCGGCGGCCTGATGTTAGGGGCCCCTCGTCGGGCCCCGGAGACGCGGCGCGATGGCTTCCCCCGCCAAGGTCCTGCGATGGACGTTCATCCTGCTGCTGTCGGCGGGCATTGTCGTCCTGGCGGCCCTGACCTGGCGGCTGATGCGGCGACAGACGCCGCCGCCGAGGCCGGCGACGCTGCCCGCCGTCGCGCTGGACACATTGGCGTCGCCGCCGGCCAGGCCGACGACCACTACCGCTCCGGACGCGGACGCCCGCGAGATCGTCCACCTGCTGGAGGGAATGGCCGGCGGGCCCCAGACGGACCCGGGCGCCCCGTCGGGCCTGCCGCTGCCAGCGGGGGCCAGGCGGCTTGGCGGCGAGTTCCAGAATTTGCCGGGCGGCAGGCAGGAACGTGGCCGATATCTGGTCAATGAGACGCCCGACGTGTTAGAATCCTTCTACCGAAAGGCGATGGCCGACGCGGGATGGAGGCCGATGCCGATCAGGGGCGGGGACTCGCTCTCTTTTATCAAGGGGGCGCAGACCTGCATGATCCTGCTGGCGGCGACCGGGCAGGGGACGCAGGTGACGGTCGTGCTCCAGACCCGGCAGTGACCGCGGGGCGAGGTCGAAGCGGACGCCGAGGTTGAAGCTGAAGTTCAAGTGCGAGTTCAAGTTGCGATTCCAGGGCCGAATGAGAGGACACCATGGCCGAGCAGGAATATGAGATTCAGAACAAGCGGATGCTCATCATCGCCGCCGTGCTGGGGCTGGTCGTGGTGGTGCTGTTCAACTGGCATGTCGCTCAGATCCGCAAGGAGTACGAAGAAACCATGGTCGACGTGCTGACCGCGCGCGTCAACCTCAAGGAAGGCGAAGTGCTCAGCAACGAGAACATGGACTACCAGCGGATTCCGCGGCGGCTGGTGCCCGAGGAGTTCAAGGGCGACCTGGCGATGGGCAGCGACCGCGACGCGATCATCGGCATGAAGCTCCGCACGCCGGTCGAGGCCGGCAAGATCATCCGCTGGCGCTACGTCACCGCAGGCAAGGAAGCCCGGGAGAGGGGCGTCGAGCCGGCCAAGGGGCGGCGGCTGGTCGCCATCAAGGTCAGCCGCGACACCTGCCCGCCGAACCTCCTGGTCGGCATGTCAATCGACCTGATGACCAACGTGCCGGGGCAGGGCGGGTCGATCCAGACCGTGCCGGTGATGCAGAAGATCCTGGTCAAGGCGATCAACGGAAACGCCGTGCCAGGCTCGACCGACCGCAACATCGAGTCCATCTCCGTCGAGGTGCTCGAAGAGGACGCCAAGCTGCTGGAGTCGTTCAAGGCGACGGGGTTCCTCATCAAGGTCTGGATTCGCAACCAGATCGAAGGGACTGCCCTGACGAGCGACCAGTCCGAATCCCGGTTTAACAAGGACCTGATCCCGTTCATGCGGTGGGACGCCCGCGGCGGCTCGGGACCGCGCTGAGCACGCTCTGAGGCAACGCATGGAAATCTGGGTATACAACCAGTACACGGATATGCGGCAGGTTCACCCGCTCGAACGAGAGCTGGTGACCATCGGGCGCGAGCCCGACAACGACATCTGTCTGCCCAGCCCGTTCGTCTCTCGCCGCCACGCCAGGCTGGTCCGCGAGAACGGCCACTTCTTCGTCGAGAGCCTCGGGCTCAACGGCACGATCGTCGGCGCCATCGAGGTGCCGGCCAACCAGCGGCTGCGGCTGGCCGTCGGCGACGAGATTCACATCGGCGAGTTCTCGCTCTTCCTCGTCGAGAAGGAAGCCAAGGGCCCGCCCTCAAAACGCGAGGAGGTCATCCCGCCTTCCCGCCGCGTCGTCGAGCTGGAGGAGAAGGTCCACTCCGAGCTGCTGGAGCGGCTGAACCTCCGCGTCGCCACGCACGTCTCCAAGGAAGACAGCGAATACGTCAACCTCATCAAGCGCCACCTGACCGAGATCATCGTCGGCTTCGCCGATCATATCGACCGCGACATGACCGAGTGGCTCTGCCGTGAGTTCCTGTGGCGGCAGGTGACCAGCGAGGTGACCCGCCGCACCACCGGCAAGAGCATTTACGGCGAATCGGTCGAGTCGACCGGCCAGATGGAGGCCAAGTACGAAGAGGCCGTCCGCGGCATCGTGCAGGACACCATCCGCGACCTGCCGTTGAAGATGACCCGCGACGGCCTCAAGGACGACCTGAACCTCGTCGAGCGCCGCTTCCCCCAGGCCTACAAGCGGGTCAGCGGCTGGATGACCGAGGGCCTCCGCGAGTACCTCGCCCGGCGGATGATCGCCAAGGACATCGAGGACGTGGTGCTCGGCCTCGGCCCGCTCCAGGACCTGCTGGAACTGCCCAACGTCAACGAAATCATGGTCGTCGGCCGCGATAAGATCTATGTCGAGAAGGACGGCGTGGTCACGCACATCGGCCGAAGCTTCTTCTCCGAGGAGGTCGTCCTTTCGATCATCGAGCGGATCATCACGCCGATCGGCCGACGCATCGACCGCAGCACGCCGCTGGTCGACGCCCGCCTGCCTGACGGCTCGCGCGTCAACGCGATCATCAACCCGCTGAGCCTGTCGGGGCCCTGCCTGACGATCCGCAAATTCGCCGAGATACCGTTCACCATCGACGACCTGATCGAGCGAAAGTCCGTGACGGCCAAGACGGCCGGCTTCCTGCGGGCCTGCGTGCAGGGGCGAAAGAACGTGCTGATCAGCGGCGGCACGGGCTCGGGCAAGACGACGCTGCTGAACGTGCTGGCGGCGTTCATCCACGGCGACGAGCGCATCATCACCATTGAGGACTCGGCCGAGCTTCAGTTGCCGCAGGAGCACTGGGTGCGGCTGGAAACGCGTCCGCCCAACGTCGAGGGCAAGGGTGCCTACGTCATCCGCGACCTGGTCCGCAACGCCCTGCGCATGCGGCCCGACCGCCTGATCGTCGGCGAGTGCCGCGGCGCCGAGGCCCTGGACATGCTCCAGGCCATGAACACCGGCCACAACGGTTCGATGACCACGCTGCACGCGAACAACCCGACCGACACGCTGATGCGGCTGGAGACGATGGTCATGATGGCCGTGGATATGCCGGTCCGGGCGATCCGCGAGCAGATCCTGTCGGCGATCGACCTGATCGTGCAGGTCGCGCGGTTTAACGACGGCCAGCGCCGCGTGACGCACATCACCGAGGTGACTGACATCGACCAGGACACCGGGCGGCTGGTGACCGAAGACATCTTTACTCTGCGCGGCGCGATGAGCGAGGGCCCCACGCCCGAGGGCGACCTGCGACACACGGGCTACATCCCGACATTCACCGAAGAGTTGATGGACAAGGACTTCATCAAGATCGACGTCTTCACGCGTTGACGGAAAGCGGTTGATGAGCGGCTGGACGGGCACACTGATCTTCTCCCTGCTGATCTTCGGCACGGTCTTCGTGGCGATGATCGGGAGTTGGACGCCGTTCTACACATGGTTCGTCCGCGAAGAGGTGTTCTTCACGCGGTCGTTCCATAAGCTCTACAAGCCGAACTGGTCGCCGCGATCGGCGGCGCTGTTTTCGGTATTCCTCGTGCCCATTCTGGGCATAGGGAGCTATTCGGTCATCGGGCACTGGCTGGCTGCGGTGATCATGGGCTTCTTCGCATTCCTCGCCCCGCGATGGGTCGTGCGGCTCATGCTCCGCAAGCGGCTCAAGAAGCTGGAAGACCAGATCGTCAGCGGCATTCAGACCCTGGCCAGCGGCGTGCGGGCGGGCCTGAACCTGGTGCAGTCGTTCGAACTGCTGGCCCGCAACGGTCCGGCCCCGTTGAATCAGGAAATCCGCCAGATGCTCCGCGAATACGAATACGGCCTGACGCTGGAGCAGGCGATGATCAACGCGGGCATCCGCATCGGAAGCCCGACGTATCGGCTGCTCTTCTCGGCGCTGGAGACGCACCGCCGCCGCGGCGGCAACCTCGGTGAGACGCTCGACCGAATCGCCGACGCGATCCGCGAGATTCACCGACTGGAGAAGCAGGTGGACACGCTGACCGCCCAGGGCCGGGCGGCCGCCCGGATGATGGCCATCATGCCGATGTTCATCATTCTGATCCTCTGGATGATCGACCCGCGCGGCGTAGGGATGCTGTTCACCGACCCGGTCGGCAAGACGATCCTGCTGATCGTGGTCGTGCTGATCTTCCTGGGCTTCCTGTGGATCCGACGCATCATCGACATCGACATCTGACGGCGGGGACGTGGGACCGAAACTGAACGGGACGAGACTGTAGAACGGAAGCGCTCATGATTCTTGCCGCCGGCATGGCGACCTACGTGATGACCGTCCTGGTCAGCGTTTCCATATTCTTCATGGTCTTCCTGTTCATTTACGGACTGTTCAACCAGCCGGTCGAAATCCGCTACAGCTATCAACGCGAAGCGGCGATCATGGCCGGCCACACCGACCGCCAGACGGTGTATGAGGTCTCCTGGCTGGGCCCGCTGATGTGGGTGATGTTGTCGCTGTCGTCGGGCCTGTCGCTGCCGAGGCTCAAGCGCCGCCTGCGGCGCAACCTGATCGCCAGCGGCAATCCCAACTACTACTCGGTGAACGAATTCCTGGCGCTGGCCATGATGAGCGGCACGAGCCTGGCGGCCATGACGCTGGTCGTCAGCTACTTTCCTGCGTTCGGGTTCAATCAGCTCTGGGCCGTGTTCCTCTTTGCCCTGGGATTCATGCTGCCGATCATCCACCTGGCCCAGGTCGCGCGAACGCGGACGCGGACGATCAGCAAGCGCGTCCCCTATTCCCTGGACCTGATCGCGCTGAGCATGGGCGCCGGGGCGACGTTCACCGAGGCCGTGACCACGCTGGTCCGCGAGGATCCGACCGACGAGTTCAACCAGGAACTCGCCCAGGTGCTGGCCGAGGTGGAACTGGGCAAGACCCGCAACGAGGCCCTCCAGTCCCTGGCCGACCGCATCCCGCTGGAGAGCCTGCGCATGATCGTCGGCGCGATCATCCAGGCCGAGAGCCTGGGCACGCCGCTGACCGACGTGCTCAAGTCGCAGGCGAACCTGCTGCGGCATCAGCGTTCGGTCCGGGCCGAGAAACTGGCCGCCACCGCGTCGGTGCGGATTCTCATCCCGTCGATGGTGATCCTGCTGTCGGTCGTGCTGGTGGTCTTCGCGCCGATCATCCTGCGCTGGTTCAAGGGCGAACTGTTCTAGAGAGCGAGCGATGGCCAAGCAAACAAGCAAACCTGCCAGACTGACCTTCACCCGCGGCCCGCAGCGCGGGCAGGTGATCGAACTGACCAAGATGATGAACGTCCTGGGTCGCGACCGCACCTGCGACATTGTCATCCAGGACGAGTATGCCTCGCGGCAGCACGCCCGGGTCATCGTTGAGGGCAGCCGCGTCCGCCTGGTCAACACCTCGCCCAACGGCACGAAAATCAACGGTAAGGCGGTCGAGCAGGCCGTTCTCAACGACGGCGACCTGCTGGGTTTTGGACTGGAGACCGAGCTGCGATACGAGGTGGGCGTCGCGGAATCGGCGCACCCCGGCGGGACGCCCCCGCCGCCGCTGCCGGATGCGACCAAGCGCATCCCGCGCACCAGCGAACTGCCCAAGGGAAAGGCCGAGCCCGCCGAATCGGCCGCCCAGCCGCCGGACAGCCAGCGCAAGTTCAAGAAGCCGACGATGATCGTCTGGGTCGTCGGCTACATCGTCGTGTTCGCCGTCCTCGTGGTGTTCCTCAACTGGTTCTTCAAGTCCGAGAAGAACGGGCCGGGCATCGGCGGTCCGCTGACCGACGAGGAGATCCGCAAGTCACTGGCCGAGCCGATGGAACTCAAGGCCCTGAGCCCGCGCGAAGCGGCCGAGGCCCTGGCCAAAGCCAACAACGGCTACGACGCCTGGGTGAACAAGACGGCCGGCCCCGACCAGCTCTACTGGACGCTGCAGGATTACAAGACGTCGCTGGCCTACAAGCACGCCGATCATTTCTCGGGCGAGGAAACAAAATACCAGGGCCGCATGGATGAGATTATCAACGCCCTGGCCGAGAAGCCGCACTATGAAGTGCAGCCCAACGGGAGCAAGGTCTGGGTCGTGGGCGAGGTGATCGCAGCCTACAAGAACGCCTACCGGGCCCAGCGCATGGGCGACTGGGTCACCGCGGAGGCCGGCTATCACTATGTGCTGACGCTGGTTCCGGACACGCAGCACCCGATCTACCTCAACGTCCGCAAGCAGTTGAACATCGTCCAGGAAGCCCTGCGTGCGATGCGCGCCCGCCAGGGCCCCAAGGAGTGGTGACGGGCGGACGGCAGGCTATTCGTCGGCTTCGGGCCGCTTCGCCCGCAGTCGTCCGCCGCGCCCGATGACCCCCTTGCCGAACCGGTCCACGATCCGATCCACGGCCCGGTCCAGTTCGCCCTGGCGGGCCTGGTCCGGATCGGGAAACAGCGACCCCTGGCCAGTGCCTCGCGCCTGCAGCCCGCTGGCTGTCGCACCAATCAGCCGAACAGGCCGAAAGCCCTGTTTCGCCCATTCGTCAAACAGCGACTTGGCCGCCGCCCACAGCAGGTTGGTGCGGTCCGTCGGTTCGCCCAGCGTGCGGCTGCGCGTGATGGTCTTGAAGTCGCCGTAGCGTATCTTCAGCGTCACCGTGCGGGCGGCCAGTCCGTGTCTGCGGCAGCGTCGGGCCACCTGTTCGACTTGTCCCAGCAGGACGCCGGCCACCTGCTCGGGGTCGGGCAGGTCTCGCGGAAAGGTCGTCTCCTGTCCGATGCTCTTGGCGGCGTGGTCCGGCGTCACGTCGCGGTCGTCCAGCCCGCGGGCCAGCCGCCAGTAGTGCTCCCCGCTACGTCCGAACATCCGCGTCAGCTCCAGCCGATCAATCTCACGAAGCTGGCCGATCGTCTTCACTCCGATGCCGTCGAGCTGCGCCGCCGTTGCCGCCCCGACACCCCACAGTTTGCGGATGGGCAGGGGGTCGAGCAACTCGGCCACCCGCCCGGGTTCGACGATTGTCAGCCCATCGGGCTTTTGCAGGTCGCTGGCCAGCTTGGCCAGGAACTTGTTGGGCGCCAGCCCGACCGACGCGGTCAGGCCGACTTCGTCGCGGACGGCCTGCTTGATCCGGGCGGCGGTCCGCTCGGGCGGGCCCAGCAGCCGCTCGGTACCCGTCAGGTCCAGGAACGCCTCGTCGATGCTCAGCGGCTCGACCAGTGGGGTGAAGCGGTCGAAGATGGCGAATATCTGCTCGCTGACCTGCCCGTAGCGGGCCCCGCGGACGGGCAGGACGATGGCCTGCGGACAGAGCCGGATGGCCGTCGCCATGGGCATGGCCGAGTGGCAGCCGAACACGCGGGCCTCGTAGCTGGCGGTGCTGACGACGCCGCGGCCTTTCGGATCGCCGCCGACCAGCAACGGTCGGCCGCGAAGCTCAGGGTTGTCCAGTTTCTCGACGGCGGCGAAGAACTCGTCCATGTCGACGTGCAGGATGTGGCGGGTCGCGGCGTCCATGGCGCCGGCATTATACACCGGCTGACCCGTCGGCGGGGCTTGCGGCAGAAGTCTCTGGCTGTCGCCGCCCCTGCGTGCTACGATGCCCGCTTTACCGGCGCCCGTTCATGCCAACCGGAGTGACATCCAGAATCAGAGGCAGCGAATGAAAGTTCTGGTCATTAACTGCGGCAGCAGTTCGATCAAGTATGACCTGTTCGAAACTGAGACCGAGGCATCCCTGGCCCGGGGGCTGATGGAGGCCATCGGCTCGCCGCAGGCCAGTTTCACTCACAAAGTCGCCGGCGGAGGCGAGGCCAAGGTTGCCCTGGCAGCCGACGTCGGCTACGAGCAGGGCGTGCAGACCATCGTCGAGGCCCTCTGCGGCCGCGGACCGGCCGGCCGCAAGACCGGGCGGGTCATCGACACCCCGGCAGCCATCGAGGCCGTCGGTCATCGCGTCGTGCACGGCGGCGAGAAGCTCACCGCGCCGGCGGTCATCGACGAGGCCATCCTCGCGACCATCGCCGAAAACAACGAGCTGGCCCCGCTGCACAACCCGGCCAACCTCAAGGGCATCAACGCGGCGCGCCAGGTGCTGCCGGACGTGACCCACGTCGCCGTGATGGACACAGCCTTTCACGCCGCCAAGCCCGAGGTCAACCGCTACTATCCGATCCCCTACGAGTGGCACGCGAAATACCGCATCTACCGCTACGGCTTCCACGGCTCCAGCCACCAGTACGTCAGCGAGGAGGCCGCCCGCTGGCTGGCCAAGTCGCCCGCCGACACGGCCGTCATCACCTGCCACCTCGGCAACGGCTGCACCATCGCCGCGGTCCGGGGCGGCAAGACGTGGGACATCTCGATGGGCTTCACGCCGCTGGAAGGCCTGATGATGGGCACGCGGTCGGGCTCGATCGACCCGGCCATCGTTCAGTTCCTCGTCGAGAACAAGGGCATGTCGATGGCCGAGGTCTTCCAGGCCCTCCAGAAGAAGAGCGGCCTGCTGGGCATCAGCGGCCGGAGCAACGACATGCGCCAGGTGGTAGAGTCGGCAGAGTCCGGCGACGCCCGCAGCGAGTTGGCCATCGGGATGTTCGTCACCCGCTGCAAACAGTGGATCGGCGCCTTGCTGGCCGAACTGGGCTGCAAGGCCGACGCGGTCGTCTTCACCGGCGGCATCGGGCAGTTCGCCAAGGCCGTCCGCAAGCGGATATGCAAAGGCCTCGAACCGCTCGGCATCGTCCTGGACGAGCATGCCAACCAGGCCGCCACCGGCCGCGGCGCCGAGTGCGTGTCGGCTGACGGTTCACCGGTGAAGATCCTTGTCATCGCGACCAATGAGGAACTTGTGATCGCCCGGGCGGCCGCTGCGCTGGCCACAGCGCTGGCTCAGCGCTGAGCCGGCGTGAAGGACGGACCATCGTGACCCCCGCGACGCGCAGTTTCTTTGAAGCCGTGCTGAGCATCTTCGCCATCGTCAACCCCATCGGGACGCTGCCGGTCTTTGCCGGCATGACCGAAGGCATGTCGCCACCTCTGCGGCGGCGCGTCTTCCGCCTGGCCGGCCTGGTGGCATTCTGCATCATCGCCATCATGGCCGTCACCGGCCGATTTATCATCGACCAGGTATTTCACATCACGCTGGATGAGTTCGCGCTGGGCGGCGGGCTGCTGCTGATCGTCGTGGGCATCTACCAGATGATCGTGGGCCTGGCCCGGCACACCGGCCCCCCGCTGGACGCTGACCAGGGCGCCCGGCTGGCCGTCACGCCGCTGGCCAGCCCGCTGCTGGTCGGCCCGGGCACGATTGTCACGGTCATGCTGATCGTCAGCCGCCACGGCCCCCTCTACGGCCTGTCCGCCAGCGTCGTTGCGTTCGTGTTCGTGATGCTGGTGCTCCATTTCTCCCACCACATATTGAAGCTGATGGGGCGCGTCGGCTCAATCGCGGTCGGGCGGGTCATGCAGATATTCATCATCAGCATCGGCGTTCACTTCGTGGTCATGGCCCTGAAGCGGATATTCCCGCTGCTGGCGCCATGAGGGGTTGGCCGACGCGGGCGATTCCGCGCGTCCGGCGGCAACGGATGATATAATGCACGTGGAAAGGCGGGCGAGGCGATCGCTCTCCGTCGGCCCAGGCCGGCCGGAGGGAGGAAAGTCCGAGCACCGCAGGGCGCGGTGGTGGGTAACGCCCACCCGTCGGCCTGGCGACGGGCCGATGCGGGACAGTGCCGCAGAGAACATACCGCCGATGGTCCCGCGAGAAATCGTGGGAATCAGGCAAGGGTGAAAAGGTGCGGTAAGAGCGCACCGGGCCCGGCGCGAGCCGGGTCGCATGGCAAACCCCACCGGGTGCAAGGCCAAATAGGAGGCCAGGAGCTGCCCGCTCCGCATTTGTGCAAGAGCCTCGGGTAGGCCGCTCGAGCCGGCCGGCAACGGTCGGCCCAGATAAATGATCGCCCTCCGGTCCGGCCTCGGCTGGGCGGGGGACAGAACTCGGCTTATTGCCCGCCGATGTTCACGCTGAGCCGCTCGGCGCACGCCGCCGGGCGGCTCGCTCTTTTGCCTGGGCCGTCGCAAGACCGATCACCCGAAAATTTCCCGAAAATAGTTCATGCCCGGACTTGCCGTTCGCCGATTGTTAGGCTATGGTGTTAGGTGAAAGGTAAGTTGTTCCCCGGGCATGGCTCGGAGCGACTGAGCAGCCACGGCGGCTGTCGGCTGACCCGCTGACGGTCGCGTGCAGGCGGCTCTTGAAAAGTTTTTCCGATGGCTGGCTTGGCGAAGGATTGTCAGTCCGCCATTTCCGCGGATTTGGGCCAGAAAACGGCCGCAAGTCGCCTGGTACATCTATATGTGGGGCTCGAAGATTCATTCAAGCCCAGATATGGGGGTAGCCGATTGTTAGGTACCCAGAGGCGGTTTGCCCCGGGAACCGGCCGCGGATGCACTTGAGGAGTGGGCGGATACTCGCCGGATTCGCCCCCTCCGGAGCAATGGAAGGATCCATAACCGATGTTTGCAACACTCTTGTCGTGGCTGCTCCCCGGCGGCCAGATAGACCAGGGCGACCGGCGATACGACGCGGCCGATGCCCTTGCGGGCCCGCAGACGCGTTCGCAGTTGGCAGCGGCGGCTGATCGCGACCGGCTCCAGCTTCGCCGGACCAACCGGCAGGCGGCTCAGGCGGCCGTGCTGGCGGCGGGCGGGCAGTTGCCGCCCGTCCTGTTAGGCCCGGGTGCCTTGGCAGATTACTTGGCCTCTCGGCCTGTCGGCGACATGGCCCGGCCCCAGCCGCGGAAGGCGGCCCAGCCGCTTGCCAGGGCCGACGCCGGCGAAGTGCTGGCCCAGGCGAGTCGGCCGATCAGGCCGGCGGCCCGGGCTGATCGGGCCTCTGAGCAGACCCGGCTGACATCAGCGACTGACGCGATCCCGGCCGACCGGAACCGGATGGAGGACTGGCATGATGATGGCGCGAAGACGGAGCACGCCGCCCGAGGGGCTGACGCCCCGTCAGCTCGCAGTGCTTCAGTTCGTGAGGGACTACCAGGAGCGACATGGCTATTCCCCGACGATGCAGGAACTGGCCGACCGCTTCGCGGTGTCAAAGGTCACCATCTTCGAGCATCTCGACGCCCTCGAAAGAAAGGGCTGGCTCTCGCGGGCAAAGTACAAGGCACGCTCTTTACGGATTGACCCGGGTGTAGACCTGCCCGAGCCCGAGCCTGGCGCAGAAGGCCTGCCGCTGGTCGGCTACATTGCTGCGGGCAAGCCCATCCAGGCCGTGGCCGACAGCGAGCGTCTGGACGTCGGCTCCATGTTCGGCGGCGGCAGCACGTTCGTCCTGGAGGTCCGCGGGGAGTCGATGATTGACGAGCACATCGCCGACGGCGACTACGTCATCTGCGAGCAGCAAGCCGAGCCGCACGACGGCCAGACCGTCGTCGCCCTGATCGGCAACGAAGAAGCGACCCTCAAGAAGTTCTACCGCGAGGGCTCCAGGGTCCGGCTCCAGCCGGCCAACGCGGCGTTTGAGCCGATCGTCGTGGACGCCGGCGACGTGAACATCCAGGGCGTCGTGATCGGCGTCATCCGCAAGTTCCGATCCAAGTAATAAGAGCATCGCGACTGACCAGGTCGCATTCACCGGACGGGGAGGACCATCGGCGTGGTCCTCCCCGTTTCGCACGCCGCGAGGGGCTCTCTGCTCACGATCGCCACAACTCCGCGACGGAATTTGACAACCCAGATATTCGGTATATGTTAGGGTATCGAATTCCTCTCGCCGTCGTGGAGACTGCATGCTATGGCCCTGCGGGACAAATTGACTGCCATCATATTTCACATCGACATCGACGCCTTCTTCGCTTCGGTGGAGCAGGTGCTGGACCCGGTGCTTCGCGGTCGGCCGGTGATCGTCGGCGGTCGGCCGGGCGACCGTTCCGTGGTCGCGTCGGCGAGTTACGAGGCCCGGGCCCGCGGCGTGCGGACGGCCATGCCCATCGCCCAGGCGTGCCGCATCTGTCCGGAGGGCGTCTTCCTGCGCGGAACGTGGGCTCACTACGAGCAGGCATCCAGCCGGGTCTTCGCCATCTGCCGCGACTTCACGCCCGTCGTCGAGCCCGCGAGCGTCGACGACGGCTACCTGGACATGACCGGCACCGGCCGCCTGTGGGGCCTGCCGCTGGCGACGGCGTCGCGGCTGCACGCCCGTGTGCTGGCCGAGACGGGTCTGAACGTATCGATCGGCATCGGCGGCAACCGGCTGATCGCCCGCGTCGCGACCGATCTAGCCAAGCCCAACGGCATCGCCTGGGTCTGGCAGGGGTACGAGCGGGAGTTCCTGGCCCCCATGGACATCGAGGCCCTGCCCGGGATCGGCCGACGGACGGCTGAACGCCTGCGGCGGAGCGGCGTGCATCGCGTCAGCGACCTGGCGCTGCTGCCGCGCGACTTGCTGCGGCGGGAGTTCGGCGTTGCGGGGGAGCAGTTGGCCGGCCGGGCCGCCGGCCGCGACGGGTGCGAAGTGGCGGCGTCGGCGAGGCAGCGGCGATCCATCAGCCGCGAGACTTCGTTCGAGCGGGACGAGCCCGACCGCGGGGCGGCGGCGGCGATGCTCTACTACCTGACCGAACGGGCCGCGTGGTCGCTGCGGAGCGAGCGATTGGCCTGCGGCGCCGTGGCCGTGAAGTTGCGCTACAGCGATTATGTCACGTCGGCCGGCTCGCAGGCGCTGGTTGAGCCGTCAGATCGCGACGCGGTGCTCTTCGCGGCGGCCCGCGGGCTGATGGAGCGGCTGGACACGCGGCGGCGGGCGTTGCGACTGGTCGGGGTCTGCCTGGAGAAGCTCAAGCCGGCGGGCCTGCGTCAACTCGGGCTGTTCGACGAACCGGCGGCTCGCCGCAACGGCGGCCTGCTGGCGGCCCAGGACGCCATCCGCGAGCGGTTCGGGTTCGCGGCCCTGGTCACCGGGCGGTCGATCGAACTGCTCAACGACTACGAGAGCGACCAGAACGGATTCCGCCTGCGGACCAGTTGCCTGACAAGATAAGGGGCGACGAGGAGTGTCCTCGCCGCCCGGCGTGTGTGACTTCGGGCGTCCGGTCAGCCTATCCCAGCGGCTTGGGCGCCGGGGGCAGGGCGACCAGGTGGACCTCCTCGATGACCGGCTTGGCGTCAGCCAACTCCTTGAGCAACGCGGCCGCCGGCTCGCCGTCGACGCGGAGGACCATGATCGCCCGGCCGGCCCGGCCGCTGATGGTCATGTCCGCGATGTTGACGTTGTGCTTGCCGAACGCGTTGCCGACCATGCCGATCACGCCGGGCTTGTCCTGGTTGAACAGCAGCACCATCGACGCCGCCGGCACCATGTCCATGCTGTATCCGTTGATCTCGCGGATGCGGGGCAGGCCGTCGGCCAGCACCGTCCCTGCGACCGTGAGCTTGCGGCCGTCGCCGCAGGTGATCACCGCGTCCAGCCGATCGGGCTGGGCCGACTCGCCGCCTGCGCCGGCTGACCGCGTCGTCTCGGACACGGCGATGCCGTACTGGTCGAGGATCTGGGCGATGTTGACGACGTTCACCGGCGTGTCGCGGTGCGGGCGGAGCAGGGCGACGGCCAGCAGCCGGGCCAGCGTGCCGGCCACGCCGCTGAGTTGTTCGCTCTGGACGGTCACTTCGATCCGCTTGACGCCGCCCACAGCCAGCGGGGCGACCAGTCCGCCCATCCGCTCGGCCAGGTCGGCGAACTGCTTGCCACGGGTGCTCAGGTCCAGCTTGATCGGCCCGAGGTTCACCGCGTTGCTCACCTGCCCGCGGGCGAGGTAGGCGATCATCGCCTCGCAGGCCTCGACGGAGACGGCCAACTGGGCCTCGGTCGTGGACGCGCCCAGGTGCGGCGTGACGACAACCTGGGGCAGCGCGAGCAGCGGGTTGTCAGCCGGCGGCGGCTCGCTGGGGAACACGTCGAAGGCCGCCCCGGCGACATGGCCGGCCTTGATCGCCTCAGCCAGCGCCGCCTCATCGACCAGCCCGCCGCGGGCGCAGTTGATGATCCGCACGCCCTTGCGGCACTTGGCCAGCGCCTCCGCGTTGAGGATGTTCGCGGTCTGGGCGGTCTTGGGCGTGTGCAGCGTGATGTAGTCGGCCGCCGCGAGCAGTTCGTCCACCGACTTGACGACCTTCACCTGCCCGTCGAGCAGTTCGGTCGCGGTGACGAAGGGGTCGTAGCCGATCACCTGCATCTGAAGGCCCAGCGCACGGGCGGCGACGGCCTTGCCCACGCGGCCGAGCCCGATGATGCCCAGCGTCTTGCCCGCCAGTTGCACGCCGGTGAACTTGTTCCGCTCCCACTGCCCAGCGCGAAGCGACTGGCAGGCCGCCACGACGTGCCGGCTCAGGGCGCACAGCAGGGCGATCGTGTGCTCGGCGGTCGACAGCGTGTTGGCGTCGGGCGTGTTCATGACCAGCACGCCGCGGTCAGTCGCGGCCTTGAGGTCCACATTGTCCACGCCGACGCCGGCCCGGGCGATCGCCCGCAGCTTGCCCGACTTGGCCAGCACCTTGGCGGTCACCTTCGAGCCCGAGCGGATGATGAGCCCGTCGTAATGGCCGATCTCGGCGGCCAAGGCGTCTTCGTCCAGCCCGGTCTTCACGGTCAGCTCGATATCGGGATACTGGCGGAGCAGGGCGAGCCCTTCCTCAGCCAGCTTGTCGGACACGAGAATGCGCGGCATTGGGGTTCCTCCTTGAGAGATTCGCCTGGCGGTTTCCCACGACAGGACGGATAAGGTTCAGCGGAATCGCCTGCACGATCGGGTCAAGGGTATGGCGTGAATGATTCACGCCTCGCTACAGATGCAGCGGGTGCAGGGAGGCAGCGACCGCCGCGTGGCCGAGGCGGCCCCAGCCGGCGCTTCCGGGCGCCGCGAGAGGGTTTCGGTCTGTCGGACCGGATTCATGGCAGGCAGAATAGCCTCGGGCCTCGGGTATTGCAAGCGCGTGCCCGCTAGAGTCTCGGCGCCGGGCCGGCTGCCTGCGTGAAGTGATGCAGAAACACGCCGGCCGCCACGGCCACATTCAGCGAGTCGGTCCCCAGCCGCATCGGGATCGTCACCCGCCGGTCGCACATCGCCAGGACCTCCGGCCGCAGGCCGGCCGCCTCGTTGCCGAACAGCAGCGCCGTCCGCGGCGCCCGGGCCGCCGCCGCCAGCGGCTCAGCCGACTCATCCAGCACCGCTCCGACAAGTTGCACGCCCCAGCGGCCGCGCATCCGGGCGAGGTCGTCAGCCAGATCGGCCGACCGCACGAGCGTCAGGCTCAGCGCCGCCCCCATCGAGACCCGCAGCGACTGGCGGTAGAACGGGTCGCACGTCCGCGGGCCGAGCACGACCGCGTCGGCGCCGAAGCCCGCGCTGATCCGCAGCATGGCCCCGAGGTTCTCTGTGTTGCTGGTCTCGGGCAGCACGACGACGGTGGCTTGCGGCCCCCATCGCCCAGCCGCCTCATCCAGCGACGGGGTCGCGCGCCGCAGGCCGATGGCCATCACCCCGCTGTGAAACCGGAACCCGACAATTCGGCTGACCACGGCTGCCGGCGCGACGTAGACCGGCACGCCCGGCCGGGCGAGCGGCGCGATGGCCGCCGCCTGGTGCTCCGCCAGCAGCAGCGATTCGACCGCGAACGGGCTGGCCAGCAGCCGCCGGGTGACCAGTTCCCCCTCGGCGATGAACCGATCCCCCCGAGCCGCCAGGTCGCGGTCCTTGAGGTCGCGATAGTCCGCAATCCGCGGATCATCCAGCGACTCGACGCGGATCAGAGGATTGGAAGAGTCCTGCTGCAAGCGGCGATCTCCCGGAATGCGACCGCTGCGATTGTAGCGTGGCGGGCGGCCGCGGTGAACGATCGGCCGCCGTTTGCCTCTTCATGGAAAGCGCCGGACGACGTATAATCCCGTCGGCACGGGGTGTAGCTCAGCCTGGTTAGAGCGCCTGCTTTGGGAGCAGGAAGTCGCTGGTTCGAATCCAGTCACCCCGACTTTTTTGAAGAAAGGGCCGTTCGACGAGGAAGTCGAACGGCCTTCTCTTTTCTAGGACGAGAGTTACGTCGCTCACCTTACGGTTCGAACTGACCACCTCCAGCAACTCCCGTTTGCCCGCCGAGTTCGAACCGCGCCACAGTTCGACCAGATTCTGGCTGAACTCGAACGTCGCCAGCGCCGCCTCGCCGCAGGCGGGGTCGAACTTGTCGGCCTCGTCGAGTTGCCGTTCGACCTCTTCGAGCTGTGTCCTCAGGTCGAGCGACTTGATCTGGAAGGCCTGCTCTTCGATGGAGCCGGCCAGGTAGCCGTTGAGCAGCCGGTCCTGCATGTTGACGAGTTCGGTGCGGCGCTTGGCCAGGATTCGTCTCTGCTCGGCCTGGACGGTGCCGACTTCGCTGAAGGTGGCCTCCAGCGCGTTGCGGAACCACCGGGCGTGGCGGTCCGGCAATCTCACCGTGTCCAGTTCCTTCTCGATGGCGTCGTTGATCTCCGCCCAACGCCAGCGGACCTTCGGGTGCCCGTCGTCGGGGTGGTTGTTGCCGCACTTGTAGTAGGCGTGCTCGTTGCAGCCGCCATCCTTGAGCTTCCGACGGATCAGTTCGCCCGTCATGGCGAAGTTGCAGCAGGCGCAGCGGAGGATACCGCCGGGCAAGACGATATCCGGGTTACCCGTCCGCCGGTTACGGCCGTGAAGGATGTCCTGGCAGATGCTGAACATCTTGCGGTCGATCAGCAGGCGGTAGCGGCCCTCGAAGGTCTGGCCATTGCGCTGCAGTTCGCCGATGTAGAACCGGTTGTTGAGGATGTACGACAGTGCCGTGCGATGGAATCGCGGCTGGCTGGGCTGATACGTGTGCCCCTCGGCGGCGAGCTTGTCGGCCAGGCTCTTGAAGGTGAACCGCCCGCTGGCGTAGAGCTCGAAGATACGGAGGACCGTCTTGGACTTGACCGGGTGCGGCACGACCGGCTCGTTGCGGTCGTCGACGTTCATGTATCCATACGGCGCGAGGCCCGTGGCGATGTCGGCCTGCGCTCGCTTGAAGGCGTCCATCATGCGTTGGGTGTTGTTCTGGGCGGTCATGGCGAATGCTCCTTGCGGTTAGAGGTCGCTGAGCCGAAGCAGCTCGCGGTAGTAGTCGTGGATCATGCTGTTGGTGCCCCGGCAACCGTCGAGGTGGTGCTGCAGGCACTCGGCCATCGACCACACGTCCTCCTGGCAGTCGGCGGCGACGTGGTGCTCGCGGCCGTCTGGCATGTCGGGCGTGAGGATGGTGACCACCACCACGTTCGGGGCGGTGCCCGATGCGGCCCGGCGTTGGGCGGTGGCGTAGTGGCCTGGTTTGCCTTCGAAGTCGATTCTTGTCAGTCGCATGGCGTATCTCCTTGCTATCGCTTGCGTTACACACACATTCAGCCATGGAATCGCGACCCCATCAAGGCAATTAACCGCCTGTGGCACAAGAACTTACAGATTCCCGCAAGCATGCACGGGGGCTAGAGATATGACCGCTGAATCATTGAAAATCACGGCCCTGACGCCCGACCAGGCGGCCAAGATTCTGGCCTCCGCGTACCGCCGGCGCGTGACGCCGGAGCAGGTCCGCGAGGTGGTCGAGGCCGCCGGCCTGGCCCGGGCGGACGGGACGTTCAGCCTGATCGAGTACGTGGCGTACCTTGCCGAGGAGGTGACCGGTGGCGGCAGCGATTAACCCACGCAAGCTGCGGCCGGCCGACCTCCTGCGGCTGGTCAACTCGGCCGGGCGCGGCAGCGTCGTGACCGAGTTCCAGCTGCGCCGCCACCGCAACCAGGCGGGGTACACCATCGGCGATGCGCGGACGGTGGACCTGTTCCGCTACGCCGCATGGCTGACGCTGGAGTACTTCAAGCCGAAGGCCGAGCCGCTGACCTACGAGGAGCAGAAGGCACGCCAGGCCGAGCGCAACGCCGAAGCCGTCCGCGCCGCCCAGGACATCGGCGAGATTCCCGCCGTCGTCGATCCTGATCGCAAGGCGCGGTGCGAGGCGTCGTTCCGGGAGTTCTGCGAGACGTACTTCCCGGAGGTGTTCTACTTCCCGTGGTCCGACGATCACCTGCGGGTGATCGACAAGATCGAGAAGGCCGTTCGCACTGGCGGGCTGTTCGCGATGGCCATGCCGCGCGGCAGCGGTAAGACGGTGCTGTGCCAGACGGCGGTGTTGTGGTCAGCGCTGATCGGTGCGACGCCATTCGTCTGCCTGATCGCCGCCAGCGCCGAGCGCGCACGCGACCTGCTGGAGAACATCAAGATATGGCTGGAGACCAACCCGCTCCTGCAGGCGGACTTCCCCGAAGTGACGTACCCGATCCAGTGCCTCGAACGGATCACCAACCGGCAGAAGGGCCAGAAGTACAAGGGCGAACCGACGCGCATCGACTGGGCATCGGATCGGATCGTGTTGCCGACCATCGCGGGATCGAAAGCGTCGGGCGTCGTCATCTCCAGCAGCGGCATGAAGGGCAGCGACATTCGCGGACAGAACTACGCCCGCGCCGATGGGCAGGTCGTGCGTCCGCAGTTGGTGATGGTCGATGACCCGCAGACGACCGAATCGGCGTGGTCGCCATCGCAGTCGCAGCGGCGCGAGGCGATCCTGGCCGGCGACGTGCTGGGCATGGCCGGCCCGGGCAAGAAGATCGCCGGGCTGATGGCCTGCACCGTGATCCGTCCGGCGGACATGGCCGACAACATCCTCGACCGCGAGAAGCACCCCGAGTGGCAAGGCGAACGGACGAAGATGGTCTACGCCTTCCCCTCGAGCGAAAAGCTCTGGGCGAAGTACGCTGAACTGCGGGCCGATTCGCTTCGCAACGACGGTGATGGCAGTGAAGCGACCGAGTTCTACGTCGCCAACCGCGAGGCGATGGACAAAGGCGCGGTGATTGCCTGGCCGCAGCGGTTCAACGAGGACGAGGTCAGCGCGATCCAGCACGCGATGAACCTGCGGTATCGCGACGAGGCAGCGTTCTTCGCCGAGTACCAGAACGAGCCCATCGTCGAAGAGATCGGCGAGGAAATGCTGACCGCCGAGCAGATTGCCGCCAAGCTCAACGGCTATCGCCCTGGCGAGATTCCGATCGGCTGCAACCACCTGACGATGTTCATCGACGTGCAGCAGAAGGTGCTATTCTGGATGCTCTGCGCCTGGGAGGACAACTTCACCGGCACCATCGTGGACTACGGCGCGTGGCCCGAGCAGAAGCGGGCATACTTCACTCTACGGGATGTCCATTCCACGCTGGGTCGCGCGACGCCCGGTGCTGGACTCGAAGGCCAGATCTTCGGCGGGCTGGAGAAGCTGACGGCCGAGAAGCTCTCGCGAGCCTACCGACGCGAGGACGGCGCGGAGATGCGGATCGACCGTTGCCTGGTGGACGCCAACTGGGGCCAATCCACCGATGTGGTCTACCAGTTCTGCCGCCAGAGCAGCTTCGCGGGCATCCTGCTGCCCAGCCACGGCAAGTATGTCGGCGCGTCCAGCGTGCCCTTCAGCGAGTACAAGCGCAAGCGCGGCGACCGTGTCGGCCTGCACTGGCGCATCCCGAACACCATCGGTCGCCGCCAGGTGCGGCACGCCCTGATCGACACGAACTACTGGAAGACCTTCGTCCACGCCCGCCTGGCCGTGGCCATGGGCGATCCCGGCTGTCTGTCGCTGTTCGGGCGGGATGGCAAGGCCCACCGTCTGCTGGCTGACCATCTCACAGCCGAGTACCGCGTCAAGACCGTCGCCCGCGACCGGACCGTCGACGAATGGAAACTGCGCGCCACACGCCCGGACAACCACTGGCTCGACTGCCTGGTCGGCTGTGCGGTGGCCGCGTCGATCCAGGGCGCGGCGCTGCCTGGCGTCGCGGATGGGCCTGCGCGGCCGAGGCAGCGCATCAAACTCTCGGAACTGCAGCGGAGTCGCTGACCATGAACCAGACTGCCATATCAAAGCCAACCGCGACACCGCATGTGGGCCTGGTTTGCCGGTACTGCGGCTGTCGCCACTTCCATACCGTTTACACGCGCCGGCGCAACGATGGGATCATCCGGCGGAAGCGCTGCCGCAATTGCGGCCAGGCGATCACCACCCGCGAGAAAATGGTCTGAGATACCACATCTGGCACGATCTTCCCGAAACACGTCATTGGGCGGCGAACATTCGGTCTGAGCGGGTAATCACTTCATGACGGGCGCGGTGCCCGAACGGTGATGCCCATGACCGACCCCCTCGACAACTCGATCAAGACCAACGCCGAAGGCCCGGCCAAGGCCAGCGGCGACTCCGGCAGCGTCGAGCAGCACAAGCTCTCCGAGCAGATTGCCGCCGACAAGTACCTGGAGTCCAAGAAGGCCAGCCGCGCCAAAGGTCTGGGGATCAAGCTCGCGAAGATCTCGCCGGGAGGGACCGTCTGATGTGGCCGTTCCGCAAGACCAGGAAGGCTTCCTCTCAAGGCCGATCCCTCCCGGCCGTGGTCCGTGCCCGCTACGACGCGGCGCAGACCACGGCTGAGAACGCCAGGCACTGGGCGATGGCCGATGCGCTGTCGGCCGATGAGGCCGCGTCGCCTGACGTTCGCCGCAAGCTCCGCCAGCGCAGCCGCTACGAGGTGGCGAACAACTCCTACGCCAAAGGCATCGTGCTGACCATCGCCAACGACTGCATCGGCACCGGCCCGCGATTGCAGCTTCTCAGCGACGATGCCGAGACTAACCGCCGTGTGGAGGCGGCATTCGCCGC
Source organism: Phycisphaerae bacterium (assembly GCA_022072085.1). Classification (GTDB taxonomy): domain Bacteria; phylum Planctomycetota; class Phycisphaerae; order JAJVII01; family JAJVII01; genus JAJVII01. The sequence continues at coordinate 86,019 of JAJVII010000034.1, forward strand.
GTGGGCCGAAGCGGTCAACCTGGCCGAGAAGCTCCGCACGATGCGGATGGCCAAGAGCACCGACGGCGAAGCCTTCGCCGTGCTGACGGCCAATCCGATGATCGACTCGGCCGTGATGCTGGACGTGCATTTGGTCGAAGCTGACCGCGTGGCGTCGCCGGCCATGGCGCTGCTGCCGCCGGTCAGTGACATCGACGGCATCATGCTCGACGCCTGGGGCAACCCGCAGACCTACACCATCTTGCGTCAACATCCCGGCGACCTGGCCGCGTGGAAGACGCAGTACGACCTGGTGCCCGCCGACGCGGTGGTCCACTGGTTCCGGGCCGACCGACCCGGTCAGCATCGGGGCATCCCGGAGATCACGCCCGCGCTGCCGCTGTTCGCTCAGCTGCGGCGCTACACGCTGGCTGTGATCGCTGCCGCCGAAACCGCCGCCGACTTCGCGGCCGTGCTGTTCACGGACTCGCCCGCCAACGGTGAAGCGCAGGCGCTCGAACCGATGGACGTGGTCGAGCTTGAGAAGCGCATGGCCACGGTGCTGCCGGATGGATGGCGTTTGGGGCAGGTCGAAGCGCAGCAACCGGCCACCGGCTATGGCGAGTTCAAGCGGGAGATTCTCAACGAGATCGCCCGCTGCCTGAACCTGCCGTACAACATCGCCGCCTGCAATTCGTCGGGCTACAACTACGCCTCCGGTCGCCTCGACCACCAGACCTACTACAAGTCGATCCGCGTGGAACAGGCTCATCTGGCGGAAGCCGTGCTCGACCGCATCTTCGCCGCCTGGATCGACGAAGCCATGCTGACCTCGGAGCTGTCCTCACTTCGCTCAATGCGAAGTGTGCCGCACCAGTGGTTCTTCGACGGCACCGAGCACGTTGACCCGGCGAAAGAAGCCAACGCCCAGGCGACGCGCCTTTCCAGCAACACCACCACGCTGGCCATCGAATACGCCCGCCAGGGCCGCGATTGGGAAACCGAACTCCGCCAGCGCGCCAAGGAACGTGCGCTGATGACCGAGTTGGGACTGACCAGCGCCCCGGTAGCACCGCAACCCACGGAAGACGAAGACGAGGAGGTCGACACGGATGTCGAGCAAGACCAGGCAGCCTGAGCTTTCGGAGTACATCAGCTTCCGATGCCCGCTGACCGTCGAGGCGGCGGACGATCCTGAGAAGAAGATGCCGCGCTTTCGCATGGTCGCCTACACCGGCGGCGTGATGCGAATCACCGGCTTCCCGCACCCGGTTGTCGTCGACCTCGAGGGCCTGGCCATCGACCGCCAGGACATCCCCGTCCGCCTCGACCACAACCCGCGTCAGGGCGTGGGCCACACGCAGCGCGTCCTGGTCGAAAACGGCCAGGTCATCGCCGAGGGCCTGATCAGCCGCGACACCTCGTGGGCGCGCGACGTCGCCAAGAGCGGCGTCAACGGCTTCCCCTGGCAGGCGAGCATCGGCGCTGCCGTCGTGGACGCCGAGTTCGTACCCAACGGCCAGCGCATCACCGTCAACGGACGGACCTTCGACGGGCCGCTGCACGTGGTCCGCAAGGCCGTCCTCAAGGAAATCTCGTTCGTCGACAGCGGCGCGGATGCCGCCACGTCGGCGCGTATCGCAGCCACCAGCAAGGAGACCCGTTCCATGGATGAGAACACCAACACCACTGCCCAGGACGACGCCCAGCAGGATGCGGGGCAGACCGATGGCAACACCCAAGCCGCCGACGCCGCCGGAAGCGCAACCGACGCGCCCACCCGCACCGACCCCAAGTCCGCGACGCAGGAGCCGACCGCGCCGAAGTCGCAGGCCCAGACTCCCGGCACCGTCAATGCGTCCGCCGCCGACACTTCCGGGGGCGACCCGGTGACCGACATGCGCCGCCGCATGGCCGCCGAGACCCGGCGCGTCGAGGCGATCCGCAAGGTCTGCGCCGGCAAGCATCCCGACCTCGAGGCCAAGGCCATCGAGGAGGGCTGGGACGAGAGTCGCACCGAACTGCACGTGCTTCGCGCCTCGCGCCCGCAGGTGCCGGCCGTCGCCTCCCAGCCCCGCAACACCAGCCCGCAGGTCTTCGAGGCCGTGGCGCTGATGGCGTCGGGCCTGCCCAACAGCCGGATCGAGGCCGTCTATGACGAGCCGATCCTCGAAGCCGCCGACAAGCTGCGCGGCGTGGGCATCCAGGAGTTCTGCGAACTCGCCAGTGGCCAGCGGCTGCCGCGCTTCCGGCGCGATGCGTCCGGCTGGCTCCAGGCCGCGTTCAGCACGACTTCGCTGCCGGGCATCCTCAGCAACATCGCCAACAAGATGTTGCTCGAGGGCTACAACTACGTCGAGGACGCCTGGCGGAGCATCGCGAAGATCGCGTCGGTCAACGACTTCAAGGAACACACCCGCTACCGGATGACCGGCAGCTTCCAGTTCCAGCAGGTCGGTCCCGACGGCGAGCTCAAGCATGGCCAGCTGGGCGAGCAGCAGTTCGGTCAGAAGGCCGACACCCACGGGATCATGTTCGCCCTGACGCGTCAGATGATCATCAACGATGACATGGGCGCGTTCACGGACATCCCGCGCCAGATCGGCATGGGCGCGGCCGAGGCCATCGCCGACGCCGTCTGGGGACTGTGGCTTTCCAATCCGGTGCAGTCCGACGGCAAGGCGTTCTTCCACGCCGACCACAAGAACTACGCCGAGGGCGCGGATACCGCGCTCAGCGTGGACGGTCTGACCGACGCGGAGGTCACCTTCGGCAAGCAGGTCAAGCCCAACGGCAAGCCGCTGGGTATTCGCGCCAGCACGCTGCTGGTGCCGACGGCCCTGAAGGTACCGGCCGAGATGCTCATGAAGAGCATCCAGCTCAATGAGACCACCACCGCCAACAAGGCCAAGCCCTCGGCCAACCCGCACGTGGGCAAGTTCGACGTGGTCTCCAGCGTGTACCTGTCCAACCCGACCTTCGCCGGGGCCTCGGACAAGGCCTGGTACCTGCTGGCCGACCCCAACCGCCTGCCAGCCATCGAGGTCGCGTTCCTCAACGGCGTGGACCGGCCGACCGTCGAGAAGACCGACGCCGACTTCAACACGCTCGGCGTGATGTTCCGGGGCTTCATCGACTTCGGCGTCCGTGAGCAGGACCACCGTGGCGCTCTGAAGATGAAGGGCGAGGCGTAAGCTTCGCCCCTCGTCTGAGTGCATGACTTCCTTCAACCATCAAGGAGCAACGACTCATGGCAACCGCAACTTTCGTGCATGACGGCAAGAGCATCGACTACACGCCCGGCGCTGACGTGAGCGCCGGGGACGTGGTCGTCCAAGGCGACCTGATTGGTATCGCCAAGCTGGACATCGCTTCGGGCGTGCTCGGCGCGCTGGCTGTAACCGGCGTGTTCGACGTGCCCAAGACGGCCGGCGTCGGCGAGGCCATCGCCGCCGGGGTCAAGGTCTACTGGGACGTCGCCGACGGCGTCGCCAAGGAAGACGCCGAGGCCGGCGCGAACAAGTACCTCGGCAAGACGGTCGCCGCCGCCGGGGATGACGACACCACTGTCCGCGTCCGCCTGGAGCAGTAACCCGTGGCCGACCTTCTCCGCCAAGGCTCGCAGTGGCTGGAGCAGATGCGCACAGCGCACTGCTCCAGCCCTGTCGAGTACCGCCGTCCGCCGGATGCCGTGACGGTCAACGCGACCTACGGCAAAACGGATGTCGAACTGGCGGACGAGTCGGGCCTGACGGTCCGGTCGCACGTCTGGGACTTCATGATCCTGGCCGACGCACTCGGCCTCGAGCCGGAGCCAGGCGACGTGATCGCGGCCGACGGGCGGAGATACGAGGTCATGAACCTCGGCGGTGAGGGCTGCTGGCGATGGAGCGATCCATACCGCACGACCTACCGCATTCACACCAAGGACATCGGAGCGGACACGTGAGCGAGTGCAGCCAGTTCGAGCAGTGCCAGAACCACTTCGAATCGATCCACCGGAAGTTGGACCGACTGGACGAGGCGGTTCGCGGCAACGGCAGGCCCGGTATCCAGCTTCGGCTGGACCGCCTGGAGCAGGACGCCAAACGGCAGTCCAAGCTCACCTGGCTGATCATCGGCGCGGCCATCGCGGCGCTGGCCTCCGGGCTGGTCGCCTGGATGGCCGGATAAGGAGAACATGCAGATGGCGAAACGCTGGATCAACTCGATGGACGTGGAGGTCGGTGCGAACGGAGCGCCTCTGTTCGACCTGGCCGGCTGCACCACCATCGCCGGTGGCACGAAGACGGTTCCTTCCACGTCCACGCCGCAGCCGCTCGTGGCGACGGCCACGCCGTGTCGGTTTGTCTGGGTCGGCGCTCGCGTGGACGCCTACGGCAATCCGCTCAACAGCCGCCCGTGCTTCGTGGGCGACTCGGCCAACCAGAACGTGCCGGTGATGCCCAGCAACTACGAGGGCGTCGTGATCCGCATCGATGACGCCAGCAAGCTGTACGTCAGGGTCGGCATCAACAACCAGGGCGTCGTGTACCGCGTCTTCGCGTAAGGCCCTTCTGAGAAAGAACCATGGCGACGATCACTTCCGCACAAACCGGCTGGTGGGGAGACCCGGCGACCTGGGTCGGCGGCGTCGTGCCCGACATGAGCGTCGACGACGCTGTGGTTGCCGGCGGTCACGCTGTCCTCATCGAGCCGGAGTCCTACATCGTCCTCGTCGATGGCCAGAACCTGACCGTCGAGAACGGAGGCGTACTTGTCGTTATCGGTGGGTTGGAGGTCTTCTACTACGGCTCGCTTTTCCTGGACGGTGATCTGATCATTGTCTCCGGCGGGTACGTCAGCCTCTATTACGACGGCAGCGCCGATATCAACAGCGGAGCCGTGGTCACCGTCGATGGCTCGTTCGACCTGTACTACTACGCTTACCTAAACGTCTACGGCGAAGTCACCGTGGACTCGGACGCTTACCTCACCGCCTACTACGACGGATACATCTACGTCTCGGGTGGGAACGTCACTGTCCATGGCTACCTGGACATGGACGACTACGGCTACATGGACCTGGACGGCGGAACGCTCACCGTCGAGAGCGGCGGCGTCGCCAACATCGGTGGATACGTCCAGTGCTATTACTACGGCAGCATCTACATCTACGGCGAACTGACCGTCACCTCGTCTGGCTACATCGAGGCCGTCTACTCCTCGGAGATCAGCTGCGAATCGTCCGGCCTACTGACCGTGGACGGGTATTGCCACTGGGTAGCGACAGATTGCCCACTCGTAGCGTTTCGCCATGCGCTGTGACAGATCTTCACCCTCCTCAGGGGCCAGGAGCCCCCATGCAACGGCATTGTCGAGATCACGTCGCTCGTTCGAGTACGCCACCTGAAGGATAATTGCCGCTTGGAGCGCCTCTCGCTCCGCGTCAACGCTGTAGCCCTCAACCAAGTAGCGGGACTGAAGTTGCTTCAGTATGGCACTTGTCATGATGCCCGTGCTTGGCATTAGCCGGTCCTTCTCCAGGTCGGCTAGGTAGATCATGCAGGCGACCCCTCCAAGAGCAAACCCGGCAGTCACATCGTGCTCAAGGCTCTCGGAGTGCAGTTCATTGAACGCCTGCCGCAGGTCGTCGAGGTCCGCGATCGGGATCGGGACTGTCAGGATGTTCTGTGGTTCACCAAACGGCCTCAAAGGTTTTGCAGAGCAATCAGGATGCCAAGTGAACAGATACGTCGGAGGGCGGTCCAATCTGAAGTTCCAATGTATCGCGGTCGGCCGGAGCTCAGCGCCTGCTGAGCATATGGCTTTCGCAATGGCTGCCCTGTGCGACGACATCTCCTTCAGATGCCGATCGACACAGACGCGCAGTTGCTGATTGGCAAGGTCAACCGTCACATGGGAAACAGCCTCGTGCGCTTGACGACCAGCCTCGCTGAGTGGTCCAGCTAGCTCATCCTGCAGTTCCTGTCGCCAGGTCGAAGAGCGATATCTCGGCATTCATGCACCGCCATGGCCTGCAGCCTGCACGCTGGCAGATCGAGGAATGTGATTGGTGTTGACCAGCGATCCATCGGGACGCATAATCATGCCACGGCCCGCTGTGGCAACTGCCGATCATAGGCTACGCACGCATGACCGCTGACGCAAGGGTTTCCAGCGATGCCGCGCTGCTCGGAGCGTGCCGATGCCAAGATGCATCTATAGCCAGGTTGAGTTCGCTGAGGCACATGGCGAACATATCCTCCAGAACTTCCTTGGCGCTCGTTGGACTTCGCGGACGATTGTCTGCAACGAGCTGCAGGCGGCATTCGGGGAAACGATTGATGCGGCTCTCGAGGAGGGGCTGCGGCCCATACGGAATCTCTTCGGGACGCGAGGGGGCCGTGGCGAATCAGGCCCAGTACTTCGCAATCTTAGCGCTTCGACAGGCGAACTGCTCGACTTCGAGCCGGGGCTCAAGCCACGCCTGCGGAAGCCAATCGTGAGGGCAACGGAGCTTAGCGACGGCAGTCGGCGAGTAGCGATCCAGCTGGGGGTTCTAGACCAGCTGGGATGGGCGCTGTCGATGCTCCGGGGCCAGGTGCCAAACCTGTCGGTTGACGAAAGCTCGTTGCAGGCACTTGCGAGGTCCGTCGAGGGCTACATCCAGGGAACGGTTAAGCTTGAGCTGTGCATCGGAGGCATGGACTACTTTCGCGGAATGCTGAAGGCTTCCATGAATCTTCTGGGAGAGAGATTCCCCCAGGTCGTGCAGCAACCATGCTTTGACTTGGTGCGCGACTTCATCCGCCATGGCGAAGGTGACTCCGGGAGCTTTATCCGTTGGGTCTCAGACGCCCAGCCTCTCAACGTGCCGCGACTAGGTCCAATTGATCAGGCCATCTTTATAACCTCCCGGGGAGCGGCCGTTGAGGGCGTCGTCCAGTTCTTCGGCGACATCGTGCATCCGTTTCGGTTGTCCGCCAACTATGATGGCGAGCCGATTCATTGCGGGTATGTGGTCGACCCGCTGCGCGAGTGCGATCCTGCCGAAGAGCGGAACCCAGAATTCGCACCAGAGAGCGTTCCAGATTACTCCGGTCAGTTGCCCGAGAACTCGCCACCTGTGCAGGCCGCATTCACGCAGCGCCTAACGCGCATTCTCAGAGTGTTCTACGACCGTGCGCACGACCACATCGTCGGGAAGACACTCGATGAGGTGCTTAGGCCACACATGGGCGAGCCATTCACTGAGGAGCTGGCAGGGCTCCTGGCCCAGAAGTTGGCGGAACGATTGGCAAGACGTGGTGGCCCAATCGGTGACGATGGTGACGGCCAACCGCCATCGTGACGTAGTAAATGACCCCCTAACGATGGGCAATGACGTGGTAAATCAGGCCGTCTGCCGCATGATCGCGCCGATGCGAAGGATGTGCGGCTGCGGCCCGTGCAGGAAGACCGCTGCGTAGGGCTGGACCTCGCGTTTGAAGTTCGGCCAGTCGCCCCGATTGAAAGAGCCGTCCATCGGGCGGCTCTTTCAATAGAGCAGGTGAACAGGAGAGCAGTTGAACAGGTGAAGGGAGAAGAGGCCACGAGAAGACCGGGGATGGCCCCGGCGTATTGGCTGCTCACCTGCGGTCTCCTGCTCACCTGATCACCTGTTCATTCTTCTCTCGGAGGCCCGCCATGCCTTTCATGTTCGAGAACCTTCAGGTTTATCAGATAGCTGTCGATCTGGCCGATCAGGTCGCACAACTGGCGGAGAAGTTCCCACGAGGTTACTACTTCTTGACCGACCAACTCAATCGCGCTGCCCTTTCAATCGCCACAAACCTGGCCGAGGGTAACGGGCGATTTACCAAGGCCGACCGCAAGAATTTCTTCACGATCGCCCGCGGCTCGACGCAGGAATGCGTGCCGCTGTTGGAGGTGGCCAAACGGCGCGGCTTCATATCGGAGGAGAAGCACGCCGAGTTGCGAACCCAACTGGAGACGATTGCCAAGATGATCTCGGGCTTAATCAACGGCCTAGACCGACGCGAAGTTTGATTGCGACAGGACCGGCCGCCGTGTGGTCGCGGGGCCAAGCCGGCCCCCCTGGCTGCCCCCGTTTGGCCCCTGCCCACGCCGGCTTGCCTGCCTCTTGCGGGAAACTCCTGCAGAATCCGTTGACAGATACAACGCGTACTGGACAATCAACCGGGCGGATTTGCCGAGTCCGATCGGGTGAGCAAAGAAGGAGACGACTCATGATCGAGTCATGTTACTGGAAGGATGAATTACGCCGAATCGCCAATTCCCTTAGACGCGTCTCAAATCCATCTCGATGGAGCGAGCGAGCCCATTGCATCATAGAGCGAGATATTATGATCGGCTTCTTTGTTTTGAGACGCCTGATCGAGTTGAACAAGGTTTCGAGCCTCACCCGGAACAGCCATCTTCGCATCTTCTCCTATGTCACAACCGGGAAGAGTGTAACTCGCCTTAACAACCACCGCCTCGACGAACTCTACGACTTGGAACATGAGCGGGCGAGCGAGAAGAAGCCCTTCTATATCGCCAATCAGTTCGTTCATGCCTTCACGAGCTTCGTGGCCAGAGACAACACCAGGAATTGGAGCGATGTGTTCGTGGTGTCGGATTTTGATCGGAACGATTGCATTTGGCGCGTGCCAGTTGCCGAGATTCGCAGAGTCTTCCAACTAGCGGCGGGCGACTATCCTCACTCCGTTCAAATGGTGTGGAACAGCAAGACCACCGACTATGACGTCGTTACTAATTGAACGACCGACCCCGCCGCAAAAAGTTCTAACCGTGTCCAGCCTTCGCGAGTTTGAGCAACAAGAGGCCCTTCGGCGAGAACGTCGAAGGGCTTTCTTATTGTGGGGGCTAGGGTTGGGCCGTCCATGCGGAAGTTCAAACAGACGATTTCCAGGACTTGACGCTTCTCGGCCACGTCGGCCACATCCATCCGAAACGGCCGCTCTTCATGGGCAGCCTCTTTTGTGAAGTTTCAACCTGCAATTCAGGGGCTGAAGTTCGCTCGCGCCTGTTCCAGGAAAGCCTGCGATCATTCTCGCTCCCATCACCGATCCGGTAAACGCCTTTTCGATCCGCGGCCATGCGGTGCCGACTTGCGGCCGGGTCGCCGCGAAACATGCTTGCCCGCCTGGGCACGGCGTCCGGCTGCTGCCGGAAGGTCAAACTTCGCTCGCCTGCTGGCGAGTGACGGGGGCGTGGCAAGACGCCCCTCCGTATATAGGGTCGCGGCCGGGTGAAAATGGGACTTACGAAAGGCCCGCAAACCGGGCCGATTCCGGCCGACGGCCCATCCGTCGGCCCGGCCGGGGGTTGGCCCGGGGAAAAATTCTCGGAATTTTCGGCGGATTTTCGCAGGCAGGCTCGACGGGCCGAGCGATCGCGGGAAATGGACCCGCCCCGTTTGTCCCGCGAGGGCAGGGGGAGAAGAACGCACGCCTGCGTCCCGGCCGCGGTATACTGTCTCGCTTCGCGGGGAAGTCCAACAGACAGGAAGCGAAACGATGGCCGAGCGAACCCACATCCTGGGCCTGACGCGCGACGAGTTGGCGGACGAGTTGGCTGGGCTGCGCCTGCCGGTGTTCCGCGCCGACCAGGTCCGCGACTGGGTCTTCGCCAAGCGGTGCGAGACGTTCGACGCGATGACCAACCTGGCTCGCGGCGATCGCATTCGACTGGCTGAGCGGTTCGACATTTCGACCAGCCGGGTTGTCCGCGAGCAGCGAGCGCACGACGAAGTCCGCAAGTTGCTGCTGGCTTGGCCGGACGAGGCGACGACCGAGGCCGTGCTGATCCCCTCCAATGACGCGTCGGAGCGGCTGACCGCGTGCATCTCCAGCCAGGTCGGCTGCCCCGTGGGCTGCCGGTTCTGTGCGTCGGGCATTGGCGGGCTGGTGCGGAACCTGTCGGCGGGGCAGATCGTCGAGCAGGCCTGGCGGCTGACGACGCTGCTGGCGCCCGACGAGCGGCTGAGCAATATTGTCTTCATGGGGCTGGGCGAACCGCTGGCCAACTACGACGCGGTCCTCAAGGCCGTTCGGCTGATCAACGCGAGCGACGGCCTGAACGTGGGCCAACGCAAGATCACGGTCTCGACGATTGGCATCCCGGCGCAGATCCGCAAGCTGGCCGAGGAGGACCTCCAGATCACGCTGGCGATCAGCCTGCACGCCCCCAACCAGACGCTGCGGGCGTCGCTGATTCCGTGGGCCCGGAACATCCCGCTGAACGACGTGCTGGAGGCCGCCCGGCTCTACTTCGCCCGGACGGGGCGTGAGATCACGTTCGAGTATTGCCTGCTGGCCGGCGCGAACGATTCTGTCGAACTGGCCGATCAACTGGCCGACCTGGCCCACACCGTCCGCTGCAACGTGAACCTGCTCTACTACAATCCGGTCGCGGACCTGGGCTACGACCGGCCCGAGCAGGCGGCGATGCACGCCTTCCGCGACCGACTCGTCAAACGCGGCGTTAACGTGCACATCCGCCGAAGCCGCGGGTTGGACATCGACGCCGCCTGCGGGCAGTTGCGCCGCCGACACGAGGCCGGGGAGCCCGAGGCCTGACGGCTCCATTGAATTCCCCCCAGCCATGCCGTAAGAGTGTTGTCGTCGGAAATCGAACTGGACCGGCGTTGGCCGGAAGGAGCGTATCGTGGCTGTATTCCGCATCGGCGTGGTGGGCGGCTGCCTGAAGGCGGGCAAGGACCCCAGGGCGATCGTCGCGGCGGCCCAGCAGGTCGGCGCCGACGGACTTCAGGTGCAGGCCCGCCCGCCCGCGGGGGTCTCGCTGGACGACTACGTCAAAGCATGGCGGGACGCGCTGGGGGGCGGCACGAAGGTCAAGGCCTTCTCGACCGTCACGGGCTTTGCGCAGGAAGACTACAGTTCCATCGCCGCGATCCACCGCACCGGCGGGCTCGTGCCCGACGACGTGGCCGAGGCCAACGTGCGGATCGTCCTGGACGGCGTGGCCTTCGCCCGCGCCCTGGGCGTGGACCTGATCACGTTCCACGCGGGCTTCATCCCCGAGTCGCCGGACGATCCCGTCTTCGGCCGCCTGCTCGACCGGCTCGGCTGCTGCGCCGACGCCGCCGCTGCGGATGGCGTGCGGATCGGCCTGGAGTCGGGGCAGGAGTCGGCGGCGGCGCTGGTGCAGTTTCTCAAGGCGCTGGGCCGCGACAACGTGGGGTGCAATTTCGACCCGGCCAACATGATCCTCTACGGTCGCCAGGATCCGCTGGAGGCGGCGCCAGTGCTGGCGCCGCACATCATGCAGGTGCACGCCAAGGACGGCGTCTGGTCGGACGCGCCTGGGGTTCAGTGGGGCCAGGAGGTCCGCCTGGGCGAGGGCGATGTGCAGTTCGCCCGGCTGGTCAGCCGCCTGCGTGTGCTGGGCTACGGCGGCGACCTGGTGATCGAGCGCGAGGCCGGGGCGCAGCCGCTGAACGACATCGGCGACGGTGTCAGATTCCTGCGAAGCTTGCAGTGATGCATCTGCGCCGGCGGATGTGCATTGCAAGAACGTGAAATTCAACAACTTAAGTGTTCCTTCTTTCGTTGCGACGCTCCCGGCGGTCGGTCGCGGGCGTCTGAGTTCATCTGCCCATTTGGGTTGCCCGGCGCCTAAAATCCATGTAGAATTTCAGGAGTTGGAGATGGGTCAGGGTGCATGGGAGGTTCGCATCCGGATGAAGAAGGCCGGATATTTCGTACTTGCCCTGATGGCCGCGGGTCTCTTGGCCGCGGTCCCGCCGACTCCCGCCTCCGCCGACTCGATCACGCTTGTCAACGGCACGACCTACCAGGGAAAGATCATCGAGCGCACCGACGACCACGTGGTGCTTCAGGTCGAAGACAGCGGCATCTCGGCGCGGCTGCCGTTCGAGTGGAGCAAGATCGCCAAGCTCACTGAGAGCCCGCCTGCCCGCGACCAGATCGACGACCTGCTCCAGCAGAGGCTGGCTGACGCCGAGCAGAAGAACACGTCCGAGGGGTTCACGCAACTCGGCCAGTGGCTCCAGGACAGCAAGCTCTTCGATGAGGCGATTCGCGCTTACGAGAAGGCCCTCAAGCTCGACCCGGACGACCCGGCTTCCCTGAGCCTGTCGATCGCCCAGTGCATCGCCGGCCGGGGCGACCTGCGCGAGGCGCGGGCGACGCTCAAGGACCTCGTGGGCAAGTATCCCGACAACAAGAAGATCGCGTCGGAGCTGGCCCGCCTGGACAACCAGGCCCAGAAGCGCGTCGACGACATGATCGCCCTGGCGCTCGCGAACTACAAGAAGAACGACATGCGCAGCGCGATCTCCCTGATGGAGCGGATGCAGCGGCTGAACATCGACGAACTGACCGAGAAGGCCGACTACGCGACGATGCACCAGGCGGGCATGTCGTTCGCCCACTTCCTGGCTGAGTGCCGGCTGCACCAGGCCTGCGCGACGTGCGGCGGGCACGGGATGCAACTCGGCCTGTCGCCCTGTCCGACCTGCAAGGGAACCGGCAAAGTCACCCGCACCCGCTGGGTCACGGTCACCGAGAAGGACGCCAAGGGCGTCGAGCGCAAGAAGTCCTGGCAGGAGGACTACGAAGTCGTCTGCCCGGGCTGTCACGGATTCACTTCGGTGCTGTGCCCGGCCTGCCACGGCGCAGGCGTTGACCTTGGAACCGTCGGGCCGGTCGAGCGCGACGAACTGGCCGAGGGGCTGGCCAAGCGGATCGAGGCCGTCTATGCCAAGCTCAAGGGCTATGCCGACGAGCCCTCCAGCCTGCACCCGGCGAACCTGGAGATCGTTCAACTCCAGACGACGCGGCTGGCTTACTACATCGAGCAGTATCTCAAACTGCGCGACGACCTGAAGGGCAAGCCGCTCCAGGACCTGGTGACCATGGAGGGCAAGGTCAGGAACCTGCTGGCCCACACGTCGGCGGCTTATGCCAACCGCGACCTGAAGAAGTTCGAGCAGATCCTGGCCAAGCGTCTGGAACTCATGATCCAGCGCGACGGACTGCTGTGGCCCGAGGACTTCGAGTTCAAGGAGCCCTCCGCGGTCAGCGGCACGATGAAGCCCGCATTGCCCGCGCCGAACAACCCGTGACCCCGCCGGCCGAACCAACGCCCGGACGCTCCCGCGACAGTCAGGAAAGTCTAAGAACGATGTCCAGCAGTCCCGCATTGCCCGCCGGTTTCGACGCTCACCCGGCCCTGGAGGGCCTGCCGCCTTCGATCCAGTCCGACCCGGACGTTCACCTGATGATGGCATTCCAGGACGGCCGGGAGGAGGCCTTCGCCCAGCTCATCAAGCGGAACCAGCACAAGGTCTTCTCGATCATTTTCCGCTTCGTCGGCGACCGCGCCGAGGCCGAGGACCTCGTGCAGGAAGTCTTCCTGCGCGTCTACCGCACGGTTGGCCGGTACGAACCGACGGCGCGGTTCTCGACCTGGCTCTATCGCATCGCGACCAACATCAGCCTCAACGCCATCCGCAACCGCAGCCGGTTCCATACCGTGTCGCTGGAAGTGAAGCAGGACGACAGCGAGGAGTTCCATCGCGACATCGCCGACGAGGACAGCCCGGCCCCGCACGACGCGATGGACCAGGACGAACTCGGTCGCGTGGTGATGGCGGCTATCGAGCAGTTGCCCGGCCAGCAGCGGGCAGCCATCATCCTGAACAAGTATGAAGGGCTCAGCTACGAGGACGTGGCCGAGATCCTCGCCTGCTCGGTGATGGCGGTCAAGAGCCTGCTCAGCCGAGCCCGGTCCAACCTCAAGACGAAGTTGGGCCCTTATCTGCGGCGGTAGGTCCACGGTGGACGCTGCCGTGTTCAACCGGCAGACGGGCCTGCGTAGGACCGGGCAGGACTTGACGCGAAGGCCCGGCTGTCGGGCAGGTATCTTGTGGCCGGGACAGTGCTTGTGGCTGGCGCATTTTTGCCGAATTTCACGCCACTGAAAGGCCGATTCAGGGTTGATATCAGTGGAAACCGACCCCACGTAACGGGCCGGGGGGCTCCAGATGGACCAACTGGCCCGGACGAAACAGGTTAGACTCCGTGATTGATTTCGAGGCACAACTTGACCAGCTCCTGGACCTGTGGAAGGTCCAGCCGCTCGGCCGCGACCTGGCCGGTCCGATCATGGACCGCGCCCGACGCGAGGAGGCTGCGCTGGATGAGTTGCTGGCCGCCGTTGCGGTCCCGCAGTTGACCCGCGACTTGGCCGCGGACATCCTGGCCGGAGCGACCCACGAGGACGCGCAACTGGATCGGGCTTTCGTCGCCGGTCCGCCGGTCCCGGCCATGTCCGGCGATTTGTCCGGCACGATCATGGGCCGCATCCGCCGCGAGAGTTCGCGGCGGCGCGCGGTCCGCTGGGCGGCGCCCCTGGCCGCCGCAGCCGCCCTGGCGATCGTCGGCGTCGTGCAGTTGATGCCGCACGGCGCGGGCATCGTCTCGCCGACGGACAGCGGGCAGGGGACGGCTCAGACAACTTCGGAAGCCCACGTCGCGGTTTCGGGCAACGCGACGAGTGAGCAGTTGATTCGTCAGATGCGGGCCTTGGACAAGGACCCGGACCTGCTGGTTTACGTTCACTGGGATGACATCCAGGCGATGGAGCGACTAGAGCAACAGTCACCGACGCGCGATCGCCTCTAACTTGATGACGCCGACTTGAAACTGGATGGAATCCGAAATGTCTCGCCTGGCTTACTTCATCGTGACACTCGTTGCAGCGGCGACGTTCTCGCCGGCTGTCCTGCTGGCTGACGGCTCCGCAACCACTCAACCGGACGCACAGGCCGCCCCGCCGGTGACGCGTCCGGCGGCTGCGCCGGCCACGCAGCCCGATGAACTTCACGCCCACATCCGCGGCATGAATCGGCGGCAGATCAGCGATCTGCTGACGCGCAATCTGCCCGACCACCTGCGTCGACAGGCTCCCGTCATTGCCGCCCAGGCCGACGAGGCCGAGCAGATCGCCATTCCTCCGCGGGTCGGCATCCTCGATGACACCCAGGCAGAGCTGAACAGGATCATCCAGGCCCAGAAGGACTTCAGGGACCTCAAGCCCGAGGTGCAGGACCGCTACCGCGAGAAGGCCGCCCTGATCCAGCAGGTCTACGACAGCCTCTCGCCCAGCGAGAAGGCCCGCCTGCTCAGCCTGACGCCCGAGGAGCGTGCCAAGGTCCTGCGGGAGAAGATCGCCGAACTTCGCGCCGGCAAGACTCGTGCTCACGATGGCAAGACGACAACGCCGCCCGTTTCCGCGGGGCCATGAGTCGAGCGGCTTCAGCGAGCGCAAAGAGCGAAGCCCCGGTCGGCAGGCCGGGGCTTCTTTCATGTCCGGCGTGAGATGCCGGTTTGCTACGGCTGCGTCGCCGGCATCGACTGATCGTCCAGTTTGAGCACGACTTCCTCGAAACGGTTGGCTGCCGGCAGGTAGCCGACGAGCCGGCGCGGATTCCGCGCCGACACTCGCTCGCCCAGCACGTCCGGCTTCAGCCAGCGGGTCTGCGTCAACAGATACTTCACATCGGGCCCGACGTCGTCCGGCGTGGGCGCCAGCTTCCAGCCGGGCCGCAGATAGAGGATCAACTGCTCCGAGCCGATGCGGTAGAGATAGAGCGTCTGGTCAGCGGGGACCGCGGCGTTGATGGCCGCCGCCGCCTCGCGCCGCGGGCCGACGGCTGCCTCCCCCGCGATCTGCACGAAGGCATAGTACTGGAGCGCCGCCACAAGCATCGCCGTCGCCGTCGCGAGCGAGAACGGCCCGCCGCCGCGCAGCCGCGGCGTCCACCATGCCGCCGCCCCCGCGACCAGCACGCTCACGCCGAGGACGATCCACCCGGCGGGGCCGTCGTACAGCAGCACAAGCCCGGCGATGGACGTCGCGACCAGAGCGAAGAAGCAGATGAACAGCCCCTTGCGCCAGATCTCGTCGGAGGCGACGGGCTCGCGGTGGCTGCTCAGCACCCACGCCAGCAGCAGGCAGGCCAGCGGCAGAACCGGCAGCGAGTATCGCGGCAGCGCCGCAGGCATCAGGTTGATCGCGACAAAGCCGATGCACATGCCCAGCCGGGCGCCGCGGAACATCGGCCGATGCTCCTCGGGCAGGTTTCGCACGAACCGCGGCACCCACAGCAGCGGCATGAACAGCAGCCAGGGGCCCAGCTCCAGCAGCGCCCGGGGGAAATTGAGCAGCCAGTTCGTCTGGTGCTGCTGATCCGGCTCGAACCGGACGGCCCACTGGCTCCGCCAGGTCTCCAGCATCCCCTGTCCGGAACTGCTCGCCCGCAGCGCCAGCACCACCCAGCCCATGCCGACGGCGACCATGATCGCGACCGCCGCCAGGTGCTGCCAGGCTAGCAGTTCCTTGAGCCGCCGGGTGTAGATCAGCACACACACGGCCATTGCGTAGAACGCAACGCCCAGCAGCGGGCCCTTCACCAGGGCGCCGTAGGCGAGAAAGATCGCCGGCGGGATCCACAGGCTCCAGCGCGACCCTTTTCGCGACCAGACGTTCAGCCACCACAGCATCGCGATGCCCGTCATCAGCATGTAGACGCCGTCGATCTCCGCCTGTCGCCCAAAGTCCAGCGAGCCCTTGGCCGTCAGGAAGATCGCCGCCGCCGTCAGCTTCGCCGGGATGTCCAGCCAGCGCGACGGCAGCACGAGCAGCAGCAGCGCGAACGCCAGCATCGCCAGCGCGGTGGGCATCCGGGCCGTCACCGGTGACCGCACGCCGGAGAGCTTAAAGGACGCTGCGATCGGCCAGTTCATGCCGGGCGGCTTGTTGTAGTAGTCTTCGCCCCCGCAACTCGGCAGGATCCAGTGGCTTCCGCCCAATTCCAGCATGTCCAGGGCAGGCCAGATTCGCTTGGCCTCCATGCCGCCTATCTCGGCAGCCCCCAGTCCGGGGAGATACGCCGCCGCCCAGATCACGGCGACGAGCAGGCAGGCTTTCATCAGGCTGTTGGGCATATCGGGCTCCGGGGAGAGTTCCGCTCAGCCTTCGCAACCGGGAAGGATGGAGCCCCGTGGTTGGTTGCGCCGCCAGCGGCGATCAGCCTGCCGGTTGCGTCGAGGCATCGTCGGCCGGCGACGTACAGGCCAGCCAGGCCGGGCGGTTCCTCTCCATCTCTTCAAGGAAGTCGATGTACAGTCCTTCCTCTCTGCCGTCAAGCTCCGCCCCCCGGTCGCGCATCTCGGCGATCGCCCGTTTGCTGTCCCACCCCTGGACCACGACCCGATAGGCCGCCACCACCAGGCCCGTCCGCGACCGTCCGTGCTGGCAGTGCACCAGGCAGGCCCCCTCGTTGCCGCGGATGGTCCGCAACGCCTCGATCAGTTGTCCCCTCATCGGATATCGCGTCAGCATTGGGATGCGCACCATGCGGATGCCGTGGCGGGCGGCCTCGGTTTCCTCACGCTCGGCCAGTTCCCGGGGGACCTCCCACGGCACGCGCAGGTCGATGACGGCCGTGACGCCCTTGCTCTTGAAGATCGGCCAGCAGGTCTTTGACTCCGGCTGCGCCGATCGGTAGAGTACGCCGGGCTCGACCACCTCGAACCGCTTCACGAACACCAGATGCGTCCACGCCTCGTAGCTTCCCCAGAACCCGAGGGGCAGCGCGATCATTCCCGCCACGATCAGCCACATCCACCACGGCTGCCGTCGCCGGATCTTTGGCCTGCTCTCATCCATGTTGCGGCTACTCTCCGTCTGAACGCCACGCGCACCAGCCTACCTGGCGGCCAACATAACGCGAAAACGTTAAGCCTACCTGAGGCCAGCCCTCCTGGCCACCGCGTGTCAAGCTTCCTGCTCGCCACCGACGGCCTGCAAGTGCCGCCCTTCGTATGTCAAGATTGTTCGGACAGTCGAAGCCGCTTGTAAGAATACGCCCAGAATTCCAAGAATTGTCCGTTGTCTGAGCGGTTGCCAGGAGTAGTCGGAGCGATGTTCTTCCTGGGGGGGGAATCACGGAATTGTAAAGGAAGCCGAAATTAATACTCACCAACTTATCCTGCGAGGCGTCTAAGAAAGTGAGAGCCCGGGAGGGCTCGGGTGAAAGGAGGTTGGCCATGATCGAGGCACGCTCCGGACACGAACGTCTGCGGGAACTCTTTGCCGGCCAGATAGAGAACGTCTTCTACAGCGAACTGGGCCTGGCCGATCCCGAGCTGATCGCCTATCTGACTTCGCTGCTTTCGCGGTTCGTGCACATCGACGCCATCTTCCAGCCCGTGGCCCTGGACGACCGCCGCGTCGACGGCGTGGTCCGGCTGCTGCGGCGGCTGCACGGCCACGTCGGCCCAGCCAACACGCGCCGGGTCCGGGCCGTCCACCGCTACGTCGGCGACTTTACGCTGTTCTGGGCCGGTCTCTATCCCGAGGCCGTCCGCATGCAGGGCCGCATCCGCGGCGCAACCGGCGACGCTCTGATCGACTACATGGGCTGCGGCAAGCGGTCATACCTTGAGGCCGCGAACCTCAGCCATCACAAGGGCGACATCCCCCCGCGGGCATTGCTCCAGAGGCTGAGCACGCACTTCGAGCTTTGCGCGGAGGGCCTGAGCATGGTGCGGAAGCTCTGGCGCCCACGGCAGGTCCGCTTCCTGCCGACGACGCAGCACGCGCCCAGCCTCAACGGCTTGTGACAGTCCGCCTCACTGCGTGCCGCTGATCTGCACGTCGCGGATGCGGATGGCCGGCAGGATGAGACCCGGGTCGCTGCGGTAATCGCTGGAGACGCCGTCGACGCGCGACAGGACCTCCAGGAGGTTTCCGGCGGCCATCGCGTCGTTGATCGGCCAGGTGAGGCGGCCCTTTTCGATCCGCCGGGCGAAGTCGAGCGCCGAGGAGAAGTCGCCGCTGGCCGGGTCAGGGTCCAGCGAGCCGGCCTGGAGGTAGATGCCCTCGCCCACGTCGGCGATCAGCTCGGCCTCGGTCTGCGAGCCGGGGGCGACCTGGAGGTTGGTCGGGCTGATCTCACCTTGCCGCGTGCCGTGGCCGTTGTTGGGCTCGCCCCACAGCCGGGCGTGGTAGTGGTTGTTAAGCGGCTCGGCGAAGACGCCCGACTGGATCATCTCGACGTCGCGCCGCGGCGAGCCGTCGCTGTCACAACTGCTCGTGTAGATGCCGCGCGGCGACAACGGCCGGTCGGCCAACGTCAGCAGCGGCGACACGACGGCCTGGCCGCGAAGCCTGGCCAGCGGGCTGCGGCCGCGGCGGAGGCGCTCGGCCGACGTCGCGGCGGCCAGCGAACCCAGCAGCGACCCCGACGCCAGCGGCGCCAGCACCAGCGTCTGCGTCCCGCTGCGGCAGGGCCGGGCGTGCTGATACTCCCGAGCCAGGCGGACGACGCGGCCGGCCAGCGGGGCGACGCGCAGGTCGGCCATGTGGCGGCTGACCGTCTGGTCGCTGAAGCTGCCGATGTCGTCGCCGTCGCGGGCCACGGCGAACAGGTCCACCTCGGCGTAGGTGGCGGCCCGCTGCATCCGCACGCCGGTCGAACCGGCCATCGCCCGCCGACTGGCCGAGAAGGTCAGGTCGCCGCTGAGCAGGATGCCGCCGTCGATCGCGCGGGCCTGGTCGATGCAGTGGCGGCCGAGCCGGGCGGCGTCGGGCAGGCACATCTCGGCCACCAGCGGGTCGTAGAGGTCCAGCAGTCGGGCGTCGATCAGCGGTCCGTTGGGGCGGGGCAGGTCGGCGAAGTCCGGATCGCGGCCGGCCAATCGGGCCAACTCGATTGCGCGGACCAGCGTGCCGTGCAGGTCCTGAGGCGGGCCGTCGCCGCCGGCCAGGCCCATCCCGCCGCCGACGAATGCCCGCACGCTGAAGTGCCAGGTCTCGTGCTGCTCGCAGAGCTGGACGTCGTTGGCCTCAAGCTCGACGCTGATGTGCCGGCTCCAGGTGATGGCGACGTCCGCGAAGTCCGCGCCGCAACGGCGGGCCTGCTCGGCGGCTGACGCGGCCATCGCGAGCATCTCGCCTTCGTCCGGCCTGTCGAGGTTGAGCGTCACGTCAGTCGATTCCTCCGACGACCATTTCGCTGACCACTACGTGCGGTCCGCCGCAGTCGGTAGGCACGCCCTGGCCGAGCTTGCCGCAGACGCCGGGCATGGTCATCTCGAAATCGCTGCCCACCTGTTCGATCCGTGTCAGGGCGTCGAGCACCAGCCCGCTCACCGACACGTCGCGCAGCCAGTCGCCGAGTTGCCCGTCACGGATGAGCCTCGCGGAGTCGGCCCGGCAGACGAACAGGCCCCGCTCGGGGAGCACGTAGCCCTCGTGCCCCTCAGCCAGGTAGAGCCCGCGGTCGATCGAGCGGATCATCCGTTCGACGGTTGGACCGGCCGGGTCGGGCGCGATGAAGGTGTTGCTCATGCGGGCCAGAGGCTGACAGGAGTGGTCCTCCACTCGGCCGCAGCCGTTAGGGGCGACGCCGTAGCGAGCCGCCGTCTCCAGGTTGTGCAGAAGGCCGACGAAGACGCCGTCGCGGACGATGACGTTGCGGGCGGCCGGCACGCCCTCGTCGTCGTAGGCGAAGCTGCCGTAGGCGCCGGGAACGGTGGCGTCATCGACGATGGTAACGCCCGATGCGGCGATCGGCTGGCCGAGCTTGTCCTGGAGGATCGACTGCCCGGCCCAGTAGGTGTCGGCTTCGGCGTTGTGGCCCAACGCCTCGTGGGCGAGCAGGCCGGTGATAGAGGGGTGGAAGAGGATCGGCATGACGCCCGAGGGTGCTGGCCGAGCCCGGCACTGCCGCAGCACGTTGGAGGCGGCCCGGACGCTGAAGGGCTCGGGCTCCAGCTCGGTCAGCAGCTCCAGCCCGCCGAGGTGGGCCTTGAACTCCGTCGCCTGCTGGCGGACGTCGTCCACGGCGGCGGTGATCGTGTAGGCGACGCGGCAATGGGGCAGGCATTGGCCGATGCGTGTGCCGGCCGAGTTGGCCAGTTGCTGATGGCGCGTCCCCTCGCTGTAGGTGAGCACGGAGTTGAGGCCGTGCCCTCCGGCGGCCGCGGCGCCGGCGCGTTCCAGTTCGAGCAGACGGGCGATCTTCCGCGTCAGCGGCCAGGCGTCGAACGCCAGGCGGACCTGCGGCTGGCGGCAGTCGACGAGCGGGGACATCTGGCCCACGGAGGCGGCGTCGCGGCGGGCGCCGGCGGCGGCGCGAGCGGCGGCCAGCGCCGAGATGCGGGCCCGCTCCATCGCCGACTCGGTAAGGGCGTCGCAGGAAGAGACGCCCCAGGCGCCGTCGACCAGCACGCGGACGCCGACGCCGTGATAGCTGTGAGAGGAGAGGTTCTCGGCGCGGCCGTCCTGCACGGTCAGCGCCGTGCCCTGTCCGACGGTGCATCGGGCGTCGGCGAAAGCGGCGCCCTGGCGCACGGCACGCATGCAGCAGTCCAGCAGTTTGGCGGTCAGGTCGTTCACGCCGGAGTCGTCAATCCAGCCAGAGTCCCGGTCACAGTCTGCCCATAGACGAAGTGCGCGTCAGGTCGCGGCTGCTAGCGTGAAGCATCCGGGCGCGTCTGTCAACAGGGCAAAGCGCGTCGGCGGGGCGAGCCGCGAATTGGGATTTGCCTGACGCAAGGGTCGCGCATACAGTATCGCGATTGTTTCGGCGTGCGGGGCCTGTTCGGCAGGCCCCGTCATCGTATCGGGCGAATTCCCATTGACCGAGGGAGAGTGATGAGCGAAGCGAAAGGGACGTGGGCGCTGATCCTGGGCGCCAGCAGCGGTTTCGGCGCGGCGACGGCCAAGGCCCTGGCTCGCGACGGGTGGGACATTTTCGGCGTCCACTTTGACCGGCGCGACACCATGCCGCTGGCCGAGCAGGTCCAGCAGGAAGTGAAGGAGATCGGCCGCAACGCGATCTTCTACAACGTCAACGCCGGCGACGACGAGAACCGCAGCCGCACGCTGGACGATATCGAGAAGCAGTGCGCCAAGGACGGCCAGAAGGTCCAGCTCCTCCTGCACTCGCTGGCGTTCGGGACGCTGAAGCCCTACTTCGACGAGTACAACGCCAACATGCTCAGCGAGCGCGGCATGAACATGACCCTGCACGTCATGGCCAATACGCTGGTCTATTGGGCGCAGGATGTCGTGCGGCGCGGGCTGATGGTCAAGGGCGGGCGGATCTACTCGATGACCAGCAGTGGCGGGCACAAAGTCTGGCACACCTACGGCGCGGTGTCGGCCGCCAAGGCCGCGCTTGAGAGCCACACGCGACAGATCGCCCTGGAACTGGCGCCGATGGGAATCACCGCCAACGCAATCCAGGCCGGCGTGACCGACACGCCCGCGCTGCGCAAGATCCCCGGCCACGAGATGATGATTGAGTACGCCTCGCGTATCAACCCGAGCCACAAGCTGACTCGGCCGGAGGACGTGGCTGACGTCATCGCGGTGCTGGCCGACCCGCGCACGCACTGGATGACCGGCAACACGATCCGCGTCGACGGCGGCGAGGACATCGTCGGGTAACCTCACGCCGGCACGATTCAGTTCGCCCGTCCGCATCTTGCGGCGTGATTCTTTAATGGCACAGCGGCGGCGGTCCGACTTATAATGAGTAGTCCGGGTGCGGTTTCGACACCCGACCGGGAGGTGGATCATGGTCGCCAGGACAATCGCTGTTGCATCGGTCGTGATCGTCGCCGGTCTCTGGCTCGCTTGGCCGGCCGTTGCCCAGGCCGACGAACCGACGACCCAGCCGGCGGAACTGGTTGCGCCGACGACGCAGCCGGCTGAGGCGCACCTGCCGCCCTCGGTGACCGGCGCCGGTCCGTCCGTCGGATCGATGGCTGCGCCCGAGGCCGCCCCCGAAGCCCTGCCGCCTACTCCGGGCGGCGACCCCGGCGAGTCCAAGGTCCAGGGCAGCCCGCCGCCGGTGCCCACCGGCAGCGAGGTCATGCGGATGCTGGACACGCCCGATCCCGGCGTGAAGGGCAACGCCCCGCCGTCCAGCGAAGTGCCCGACATCGCCGGCGAGCCCGGCGCCGCGAAGGACACGGGCCTGCTCCCGTCGGGCGGCGGGCCGAGCCGCACACTGGATGCGAAGGAGTCCTCGCCCAACGCCGTCCAACGGGTGATCCCGGAGGGCACGATCATCGTCGATCGTGTGGGCATCCTGAAGTCCGACCACGGCCGCTGGATCATCACGTTCCAGTCGGACGAGGCCGGCATGGGCGACCCGCCGCTGATCCTGCTGCCCAACAGCCTGCTGGAAGCGATGCAGAAGCAGTCGGACTACGGCCGACGCGACGTGCGCTTCCGAGTCAGCGGCGTGGTCACGCAGTATCAGCGGGCCAACTACCTGTTCCTCCGCAAGGTGCTCATCGAGCGGAACCTGGACAGGTTCTGATCCTTTTCACGATCGAGCGCGGGACGCAGGGCGCCGGTGGGCGTGCTGGACGCGACGCCGCTTGCGCTACGGCTGCGTCGTGGGGTTTGGGCCAGGACCCTGCTCGATGAACTTGCGGACGGGGTTGTCCTCGGGGAACTGCTTGAAGAAGACGTCCTTGCGGGCCTTGTCCAGGCAGGTCGCGTCCAGCGCGACGGCCTGCCGCAGCGCCGCCAGCGACTTGTCGCCGCGGCTCTCCTTCAGGTAAAGCATCGTCAGGACGTAGCGGGTCTGGGCGGACTTCGCATCCAGCCGGGCCGCCTCCTCCAGTCGCTCGATCGCCTTGCCGATCTCGCCCTGGTTGGCCAGCGCGATGCCCAGATACTGCCAACTTTCGGCTCTCTCGGAGTCGGTTGCGATGGCCATCTCCAACGCCTGAATCGCGCCGGCGTTCTTTCGCTGCTTGAGTCGGCTGATACCCAGATAGTGCCAGCCGTCGGTGGAGATGGGCGACAGATTCACCGCCTGCTCCAGGGCGTTCTCGGCGCCGGCCAGTTCGTCGGAGTCCAGCCGGGCGCGGCCCTCCGCCAGGAGCAGCCGCACGTCCGGCCGGGCGTCGGCCGTCTGCGGACGGGCGTTGAGCACAGCCAGCGCCTCAGCCGGCTTGCCGGACTGGCGGAACAGTTCGGCCAACTGGGCCCGGTCGCCGGCGCGGGTTCCGTCCTCGGCCAGGTTGCTTTGCAGTATCTTTGTCGCCTCGTCGAGTTTCCCGTCGCGGATGAGCAGGTCCGCCAGCCGGGAGGCTATCTCCAAGTCGTGCGGGTTCAGCTTCGTGGCTGTGCGATAGGCCTCGATCGCCTGTTTGGGTCTGGCGGCGCCGACGCAGGCTTCGGCCAGTCCCTTGAATGGTTCGGGGCGGTCGGGCAGCAGCGCGGTCGCGCGGGTCAACTCGTCGATGGACTGCTGCCACTGTTTGAGCACGTGCGAGGCGACCCCCGCGGTCAGCCAGGCGGTCCCGTTGTTGGCCTGCTCGTCGGTTGCGGCGCGGGCCCACTTGTGGGCGTTCTCGATGTCGCCGGTCTGGAGGAACAGTTGGGCGGCCAACAGGCGGCGGTCGAAGGGAATGCCGGCCTTGGCGGCGGCCCCAGGTTCGACCTTGCGAATCTCGGCCAGGGCGTCATCGACCGTGATCGGCCCGGTGATTGTCGGCATGAAGACGTTCTTGGTGTCCGGCTCGCTGCTCTTGGACAGGTCATAGAATGCGCCGGCTAATCCGGCGGGGCGGTCGGGATCGGGCTTGAGCAGGCCGGCGACGGGTGAAACGTCGTATCCGCCGCCGCTGCCTTTGCCGTTGGGCCCGCCGGCATTGGCGTCGGGCTGAGTCTGGGGCGTCGTCGTCGCGGCCGGGCCGGCAACGCTCTGTGCGCCGGGCGGCAGGGCGGAGGGACGCGTCGCCGGGGCCGGCCCGCCGGAGGTGCGGGCCAACACGCCCAGTTTGTCATTGATATCCTTGAGTTCCTGGTTCAACTGGGCCATCTGCCGCTGCTGCTGACGAAGCCGCCCATGCAGCACGATGAACGCGATCGCCAGCGTCAGCAGGAAGATGACCCATCCCGAGATCATCAGCGATCCGAGCAGGTTAACGCGACGATAGGCGGTTTCTTCTTGTGGCTGGTTCATGGCGTTTCCTGGCCTGGCGGAACTGGCCCCCCGGAATCATCGTCCATCCTGAAGCGTTCGCCGGCGGCGGCCCAGGGATCCGGCCCCGGCTGGCTCTTCTGCGGCGGCTGCGAACGATCAGCGTGCGGCGCTCGACGCATCACGCGACCCCAATGGAGAATCCAGACGACCATCGCGACGGTGACCAGGGCGATAGCCGCGAAGGTCACCGCCGCCAGCGGCCCGGCCAGGCGGCGATACTGCTCATGTCGCCGTCGGTTGGCGGTCCGGGCCTCGTCGTCCGAGTCGGCGGCCGATGCCGGCTGGCTGTCGGCGCGCTGCGATGTCGGAGAATTGGACACCTCCGGTGCCGCATCGTTAGGCGATGCCGCCAGAAGCGGCAGCATTCCGACGGCCAGCCCCAGCAGCCCCGACAGGGCCAGCGCGGAGGCGAACCGCGACGGGCTTGAATGGCTCACCAGCCCAGGTCCTTTCTCGGCTCGGCCGGGTTAAGCCGGGCGAACTCCTCCAGCAGTTTTCGGCCGGCGTCGTCCATCTCGCGCGGCAACACGATGCGGATGACGACGAACAGGTCGCCGCGCCGCTGGTCGCGGGCCGACTCGATCCCCTGGCTGCGCAGCCGGAGCCGGGCCCCGCCGGACGTGCCCGGCGGGATGGTCACCGTGGCTTTGCCCCTGAGCGTGGGCACCTCGACCTTGGCGCCCAGGGCGGCTTCGGCGACGGTGACGGGCACGTCGAGGGTTACATCCAGCCCGCCTCTGCCTTCGCGGCGGAACCAGGGGTGCGGGCTGATCCGCGGGATGATGTAGAGGTCGCCGCTGGGCCCGCCGGTCGGGCTGGGTTGGCCCTTGCCGCGGAGACGTATCTTCGCGCCGTCCTCGACGCCCGCGGGAATCTTCACCGTGAGGGTTTGCGCCCCGTCGGGACCGGCCAGGCGAATCTCGCGGCTGGTTCCCTGGGCGGCTTCCTCAAACGAGAGCACGACTTCCTGGCGGATGTCCTGGCCGGGCACGGCGGCAGCCGGTCCCGCGCCGGGCTGCGGGCCGAACCCGCCGGGCCAACCCGCGCCGCTGCGCCGGCCGCGCCCTCGCGAGGGCCCGCCGCCGAACATCTCGAACAGGTCGCCCAGGTCGCCGAAATCGAACTGCACGCCACCTGGTCCGCCCCAGTTGCCGCGGAACCCGCCCGGCCCGCCGGGTCCGCCTGTCCCCGTGCCGCGCGGGCCGGCGAAGCCGAACTGGTCGTAGGCGGCCCGCTTCTGCTTGTCCGAAAGCACGTCGTAGGCGGCTTGAACCTCCTTGAACTTTTCCTCGGCCTTGGGGTCGTCGCGTTTGACGTCGGGGTGATACTT
>JAJVII010000037.1 GCA_022072085.1 Phycisphaerae bacterium
CCGGGCCAGCGCCTCCCGCTGGGCCGCCAGCGCCGCGGCTGCGCGGGCCGGGTCGGCGGCCACCTGTTCGGCGGTCCGCTGAAGTTCGGCGGCCACGTCCTTCTGGCCGCTGTCGCTGGCGACGGCGACAAGCTGCTCAAGCGTGCCGCCAGCCGACGAGGCGGCCGCGGCCGCGACGGGCTGGCCGCCCGGGCCCAGGGGGGCGTCGTTGGGCGCGGCCCGTCCCTGGCTGACGATCCAGGCGGTCAGGGCGAAGGCGGCCAGGGCAATCGGCGCGAGGATCCACAGCCGCGTCGCGATCAGCCGCGTGGTGACGCCGGCGAACGCGTCGCCCCGACCGGCCAGCCGCTCGCCGCGGGCGATGACCGCCTGCTCGACGTCGGTGGGCTGCCCGCGGCCGGCGGGGCGGCGCCCCAGCTCCCACGCGGTGCTCAGCAGCATGTGCGAGTCGGCCTGCCGGTCGAGCCAGGCGAGCAGCCGGTCGGACGAGAGCATTGCCCAGGCCGGTCCGCAGACAGCGGCCGCCAGCAGGGCGCACGCCACGGCCCCGCCGAGCAGCGCCGGGGAGAACGCAGCCGACAACGGCGGCCGCCAGATGAGCAGCGGGACGATGAACGTCAGTGGCAGCAGGACCAGCAGGAGCAGGAGCGTCTCGCCGGTCCGCCGGGCGATCAGCCGGGCGAACCAGCGGCGGCGCAGCCGGTCCAGGTTGGGCGTGGGCGTAGCCATTCTCTGCCTACTATCGTAACGCAGCGCGGGCCGGAGGCATACAGGCAGGGCGAAATGAGGTTGCCCTGTCTGGCCCGTCGCTATAATCTTGGCGAAGACCCTTCGGGAACGACTGCCCATGATCGCATCGATGCTACAGGCGACAGTCCGTGCGGCTGCTCCGGCGTTCGGCTGGGCGGACTTTCGCCGCCTGATCGACCGCATCTGGCAGTTCCAGCTCGTGCGGATCGGCAACAGCGACATCGTGGTCAGCCAGGTCGTGTTCGCGCTGATTACGCTGGTGATCGGACTGTGGGTGAGCCGGCGGATCAGCCGATGGCTGCGCAACGCGCTGGTGCGGCGGCTGCACCTGGAGGTCAGCGTCGCGGTCGCGGTCAACGGCATCGTCTTCTACACGCTGATCGTGGTGGTGGTGCTGCTGTCGTTGCAGGTGGTGAGCATCCCGCTGACGATCTTCGCGTTCCTCGGCGGCGCCGTGGCGATCGGGCTGGGCTTCGGCGCGCAGAACATCTTCAACAACTTTATCAGCGGTCTGATCCTGCTGGTCGAGCGTCCGGTGCGGATCGGCGACTTCGTGCAGGTGGGCGACTCGTACGGCACGGTCGAGGAGATCCGCTACCGCTGCACGCGCATCCGGCGCAGCGACGGCATCGACGTGCTGGTCCCCAACAGCGCGATGATCGAGCAGAACGTGATCAACTGGACGCTGACCGACCGGCGTGTCCGCGGGCACGTCCGCGTGGGGCTGGCCTACGGTTCGCCGACCGACCGCGTGCGCGACCTGCTGCTGCGGGCGGCCGACGGGGACGGGCGGGCGCTGAAGGACCCCAGGCCCTGGGTGATCTACGAGGACTTCGGCGACAACGCCCTGGTCTTCGATCTCTACTTCTGGACCGAGGTGGACTCGCAGATGGAGCTTCGGCGGATATGCAGCGACATCCGCTTTCACATCGACGCGCTGTTCCGCGAGGCCGCACTGGTGATCGCCTTTCCGCAGCGTGATGTCCACCTGGACACGTCGCGTCCGCTCGACGTACGGATGGTCGCCGGCGAACCGGAGAAGGAAGGCCGGAAGAGCGACGAAGAGAAGCCGGCCTAGCCGAAGCTTCCGGGGTAGTGTTGCCTCCGGCGGCGGGGAGGAAGCATGTCCAAACGACGGGGTTCGCGTCACTGGCGGCGAGTGCCCAGCGTACGCGTGGGCGAAGCGCCCGGCACACTGCGCGTCGATGAATCGTGGCCGAAGCCGAAGATCCGCGTGATGGCCTGGTCGGCTGAGAAGCTCGTCGAGGCCGACGTGTCCGACCCGGCCGGGCTGTCGGACTTCCTCGGCCAATGGCCGGTGGTGTGGGTGAACGTGGACGGCCTGGGCGATGCGGCGATGTTGCAGGGCCTGGGCGACCTGTTCAAGCTGCATCCCCTGGCGCTGGAAGACGTGGTCAACGTGCCGCAGCGGCCGAAGCTGGAGCTCTATGACAGGAACAGTTGCCTGGTGCTCAGCCGCATGGTCCGCGAAAGCGACGGGCTGGGCAGCGAGCAACTCAGCCTGTTCATCGGCGACGGGGTCGTGCTGACGTTTCAGGAGCGGAGCGGCGACTGCTTCGACCCGATCCGGGCGCGGATTCGCGCCCAGGGCAGCCGCCTGCGCCAACTCGGCGCGGACTACCTGGCCTACGCCCTGATGGACGCCGTCATCGACGCCTACTACCCGGTGATCGAGACCTTCGGCGAGCGGCTGGAGGCGATGGAAACGGCCATCCTGGCCCGTCCGACGCGCGACGCCATCCGCCACATCCACCGGGCCCGCCGCGACCTGCTGGTGTTGCGCCGGGCGCTGTGGCCGCAGCGCGACGTGCTCAACGCGCTGATCCGCGACGAGATGCCGCAGATCGCGCCTGAGACGCGGGTCTATCTCCGCGACTGCTACGACCACCTGGTCCAGATCATGGACCTGATCGAAACCGACCGCGAGCTGGTCTCCGGCCTGCTGGACGCCTACATGTCCAGCGTGAGCAACCGGATGAACGACGTGATGAAGGTGCTGACGATCATCGCGACGATCTTCATCCCGCTGGGGTTCATCGCCGGGCTCTACGGAATGAACTTCAGCCCGGAGAACTCGCCGTACAATATGCCCGAACTGCGCTGGCGGTTCGGCTACGAGTACGCGCTGGGCCTGATGGCCGCCATCGCCGCGGTCATGCTCGGGGTCTTCTGGCGTCTGGGCTGGCTGGGCGGCGGCACGCGGATCGTCGGTCCGCCCGACGAAGAAGACGCGGACCCGTCAGCCGACCGAAACGCCAAGGAGCCGTGATGCATCGAGCCGCACTTCTGTTGCTGGGGATCCTGTCGCTGTCGCCGGCTGCGCGGGCCCAGACGACACAGCCGGCCGAGCCGCCGGGCCTGATCGGCGCCTGCCGCGACGCCGCCGCGATCAGCGGATTGGCCGGCTCGTGGGCGGCCGAGGTCGGCGACGCCCGCGTGCTGCTCCGCCTGGGCGCGGACCGGCGGTTCGACCTGGACGGCCGCACCGGCACGTTCGATGTGCGCGGCGACCACCTGATTCTGACGCCCGACGCCGCCCCTGACGCCCCCGGCGCTGGCGGGCCGCTGGACTACACGTTCGCGATCCAGCAGGGCGTGCTGACGCTCTCCGGCGGCGACCTGGCGGCGGGGGTGAGCCTGGAGTTCACGCCCGTTCGGCGGCTGGGCGACTACCGCGGCTTCCTGGCCGCCGCCAGTTGGCAGTGGCTCAAGGCCAAGGGCGGCCGCATCCTCTACATCCTGGCCGTGGTCATCGTCTGCCGCCTGGTGCTCTACCTCGTTTCGCTGCTCAGCCACCTGTTGATCTTCTCCGACGCCGGCCCGCTGCGTTACCTCTACCGGTCCAACCGCAACCGCGCCCGCACGCTGCACTCGCTGGTGCTCAACATCGCCAAGTATGTCGTCTACTTCACGGCGCTGGGGTTCGTGCTCAACGAGGTGGGGGTGAACTACACGGCCTATCTCGCGTCGCTGTCGGTGATCGGCCTGGCGATCGGTTTCGGCAGCCAGGGGCTGGTGCAGGACGTGGTCACGGGGTTCTTCCTGATCTTCGAGGGGCAGTTCGACGTCGGCGACATGGTGGAGATTGGCGGGCAGGTCGGCCGCGTCGAGGACCTGGGGCTGCGCATGACGCGGCTGCGCAACTACGTCGGCGAAGCGATCATGATCCCCAACCGCAACATCGGCCAGGTGGGCAACTTCAGCCGCGGCGCCCTGCACGCCCGGATCGACGTGGCCGTGCCCGCCCCCGACCAGGCCGACGACGCGACGGCGCTGCTGGTGAAGGTCGGCCGCGAGATCGCCAGGCAGTTCGAGGGCGTGATCATCGGTCCGCCGCTGCCGGGACCGGCCGTGCTGCTGGGCACGGGCGAGTGCTTTGCGCGGCTGCGCGTGGAGCTTTGGCCGGGCCAGCAGTGGGTGATCGACCAGCAGTTCCTGCCGCGGATCCGCGAGGCGTTCGCCCGGGAGGGCCGCCCGGTCCCCGGCGACCGGATCGCGGCGTTCTACCACGAGCGCCCGCAGGTGCAGTCGGTCGGGTGGCGCGACGCGCTGGGTAAGCTGCGCTTCTCGCGCAGGAAGGGCCCTCGGGAGTGACCCGGCCCGATGAGGGATGCCGGCGGCGGCGGTTTTTGCCCCTTCACTTTCCTGTGCCAGACGCGGTAGGATACTAAGGCGTGGTGTTGATCTGCCGTTTGGACGCGAGAGGCAGCACTTCCCGCCAATGAGTTCTGGAGAAACGCTTGCAGGAGACGAGTCAAGCCATGCGAACCGGCAGACGGCCTGCATTCACGCTGGTGGAACTGATGGTCGTCGCGGCCATCATCGCCGTGCTGCTGACGCTGACGATCCCGGCCGTGACGGGGATTGTGCGCAGCAGCCACGAGTCGCAGGCGGTGAACCTCGTGCGGGCGTCGCTGACCGGGGCGCGGTTCTATGCGATGGAGAAGGGCGTGGTCGCGGGCCTGCGGTTCCAGCAGGATGGCAGCATCGTGCCGGTGTACGCCCGCAATTCGAACGAGACCCTTTCGCTCCAGAACTACACGGCCGTCCCGCTGTACGACATGAAGTCGGTGGAGGGGGAGGGCACGACGCAACTGCCCGGCGCGTGGCGGGTGACCGTCGCCGACGTCGGCAACTGCAGCAACATCAGCACCAGCGGGGGCCTGATCCAGACCTGGATCGGACCGGGGACGGGCAACCACCTGGCCGACCCGCGGTGGTACAACGACGGCGTCGACGCGTGGTTTGTCTATCCGACGGTGCTGTTCGCTCCCAGCGGCAAAGTCATCCTGGGCGACTGCATCTACCGCAGCAATCCGCCCTGGAATCCGTCGCTGAACGGGGCCTTCGGAAAGGTCGTCGACATCAACTACACCAACCAGACCGCGTGGGCCGGCTGGCGATCGACGACCTACGAAGGCGTCGGCGGAAGCCAGGACATCCCCGTGCTCACTCCGACGACGACGATGGTGCTTCGCGTGTTCGATTACGCGTCGTTCCGCGGCGAGTACGCCGCCAACAGGAACAACTCGCTCTACGCTCTGCTGGAGACCGGCATCGACTGCATGCTCGATCCCAACACTGGAATGGTCGTCCGGATGGACGAATACTCGACCGACAGCAACTGACCTGCCGGCGCCCCTGCGCCGGCCGAGAAGCACATGGCCACCGACTGCAACACTCGCGATCCGCTGATCCGACCGGCGTTCACGCTGATAGAACTGATGATCGCCGTTGGCCTGCTGGCGATGATCTTCGTCGTCGCCAGCTACATCTTCCAGACCTCCACGACGGTGATCGCCAACGCCGAGGCCAGCGCGGAGCTGCTCATCCAGTCCAACGCGTTTGCGCGGCGGGTGCGGTCGGACATCGAGGGCGTCGAGAAGAACGGGCTGTTCGTGATCGGACGCCGCAACGTGTCTGCCTATTCGACGCTGGCCGAATCGTCGCCGGGCATGAAGAAGGCTTTTCGCGCCGACTGGATGAGCTTCTTCACCTGCACCGAGCAGGGCAGCACGACCGACGCCCGGCTGATCGGGCACATCGCCCGGGTCTTCTACGGCCACGGCGACGTGACGGATGTGAACAGTTCCGACTTCAGCGACGTCACCACCGACTGGGTGCTGATGCGCCACCAGATCCTGCTGATCCCCCGCCAGCGGATCAGCACGGGGTCGGCCGAGGCCTCCGGCGGCGACGTCCAGGGCCCGGGCCTGGGCTTCGAGGGCGCCGCCAACAGCGACTACGTCGGCAATATCAAGCAGTTCACCCGGGGGCTGCTGTCCTTCGTCAACCGGGACTTCCGCTGGTACTGGATCATGAACTACACCTGGCAGGGCTCGGTGGGCGTGAGCTATGGACCGACCGACAACGGCGGCAATCGCAGGGCCATTGACGAGCCGACCTACTGGCAGACGGCCTCTTTCTACTCTGGCGGCATGTCCATGGGCCGACGCTTCCACCTGCTGCCGCACTGCGCCAGCTTCCAGGTGCAGTATGCCATGTCCGAAGATCTGCGGGCCGGCGCCGGCGGCGGCGTCCTGTGGCGCGATCCCCCGGCCGTCGGCGCGGGCAACCCGGCCGACCCCAACTACGACCTCAACGACCCCCGGCACAGCAACCAGCTCAACACCGACGGGCGGCTGATGTTCGGCCCCGGCGACCGCTGGCCTACGCTGCTCAAGATTACCGCGCAATGCTACGACCCGCACGGCCGCCTGCCCGCCGGTCGACGCACGGAAGTCATCATGCCGATGCCCTGATCCGCCGGCCCTTCGTCGGACGTGCGGCTGGGCTGCGCCTCGTACCCGCCCTATACTGGAGTGGGAGGAGCGATCCGGCATGCCACAGTTCCGCATCGCCAGCGAGATGCCCGTTTCACCCCCGACTCTCTACGCGTGGCACACGCGGCCGGGCGCCATCGATCGGCTGATTCCCCCCTGGATGCGCGTGCGCATCGTCGAGCGCGGCCGCCTGGCCGACGGCAGCCGCTCCACGCTGGCCGTCCGCAAGCTGGGCCTGTGGCGGCAATGGGTGGCCGAGCACTACGACTGCGACCCGCCCAACGGTTTTCGCGACCGCCAGGTCCGCGGGCCCTGGGCGTCGTGGGAGCATCGCCACGCCTTCGAGCCGCTGCCCGACGGGCGCAGCCGCATGCTCGACGAGATCGACTACCGCCTGCCGCTGGGACCGCTGGGCCTGCTGCTGGCCGGCGGCGTGCGGCGGGATCTGGCCCGCAGCTTCGCCTACCGCCACGCCCAGTTGCGGCGCGACCTGCTGCGTCACCGCCGGTTCGCCGACGCCGGGGAGCTGCGCATCGCGATCACCGGCGCGACCGGGCTGATCGGCCGACGGCTGACGCCGTTCCTGACCACCGGCGGCCACGAGGTGCTGGCCGTCACGCGCCGTCCGCCGCCGGGGAGCGGCGCGATCGCGTGGGACCCGGCCGCCGGCCGCATCGACGCCGCGGCCCTGGAGGGTCTGGACGCGGTGGTTCACCTGGCCGGCGAGAACATCGCCGGCCGATGGACCGCTTCGCGCCGTCGCCGCATCCTCGACAGCCGCACCGGGGGCACGCGGCTGCTGGCCGAGGCGCTGGCCGGGCTCAAGCGGCCTCCGCGCGTGTTGGTCAGCGCGTCGGCGATCGGCTACTATGGCGACCGCGGCGACGAGTTGCTGTCCGAGCAGAGCCGGCCGGGCGAAGGCTTCCTGCCCGAGGTCTGCGTCGCGTGGGAGAAGGCGGCCGACGCGGCCCGCGCCGCCGGCATCCGCGTCGTTCACCTGCGGATCGGCATCGTGCTGGCAGCCGACGGCGGGGCGCTGGCCCGGATGCTCCCGCCGTTCCGCGCCGGAATGGGCGGACGGCTGGGCGGCGGGCGGCAGTACATGAGCTGGATCGCCATCGACGATCTGATCGGCGCGATCCACTTCGCGATCATGAGCGACGGCCTGACCGGACCGGCCAACGCCGTCGCACCGCAGGCCGTCACCAACTGGCAGTTCACGCGGGCGCTCGGCCGTGTGCTGCGGAGGCCGACCGTGACGCCGCTGCCGGGGTTCGCCATCCGCGTGCTGCTGGGCCAGATGGGCCGCGATCTGCTGCTGGCGTCGGCGCGGGTGCAGCCGGCGCGGCTGACAGCCGCCGGATTCGAGTTCCAGCACCCCGACCTGGAGCAGGCCCTGCGCAGCGAACTGGGCCGCCTGACGGAGGGCACGACATGAGCCCGGCGGCCATCCACGTCAAAGGTGCGGGCCTGTTCCTTCTCTGCCTGCTGGTCTGCTTTGCGCCGGGCGTGGTCGGCGGGTGGTTCAAGCCGGGCCCGTGGTACGCCCAGCTCGTCAAGTCGCCGCTGACCCCGCCGGGCTGGGTGTTCCCCGTCGTCTGGAGCGGGCTCTACCTGCTGATGGCCGTCGCGCTCTTCCTGCTGCTGCGAAGCGGCCCGATCGCCGCCGGCGTTGCCGTAGCGGCGGGCCTGTTCGCCGCCCAACTCATTCTCAACGGCCTCTGGTCGTGGCTGTTCTTCGGGCTGCACCGGCCGGGCTGGGCGATGCTCGACCTCGTCGCCCTCTGGACGCTCATCGTCGCGTCGGCGGCCGCGTTCTGGCAGGTCCGCCCGGCAGCCGGCGCGATCCTGCTGCCTTACCTGGCGTGGGTCAGCTTCGCGGCCTGGCTCAACTTCGTCGTCTGGAGATGCAACTGATGGCGGCGACGATCGTCTGGTTCCGCCGCGACCTGCGCCTGGGCGACAACGCCGCGCTGCACGCCGCGTGCCGGCGCGGGGCAGTCGTGCCGGTCTACATCCACGCCCCGGCGGAGGAAGGCCCCGGGGCGGCGGGCGCGGCGTCGCGGGTCTGGCTGCACCACTCGCTGGCGGCGCTGGATGCGTCGCTGCGACGGCGCGGCTTGCGGCTGATCATCCGCGCCGGCGACAGCCTGGACGAACTCCGCCGCCTGATCGCCGCGACGGGCGCCGACGCCGTACTCTTCAGCCGACTCTACGAACCGTCGCGGCGCGAAGCCGACGAGGCGATCGTGGCGGCGCTGGTCCGCGCCGGCGTCGAGGTCCGCGACTTCCCCGGCCAACTGCTGTTTGAGCCCGAGCAGGTCCGCACCGGGGGCGGCGGGCCCTTCCGCGTCTTCACCGCCTTCTGGAAAGCCTGCGGCAAGCTGCCCGCGCCGGCTGTGCCGCTGCCGGCGCCGCGTCGGCTGACGGACGTGCCGGCGGCGTTGGCTTCGACGCCGCTGGAGGAGTTGGACCTGCTGCCGGCGATCGACTGGGCGGGCGGCATCCGCCAGGCGTGGGCCTTTGGCGAACGGGCGGCGGCGGACCGTCTGGCGCGGTTCGCCCGGACTGTGCTGGCCCGCTACGCCACCGGCCGCGACCGGCCCGACGCCGACGGCACGTCGCGGCTGTCGCCGCACCTGCACTTCGGCGAACTGTCGCCGCGGCAGGCGTGGCACGCCCTGACGCGGCGGCGCGGGGCGTCGGCCGACGCCTTTCGCCGCGAGTTGGGCTGGCGCGAGTTCGCTCACCACCTGCTGTTCCACTTCCCGACGACGGTCGACGCGCCCCTCGACCGGCGGTTCGCCCGCTTCGGCTGGCGGCGGGACGCGGCGGCGTTGCGGGCGTGGCAGCGCGGCTGCACCGGCTACCCCATCGTCGACGCGGGCATGCGGCAGCTCTGGCGGACCGGCTGGATGCACAACCGCGTGCGGATGATCGCCGCGTCGTTCCTGGTCAAGGACCTGCTGCTGGACTGGCGCGATGGGGCCGCCTGGTTCCGCTCCACGCTGGTGGACGCCGACCTGGCCAACAACACGCTGGCCTGGCAGTGGTCGGCCGGCTGCGGTGCCGACGCCGCGCCCTATTTCCGCGTCTTCAACCCCGTCGCCCAGGGCGAACGCTTCGATCCGCACGGCCGCTATGTACGGCGCTGGGCGCCGGAGCTGGCGCGGCTGCCCGATCGCTGGATTCATCACCCCTGGGACGCCCCAGCCGGCGCGCTGGCAACTGCGGGGGTGGCGCTGGGCCGGGACTACCCGCGCCCCATCGTCGATCACGCTGCCGCCCGCGAGCGGGCCCTGGCGGCGTGGCGGGCGCTGCGCGGCTAACGGTTGCATTTCGCGGGGGGGACTCTACCTTTGTGAACCTGGCATGCAATCGGAGGCGGATATGAGCGATCGCAAGCGGGCGCGGGAACTGGGGATCGTGATCGGGCGGCTGGCGACGGGCGAGCACAACGCCATCACCGACGTGGCCGGCGTCCGCGTCGGGCATGCGTCGGTCGTCCGAGGCGACGATGTGCGGACCGGCGTGACCGTGATCCGTCCGCGCGGCCGGCAACTGGCCCGGCTGGACCCGCTGTTCGCGGGCGTCCACTCGCTCAACGGCAACGGCGAGATGACCGGGGCCCACTGGATCCGCGAAGCCGGCCTGCTCGGGTCGGAGATCGCCATCACCAACACCCACAGCGTCGGGACGGTTCACGAGGCGATGATCGCCTGGGACGTCGAGCGGCGGCGGGATCCGGCCGACTCGGCCTGGCAGATGCCCGTCGTGGCCGAGACCTACGACGGCTGGCTGAACGACATCGACGGCCAGCACGTGAAGCGAGAGCACGTCTTCGCGGCGCTGGACAGCGCAGCCGACGGACCGGTGGCCGAGGGCTGCGTCGGCGGCGGCACGGGGATGATCTGCCACAATTTCAAGGGCGGCATCGGCACGGCGTCGCGCGTGCTCGCGGCCGAGTTCGGCGGCTGGACGGTGGGGGCGCTGGTGCAGGCCAACTACGGTCTGCGGGCGCTGCTGACGGTCGCCGGCGTGCCGGTCGGTCGCGAGATTACATTCGATGAAGTGCCGCGGTCCGGCCTGCCGACCGGCCTGGGCTCGATCATCGTCATCGTCGCCACCGACGCCCCGCTGATCCCGTCGCAGTGCACGCGGCTGGCCCAGCGGGCGGGCATGGGACTGGCCCGCGTGGGCAGCGTCGGCGCCGACAGCAGCGGCGACATCTTCCTGGCGTTCTCGACCGCGAACCATCCGGCGGCCCACTATCGCAAACAGGTCGAGCCGATCGACGTGCGGATGCTCAGCGGCCCGATGATGAGCCTGCTGTTCGAGGCCGTCGTCGAGGCCGTCGAGGAATCCATCGTCAACGCCCTGTGCATGGCCACGACGACCACGGGCATCCAGGGGCGTGTGTCGCATGCGATCCCCCTGGACCGGCTGGTCGAGGTCATGCGGAAATACGGGAGGGGCTGAGGCGCTGAGGGGCTGAGGGGGGCAGGCTGAGGCCTGCTGATGGGATTCACATCACTGCCCTGGCGGCAGCAGCACACGGGCGAGGAATTTCGCGACGTGGGCGATCGACGTGCGCTGGGCGTCGCTCGTGACGCCGTAGCCGAACCCGTGCTCGACGCCGGGCAGCACCACCAACTCGCTATCGACAGCCAACTCGGTGAGCCTGCGGTGCATCCGTTGGGTGTGCTCCAGCGGCACGGTCAGGTCGGCGTCGCCGTGGAGGAAGAGGAAGGGCGGCTCGTCGCCTCGGAGGCGGTCCAGCGGCGAGGCGGCGGCGTAGGCGGCTTCGGCTTCGGTCTCCATCGCGCCGATCAGGCGGAAGACACTCTCGGCCAGCCGGTCGCCTTCGTGCAGCGTCAGCACGGGGCAGTAGCAGACGGCGGCGGCAGGCCTGGTGTCTGAGACGATCAGCTCGGGCGTCGCGCCCAGGTCGTCGCCGGGCGGCGTGGTCGCGAGCATGGCGGCCAGGTGCCCGCCGGCCGACGAGCCCGCGGCCGCGATCCGCCGCACGTCCACGCCCAGCCGCTCGGCGTGGCGGTGCAGCCAGCCCATCGCCAGACGCACGTCCTCGAACTGCGCCGGCCAGTGGTGCGCCGGGGCCAACCGATAGCCGGCCGACGCGCAGAGGTAGCCGAGGCCGGCGAAGTGCTCGGCCACCGACTTCCACTGCGTCCGCGAGCCCCCGCTCCATCCGCCGCCGTGAATGAACAGAATGGCGGCCCCGTTGGCGTTTTCGCCGGGCTGATAGAGGTCCAGTCGCCGCAATTCGTGGGGGTCTTCGCAGTAGGGGATGTCCGGCTGGCAATCCATGTCCTGCTTATATCCGAGGGCAGAGCGGGGGACAAGGCGTCAACTGGCGCACGCGCATCGCTTCTAAGTTAACCCGGCCCTGGCATCGGCCGATATGCCTGTTGCCCGAATCAAGATCAGTGACAGGAGAGGGCCATGAAGATCGATTGCATCTGCCCCAACTGCTATCGCCCGATGCCCGTCCGAAGCGACCGCCGCGGCGGGTGGGTGTCGTGCGTCAAGTGCGGCCATGTGTTCCGGTTCGTCGATGCGGTCCAGGCGACGCGCTACGGCGCGGGCCGGACCGGCCGGACGATCAAACTGCTGGGCCAAAGCTAGACACCCCCCACACATGTTTGACCCAGGCCCGGGCCGGAGGGGACCCGGGTCTTTCTATGCGCCTGCGGCCGTTGCGGGACAGCGGCCGATCCCGGCGGCTGGGGGGAGGGGGCGGAGAACGGGGGGCGGATTTTCGATTGGAGATTTCAGATTGCAGATTGAAGAGGAGGCGGGAGAGCTTTTCCGGCTCTTGAATCTGCAATCTAAGATCTCCAATCTGCAATTCCCCCCCCGGTGTTTGACAAGCGGCGCGAGCGGATTTATGAATAGAGGAATCGCCGGGTCCGGCGGTCCCTTCGTTGGGGACGGGGCCAGCGAGGTTAACCCAAGGAGCTGCACCATGGCCAAGGCCAAACTGCCCGACGGCAAAGTGATGGAGGTGCCGGATGGGGCGTCGGTGAAGGATGTGGCGGCGAAGATCGGTCCGCGTCTTGCGGACGCCGCCGTTGCCGCGAAAGTCGATGACCGCCTGGTGGACCTGGCGACGCCGCTCGCGGGCGAGCACGAGGTCCGCATCGTCACCCCCAAGGACCCCGAGGCGCTGGAGATCCTGCGGCACACCACGACCCACGTGATGGCCCAGGCGGTGCGGCGGCTGTTCGGCGACCAGGTGCAGTACACCATCGGACCGGCGCTGACCGAAGACTTCCAATACGGCTTCTACTACGACTTCGACTTCCCCGACGGCGTCCGCGTCACCGAGGGCGACCTGGAGCGGATCGAGGCCGAGATGCAGCGGATCGTCGACGCCAAGCTGCCGCTGGCCCGCAAGGTGGAGTCCACCGAGTCGGCCAAGCGCGAGCTGCTGGACGAGCACCACCAGCGATACAAGGACGAGATGATCGAGGACCTCGTGCGCGGCGAGGGCGTGAAGGAAGTTTCGCTCTATCGCCAGGGCGAGTTCCTGGACATGTGCCGCGGGCCGCACCTGCCGGACACCGGGAAGATCCCCGCGTTCAAGCTGCTGGCGACGGCCGGGGCATATTGGCGCGGCGACGAGCACAACAAGCAACTCACCCGCATCTACGGGACCGCGTTCTTCTCGCGCAAGGAGCTCGAAGAGCACCTGGCCCGCATCGAGGAGGCCAAGCGCCGCGACCATCGCAAACTGGGCAAGGAACTGGAGATTTTCGCGTTCGACGACGAGGTCGGCCCGGGGCTGCCGCTGTGGCTGCCGGCCGGCGGGGTCATCATCGAGGAACTGGAGCGGCTGGCCAAGCAGGTCGAAGCCGAGGCCGGCTACCTCCGCGTCCGCACCCCGCACGTGACCAAGGAGGATCTGTTCATCCGCTCCGGCCACCTGCCGTATTACGCCGAGAGCATGTATCCGCCGATGGAACTGGAGGGCGTCAAGTATTACGTCAAGCCGATGAACTGCCCGTTCCATCACAAGATCTTCTCCAGCCGCACGCGGAGCTATCGCGACCTGCCGATCCGGCTGGCCGAGTACGGCGCGTGCTACCGCTACGAGAAGAGCGGCGAACTGACCGGCCTGCTGCGGGTGCGGTCGATGCAGATGAACGACGCCCACATCTACTGCGCCGAGGACCAGTTCGAGGACGAGTTCATCGCGGTGGTGCGGATGTACGAGCGCTACTTCAAGCTGTTCGGCATCGAGAAGTTCGTGATGCGGTTCAGCACGCACGCCAAGGCCGCGCTGGGCAAGAAGTATGTGGACAACGAGCGGCTGTGGCTGAAGACCGAGGATATGGTCCGCCGCACGCTGATCGGTAACAACGTGCCCTATGTGGAGGTGGCCGACGAGGCCGCGTTCTACGGGCCGAAGATCGACGTGCAGATATGGTCGGCCGTCGGGCGCGAGTTCACCCTGGCGACCAACCAGGTGGACTTCGCCGTGCCCGGACGGTTCAACCTGGTCTTCGTCAACCGCAACAACGAGGAGGAGACCCCGCTGTGCATCCACCGCGCGCCGCTGAGTACGCACGAGCGGATGATCGGGTTCCTCATCGAGCACTACGCGGGCAACTTCCCGGCCTGGCTGGCGCCCGAACAGGCGAGGCTGGTCCCGATCACCGATGCCCAGAACGAGTACGCCGAGAAGGTGCGGGCGCAACTGGCGGCCGCCGGCGTGCGGGCGAGCGTGGACACCAGCAGCGAGCGGATGAACGCGAAGATCCGCAAGGCACAGAAGATGAAGATCCCCTACATGCTGGTCGTCGGCGCCAAGGAGGCCGACGCCGGTACGGTGAGCGTCCGCGAGCGGGCGGCTGGGGACGTCGGCGCGATGAAGGCCGGGGAGTTCGTCGCGAAGATCGCCGACGAGATCGCCACCCGCGCCCTGCACAGCACGCTGGCGCCGGCGAAAGTGAGTTGAACGGCGCGGGGCGCGCACGCCTGCGGCGTTGCGGCTAAACAAGGCGTCCACACAGGTGGCCCCGTTTATTGAGGCCTGCAAAAGAAATCTTCATTCACCACAGAGGACACCGAGATCACAGAGGAGGTCAGAAGCGTCAAGAAATGCCTGAAATCAAGATTTTTTTGATACTCCCGACTCTGTGCTCTCTGTGTTCTCTGTGGTGAAGATTGCTTCTACAGGATTCAGTAGCCGCGAGCCTCAGGCGAGCGCGTCCGGCAAGTTTCCGGTGTTTGCGTCTCATTTGATCGTTCGGGGGACGACGATGTCCATCCGTTACGAAGCCTGGGGCCTGCTGGCGTTGGTGCTGGTGTTCTGGGCGTGGTTGATTGGCGATGCAATCATGCATGGCGTTCCGGGCGGCTACGGCATTGCCGGGCTCGTGCTCGTTATGTCTTTGATGGTCGTCTGCGGCCTGGGTTCATTGGTGATTCTCATCGTCGGCCGCCGCGAGTCGCGGAGCGTGCGCCTGGCGGCGCTGGCCGGGTTCGTCCTCGGAAGCCTGGTCCCCGGCGTCCTGGCCGTCCTGACGATGATGCGGACCTGATCGTGAGCAACTTCTTTCAAGCGAGGCCATCCATGCCCGAGCCCTCCGGCATTCTGGAAGAGATGACGATCGACGACCTGCGCGAACTGGCGCCCAACGTGGCGGTGATCCCCCTGGGCTCGACCGAGCCGCACGGGCCGGCGCTGCCGCTGGGGACCGACACGTTTCAGACCGACGTGCTGGCCAAGCGAGCCACGCGGCTGGCTCGCGAGCGCGGCGCCCGCGTGGTCTGCTACCCCACGCTGCCGATCACGCTGAACAACAACTGCCGCAAGTTCCCCTTCGCCTGCCGCGTTGGCGTGCGGACGTTCATGTCGATGCTGACCGACATCATCGAGCAGGCATACGCCGACGGCGTCCGCCGCGTGCTCATCCTCAACGGCCACGGCGGCAACAACGAGACGGTCGGCGCGCTGATGCGCGACCTGGCGGCCCGCGACGACGTCCCCTTCGTCTGCGTTACCAGCGGGGGCATGGCGTCGCCGGAGGCGTCGGCGATGATCGAGCACCCCTCCGAGCACGGCGGGGAGCGGGAGGCGTCGTATCAGATGTACGTCCGGCCGGACCTGGTCCGCCACGACAAGCTGGCCGACAACCCGCGAGGCCAGGCGACGCTGCCGTCGCTGCGGAACCCCGCGGTTCAATTCGTCCGCCCGTGGCACGCCCACGTGCCGGTGTCGGCCGGCGGCGAGCAGCGCAAGGCGTCGGCGGAAAAAGGCAAGGCGATCATCGAATCGGCGGCGGCCAACATCGCGACGCTGCTGGTGGAACTGTCCGAAGCCCCGGAGTCGGCGGACTTTCCGTATTGAGTCGGCAGGCGAAGGGGCGAAGGGGCAAAGGGGCTGAGGGGCGTAGGGGCTGAGGGGTGGCGGAAGCGTCCTCTGTTGGCCGAATTCGGGGCTCTGCCGGGCCTCGGCCACTTGTCCGCTCTGCGTTCGATCCGGGCCGGCGGACTCTGCGATCGCCCTGCGGGGGCATAAATTGGTATTGACCCGACGGTTAACGCCTTGTAGCATACCGCAGACTGGGTGCGGTACAGACGCGAACCGGTTGGCGGAACCGGCCGGTGGTGGTGTCTGTTCAGAGGGTCCAAACTCGGGAGGACGTCATTCCCAAAGGCCTGAGAACCAACGAGCAGATTCGGATTTCGCAGGTTCGGCTGATCGGTGAAGGCGACGAGCAGGTCGGCATTGTCGACACATCGGAAGCCATGAGGCGCGCCCGCGAGGCCGGCATGGATCTGGTAGAGGTGGCGCCCAACGATCGGCCTCCCGTTTGCCGCATCATGGATTATGGCAAATGGAAGTACCGACAGAAGAAGAAGGAACAGAAGGCCCGGCAGCAGCACCACGCACAGACGACCAAGGAAGTGCGGCTGCGGCCGAAGACCGACACGCATGACCTCGAGTACAAGCTCGAACATGCCAAGACGTTCCTGGCTGAAGGCGACCGGGTCCAGTTCACGATGCTCTTCCGCGGTCGTGAGATGGCCCACCAGGACCTCGGCCGGGCGCAGATGCTCGAGATCGCCGAACGGCTGTCGGACATGGCCAAGGTGGAAACCGGGTCGCGGATGGCCGGTCGGCGGATGACGATGGTCCTGATCCCGACCAAGAAGGGCGGGGGCGGGACCGGCGCCAAGCCGGCTGCCAAGCCCAAGGCGGCTGAGGGCGAGGCGAAGCCCGCGGTCCCGGCGGCAGGTCCGGACGCGGCGGCGCCCGCACCGGCCCCTCCGACGCCGCCCGCGGGCGAAGGAGCGACCGGCCAGTGACCGGCGGGTCGTGGGCGCGGAGCAAGCAAGCAACGATTCGGCCGATTGCGATGCCGGGTCAAGCAGGCCCGGCGTCGTTTGTTTAGACGACGCGACGGAGCAAGACACATGCCGCCCGGCCAACCGGCGGCGGCCAATAGCGGAGCGACTGGAACGATGCCTAACAAAATGAAGAGCCACAAGGGAATCCAGAGGCGGTTCAAGGTGGGCGCCCGGGGCAAGGTGAAATCCCGCAAGCCGGGCACCAGCCACCTGCTGAGCAACAAGACGGGCAAGCGGCTGCGGCACCTGCGCACCCCGCTGACGATCCAGAGCAAGGCGATGGCCTACAAGATCAAGCGACTGATGCCCAAGTGAGACCGCTTTGCGGGGCGGGGCCCGGAGTTTTGCGTCAACACACGAGGTAAACCGATATGCCCAGGGTAAGAAAAGGCGCTGCCACCCGGCAGAGCAAGAACCGCGTCCTCAAGAGCGCTAAGGGCTTCTACGGCCTGCGGCACGCCAACTGGCGGATCGCCAAGCAGGCGGTGGACAAGGCGCAGCAGGACCGTCGCATCGGCCTGCGCGTCAAGAAGCGCACGTTCCGCGGACTGTGGATCACGCGCGTTTCGGCTGCCTGCCAGCAGCGCGGGCTCCGCTACAGTCAGTTCATCGCGGGCCTGAACGCCGCCGGCATCCAGCTCAACCGCAAGATGCTCAGCGAACTGGCCATCCACGACCCGGCCGCCTTCGACGCGGTCGTCGCCAAGGTCCAGGCGGCGCTGGCCGGCTGAGCGGCCGGATTCCCCTCGCGGGGGGACGCCACGGGCGGGCCGCGATTACGCAGACCGGTGGATTGCTTCGGCCATGCTGGAACAGATCGAGAAAATCCGCTCGCAGGCCCGCGCTCAGTTGGACCAGGTCAAGGACCTCCAGTCCCTGGAGCAGTGGCGCGTCCGTTACCTCTCCCGCAAGGGCGAAGTCCTCGCGCTGCTCAAGCTGCTGGGGACGTTGAGCGCCGCCGACCGCCCGGCAGCCGGTCAGAAGGCCAACCAGCTCAAGGCCGAACTGACCGCCGCGTTCGACCAGCGTCAGGCGGCGCTGAATCAGACCGCCCGCCCGGCTGGCCCTGGGACCGACGTCACCCTGCCGGGCGACTGCCCGCGGCTGGGACGCGAGCACCTGATAAGCCAGGCCACCAGCGAACTGTGCGAAATTTTCGGCCGAATGGGCTTCGACATCGCCGAGGGCCCGGAGGTCGAGGACGAGTTCCACAACTTCGTGGCGTTGAACATCCCCCCGGCGCACCCGGCCCGCGACCCGCTGGACAACTTCTACATCG
This sequence comes from Phycisphaerae bacterium, assembly GCA_022072085.1. Lineage (GTDB taxonomy): Bacteria > Planctomycetota > Phycisphaerae > JAJVII01 > JAJVII01 > JAJVII01. The sequence goes on from JAJVII010000037.1 coordinate 18,214, forward strand.
ATGTGCAGCGCCTGCTGCGCAGCCAGACATCGACCGTGCAGATCCGCGCGATGGAGCGGCAGGCCCCGCCGGTGCGTGTGATCGCTCCGGGCCGGACCTATCGGCCGGACACGGTCGATGCGACGCACAGTTTCATGTTCCACCAGATCGAGGGCCTCTGTGTCGATGAGGGCGTCTCGATGGTGGACCTCAAGAGCTGCCTGAACCAGTTCGTGCACGCCTACTACGGGCCGCAGGTTCGGACGCGATTCCGCCCGAGCTTCTTCCCGTTCACCGAGCCGTCGGCCGAGATGGACATCCACTGGGCGCCCGGGGGCGGGCAGGCCCGCTGGATGGAACTGGGCGGCTGCGGGATGGTGGATCCGGCGGTGTTCGAGGCGGTGGGCTACGATCCGCAGCGGTATACGGGGTTCGCGTTCGGGTTCGGCATCGAGCGGATTCTCATGCCCAAGTACGGCATCCCGGACATCCGGCTGCTGTATGAAGGCGACGTGCGGTTCCTGAGCCAGTGGTGAGCGGGCGGGGGGCTTCAGGTGGTGTTGCAAAAAGGTACTGGGAGCTTATAATCCCGGGTTTCGCGTAGGAATGTGTCGTCGCCCGGCGCAAGGCCGGCCGCGACTTTCAATTTCACCGTTCCGTCAGCCCAAACGGGAGTCGCAGGTCTATGGACCAGGTCAGCGAGCTTTCCAGCCTCCAGGAAACCGAAACGTGGGACGCCGCGGTGGTCGAGCGGATCCGCCAGTCCGCCTATTCCTCCGGCGCCCAGCTTGAGAACTTCCGGGCGTGGGTCGGCCAGTCGGCCGCCAAGGGCGACCGCGCCCTGAACGTCAAGGTCGGTGTTGCCCAGTGCCTGCTGGGTCGCCACGACCTGGCGCTCGAGCCGCTCAAGGAAGGCTCCGAGGGCGCCCTGAAGCGATATTTCCTGGGGCTGGTCTACTGCCAGCGGGGCCAGCAGGGCGACGCGGTCACCGAGTTCGAACGGGCCGAGGCCCGCGGCTGGGACGCCTTCCAGTGCGCGATGGCGACGGTGGAGGCCCTGCGTCTGGCCGGCAAGATCGACGAGGCCGCCAAACTGCTCAAGAAGCACGCCAAGGCCGGCGAGTCGTCGGCTGACTGGCACTACCAGCAGGGCTACCTGCACGAACTGGCCGGCGACCTGCCTGAGGCCGGCATCGCCTACACCCGGGCGACCGAGCTGAACGAGAACCACGTCGGCGCCAACTTCCGGCTGGGCTACCTGCACGACATCGCCTGCGAGGACGTCGAGGCCATCCGCCACTACCGCCGCTGCGTGCAGACGCAGCCGGCGCCGGTCCATGCCCTGATCAACCTTGCGGTGCTCTATGAGGACCAGGGCAACTACGACCTGGCCATCCGCTGCGTGCAGGAAGTGCTTAAGGTCGATCCCAACCACCGCCGGGCTCGACTGTTCCTCAAGGACGCCCTGGCCGGCCTGACGCAGTACTACGATGAGGCCCAGGAGCGGGCCCGCGACAAGCGGACCGCGGTGCTGGAGATTCCCATCACCGACTTCGAGCTGTCGGTGCGCAGCCGCAACTGCCTCAAGAAGATGAACATTAACACGCTGGGCGACCTGCTCAACGTGACCGAGAACGAACTGCTCAGCTACAAGAATTTCGGCGAGACCAGCCTGAACGAGATCAAGGCGGTCCTGGCCCAGAAGGGCCTGCGGCTCGGCCAGTCGCTGGAGGACGGCCACGGCGACGCTCCCTCCCGCGCCCAGGCCGGCGCTGCCAACGACGTGCTGGCCCGCACCGTCGACGAACTGGAACTCTCGGTCCGGGCGCGGCGTTGCCTCGACCGGCTGGGCCTGCGGACCCTGGGCGACGTGGCCTCCCGCACCGAGGCCGAGCTGATGGCGACCAAGAATTTCGGCGTCACCAGCCTCCAGGAGATCAAGCGGCAGTTGGCGGCCCACGGCCTGTCGCTCCGCAAGCTGGAAGACTGACGCGGCGTCCGACGACAGCCGCCGGCCGGGGGCTTAGCTGCTGCCCGGCGACCGGTCCACGGAACGGACCGGCGGCGGCGGGAGAAGCGGGATGACGGCACGGAGGCTCATCAGGAGAGCGGCCCTGTTCGTGGCCCGCCGTCGCAGGCCCCTCAGCCTGTGCGGCGTCGGGCTGACGGCCGTGCTGCTGGGCGCCTGGGCGGTGCTGCTGGTCGGTTGCCCCGGCCAGAGCGAGCCGCTGACGCCGACGCCAGACGTGCGGCCGACACGGCAGACGCGAAACACGCCGCCCCCGACGCCGGGCGACCCCTGGCAGCCGGCCGGCGACAACCTGCTGATGCGGGTCCGCCTGGTCAGCGGAACCGACCGGCTGACCGTCGCGGTGAATGGGCCCTATCGCGTCCTGGTCGACGACCGGGAGCGGGCCGGTTCGTCTGACCCGATGCCCGAGGTGACGCTGGCGATGGCCGGCGCGGGCCGATGGACGCTGGGCGGAACGGAACTGACCGGCCGACGCGTCGAGATACTGCCCCTGCGGGCGAGCACGCTGCGGCTGGGCGGGCGGCTCTATCCGGGCTTCCTGCGGGTGGTCGCGGATGCCTCGGCCCAACTGGCGGGTATCAACGTCGTCCACGTCGAGGACTACGTCGCCGGCGTGGTGACCTCGGAGATGCCCAGCCGATTCGGCCGATCGGCGCTGGAGGCGCAGGCGATCGTTGCCCGCACCTACGCCCTGTTCGAGCGGATGACGCACCGGGCGCAGGAGTGGGACCTGGAGGACAGCGAAAACTCCCAGGTCTACCGCGGGCTGATCGGCGCAACCGAGGCCGGCGGCATCGGTGCGACGGTGACGCGGCAGACGCGAGGGCTGGTCCTGGAATGGGGCCTGCCCGGCGAACCGACGCGGATATTCCCGACCTTCTACCACTCGACCTGCGGCGGGTGGACGGTGTCGGTGAGGTTCGTTAAACCGAAGATCGCCCCCGTCCCTCCGCTGGAGGGCGGGGTGAAGTGCGACTGGTGCAGCGGCACGAAGTACCGCGACCGGGCAGCCGACGCCCCGGTCCGCGTGCTCAAGAGCGAGTTCTGGCCGAGGCTGCTCAAGGCCGAGCCGGCTGTCGCGGCCCTGGGCGGACCGGCGGCGACGCGGGTCGCCCCCGGCCAGGCCAGCTACGGCGGTCGCCTGGTGACAGTGCTGATGACCGGCGGCGGGCGGACGGTAACGATGCGGGCCGACGATTTCCGCCGGGCCGTCGGGGCGCGGGTGATGCTCTCGACGCTCGTGCGGCTGAGCGACGACGGGCGGAACATCGTGTTGTCGGACGGGCATGGCTGGGGGCACGGCATGGGGCTGTGCCAGGCCGGGGCCGACGGGATGGCCAGGGCCGGGTCGTCCTGCCGCGACATTCTGCGGTTTTACTATCCCGGCGCGGTGCTCAAGAAGCTTTATGACTGAGCCGGACAGTCAGCAGGCGGATCGGTCCGGCCGGGCGGCGATGTTCGCCTTCGCCAGCCGCGGACCGGGCGACGGCCCACGGGTCGGCTGCTTTCAGACGCCGCATGGGCCGGTGGACACGCCGGCGTTCATGCCGGTCGGCACGCAGGCGACGGTGAAGGGCCTGACCGCCGAGCAGGTGGCGACGACCGGCGCCCAGGTGGTGCTGGCCAACACTTATCACCTGGTCGTTCGGCCGGGCGCCGAAGTGATTGAGCGGCTGGGCGGACTGCACCGGGTGATGGGCTGGGACCGTGCGATCCTGACCGACAGCGGCGGGTTCCAGGTCTTCAGCCTGACGGCGATCCGGCAGGTGAGTGACGAAGGCGTGCGTTTCGCCAACCACGTCGACGGCGCGGAACTGATGCTGACCCCCGCGTCGGCGATCGAGGCCCAGAACCGGCTCGGCGCCGACCTGATCATGTGCCTGGACGAGTGCGTCGGGGCGCAGGCGGATTACGAGACGAGCCGGTCGGCGGTCGAGCGGACGACGCGGTGGGCCCGGGCCTGCAAGGCGGCCCATCGCCGCGAGGACCAGGCGCTGTTCGGCATCGTGCAGGGCCAGCTGTTCGCGGACCTGCGGCGGCAGTCGGTCGAGGAACTGGGCGAGCTGGATTTTCCCGGCTACGCGATCGGCGGGCTGAGCGTCGGGGAAGGGCACGAGCGGATGATGGAAACGCTCGGGCCGACGGCGGCGGCGCTGCCGGCCGGCCGCCCGCGATACCTGATGGGCGTCGGCGAGCCGGCGGACCTGCTGGGCGCGATCGGGCGCGGGGTCGACATGTTCGACTGCGTGCTGCCCACGCGGAACGGGCGGAACGGCTTCGCGTTCACAGCCGACGGCCCGCTGAAGTTGAGGAACGAACGCCACCGGCTGGACGATCGGCCGGTGGAGGACGAGTGCGACTGTTACTGCTGCCGGCGGATGAGCCGGGGCGTGCTGCGGCACCTGGTGATGTCCGGCGAAATGCTGGGCGCGTCGATGCTGAGCCTGCACAACCTGCGGTTCTTCGGGCGGCTGATGGAGCAGGCCCGGACGGCGATCGGGGCCGGTCGGTTCGAGGCGTTCGCCGCGGACTGGCTGGCCCGGTATCGGCCCGGCGGCGAGACGGACAAGGATAGCTGACGCGGTCCGCGGCCGGCGCGGGCGACCGAAGCAAGGAGAACTTTGCGATGCAGACATTGATGGGCATGGCGGCCGTCCTGGCGGAGGACCCCAAGAGCACGGCGCCGGTGATGATCATCGGCGTGCTGATCTTCCTGGCGGTCTTCTTCCTCTTCTCGCAGCGCGGCCGCAAGCGCCAGCAGCAGGACCGCGACAAGATGATCAACGACCTGGCCCGCAACACGCGGGTCGTGACCCTCGGCGGGATGATCGGCGTGGTCATCGACGTCAAGGACGACGAGATCACGATCAAGATCGACGAGTCGAACAACACGAAGATTCGCATGAAGAAGTGGGCGATCCGCTCGGTCATCCCCAAGGACGGCAGCGGCGAGGCGGACGACTCGCGGTGAACGCCGCCGGGGCGGGCCGCCGACATCGGCCGGCGAATCGTGAAACCGCCGGCGGGCAACCGAGAACCAAACCAAGAGCGACGGGTATTACGAACAACATCGGGATTCTCAGATGAAACGCAATCTCTGGTGGCGTCTGGCGTTGATCGGGGCTCTGACCCTCATCTTCCTGGCCAAGCTGGTCCCCTGGGGCCAGCTCGACAACGGGTTCCAGTGGAGCGACATGCTGGACGTGCTGCGCCCCGGCATCGACCTCAACGGCGGCACCAAGCTGCTGTACGAAGTCAACACTGAGAACTGGTCGGGCAGCCAGTCCGAGACGCCGGCCCAGACCATGATCTCCGCGCTCAAGGAACGCATCGACCCGCAGGGCCTGCTGAACCTCCAGTGGACCCCGGTCGGACCCGACCGCATTGAGATCACCATCCCGCGGGCCACCGAGTCGGCCGTCCAGCAGCGCAGCGCCTACGACCAGGCCGAGGATCAACTCCAGGCGACGCAGATCACCCCGGCTGACATCAGCGAGGCCGAGCGCGAAGCCGGCTTGGCGACCGACGAAGCCGGCGTGACGGCGGCCTTCATGAAGCTTGGCAAGGGGATCGCCACGCGAGACGAGATGCTGAAGAAGACCGGCGAAGCTTACGCCGCGTTCCTGAAGGCGGATCGCGACGAGAAGGCCGCGACGACCCAGCCGGCCGACGCGACCCCGAGCAGCCAGCCGGCTGCGGCGCCGGTCGTCACTCACAGCGAAGCCTACATGCAGGCCAAGACCGACTACGCCAAGCTGCTCCAGCAGCTCCAGGAAAAGAACATCAATCTGTCGATCGTCCGCGAGGTGCTGGCCAAAGGCAAGAAGGAGCGCGGGAAGGCGGCCGAGGGGAGCAAGGAGAGTCCGTGGCAGGCCCTGCTCTCGCAGAACAAGGGATACGAGAGCATCCTGGAGAGCGTGCGGGACAAGTACGACGCCTGGAAGGAGCGCAAGGCCTCGCTGGACGACCCCAACGATATCAAGCGTCTGCTCCAGGGCACGGGGCGGCTGGAGTTCTTCATCGCCGCCAGGAGGGCGCCCGGCTTCGACCCGGGTCCGTTCGTGAAGGCCCTCAACGAGCAGATCGTTCACGACAACCAGGTGATCGTCGGCGACTATCGCTGGGCGATGGTCGGCGACCCGTCGATCGTCACGCGTGGCCAGGAGGTCACCGCCCAGCGGGCCGGCACGGGCACGTGGTACGTGCTGCTGCACAACACCGACGACAAGCGGATAATTCACCTGTCGTCGGCTGAGCTGAAGAAGAAGGGCGAGCCGGACTGGAAGTTCAAGTCCGCTTACGTGACCAGCGACGAACTCGGTCGCCCGGCTGTCGGCTTCGAGTTTGACGGGGTCGGCGGCGACAAGTTCGGCAAGCTGACGGCGGCGAACCTGAAGGAGCCGCTCTCGGCGGTGATGGACGGCACGGTCATCTCGGTCGCGACGATCCAGAGCCAGATCAACACGCGCGGCATCATCAGCGGGTCATTCTCCAACCAGGAGGTCGCGGAACTGGCCCGCAAGATGCAGGCCGGCGCCCTGCCGGGCAGCCTCAGCCGCGAGCCCATCAGCGAGAGCACCGTCAGCGCGACCCTGGGCGAGGCCCACCGCCGCGCGGGCCTGTTCTCGGTCACGCTGGGCCTGATCGCCGTCGCGGTCTTCATGCTGGTCTACTACCTGGTCCCGCTGGGCCTGGTGGCCGACATCGCCCTGCTGCTGAACCTGATCTTCATCCTGGGCGCGATGGCGATGTCCAACTCGACGTTCACCCTCGCGGGCATCGCCGGCGTGATCCTGACGGTCGGCATGGCCGTCGACGCCAACGTGCTGATCGACGAGCGCATCCGCGAGGAGCAGGAGCGCGGCGCCCCGATGCGCGTGGCCCTCAAGAACGGCTACAACAAGGCCCTGTCCACGATTCTGGACGCCAACATCACCACGCTGATCACGACGATCATCCTCTACATGGTCGGCACCAGCGAAATCAAGAGCTTCGCCGTGGTGCTGGGCATCGGCATCGTCAGCTCGGTCTTTACCGCGCTGTTCGTCACGCGCGTGTTGCTCCAGCTCGGCGTGGAGTACCGGCTCATCAAGCGGCACTTCCCGATGCTCAAGCTCATCGGCCACACCAACATCCGCTGGATGAACAAGCGGTTCATCTTCTGGACGATCTCGGGCGTGCTGCTGGTGGCCGGCCTGAGCGAGTTCGGCTACAAGATGGAAAAGGACGCATCGCACCTGTTCGACATCGAGTTCCTCGGCGGCACCAAGGCCCAGGTGACCCTGCGGCCGGGCGTGAAGATCAGCGACGGCGACTTCGAGGCGGCGGCCCGGGCCTACTCCTCCTCGTCCGACTGGTCGCTGCGCGACGTGTCCGTGTCGCGCGTGCTTGAAGAGGGCGGCGCGGCGGCGGCCCACGGCCCCACCTTCGAGGTCAAGAGCACGACGCAGGACCCGGCCAAGTTCCAGAGCGACCTGCTCCAGTTGCTGGAATCGCCGAACAACGTCAACGGTCTGGGCGCCGAGTCGCTGCTGCCCAGGCGCGTGCAGGTGACCTGGAAGTTCGAGAAGCAGTGGGCCGAACTCCAGGGAACCGAGTTGTCCTGCCCCAACGCGTTCATCATCGACAAGGACTACGAGACCAGCCGCACTGACATCGGCAGCATCAACCTGTCGACTTGGCGCGGCGGGGTTGGCGTGGTCATCGAGGGCCTCTCGCCCGCGCGGTCGGTCGAGGACATCAAGGACAGGATCAGCCGCAAGCTCGGCAGCCTCGACCCCAAGGTCCAGTCGCTGCCGCGGACCGGGTGGAACGTGATCGGCGTGGACCGGGCGGCTGAGACGGCCGCCAGCGGGGCGGCCACCTACACCAAGGTGCTCTATGTCTCCCGTCAGCCGGCCGAGGCGGTGAGTTCGATCGCTTCCGGCGGCGACGCGAACTGGTGGAAGAACTTCGGCGTGCCCGAGGTCCAGATGATCGCCTCGGCGCTGACCAGCGTCGAGCCGCTGGACTCGATCTCCAGCTTCGACACCGCCGTCGCCCGCGACGTGCAGTGGAAGGCGCTGGTCGCGATTGTGATGGCCATGCTCGCCATCGTCGTCTACGTCTGGGTGCGGTTCGGCAACTGGCTGTTCGGCCTGGGCGCGGTCATCCCGCTGATCCACGACGTCGCAATCACCATCGGACTGGTGGCGCTCAGCCGCTACCTGTCGGGCACGGCCATCGGCCGCGCCCTGCTGATCACCGACTTCCGCTTCGACATGACGGTCGTGGCGGCTGTGTTGACGATCATCGGCTACTCGCTGAACGACACGATCGTGGTCTTCGACCGCATCCGCGAGAACCGCGGGCGACTGTCGTACGTGACTCCCAAGATCATCGACGACTCGATCAACCAGACGCTCAGCCGCACGCTGCTGACCAGCTTGACCACCATCCTGGCCGTCTTTATCATGTATGTGTTCGGCGGTCCGGGCATCCACGCATTTACGTTCGCACTGCTCGTGGGGCTGATCGTGGGAACCTACTCCTCGATCGCAGTGGCCAGCCCGATCGTCATGGGGTGGCGCCAGGCGATCCTCAGGAAGGCCGTCGATCAGCAACAGGGCCAGAAGGCACAGACGCAGGAGGCGTAAGGGCGGGGCGTCAGCCCGGCTCAGCCGACTGTGATGTCCGCAACCGAAGGAGCATTGCCATGCGCGATGACTTCAAGATTGGAATCCTGCTGGGCTTCCTCCTCATCCTGGCGTTCTTCATCTACTGGATCGTCCGGATGAACAGCAACAGCGGGATCAAGTCCGCTGAAAACACGACCAAACAGGTCGCCGACGCGGGCGGCTCGGGCGGCGGCGACAACGCCGGCACTTCCAACTCCTCCAACGCCGGGCAAACCAACACGGGCTCGTCGAACTCGGCCGGCGGCGGGACGGCCTCGGGCGACGCCCACTCGGCGCGGGACGAGCGCATTCCCGACGTCGCCAGCGCCCGGATTCCCGTGAACAACGAGAGGGCCTACTGGGTCCACAAGTCGGAGACCGGCCCGGCGCCGACGCGCCAGGTGGAGCCTGTGGCTCCGCCGGCGCCGCCGCGGCCGTCGGAACTGGGCATGCAGCCTGAGATCGTAGCCGGCGGCGGGGCTCCGCCGCGGCCGCCCGTTGTCACCGGCGGCGAAGAACGCCTCGGCACGGGGACCGGAACCGGCATGGGCACGGCCACCCCCGGGCCGACGGTGGCCGACTCGACGCACCCGGACCTGCGGGTTGCCCCCGACGGCACTCGGACCTACCAGATCAAGAAGGACGACACCGCGTGGCTGCTGGCTGAGCGGTTCTATACCGGCCGCGGGCCGCTCTGGACGCTGCTGCGTGATGCCAACCCCGAGATCAAGGATTGGAACAACCTGAAGATCGGCGCGACGATCAAGGTCCCGCCGGCGCCTGTGGCCGGGGCTTCCACCGCCGGCTCGACCACGACCACCGGCGGAACGACGTCCGGCGGCCGAACGCTGGCCGCCAACGAATACGTCGTTCAGCGCGGCGAGACGCTCAGCGAGATCGCCCAGAAGAAGTACGGGCGATTCTCGGCCTGGAAGGATATCGCCAAGGCCAACCCCGACATCAATCCCGAGACAGGCGCGATCCATGAGGGCCAGGTGATCAAGCTGCCCGAACTGGCTGCCGCCCCGGTCGGCGGGACCACCACCGGCGGGACGGCCACCGGAGGAGCTACGACTGGCGGGACGACTTCGCCAGCGCTGGCCCCGGGACAGTACCGCGTGAAGGGCTCCGACACGCTGTGGGACATCGCGGCCAGCCAGCTCGGCAACGGGGCCCGTTGGAAGGAAATCTACGAGTTGAACAAGCAGACGATCGGCAACAGCCCGGACGACCTGAAGGAAGGGATGATCCTGAGCATCCCCGGCCGATCAACCCCGCCGACCCGCGCACCCGCGACGCGGACGCCTGCGCCCGGCGCGACCGGCGGCACGGAAACGCCGATCAGCACGCCGCCGACGGCGCCCTCCGGCTCGGTCCTCTGATCGCAGGGGGCCGGCCATCCGACAAACGCAGAAGCTCACAGCCGCCGGCTGTGGGCTTTTCGTTTTGATGCGGGCTTGCGTCCGACATTCAGGGAGGCGCGATCACGGCGCCCCCGGCGAGGCCGACGGGCTGCCCTCGTGGTCGATGCTCACCTGGATCAGCAGCATCCGCTGGCGGATCGCGCCTTCGATGTGCTCCATCAGCGGCTCGTCGCGGCCGGGCAGGGCGTTCACCGTCAGCTCGCTGAGGCTGTATTCGCGGCGGTCCTGGAAATGCCACTGCACGACCGGCTCGTTCTCGCTGGGCAGCCGACGCACCAGCACAAACAGGTCCGGCTCGTTGGTGGTCACCAGGTAGTTGAAGTCCTCCTGGGCCAGCAGGATCGACCGGGCGATCACCTCGCGGTCGGCGTCGACGGCGCGGTTTCGGCCGGTCAGGTCGCCCTTGATCCAGTAGGTCAGCCGCTGGTAGCCCTGCACCGTCCCGCGCTGCATGAATTCCTGGCAGGTCAGCAGGCCGCGGTCGTTGAACGTCAGCACGGTCATCCAGCCGTCGGACCCGTGGCTGAGGCTCTCGGGCTCGGGGCCGACGTACAGGATCTGGCGGTGAGAGGAGAGCTTGGGCGTGCCGTAGGCCCGCATCACCATCGCGCGGTGGGCCTCCTGAATCTGCAACCGCGGGACCGGCTGCGTCCGCGGCGGGGGCAGTGCCCGGCATCCGCCGCCGGCGGCGAGCAGGACAGCGCCCGCGGCAGCCAGGAGAGCGCGAAATCGTGAGTGGCCTTCGTTCATCATCCCCTCATTCTATCGTCAAACGGCCGCGGCGGGAGGGGTCGCGTCCGGTTCGCTGCGGGTGATGATCTTGGCGACGACCGCGTCGCCCCAGACGTTCACCGTCGTACGGCACATGTCCAGGATGCGGTCGACGCCGATGATCAGGGCCACGCCGGCCAGCGGGATCGTCTCGGCGCCGGGCGTGGAGGCCAGCACGTTCTGGTTCACCGCGGTGACGACGATGGCCATTGTCACCAGCCCGGCCTCGGGGATGCCTGCGGCCCCCACCGCCGCCAGCGTCGCGGTCAGGGCGATGATGACCATGCCGACCGGGCCGACGTGCACGCCGAACGCCTGGGCCAGGAAGGCGACGGCCACCGCCTCGTAGAGCGCCGTTCCGTCCATGTTGATCGTCGCCCCCAGCGGCAGCACGAACCCGGCGGCCTTTCGGCTGACCCCGCCGAACTCCGTCGCGCACTCCATCGTCACCGGCAGCGTCGCCGACGAACTGTCGGTCCCGAACGCCGTCAGCAGCGCCTGTTTCATGCGGTGCATGAAGACGTAAGGGTTGGTCCGCCCGAGAATCCAGAGCATCAGCGGCAGCACGACCAGCCCGTGGATCGCCAGCCCGGCGATGACGACGGCCATGTAACCGCCGATCGCGTGCGTGAAGACGGCGATGCCGATCCGCGCCACCGTCCAGGCCAGCAGGCAGAAGACGCCCACCGGCGCCAGCCAGATCACCAGGTGCACCATCTTCATGATGACCTGGAAGAGGATGTCGAAGAACTGCATGACCACGCGGGCCGCGTCGCCGAGGGTCGTCAGCATGATCCCGAACAGCAGGGCGAAGAAGATGATGGGCAGCGGCTGGTTGCCGGCCATGCTCTCCATGATGTTCGATGGGATGACCTGGCTGACGATGTTCAGCAGGGCGCCGCCCAGTCCGCCGGGGTTGTTCTTGCTGACCTGCTCGGCCTTGCCTGAGTCGGCGTAGGCGGCCTCGGCTTCGGCACGCATCGCGGCCTGCCCGCCCAGGTCGTGAGCCATGCGGGCGCCGGGCTTGAAGGCGTTCACCAGCACCAGCCCCAAAGCGACGGCCAGGAACATCGTCAGAAAGTAGTAGGCGAAGGTCTTGGCGCCGATTCGGCCAAGCTCGGCGAAGTTGCCCACGCTGGTCACCCCGGCGATCACGCTGGAGAGCACCAGCGGGATGATGAGCATGAACAGGGCGTTCATGAAGATCTTCCGGCCGACGAAGTAGAGATATTTCAGGGCCGCGCTGCGCGGGTGCAGCGTCCAGGCTTCGGAGGGCAGGGTCGAGGCGAGGTTCTTCAGCCGGGCCAGTTCGGCCGGGTCCGCGATCAGCCCGGCCGGCTGCGTGGTGGCCGGCTGGCTGTGCGTTTGGGCGGCGATCCGCTCCCACTGGGCCTTCTCGGCCAGCGCCGCCTGGTGAGCGGCCAGCCGGACGGCGGCGTCGTGGATCAGCTTCTGCTGTTCGCGTTCGTCGTAGTCGCCGTGGAGCAGGGCCCCGACAAGGGTTCCGCCGACCAGTCCGGCGATGATGAGGAGGGTGAGGTAAAGCTTGTCCTTGCCCATCGGCGCCTCGCGCAATCGGAAATGCAGTGCGGACCCGGGAGGGCGTAGTCTACCCGTTGCGGGCGGGCGGGGCAACCGTTCGCGTAGTTTCAGGCGTTGCGCCCGTGCATCCGGCGGGCTCGCGATCGATGCGGGCAAGCTCCTCGCTGTTGAGCGCCTCGACCCGCCAGGCGAACGGCTCGTTCTCGCAGAGCAGTTCATACCACCCGGGCGTCCGGCGGCCGTAGAGGACCGGCTGCCACCCCGGCTCCGCGTCCATCCGCCACCGGCACGCGGGGCAGAAGGGGAGCGAGACCGAGGGGTTGTTGTGACGGTCGATGAACGACGCAACGGCCAGCACAAGGTAGCAGGCGGTCACGATCCCGAACGCGAAGAGGATGAGCATGGCCGCGGGCTCCTCGCGGTCCAGAGCGAGCAGGATGGCGACGGGGGCAAGCAGGGAAGCGGCCGCCCAAATGCCCCGACGGAACAGTAGATCGCGGAATGGGACCGTCCGGTGCGGCCGGGCGTGGACTTCCAGCCCGGGCCAGGGCGGGGCGTCGTCCGCTTCGTCGTCCCGGTTCCGCGCGCAGCCGCAGCAGACGTTGCGGGGCAGGGCGGGGAACTCGGCCGACACGCGGGCGGCGTATCGCGTCGGCGGGTCCGGGTTGAGGTCAGGATTCATGTACGTCCCCCGTCAATCGGGTTGTCCTGATTATGCGAGGCGTCGGCGGGTCCGGCAAGTGTAAGGTCACGCCGCGTTTGGAACGGGCCGGCCCCGGCGCTCGAATTGCTTTGACACCCGCGCGGGTGTCCTATAAACTGCGGCCCCGGGAAGCGAGAGACGAAACCCGATGCACGCAGCGATGCCTGCCTTTCCCGGGATGGCCCTGACTTGACCGCAGCCGACCGCACATTGAAACACGACCACGCCGTAGCCATCATTCCCGCACGATACGCCTCGACGCGATTCCCGGCCAAGCCGCTGGCGGACCGGACGGGCAAGTGCCTCGTCCAGCACGTCTACGAGCGGGCGGCGGCGGCGGCGACGATCACGCGGGTCATCGTTGCGACCGACGATCGGCGGATCTTCGACGCGGTGCGGGCCTTCGGCGGCGAGGCGATGATGACGCGGGCCGACCACGTCAGCGGAACCGATCGGCTGGCCGAGGTGGCCGCCGGCCTGGACGACGAGCTGATCGTCAACGTGCAGGGCGACGAGCCTGAGATCGAGCCGGGCGACCTTGACCTGCTGGTCCGCACGCTCGCGGGCGGCGACTGCCCGATGGCGACGCTGGCCTGCCCGTACCCGGCCGACGACGAGCTGACCAACCCCAATCTGGTGAAGGTCGTGCTGGACCGGCAGGGGCGGGCGCTCTACTTCAGCCGAAGCCCGATCCCCTTCGTTCGCGACGCGGGTGCCCCGCGCCCCGACTATCTGCTGCACCGCGGAACCTACGGCTATCGGCGGGATTTCCTGCTGGCGTTCGCGTCGCTGCCGCAGGGCGTCCTGGAGCAGACGGAAAAGCTGGAGCAGCTTCGGGTGCTGGAGGCCGGCTATGATATCGCGGTCGCGGTGACGGCCGGCTCGCCGGCGGGCATCGACACGCCGGAACAATACGAAGCGTTCGTGAGGCGGTGGAGGAACAGTTCGTAGTTCGAAGTTCGCAGTTCGAGGTCGGACAAGAGGGTTCCTTCCGACGTCGAACCTCGAACTTCGAACTTCAAACATCAAACGTAAGATGGTCTTGAGGAGGTGATCTGTGGACGGCCAGGAACTGCTCAGCCGGGTGGCCCGGCAGTCGGACGAAACGGAGTTCTACACGCCGATGCCGGCGGGCTACAAGCCGGGCAAGACGCGCTACGTCATCGTCGTGGGCACGGTGATGAGCGGGCTGGGCAAGGGCATCTTCTCCTCGTCGCTCGCGAAGCTGATGCAGGACCGCGGGCTGGTCGTCTCGCCGATCAAGCTGGAGGGCTATTTGAACATCGACTCGGGCACGCTCAACCCCTTCCGCCACGGCGAGGTCTTCGTGCTGGACGACGGCATGGAGACGGACATGGACCTGGGGACCTACGAGCGGATGCTGGACAAGAACCTGACGCGCGACAACTTCGCGACCAGCGGGCAGATCTTCACGCGGGTGCTGGAGCGCGAGCGGCGGGGTGGCTACCTCGGCCGCGATGTGCAGTGGATTCCGCACGTGACCGGCGAGGTGAAGGCCCGCATCCGCGAGCTGGCGGTGCGGTCCGGGGCCGACGTGGTTTTCGTGGAGATCGGCGGTACGGTCGGCGACTACGAGAACAGCTACTATATCGAGGCGATGCGCGAACTGGCATTCGAGGAGGGGCCCAACTCGACGATCTGGGTGGCGCTGACCTACGTCATGCAGCCGCCGGCGCTGGGCGAGCAGAAGTCCAAGGCGGCACAGCTGGGTATCAAACGGCTGATGGAGGCCGGCGTGCAGCCGGCGGTCATCGCCTGCCGCTGCGAGACGCCCGTGACCGAGAAGGTTCGCGAAAAGATCAGCCTCTACACCAACGTCCCGATGGCCCGCGTCTTCAGCATGCACGACTGCAAGTCGATCTACGAGATCCCGCAGATGATCCGCAAGGCCGGCCTGGACGCCGAGGCCGTGCGGCTGCTGGAGCTGGAGCCGCGGACCGACGCGGCCAAGTCCGAGCGGTTCTGGACGCAGTGGCAGGGCTACGTCGAAGGCATCCGCAACGTGAACGAGTCGGACCGCGAAGTGGTCATCGGCATCACGGGCAAGTATACGGCGCTGCGCGACAGCTACGCGTCGATCATCAAGGCGCTGGAGCACGCGGGCGTTCACTACGGCGTGCGGGTTGAAATCCGCTGGATCGACACGAGCGACCTGGACGACACGCCGGGCAAGGCTAAGGACGTCGCCCGGGCCCTGGAGGGCGTGCACGGCATCATCGTGCCCGGCGGGTTCGGCGCCCGTGGCAGCGAGGGCAAGATCGCCTGCATCCACTACGCCCGCGAGAACGGGCTGCCGTACCTCGGCATCTGCTTCGGGTTCCAGATGGCCGTCCTCGAATTCGCCCGCAATGTCTGCGGCCTGCCGGGCGCCTACAGCAGCGAACTCGAGAAGCGCGTCGACGGCGACGCGGTGATCGACATCCTGCCCGAACAGAAGCGGATCGAGGGACTGGGTGGCAACATGCGGTTGGGCGGACGCGACATCGAGCTCAAGCCGGGCACGATGGCCCACGAAATGTTCGGGCGGCAGGCGACGTTCCGCATGCGGTTCCGCCACCGCTACGAGGTGGACCCTCGCTACATCGAGACGCTGGAGTCGCACGGGATGGTCTTCTCGGGCAAGGCGCCGGACCAGCCGATCATGCAGATTCTGGAGCTGCCCGGCCACCCTTATTTCATCGGGACGCAGGCGCACCCCTGCCTGACCAGTCGGCCGTTGCGGCCGCAGCCGATGTTCATGGGCCTGGTGCGGACCTCGGCGGAGCGGGCGGGCGTGCCGGTGGCTGAGCAAGCCGTCGGATCCTGACAATCGGACGGAGTTACTTGACGGCGGCCGCCGGGCGGCTGCCGAGGGCGAAGACGACGACGCAACATCAGGAAGGTGATCCGGAATGGCTGACGAGACCCCCAAGATTCATATCGACTCGGACTGGAAGAAGCAGGCCCACGAGGAGAAGGAGCGGCTGGCCAAGGAGGTCGAGGAGAAGTCGGCCGCCGGCGGCGGGCCGGAGGCCGTCGGGCCCGAAGGGCTGCCCGAGCCGACCTTCGCGGAGATCGTCGCGACGCTCGCAACGCAGGCGTTCATGTTCATGGGCGAGGGCGTGGACCCGCAGAGCGGCCAGCGGATGGTGAGCCTGCCGGTGGCCAAGCACTTCATCGACCTGCTCTCGGTGCTCGACGCAAAGACTCAGGGCAACCTGGGCGAGGACGAGAAGAAGAACCTGGACCGCTGGCTCTACGAGGCGCGGATGCGCTATGTGCAGTTGGCCGGCGGCGCGATGGGCACGCCGCGGCGCAGGCCGCCGGGCGGTCCCGCCAAAGGCAAGTGACGCCCGGCCACGCGTTGAAGACAAGACGCCCGGGGAAGGCCATGCTTTCCCCGGGCGTTTTCGTGTCGCGTGTCCGTGGGTCACAGCTTGAGAGTGTGGCCCATCTTTTCCTTCTTGGTCTTCAGATACTTCAGGTTGGCTTCGGTGGGGGGCATTTCGATGGGGACCTGCTGGACAACCTTCAGGCCGTAGACTTCCAGGCGGTCCACCTTCTTGGGGTTGTTGGTCAGGATGCGGATGTCGCGCAGGCCCAGGTCGCGGAGGATCTGGGCGCCGATGCCGTAGTCGCGACGGTCGGCTTTGAAGCCGAGCTGCTCGTTGGCTTCGACGGTGTCGGCGCCCTGCTCCTGGAGCCGGTAGGCGTGCAGCTTGTTGATCAGCCCGATGCCGCGGCCCTCCTGGCGCAGGTAGATCAGGGCGCCCTTGGGCTCGCGTTGGATCTGCATCAGGGCGGCTTCGAGCTGCTGGCCGCAGTCGCAGCGCTGGCTGTGAAACAGGTCGCCGGTCAGGCATTCGCTGTGGACGCGGACGAGGGTGGGCTCGGGGTGCTCGATGGGCCGGCCCTGGTCGTCCAGGTCGCCGACGCCGCCGTGGCAGAGGGCCAGGTGCGGCTCGCGGTCCACGACCGAGCGGTAGGCGATCATCTTGAACAGCCCGTAGCGGGTGGGCATCTGCACCGTCTCGACGCGCTCGACGAGCACCTCGCGCTGGAGGCGGTACTCGATCAGCGAGGCGACAGTGCACATCTTCAGCCCGTGCTCCTTGCAGAACCGCGTCAGCTCCGGCACGCGGGCCATCGTGCCATCGGGGTTCATGATCTCGATGAGCACGGCTGCCGGTTTGAAGCCGGCCAGACGGGCCAGGTCCACGCTTCCCTCGGTCTGCCCGGAGCGGACGAGCACGCCGCCCTCGCGAGACCGCAGGGGGTTGACGTGGCCGGGGCGGACGAGGTCAGCGGCCACGGCGTCGTCGCTGACGGCGACCTGGATGGTCCTGGCCCGGTCGGCGGCTGACACCCCCGTGCTCACGCCGAAGCGGGGGTGGGCGTCGATGGTGACGGTGAAGGCCGTCCCGTGCAGGGCGGCGTTGTCCTGGGTCTGCGAGGAGAGGCCCAGCTCGTCGCACTTCTTGGGTTCCATCGGCAGGCAGAGCACGCCGCGGCCGTGGGTGACCATGAAGTTGACCGCCTGGGGCGTGATCTTCTGGGCCGCGATGACCAGGTCGCCCTCGTTCTCGCGGTCTTCGTCGTCGACCAGGACGATCATGCGGCCGGCCCGCAGCTCGTCGAGGATTTCAGGTATGGAGGCAAACGGCATTGGGTCACTTCCGATCCAGGGTGTCCGGGAGCCCGGGACAAACCGGGCGCGACGGAACATTGTACGCCTTCAGCGACTTTGCAGCAAGCCGGGGGAAAGGAACACGGATGACACGGAGGAGACACGGATTACACGGGCAAAGCGAAGGAGGGTAAAGAAGGCCTGAGATCAGGTCTCCCGTCCGTGCAATCCTGTGCCAATCCGTGAAATCAGTGTTCCTCCGGCGGCCGGGCGGATCACCTGCGGGCGGACTTCTCGGCGGCCTGGATGTCGTGCCAGAAGACGACGCAGCCGAGGACCATCATCATCGCGACCAGGTAGCCGGCGACGGCGATGGCGATGGCCATCGGCCGCTTGCTCTCGTGCAGGTGCCCGATGACGCCCAGCAGCGAGAGCGTCGCCCAGGCGCCGATCGCGAGCATGAGCAGGGCCATCGCGGCCATGATGGGAATTGCGAACCGCCGGGCGGCCAGGTTGGGGGCCCGTTGCACGCGGCGATGGGCCTGGCGCGGGGCGGCTGAGCCCGGCGCCGGCAGGCCGGCCATGGGGTCGAACGCCTCCGGCGCGAAGACCGGCTCGTCCGGCTGCGCGACCGCCTCCAGGACCGGCGTCGATTCACCGGACTCTTCCGACGGCTCCTGGGGCGGAGCGTCGGACTCCTCGGCGTATCGGCCGCTGGCCAGGGCGTCCAGTGCGTCGATGTTGTGGGCGTGCTCGTTGTCGTCGCCAGCGTCGTTCTGTTCGGCGGGGTCGGACTGACTCATCCTTGCTCCAGTCGTCGGGGATCGTATTGTCGCAGGCCGGTCGGCCGGCATCTCAAAGACGCGAGTTGCGTCACGAATCGAAGGCCTTCTACTGCTGGCCGCTCGAATAGTCCATGCTCGGCCAACTCGCAGCCGGCACCGGGCCATGATACAGGTACATCAGCCTGGGCGCCGAGAGGCTGCCGATGGTCTGGATCAGGTCGGGGCTCTTGCCGCCCACGGCGGGCACGGGGGCTTGGCCGAGCAGGACGTCGCGGAGGCTGGCCGGCCGGGGCGAGTATTCGATCACTCGGGCGTCGTCCTCCGAGACGCCGGCCAGCGAGGCGGCCTTCCGCCAGGCGTCTTCGAGGTAGCCCTCGGCGTCGACGAGGCGGGCCTTCATCGCCTGGTCGGCGGTGAGAACCTGGCCGTTGGCCAGCTTCTTCGCTTCGTCCAAGTCCAGTTTCCGCCCGGCGGCGACGACGCTAACGAAACGGTCGTAGGCCGAGTCCACCAGGCCCTGGAGGTAGGCCCGCTCTTCGGGCTTGAGTTCGCGGAAGAGGCTGGGCACGTCCTTGAAGGGGGTGTTGGAGCTGGTGATGACGATCGGGTTGACGCCGAGCTTGTCCTTGAGCCCGCGCTCGGCGACGAACGTGGTCATGATGACGCCGATGTTGGCGGTCCAGGTGGTGGGCTCGGACACGATGTAATCGCCGGCTGACGAGACGTAGTAGCCGCCGCTGGTGGCGAAGCCGCCCTGGGCGATGACGATGGGCTTCCTGGACCGCTTGCGGAAATCGAGCATGGCGTGGTGAATGCGGTCGCTGGCGACCACCGTGCCGCCGGGGGTGTCCACGTGCAGGACGACGGCCCGGACGTTCTTGTCGTCGGCCAGCGCCTTGAGGCCCTCATCCAGCCAGGCGGCCATGTTGTCGTCGATGATGCCGTAGACCGGCAGGACGGCGATGACCTTGTCCTTCTTGCCGTTGTTGAGCGTCTGGGTCCGGACGCGGCCCTTCCACCCGGCCCCGCCGCTGAGTGTGGCGCCGACGACGGTCATCAGGATCACGTTGGTCACAACCGAGCCGATCAGCAGACAGAGGAGGAAAAGCAGCCAGCCGCGTCCGCCCTTCTGCGGCGGCAGGACGATGTAAGTCGGCGGAGGCGACCCGCCGCCCGCGCCGGGCGGGGGAGCGATCGGCCTGGCCTGGGGAAGCTGGCTCTCGGGGACCGGCGCGTGGGGGTGCTGGCCGGCGGGCGGGGGTCCATCGAAACCGGGCTGCTGTTGACTCATGAGAGTTTTCCTGGAAAGAGTGCGTCGCACATGCCGTATGTCGGGCCGCTCCTTCGGCCCGGCAGGACGTGCCCTTGTCAGACCGGCCGCGACGGGACTGAGGCCGATGACGGGGGGCGGCCATGGACGCTCTTATGCTAAGGTAGAGGCTCGCGGGGGTCAAGGCGTCTGCGGCCGGGCGGGGCGGGGAAGATGGTGTGCGGCCTGTTGGGGTGATCTGTTGCGAATGGGAAACACCGATGTTGACCGAAATCAACATCAGGGGTCGGGAGGATCGCGCAACGAGGCTGCTGGAATTTTGTTCAAGTGGTTTATCGAAAACGGCTTGCAATTCCATTCCTGGGGAATACTCCGGTTCTGGTACGCCGTTTGCAAGCAAGTAGATTGCGAGGCATCAGGCCGGTTGAGAGAGAGAAAACGGGACCTCACCATTGTTCGCCCGCCAGTGCGAACCACACCACGAAGTGTCCCAAGCCTCGCAGAAAAACTCAGAGCGATGTGACCCTGATGGAGGGGACACAGAAGGTGAGTATCAGAAAAGACCCACCGCCGATGGGCGCTATTTGCGCCGATTTGGGCCTGGTATCCGCGTCGGTCCGGCTGAAGGAAGTGCTCAGCCTGGCCCAGGCGGTCGCCCGCCGCGAGACGACAGTGCTGGTGCTGGGCGAGTCCGGCACGGGCAAGGAAATGGTTGCCCGGCTGATTCACGCGGCCAGCGTCCGCTGCGACGGCCCGATTGTCCCTGTGAACTGCTCGGCCCTGACCGGCACGCTCTTTGAGAGCCAGTTGTTCGGTCACGTCCGCGGCGCGTTCACGGGCGCCCACGCCGATGCCATGGGCTTCTTCCAGGCCGCCGACGGCGGGACGCTGTTCCTGGACGAGATCGGCGACATCAGCTTCGAACTCCAGTCCAAGCTGCTGCGCGTCCTCCAGGACCGTTACGTGATTCCCGTCGGCAGCGTGCAGCCCAGGCCCATCGACGTCCGCGTCGTCGCGGCGACCAACTGCGATCTGCACCAGCGCGTTCGCGAGGGCAAGTTCCGAGAGGATCTCTTCTATCGCCTCAACGTCATCACAGTCGAGGTCCCTCCGCTCCGCGAGCGGAGAGAGGACATCCTGCCGCTGATCGGCCATTTCATGGGCCGACTGGCTGAGTTCTATGAAGAGCCCTGCAAGCGTCTGGACGACGAGGTTTCGCACGTGCTGACCAGCTACAACTGGCCGGGCAATGTGCGCGAACTGATCAACGTTGTCGAGCACGTCGTTACGGTTCAGGCTGGGGACGTCGTGGGACTCAAGCACCTGCCCGTGCGGCTGCTGGAGGCGATGAACGGCGGCGATTCCTCGGGCGTCTTTCCGACGCTGGACCAGGTCGAGCACGATCACATCCGGCGTGCCCTGGACCTTTCCTCGGGCGAGAAGAGCACGGCTGCGCGGATGCTCGGGATCGCGCGGCCGCGGCTGTATCGCAAGCTCCGCAAGTATCACATCGAGACCGGCGATCCGGTCAATTGAAGCACGGCATCCGACAGCCGCCGCCGGCATGGCGCGGTTGCTCTGCGCGCACAGCATGACGTTGGCGAACGCGGCGTAACGAAACGTGACAGCGGGACATTTCGTTACACGTCGAGTTCGGCCGCTCGGGACGCAGGCGAAGTGGCGATGTGCGAAGCGTGCGGCGTAACGAAACGTCGCGCGGCGGCCCGCGGGCCTGCGGCGTCGAAACGAGGCACGCCGGAATCATTCCTTTCTTACCTGTTGAACTCCAACACCTTGCGAATATTCCCGCAATCGGTCCGCAATTCGGGCGGCGGTGGCACGCCGTTTGCTTATATGGACCGACGTGTCCGGGAGGACGGGGCAAAGGGACACACCGGTTGGAGGACCGGCGCCCCACGAAACAGTTCACCTTGTCCATGGGTGGTTGAGTCGTGAAAGGCAGTCTTCTGGTCGCGGATGCGGCTGGGCAGGCGGCTGTTCCGGAGGTCGTCAGAGAACATTGGGAATGGCTTGAGTGGTTCTTTGAGACCAGCGGTACGGCGGCATTGGCCAGGCTTCGTCAGTTTCGTCCTGATCTGGTGATCGCCAACCTGCAATTGCCCGACATGTGCGGAGCAGAGCTGGTTGAGCGGATCAAGAGAGGCAGGCCGAATCAGAGAATCCTGGTCACCAGCAACACGGCCACCCGGCTGAGCGAGCGGGTGGCGCGGACCCTGGGAGTCGTGGGTTACTTTCCCAAACCCCTGGATCCGCAGCTCTTTGAAGATGTCCTGGCGGCGACGGTGGGAGGAAGCGAGCGCCTCGCCAGACGGATCTAGGAGGCGAACCGGAGCAGGGGGCCGGTTCCAGGCTGATGGGGAAGTGTCCATGTGGGGTCGGAGGAGTGCACCTTGAAACGGCTCTTGATCTGGGCGAGTCCGGTTCTCGGGATCATCGTTGGGATGGCGGCGATCCTCGTCCTGCGGCATCAATCCTCGGCTGACGCGGAGTATGTCGCACCGGCTGCCAAAGTGCAGTTGAAGGACGCGAAGACAAATAAGAATAGCAGCGATCCGGCGGCCGACCTGGCCCCGAGGCCCTTTGTCCTGCCGACCGTCGAGGACGGACTGCGGGCACACGCTCCCGGGCCGCTGGACCGGGTGGATCCGGCGATCGACACTCGTCTGGTGCCTGGCGCTTCGGTGACCACGCCCGACGACCTGGTGGTGATTCCCGATCTGGACGGCTGACAGGCCCGGCCGACCGATCGCGACGATCTTCTCTCTCTCACTGGCCTCCCGCGAGGTCGTCTTTCAAGGCGGTTTCGCGGGACTTGAGAACAACCCGGCGCGGCGGAATCGTGAGGGTCGCCAAACCGGTTGAAAAGTTCAGAAGCCTTCTCTCTCTCACTGGCCTCCCGCGAGGTCGCCTTCCAAGACGGTTTCGCGGGATTTGAGAACGACCCGGTGCGGCGGAATCGTGAGAGTCGCCAAGCCGGTTGAAAAGTTCAGAAGCCTTCTCTCTCTCACTGGCCTCCCGCGAGGTCGTCTTCCAAGGCGGTTTCGCGGGATTTGAGAACAACCCGGCTGGGCAGTAGTGAGTCGCCCGGCTGGAAAAAGTTCATAGTCCACCTTCTCTCTCTCACTGGCTTCCCGCAAAGTCGCCTGGCAGCGGTTTTGCGGGATTTGAGAACGACCCGGTGCGGCGGAATCGTGAGAGTCGCCAAGCCGGTTGAAAAGTTCAGAAGCCTTCTCTCTCTCACTGGCCTCCCGCGAGGTCGTCTTCCAAGGCGGTTTCGCGGGATTTGGAATCAACCCGGTCGGCAAGGTCCGGCTGGATAAGTCGGTTTGAGAATCAGGCAGCGCCCCGGGCCGCGAGCGCCCCGGGTGTTGCGGTGAAGGGCGGCCTTGCGGGCAATCGGAGGGCAGCAACTTCCTTGCCCGCGAGCAACTTCCCCTCAGCGAGCGCGAACGGCATGCGACCGTTCTGACGCCCGCCACCCGGTGATCCGGCAGCGGGTTCTTCTCTTTCCGTGCTCCTACCACATGACTTCCCGATGGTCGAGCGGCACATGCCTCCCGGCTCGCTTTGCGCGCCGTCCTCGGCCCACCGCATGCGTGCGGCGTGCACTTGACGAGGCACTGGCTAGTGGGGATCCCGGGCGGCCGCTGGAGTCGTGTGAGGCGGGCAACAGTGAATTTGTGATTTTGATAGACTTCCCAATTTGACAGCCGCGGGGGGAACTCCGTAAGTCCTGTCGGCTTCCTAATGTGCGTGTTCCTGTTTGGGTGGGAACTCTCATTCGCAACGGGGCAATGCGGGAATCGTCAGATTTTTTCTTGCTTTCGCGAGATCATGGTGTTGAATATTAGGTGCTGCCCTCCGATTGCTTCGCAACGAAGCAATCACTCATGGACAAGGCGAACTGGTCCCTCCAGATCAGCTCGCCTTTTTCATGTACCCGGTCCGCCCGCGGCATTGAATCCCCCGCCGTTGCTGGTAGAGTAGAGCGATTGTGTTATCGGCGAGAGGGAGTCCATCCCTCGTTGTTGCGGGCCGACGGCAGCCAAGGACGGGCCCGCCAGACCTGACTGACAGACCGACCATGGAATGCGTGCAGGACATCCCTGAAGACCTCTCCCCGCGACTGACCCAGATGCTTCCGCCCGAGGACCGCCGCCGCGTCTGCCTGTTCGGCGACGTGGACCTTCAGGGCCAGTATGGCCGATGCGTGCTGGCGGCCGACGACGAGCGGCTCTTCTTCGGCCCGCAGGGCGCCAACGGCGACGGCGAACTGGCAATGGTGCCGCTTCGCGACATCCGCGGTCTGGAGTTGCGAAACTACGTCGGCAACGGATCGCTGGTCGTCGTGCGCGAGTCGGACAGCCTGGAGGTCGCTCGGTTCAGCCAGTCGATGCTCGACGAGTTCGAGAAGGCTGCCGCCCGCATCGGGGAACTGGCCGAGAAAAGCGGCGCCAGATCCGACAGCGGGGACGGGCGGTTCTTCGGCGGCCGCATGGTCCGCAAGGCGCCGCGCTGCCCGCAGTGCGGCCGGGCGCTCTCGCCGCGGGCCGAGGTCTGCCTCTATTGCGCCGACAAGCGCAAGCTGGTCTTCCGCCTGGTCTCGCTGCTGAAGCCCTATCGACTGGCCAGCGTGATTCTGCTCGTGATCACGCTCAGCAGTACGCTCCTGGGGCTGATCCCGGCCTACCTGACCAAGTACATCGTCAACTCGGCGATCATGGTAGGCAACTACTCCCTGTTCTGGGTGTTCATCGGCGTCTATGCCGGCTGCTTCCTGCTGATCGCCGCGCTGGACGGCGCCCAGTCCTGGTTGTCGGGCTGGCTGGGCCAGACGGTCATCTACGACCTGCGGATGCGGGCGTTCGACAGTCTCCAGCGGCTCTCGCTGCGGTACTACGAATCCCGGCAGACCGGCAAGCTCATCAGCCGACTGACCAACGACTGCGAGCGCATCGAGCGGTTCATCGTCGATGTGCTTCAGCAGCTCATTGTGGACGTGCTGACGCTGGTCATCATCCTGACGATGCTGGTGCAGATGAACTGGCGCCTGACGCTGGTCACGCTGGCTCCGGTGCCGATCCTGTTCGTCATGGTCTACATCTTCACCCGTCGCATCAAGCGGACCTACCGCAAGGCCTGGCGGACCTCCGCGAGCCTGACCAGCCACCTTGCCGACGTCATCCCCGGCGTCCGAGTGGTCAAGGGGTTTGCACGCGAGCCGGTCGAGCGCGAGCAGTTCGCCGGCCGATCGACGCGGCTGCTCAACCACATGCTCAGCGTCTTCCGCCTCCGCGCCAGCGTGTTTCCCGTCATCGGACTGCTCAGCCGCATGGGCTACCTGCTGCTCTGGCTGCTCGGCGGCTACTGGGCCATCCAGATGATCGCCAGCGACCCCTCCGTGGTGAACGACCCGGCCCGCAACCCCATCGGCCCGCTGTTCGCGTTCACTGCGCTGCTGTGGCGGTTCTACGATCCGCTCGGCCGACTCAGCCGCGTCACCGACCAGGTGCAGCGGGCGACGACGTCGGCTGAGCGGGTGTTCGAGTTGCTGGACGCCTTCCCTGACGTCAGCGAGCCGGACGATCCGCTCCACCTGCCGGGCCGATCGACCGGCCGCGTCCACTTCAAGGGCGTGAGCTTCGCCTATGATTCGCACGTCCCGGTGCTGGACAAAGTGGACCTGGAGATCCAACCGGGCGAGATGATCGGCGTCGTGGGGCACAGCGGCGTGGGCAAGAGCACGCTGGCCAGTCTGTTGATGCGGTTCTACGATCCCGACGAGGGCGAGGTGCTGCTGGACGGCGTGAACGTGCGGCGGCTGACCGGCAGCGAGCTGCGCGGCAACATGGGCCTGGTGCTCCAGGAGCCGATGCTCTTTCACGGTTCGGTGCTGGACAACATCCGCTACGGCAAACCGGACGCGTCGCTGGAGGAGGTCATCGCGGCGGCGAAGGTCGCAAACGCCCACGGCTTCCTGCTCCGCCTGCCGGAGGGGTACGACTCGCAGATCGGCGAGCGCGGCGTGCGGCTGAGCCAGGGCGAAAAGCAGCGGATCAGCATTGCCCGGGCAATCCTGCGCGACCCGCCTATCCTGATCCTCGACGAGGCCACCGCCAGCGTGGACACCGAAACCGAGCGGTTGATCCAGGCGGCGCTGGACCGGCTGGTGAAGGGCCGCACCGTCATCGCCATCGCCCACCGCCTCAGCACGCTGCGCCACGCCAGCCGGATCATCGTCCTGGACGGCGGCGGGATTGCTGAGATGGGCACGCACGAGCAACTGCTCGCCCGCGGCGGGATCTACTACGACCTGTGCGCCGCCCAGTCCATGCTCGGCCGGGACCTGACCGACAGCCCGGTGGCCCGATCGGCGGCGACGGCGGCGGTCGTCGAGCCCGAACC
Organism: Phycisphaerae bacterium; assembly: GCA_022072085.1. Classification (GTDB taxonomy): domain Bacteria; phylum Planctomycetota; class Phycisphaerae; order JAJVII01; family JAJVII01; genus JAJVII01. The sequence continues at coordinate 44,429 of JAJVII010000037.1, forward strand.
GGCGCCCGAGCCCGAGGAGTATGAGAAAGATGAATTCTGACGCCGCGACAGGGCAGGGTGGCGGGATCATCGGCTCAGCCGACAGCCGCTGGCTCGATCCGGCGCGCATCCGAATATCGGCCGACCGCAACGATCGGCTGTTCCTGACCGACGAGGCTGGCGTCCGGCACGAGGGCGTCCGCGTGGGCAAGATGTTCGCCCTGACCGAGCCGGACCGCTACGTCAGCTTCTGCACGTCCGACGGCGAGGAGATCGGCCTGCTTCGCGAGCCGGCGGAGCTGGCTGAAGACTCGCGGGAGTTGCTGCGGAGGCATCTGAGGCGGCAGTATTTCGTTCCGGTGATCACCGGCGTGCGGGAGATTCGCGAGTTCTGGATGGACCAGACCTGGACCGTCCTGACCGATCGGGGGCCGCGGCAGTTCACGCTCCAGGGACGCGAGGCGATCCGCTTCCTGGGCAAGGGGGCCATGCTGCTGATCGACACCGACGACAATCGGTACCTCATCGAGGACAGCCGCAAGCTGGACGCCGCGAGCCGGAAATGGATCGACAGCTACGTGTGGTAGGGCCCGCGGCCGCCGGCCTGATGCCTGCAATTTTGGCGTGACTCGTCGGATCGGCGCGCGTAGAATTTCCCGCTTCGACAGGGGATAGTGACCGGGCCTGTGGTTCTGGGCCGAGCCCGCAGACCGAAGGGGACGGGAGTCCAACGGCCTACATTCAGCGGCTGGAGGGTCCGCGGATGTTCACTTTTATCAACAGGCAGGGCAAGAAATGTTGCCTTTCGGCAACATCCGGACTAATCGGCACCCCCCGAAGTGGCCGATAATGTGCGCGTGTGGAATCTTAAGTTTTGAAGTTGCCGAAGCTTGCGTTGTCCAGTTAGAATTTCTGTTCTCAGGAGATCGTGACTGGTACACTGTTTGCTAGTCTTATGAACCTTGAGAGAGGAAGCCAGGAAGGGCACGCCAGGCCCGGCTTGGCTGGTTCATGAGAGTGACCGACCCGGGAGGCCGGTGAGAGAGACTGCTCCTCCCGGGGCAGCAACGGAGCCTTTCGGGTTCCGGCCAGTGAGGGAAACACCAATGTGCAAGCGTAATTACCTGCTCAAGGCGTGCGCCTGGGGAATGCTCCTGTTCTTTGCCGGCTTCGGAGGGGTTGCCACCGCCTCGGCCGCCGACTACGTCATCCATGACGTGACGATCCACGCCACGGAGTGGGCGATCTACAAGGACGTCAACGGCAACGGCGTCTACGATGCCGCCGACGAGCAGGCCGGTCCGCTGGCCTGCGTGCAGAACATGCTTCAGTACCTGTCGGCCGGCACGAGCTACGACTACTTCCAGTACATCACGCCCAACGGCGCCGACGCCTCGGGGTTCCCCAACTCCAGCGACGGTTCGTTCATCGGCGGCGGCAATACGACCTGGCTTCAGCCGCAGCGCGACCAGCTTCAGTTCTGGCTCGCCTACAGCCGGCTCGACCATGACCTGAAGGATCCGTGGAACACCCCCGGCGCCGACGCGCCGCACGGATACAACCTGGACATGATCATGGGCCGCACCGACCGCATTGCCGACCTGAACGATCCGAGCCACCCGACCTGGGCCTACATCGTCGACGGTCCCAACGCGACCAAGGACTACGGCATGGGCGCGGGCGTCATTGACGCGGGCATTGACATCTCGGCCGCCTACGGGCCGGGCTACACCATCTACAAGCCCACCGAGGGCGAGACGGCCAACACCGTCAAGATCGACTTGGCCATGACCGGGTCGAGCCTGACTCCCTGGGTCGTCATGTCCGACGACGTGGACACGGCCAACGACAGCGTTTCGACCCCCGTGCCGCCCAGCCCGGGCCGCCCGGAGCGGCCGCCGCTCGGCGGCGCCGGGACCGTGGCCGGTCAGGAACTGGTCGGCATCTCGACCGGCGACATGACCAAGACCGACGGCAGCGGCAGCTATGACGCGGCCTTCCGCGGCGACTGGACCTACAACAAGGACACCACCGACGGCGGCGTGCTGGGCAACTTCACGCCCGAGAGCAGCGCCCTGGGCAGCCTCATCATCCGCGTCGACCTCAACTCCCTGGGCACGGGCGACGACGCCATCAGCAAGATCATCTTCTACTCGTTTGCCCAACTCGACCCGGACAACCCGTTCTACCAGGCGATGACGCTCTACGACCTGATGGACGCGACATCGACGCTCAACGGCCTGACGGTCGGGGAAGGCGACACGTTCTTCATCCTGTCCAACTGCAACTGCGATAGCTTCAACACCCCTGAGCCGGCCACCATGGCCCTGCTGGGCATCGGCGGCGCGGTCATCGGTGTCGGCGGAGCGGTGTCCCGTCGTCGGCGCGCCCGCCGGTCCTGACCGGAACATCAACGAGCCCTTACTGGCAGAGGGACGGCCCGATCGTGGTGGGGCCGTCCCTCGTTCTTTGCGCCCATCGGGCCGCGACGCGCCGGATGCAGTTTTGCTCTTCGCAGATTCGGTCAAGCTGCTATCATCTTACCGTCATGCACGGAATCGTCGTCAAACCCGGGCTCGTCGGCCTGGCCGCCGGGCTGCTGGCCGGGCTGGTCCTTCTGATCATCTGGCTTATCGGCCAGCGGATCGGTGATCGCCTGTCGGCCCGCTGGTCGCTGCCGGCCGGCGGGTGGTGGATGGGTCTGGCGCTCGTGCTGCCCGGCTGGGTGTGGCTGCTGGCCCTTCATCGGGCCGGGCGGCCGGACCTGGCGCTGGGCCAACTCGTCGGCGGGCAGTTCTATCGCCTGCTCGTGGCGATGCCCCTGCTCATGCTCGCGGCCCCGGTGGCCGTGGAGCGGACGGGCAGCCGCTGGCTCATCATGGCCGCCGCCATCTTCCCCGTCCTGCTGCTGCTGGTCGGCTTCGACGGAACGGTGAACATCGTCGACGGGCAGTTCCTGCTCACGCTGACGGTGCTGGTCTTCTGGGTCGTCACCGAGAGCGACCACGAGGGGCTGGCCCCGCCGACCACCGACCGGCTCGGCCGACGCAGGTGGCCGTGGGGCTCGGCCGTCGGCCTGCTCGCGATCGGCCTGCTGGGCGCGGGCATGGTGCTGCTGGGCCTCTACAGCGCCGGCTGCATCGTCCGGGCCGTCCCCGCCGGCTGGATCGACCGACCGGTCAGCGTCAGCGTGCTGGGCATCGTGTCGGCCTGGCCGGCGGTTCCCGCGGCTCTGATCATGCTGCGGCGGTGGGACGCGGAATCGGCGATGCGCGGGCTGCTGCTGGCCAACGTGCTCTCGCTGGGGTTGGCGCTGACGGGGGCGGCGTTCGTCGGTCAGGCGGTGGCCCGGTCGATGCCGTTCTCGCTGCCGCTGTGGCGGGTGGACGTGGTGCTGCTGGTGCTGCTGGGCATGCTGCCGCTGCCGCTGATGATCCGACAAAGCCGCTTCGGCCGCATCGAGGCCGTCTGCCTGCTGGCCTGCTTCCTGCTCTATGTCGCGGGAACCTGGCGCCTGACGATGTGAACTTCCATCGCGGCGAGTCCCGATATAATAATGGAACCGGCATGATTCGAAACGCTGTCATTGCGGACGTCCCGGCGATCAACGCCCTGATTACGGGATACGCCGAGCACGGGCTGATGCTTTTTCGCTCGCTGGCCGATCTCTATGAAAAGATACGCCAGTTCGTGGTCTACGAGCAGGACGGCGAGGTCCTGGGCTGTTGCGCCCTGGAGATCGTCTGGCGCGACCTGGCCGAGGTAAAGAGCCTGGCCGTCCGCGACGACGCCCGCGGCCGCGGCATTGGACGCGTGCTGGTCGAGGCGGCCGAGACCGAGGGCCGACGCCTGGGCCTCGACCGGCTGTTCGCCCTGACGCGCGAGGAGCAGTTCTTCTACCGGCTGGGCTACCAGATCGTGCCCAAGGAGATCCTGCCGCACAAGGTCTGGAGCGACTGCGTCAAGTGTCCGCGGCTGAAGAACTGCGACGAGATCGCCGTCTGCAAGGCGCTGACCGGGACCGGCCAACAGCAGATCGACGAGGCCGTCGCCCGCGCCTCCGACCCGCGTCGCGGGCCCGACCAGCCCGTGCGTTACGACGTTGCCCACGGCTGACCCGCCGATCCTTCGCCGGACGACAGGTTGACGCCATGAAGACCTCCGCCTCGTTCATCCGCATCGACCCCGCAACCGTGCGGCCGCTCTCGCACGAAGCCGACCGCCTGCGGCGCGTCGTCTGCGGCGACCTGAACGTCGGGCGTCGCACCGACATCGGCCAGGCCTGGGACGGGCTGCACTTCCTGCTCAGCCCGCGCCGACGGGCCGGGGCCCGGCACGACACCGGCGACGCCTTCGGGCTGGGCCTGTTCGGCGGACGACGCCTCAACGGTTACGCCATCGACGACGGCGAACTGATCAACTACGCCGACCCCGACGCCGTCGCCCGAGTCGACCGTGAACTCCAGCGCATCACCGGCGACGGCCTGCTCCGCCGCTACGACCCTGGCGCGATGGACGTCGCCGACGTCGAGCCCGGCGACTGGCAGACGCGCGGCGACGAGGGGTTCGAGCTTCTGCTGGACGCCTTCCTCCAGTGGCGGGAGTTGTATCACCTGGCCGCCGAGGACGGCCAGGGGGTCCTCTGCCTGCTCCGCCACGCCGACGACGCCCCCGATCGCGAGATTTAGGTCAACTCGCTCCGCCCGCCTGCCGAATGCTCCCACAGTGCAGCCTGCCGGCTGCACGGGGAGTCACCTGGAGTTCGGGAGCGACGGCGTCATGTCCAAGAAGAACGGCAAGCACGACGGGAAGCCCGCGAAGCTCAAGGGCAAGCATTACGAGAAGGAACTGGAGCGGCTTCAGCTCGAACTGGTCAAGCTGCACGAGTGGATCGCCGCCGAGGGGCTCAAGGTCGTCGTGATCTTCGAGGGCCGCGACGCCGCGGGCAAGGGGGGCGTCATCAAGCGCATCACCCAGCCGCTGAACCCGCGCATCTGCCGCGTCGTCGCACTGGGCAAGCCGACCGAGCGCGAGAAGACGCAGTGGTATTTCCAGCGCTACGTGCCGCATCTGCCGGCGGCCGGCGAGATGGTGCTGCTCGACCGCAGCTGGTACAACCGCGCCGGCGTCGAGCACGTCATGGGCTTCTGCTCCAAGGGCGAGTACGAGGAGTTCCTCCGCTCCTGCCCGGACTTCGAACGGATGCTCATCCGCTCGGGCGTCATGCTTATCAAGTACTGGTTCAGCGTCAGCGACGAGGAGCAGGAGCGCCGCTTCCAGGCCCGCATCGACGACCCGACCAAGCGGTGGAAGCTCAGCCCGATGGACCTCCAGAGCCGCGAGCGCTGGGTCGAGTACTCGCGGGCCAAGGACGAGATGTTTGCCCACACCGACATCAAGCAGGCCCCGTGGTATGTCGTCGAGGCCGACAACAAGAAGCGGGCCCGGCTGAACTGCATCGCCCACCTGCTGTCGCAGTTCAAGTACAAGGACCTCACGCCCCGTCCGATCAAGCTGCCCCCGCGTCAGCCCGACACCGGCTACGTTCGCCCGCCGATTAGCGACCAGACCTTCGTACCGGCCGCCTACTGAGCCGGGCGTCGAGGCCGGGGTTTGCCTTGCCGCCGGTTTAACATCCGGGGGAATCAGCCTACAATGCTGCCATGCCGAACGAGAGCCGCGGACATCGGCGGGCGTGGGCAGCAGTCGGGCTGCTGCTGGCGGCGATGCTGGGCGGCTGCCGGGCGACGGTCGTCACGATCGAGCCGCCGGCGGCGCCGGCCAACTTCGACCCGGCTGGCGGTGTCGACTGGAGCGGCTACGCCGACGTGCTGGACGCCTGCGTCGGCGACGACGGCCTGGTCGACTACCTCGTGCTCAGCCAGCCGCCCAACTGTCCCCGCCTGTTGGACTGCTACGCCCAACTCGCCCGCGTCGGGCCGGCCACCGCGCCGGGGCAGTTCCCCGACCGCGACAGCAAGCTGGCCTACTACATCAACGCCCACAACCTGCTGGCCCTGGTGGCGATGGGCCCGTACTTCGCACCGGGCAAGATCGACCCGCGCGGCGTCGGCGACCTGCCCGGCCCGCCGGAGTCGGCGTTCCGCTTCACGGTGGGCGGCCAGCCGATGACGCTGGCGGAGCTGCGCGAACTGCGGATCGCCCCGCTGACCGCCGACGACCCGCGGCCGCTGCTGGGGCTCTGTGCCGGGCGACGGAACGACCCGCCGCTGCGGCGCGAGGTCTACTCGGCTGACCGCCTGGCCGACCAGTTGGCCGACCAGCTCGCCCGTGTGCTGGCCGGCAACGAATGGACGACGATCGACGCCTACCATCGCCGGCTGCTGATCCCGGCGGCCATCAGCGATCATCGCGCCTACTACTGGGCCCACCATCTCGGCGGGTCGGCGGGGCCGGTCGCGGGGACGGACTTCCTGGCGGTGCTGCTGAGCCTGGCCGATGCCCGCGGCCGACATCGCCTCAACCGGGCGATCGGCTTCGACGTGGTGACGGCCCAGCCCGGCGACGAGTTGAACAACCGTCCCGTCCTGCCGGCGATGGGCGAGTAGACGCGGATCGCGGGGCGGGCGGCCGCACCGGTGCGACAACGCTATGGAAAGGCCCCGGGCGATGGTGTATCCTTTGCGGTTCCGTCCGCCGGCGTGAGGCCGTGCGGCCCGTAGTCCTAGCACTGAGGAATTGACCAATGCCCAAGAGCGCGACTGCGTCCAAAGAAACCGGAATCTGCCAGGCGATGATCGAAGAGGGATTGGCCGAGGTCGGCATCAAGCACGGCGACCTCGTGTTCCTGCACAGCAGCCTGAAGGAACTGGCCCCGGCCCGCGAGCTGGTGAAGTTCCCCAACGCCGGCGGCGACATGGTCGTCGACGCCCTGCTGGCGGCCGTCGGCAAGACCGGCACGCTGGCCGTGCCGACATTGACGGCGACCTACGCCCCGGACACCGGCGGGCCGGCCGGCAAGATCTTCGATCCCAAGGAGACGCCGTCGCGCGTCGGCTCGATCACCAACCTGGTGATGGCCCGCCCGGGCGCCGTCCGCAGCCATCACCCCAGCCACTCGGTGACGGCGGTCGGGCCGCTGGCGGCCCGCTACACCGCCGGCCACGAGCTGACCACCACCTGCGGCTGGGACAGCCCCTACGGCCGGACGATCCAGTGGGACGGGTACATCTGCTACTTCGGCACGACGACGACGACCAACACGCACATCCACGCCGTCGAGGACTGGATGAAGCTGCCGTACATGGAAGACACCTGGTGCCTGGTCAAGGGCCTGGACGGTGAGACGCTGCGGGTCAAGGCCCTGGGCGCCCCGTTCGGCCCGCGCGACTTCTACAAGAAGGACTCGATGATCCACGCCGTGCTGGAGAAGGCCGGCATCTGGAAGCAGGTTCGGATCGGCAGGGCCACCGTGTCGCTGATGAAGGCCCGCGACTGTTTTGACGTCGTGTTCCGCGCGATCATTCGCCAGCCCGACATCCTGATGAGCAAGCAGGACGATCCGTGGACGGCGAAGTATCGCCGGCCGACGATCGACCACGTGCGGGCCCGCTGGGGCGGCCCGGCGGCGTGAGCCCCGTCTGCACGTCGGCATCGAACGACAGGGCCCCGCGTCGCGGACGCGGGGCCTTTCTCGTGCGCCAAGCGGGGGGCCTCTTCAGGGCGCGACGGGCCCGGCCAGGTCCGGCTGGGTGGTCGCGCCGGTGTCGATTCGTTCAAGGTACTCGACCAGCGCCTTGATGCGCGGCTGGCCGGAGTCCATCGACAGGCTCTGGCGATAGTAGATCAGCGCCTGGTTGAGATAGCGCCGGCTGCGGACGTCCTGCTGATAGAGCACCAGGCAGAGGTCTGCCAGGTTGTTGACGATGACCTTGTTCATCGGCTGCAACTGGTAGGCCCGGGAGAAATACCGCATCGCCTCGGTGTACTGGTTCCGCCCCTGGCAGCACAGGCCGATGTTGTTGTAGAGGTCCGCGTTCTGCCCCTGCGTCTTGAGCAGCAGGTTGAACTGCTCGATCGCCTGGTCGTATTCCTTGAGCTGGTAGTGAACCAGGCCGAGTTGGTAGCGGGCGTCCTCCCAGTCCGGGGCCAGCGTGAGCACGCGGCGCCAGAGATACCGCGCTTCGCCCAGCCGATCGTAGAGCGTGGCGATCGATGCGAGGTTGTAGGTCGCCCAGAGGTGATCGTGCTGGATGGCCAGTACGCGGTTGTAGTAGCTCTCGGCTTCGTGCCAGTCCTTCAAGCGGCTGTAGAGCACGCCGAAGTTGTAGAGCACCTCGACGTTATCCGGCTCCAGGTCCACCGCCTTGCGGTACTGGATGGCCGCGTCCTTCAGACGCTCCTTCTGCACGGACACCATGGCCAGCCCCAGGTGACCGGCTGCCCGCTCGGGCGCCAGGTCGCAGACTTGCAGGAAGTACGTCTCGGCGGTCACCAGGTCGCCGGCACTGAAGGCGAACCGGCCCCGAATGTTGTGAAACTGCCAGGAGCGGTCCAGCCGGTCGGTCGCCCAGTCCGACGCCGCGCGGGCGGCCTGCGTCGGCAGGCCCAGCAGGTCGAGGAAGCCGCGGCCCAGCGCGGCGGCGGACGGTGTCGCGGCCGGCGCGGGCCGGGGCGGCTGATGGGCCGGAGGGTCGTTGGCTGGGCCTTGTCTCGGTCCCATTGCGACAACCCGCGGCGGGCCGACGCGCGTGAGCGGCGCATCGTCCGGCTTCGTCGTCGGGCCGACCGCCTGGAGCGGCTGGACCTGGGGCGGTCCGGCGTGGCGGTGGCTGATCAACTGGCGGGCGGCCAGGATGGTCGCCGTCGCCGCGGCCGCCACAATCAGCAGCGTCAGGATGGTCTTGAGGCTCGCGGGCATTCCGTCATTGTCGGGGCAGGGGGGCGGGCTGTCAACGCGGATCGGAAGGCTTGTCACCGGGGCCGGCCTGCACTATTCTGTGGGGGCCGCATCTCCGCGGCATGGTGTTGACCGAAACCGCATCCCAGGCGCCGTGCACGAGGAACCATCATGGATTTCCAGCTCTCCGAGGAGCACACGCTGCTCCAGCAGACGGTGGAGGAATTCGCGCGCAACGAGGTCGCCCCCGGCGCGACCGCACGCGATCAGAACCACGAGTTTCCCAGGGAGATCGTCGCCAAGATGGGCGAGTTGGGGCTGATGGGCGCGACCGTCAGCGAGGAATTCGGCGGCGCCGGCATGGACTCGCTGGCCAGTTGCATCGTCGTCGAGGAACTCAGCCGGGCTGACGCGGCGGTCGGCGTGATCCTGTCGGCCCACCTGAGCCTCTGCATCGAGGTGATCCAGCACTACGGCACCGATGCCCAGAAGCAGAAGTATCTGCCCAAAGTGGCGGCCGGCCAGTGCCTGGGCGCCTACAGCCTCAGCGAAGCCGGCGCCGGCTCGGACCCGGCGAGCCTGACCTGCCGGGCCGAGCCCGACGGCGATGGCTGGGTCATCAACGGCACCAAGATGTGGGTGACCAATGGACGCGAAGCCGACGTGATCCTCGTCTTCGTCGTCACCGACTCCGACGACCCGCGGCACCGCATCTCGGCGCTGCTGGTCGACAAGGGCACGCCGGGCATGACCATCGGCAAGCTGGAAAAGAAGCTGGGCATCCGCTCGACCAGCACCGCGGAACTGGTCTTCGAGAACTGCCGCGTGCCGGGCGACGCCCTGCTGGGCGAGCGCGGGCACGGGCTGCGGGCCGCCCTGACGGGGCTGGACAGCGGGCGGCTGGGCATCGCCGCCCAGGCGGTGGGTATTGGCCAGGCGGCCCTGGACGCTGCGGTCGCCTACGCCCGCGAGCGCAAGCAGTTCGGCAAGCCGATCGCGGAGTTCCAGGCGATCCAGTGGATGCTGGCTGACAGCGCGACGGAGCTGGAGGCCGCCCGCCTGCTGATGTACAAGGGCGCCTATCTCAAGACCCACGGCGGCAACCACGTGAAGCTTTCGTCGATGGCCAAGCTCTACGCATCCGAGACGGCTTCGCGGATCGCGAACCGGGCGGTTCAGATTCACGGCGGCTCGGGCTACACCGAGGATTACCCGGTGGAACGTTATCTGCGCGACGCGAAGATCACGGAAATCTACGAGGGAACCTCCGAAATCCAGCGGCTGGTCATCGCCCGGCAGTTGCTCAAAGGCTAGGCTCACTTCCGCGGCATTCCGGGTAGACTGGATGGCGGCATCCCGACGCCGCCCCAGCCCGGGCAATGGAGCCACGCATGATCCGCACATCGACCGCCGCCGTGATCCTCGCAGCGATCTGCGCCGCCGCAGCCGCCCCGGCCGTCGCCCAGCCGACCGACACGCTCACGCCCCAGGAACTGCGCCAGCTCATCGACGACTACAAGATGATGAAGCTCCAGTTCGAGACGCTCAAGACCCACGTCCAGAACCAGCGCGAGCGGCTGGACGCCCTGGAGCGTGAGAACGAGAGACTGCGCGAGGCCCTGACCCGCCGCGGCGTGGACGTGGAGGAACTGCTCGCCCCGCCGACAACGACGCAGCCGGCGGTGACCGCGGACATGCTGATCTTCGAGTCGCCCGAGTCCGTTGCCCAGTGGATCCGCGACAACTACTCCGCCCGCATCCGCGACGACATGACGCGGCTTCAGCGCGAGTCGGCCCAGAAGGATTTCGACCTCTGGCTGGACAGCGCCGACCTGCTCGTTCACGAGGTGGACTGGATCCTCCGCGTCGACGATGCCTGGCGGGCCGAGCCCGGCGACGCGACCCCGCTGAGCTACTCACAGGACCGCCAGACGCTCGCGCCGGCGATGGAAGAGCCCGGCCGATGCATGACGCGCCTGGAGATGGCCGAGATGCAGGTGCGCCGCCTCAAGGCCCGGCAGCAGGACCTCCAGGGTTTCTACAAGCAGCGCGTCGACGAAATGAACAAGGCTGCCGGCTCGCGAAAGGGACCGGCTGAGGAACGCATGAAGTCGGCCTACGCCGACCTGATCGAGGTGAACGCCGCTCTGCGCAAGGCCGAGGGCGCCTATGATACGAAGCTGCGCATCGCCCGGCAGACCGGCACGACCACGCAGCCCGACGACAAGGGCTACGACATCCGGATCCGCGGGTGGGGCGCCCGCGACCGCAACGTCGAGCTGACCGTCTTCTGCCACGAGAAGTTCGCCGACCGGTTGATGGCTGCCCCCAAGGGGTCGCTCATCAAGGTGCGCGGCTGCCTGACGGACATTGCCGTGGGCGAGCGCGTGGCGTCGGTCGGACTGCGGATGGATCAGGTGCAGGTGCTGGCGGTGAACGTGCAGTCGCCGCCTCCGCCGCCGGCGGTTCCGCTGCCCCAGATCAAGCGGCCCGAAGACGACGCGCCGCCGGAATGAACCCGGGCGCCGCTGGTGTTGCGGCCCCGGCCACAAGCACAAGTCAGGAGAAGCGCGATGAGCGACGTGGTGATCCTGTCGGCTGTCCGGACGCCCATCGGCCGATTTCTCGGCGGCCTGTCGCCGTTGACGGCGCCGGAGCTGGGCGCCCGGGCGGCGGCTGAGGCGGTCGCCCGCGCGGGCGTCACGGCGGCTGACGTGCAGGAGGCGATCTTCGGCAATGTCGTGTCGGCCGGCCTGGGCCAGGCGCCGGCGCGGCAGGCGGCCCTGGGCGCGGGGCTGCCCGAGACGATCCCGGCCTACGCGGTGAACAAGGTCTGCGGCAGCGGGCTCAAGGCCGTGATGCTCGCGGCCCAGGCGATCCGCGCCGGCGACGCGTCGCTGGTGCTGGCCGGCGGCATGGAGTCGATGAGCCGGGCGCCGTTCCTGGTGCGCGGCCTGCGCGACGGCGTGAAGTTCGGCGACCAGGAACTCTCCGACGCGCTGATCCACGACGGCCTGCGTTGCGCGTTCGAGAGATGGCACATGGGCTGCGCCGCCGACTACATCGCCGCCCAGCGCGGCGTCTCGCGGGCCGATCAGGACCGCTTCGCCCTCCAGAGCCAACAACGGGCGGCCGCCGCAACTGCCGCCGGCCGATTCGCCGACGAGATCGTCCCCGTCCGGATCGCCGGCCGAAAGGGCGACGTGGTTGTCGACGCCGACGAGTCCATCCGCGCCGACAGCACGCTGGAAACGCTGGGCAAGCTCAAGCCCGTCTTCGGCAAGGAGGGCACGGTCACCGCGGGCAACGCCAGCGGGCTCAGCGACGGGGCGGCTGCGCTGATGGTGGCGTCGGCGGATCGAGCGGCGCAGCTCGGTGCCAAGCCGCTGGCCAGGGTGATCGCCTACGCGACCAGCGGCGTGGCCCCGAAGGAAATATTCATCGCCCCGGTCTCGGCGGTGCGGATGGTCTGCGAGAAGGGAGCCGTCGCCGTCGGCGACATCGACCTGTTCGAGCTGAATGAGGCGTTCGCCGCCCAGATGCTGGCCTGCTCTAACGAGCTGAAGCTGGACGAGGAGAAAGTGAACGTGAACGGCGGGGCGATTGCCCTGGGCCACCCTATCGGCGCGTCGGGCGCACGGGTGCTGGCGACGCTGCTGCACGAGCTGCGGCGGCGAGGCGGCGGCCTGGGCCTCGCGTCGCTCTGCCTGGGCGGCGGCAATGCCGTGGCGATGATCGTGGAAGTGATCAACAATTGAGAGATGCCGCTACATGGCGCGGGAGGACAACGGTGAGCCAGATCAATCTGATTGGCGTGGTCGGGGCCGGAACGATGGGCGCAGGAATTGCGCAGGTGGCGGGCATGGCCGGCATCGACGTGCTGCTGGTCGACACGAACGCGGCTGCGCTGCCCAAGGCGGTCAAGCGAATCCACAGCGATCTGGACAAGGGCGTCGAGAAACAGAAGGTTACGCCTGAGGTCGCGCGGGTGGCCAAGGAGAAGGTGAAGACCTCTTCCAGGGTGGATGAGTTGAGAGGGTTCGATTTCGTCGTCGAGGCGATCGTCGAGGACCGGGCTGCAAAGAAGACGCTCTACAGCCAGTTGGCCGACATTCTTGGCCCACGGGCCATCGTGGCCAGCAACACCAGTTCAATTTCCATCACGGAACTGGCGTCCGCCACACGGAACCCCGGCTCTTTCATCGGCATGCACTTCTTCAACCCAGTCCCGCGCATGAAGCTCGTCGAGGTGGTCCGCGGCGTGCAGACCAGCGACGCGACCGAGGCGGTCACGCTTGCTCTGGCCCAGCGGATGGACAAGACGCCGGTCCGCGTGAACGACTGGCCCGGCTTCGTGGCCAACCGCATCCTGATGCCAATGATCAATGAGGCCGCCTTCGCGTTGAGCGAGGGCGTCGCCGACCCCGAGTCCATCGACCAGGTGATGAAGCTCGGCTGCAACTTCCCGATGGGCCCGCTGGAACTGGCCGACCTGATCGGTTTGGACGTTTGCCTGAACATCATGGAGGTCCTGCACGCCGACCTGGGCGACTCGAAGTACCGCCCGTGTCCGCTGCTGCGCAACCTGGTGCGGGCCGGGCGTCTGGGCCGAAAGGCCGGCGTGGGCTTTCATGACTACAGCGAGAAGTAGGCGGCTGCCCGGCTGCTGCCTGCGAAGCCGGGCTTGCCCCTTGTCATCGTCCGGGATAGACGGTAAATCATTGCACCGGAGCGATTGGAAGAATCCAGGCGGACGGGCTAACATTTTGCAGGCCAGAGTGTGCCATGGCTACAACAGTTGAAACGACAATCGACGGGGCCGTTGCCCACCTGCGCTTCGCCGGCGAAGGCAAGGCCAACGTTCTTTCGCTCAAGACATTCGACCTGCTGGCTGCCGCGATGGACGATCTCTGCCGGCGGCCCGAGGTGCGCGTCTGGATTCTGACCGGCGCGGGCAAGACGTTCCTGGCCGGCGCCGACATCAAAGAACTCGCGGCGTTGGACTGCCGAGGCGCTCGCGACCTGGGCCGACGCGGCAACGAGGTGCTCAGCCGACTGGCTGACGCCCCAGCGGCGACGATCGCTGCGATCAATGGCGCGGCCCTGGGCGGTGGGTGCGAACTGGCGCTGGCGTGCGACCTGCGGGTGATGGTCGAGGGGGCGAAGATCGGCCTGCCCGAGACCGGCCTGGGGGTGATCCCCGGCTGGGGCGGGACGCAGCGGCTGGCCAGGCTGATCGGCGCCGGGCGGGCCAAGGCGATGATCCTGACCGCCGACCTGCTGGAGGCCGACCGGGCCGTGGCGATCGGCCTGGTCAACCAGGCGGCCAAGCCGGAGGAACTGGACGCGGTGACCCGGGCGCTGGCCGACCGGATCGTCGGCCTGGGGCCCAAGGCGGTCGTGGCGGCCAAGCAGGCGATCACCCGCGGTCTGGCCGGCGACCTGGAGGGCGGCCTGCGGATCGAGACGGAGTTGTTCGGGCAGTGCTTCGAGCCGGACGGAGGCCAGGCCCGCGAGGGGCTGACGGCGTTCCTGGAAAAGCGAAAACCGAACTGGTCATAGGATAAGCGGTCCATGAGCACGAAGGTCCAAGGCGATCGACAGGGAGCCGAGCCGCCCGCCGCTCGTCACGATCCGACGCGCGAACGTGATGCCCGCTTCACCACTCTCAGCGATCACCCGGTTCAGCCGCTCTACACGCCGGCGGACCTGGCCGACTGGGACTACCAGAGCAAGCTGGGCTCACCGGGCGAATACCCCTTCACGCGCGGCATCCACCAGACGATGTATCGCGGCCGCCTCTGGACGATGCGCCAGTTCGCAGGCTTCGGGACGGCCGAGGACACCAACCAGCGGTTCAAGTTCCTCCTGGACAAGGGCCAGACCGGCCTGAGCACCGCGTTCGACCTGCCCACGCTGATGGGCGTGGACAGCGACCACCCGATGAGCGCCGGCGAGGTCGGCCGATGCGGCGTGGCAGTCGATTCGCTGGCCGACATGGAGCGGCTGTTCGACGGCATCGACCTGGGCGAAGTCTCCACGTCGATGACCATCAACGCCCCTGCCAGCATCCTGCTGGCGTTCTACCTCGTCGTGGCCGAGAAGCAGGGCGCCCCCTGGACCCGCGTCAACGGCACGCTTCAGAACGACATCCTCAAGGAATTCCACGCCCAGAACGAGGTGGTCTTCCCCCCTGAGCCGTCGGTTCGGCTGATCGTGGACCTGATCGAGTTCTGCACGAAGCACGTTCCGAAGTACAACACAGTCTCGATCAGCGGCTACCACATCCGCGAGGCCGGCAGCACCGCGGCGCAGGAACTCGCCTTCACGCTGGCCGACGGGTTCCACTACGTCGAGCAGTGCATCCAGCGCGGGCTGGACGTGGACACGTTCGCCCCGCGGCTGAGTTTCTTCTGGAACGCCCATTCGGACTTCTTCGAGGAGATCGCCAAGTTCCGGGCGGCCCGGCGGATATGGGCCCGCGAGATGCGCCACCGCTACGGCGCCCGCAACGACCGATCGCTGCTGCTCCGCTGCCACGCCCAGACGGCCGGCTGCTCGCTGACCGAGCAGCAGCCGATGGTCAACATCGTCCGCACGGCGTTCGAGGCGCTCTCGGCGGTGCTGGGCGGCACGCAGTCGCTGCACACCAACAGCATGGACGAGACGCTCAGCCTGCCCACCGAGAACGCCGTGACGATTGCCCTGCGGACCCAGCAGGTGATCGCCTGCGAAACCGGCGTGGCCAACGTCATCGACCCGCTGGGCGGCAGCTACTTCGTCGAGAAACTGACCGACGAGCTGGAGGCCGAGGCCTACGAATACTTCAAGAAGATCGACGAACTGGGCGGTATGATCGCGGCCGTCGGCGCGGGCTTCTTCCGCCGCCAGATCGCCGAGGCCAGCTACCGGCTCAGCCAGCAGATGGAGGCCGGCCAGAAGCACATCGTCGGCGTGAGCATCTTCAACGACGACACGCACAGCATTCCGACGCTGGCGATCGACCACGAGGTCGAACGCCGGCAGCTCGGGCGGCTGGCCGAGTTGAAGGGGCGGCGGGACAACGCGAAGGTGGCCGCCGCGCTGGACGACCTGCGGCGGACGGCCCGCGCGGGCGGCAACACGATGGAGCCGATCCTCGCGGCGACGCGCGTCTATGCGACGGTCGGCGAGATGATGGGCGCCCTCAAGGACGTCTACGGCGCGTTCGAGGGCGGCACAGGCTGGTAACGCGGGGGACACAGGCGCCGGTCGGCGCCGGGCAGCAAGGAGACCCGCAAGGGCACATGAGCGAAAAGAGTGACGCGACTGTGGCAACGGAATCGACGGGCCGGACCCCCGCGGGCGGGCGCATCCGCGTCATGCTGGCCAAGGTGGGGCTGGACGGTCACGACCGGGGGGTGAAGGTCGTCGCCCGCGTCCTGCGCGACGCCGGCATGGAGGTCATCTACACCGGCATGTGGCAGTCGCCGCAGTCGGTGGTCCGCTCGGCTATCCAGGAGGACGTCGCCGTGCTGGGCCTGTCGTTCCTTTCCGGGTCGCACACGGCGCTGATGCCGCGCGTGTTCGAGGAACTGTCGGTCGCCGGCGCCTCCGGCGAGATCGCGGTCATCGTCGGCGGCATCATCCCCAAGGACGACTACCAGACGCTGCTGGACATGGGCGTCGCTCGCGTCTTCGGGCCGGGCAGTCCCCTCCGCGAGATTGTTGATTTCATACGCCAGCGCGCCGGCCGCCGGAGCCGGTGACCCGCGGCGGCTGCGACTCGGCAGGCCTGACCGACCGGACGGCATCGTGACTCCGCCTTACTTTGATGATAGACACCGCATGGCCTTCTCAAACGACGATCTGAAGTTGGTCGAGCGATTCAAGGCGGGCGACAGGCGGGCCCTGGCCAGGCTGATTACCCTGCTGGACAATCATCCCGATTCCCGTGATCTGCTGGAGCGGCTGGCCCCGCCGGCCCCGGGCGGCGCGGTCATCGGCATCACCGGCGCCCCGGGCGTCGGCAAGAGCACGCTGCTGGGCGGGCTGATCGCCGGGCTGCGCCGCCGCAACCACCGGGTCGCCGTGCTGGCGGTCGATCCCGAGAGCCCGATCACCGGCGGGGCGCTGCTGGGCGACCGGCTGCGCATGGCCCGCGTTGCGGCCGCCGACGAGGACATCTTCATCCGATCGCTGTCCAGTCGCGGCGTCGCCGGCGGGCTGTCGGCTTCGGTCCACGCGATCTCCCAGTTGCTCCTGCGATTCGGCTACGACCGCGTGCTGGTCGAGACCATCGGCGTCGGGCAGGCCGAGATGGCCGTCCTCCGCGTCGCCGAGGTCGTCGTGCTCATGGTCATGCCCGGAACCGGCGACGAGGTGCAGTGGGAGAAGGCCGGCCTGATCGAGGTCGCCCACCTGATTGTCATCAACAAGGCCGACCATCCCGGCGTCGAGCGGCTGGAGCAGGAGCTGATCGACGCCCTGAGCGCCGGTCAGGAATCGCGCGTGCCGCCGATCCTGCGCACCGTTGCGTCGCGCGACGAGGGCGTCGACGCCGTGATCGACAACCTGGAGGAGATCGTCTCGCGCCGCCCCGGGCTCAATTGGCTCCAGATGCGGACGGAGATCCTCCAGGAGGCCGAGATGCTGC
This sequence comes from Phycisphaerae bacterium, assembly GCA_022072085.1. Lineage (GTDB taxonomy): Bacteria > Planctomycetota > Phycisphaerae > JAJVII01 > JAJVII01 > JAJVII01. The sequence goes on from JAJVII010000037.1 coordinate 61,903, forward strand.
TGGGTCGGCGGCTGCGCGAGCTGGCCGACCAGGACGAATCGCTGGACGACCTGGCCCGGGCCGTCGCCCTGGGGCAGCGCGACATCTACGGTGCGACCGAGGAAACCCTGCGTCGCCTGCTGCCCCGGCTGGATTCGCAGGATCGCCCGGCCGTCCGATCGGTGACGAGGCAGTAGCGCGCCGGCCGATCGGCGGCCCTCAACGTGGAGTGCCCAAATGAAGATCGTCACACTGGTCAAGCATGTGCCCGACTCGATGGCCAACATCCGCGTCAAGGCCGACGGCAGCGGCATCGAGAGCGACGGCGTGAAGTTCGGGCCCAACCCCTTCGACGAGTTCGCCGTCGAGCAGGCGTTGCGCATCCGCGAGGGCGGGGCCGCCGGCGAGATCGTCGTGCTCTGCCTGGGCCCGGACAAGGCGGCCGACACGATCCGCGCCGCCCTGGCGATGGGCGCCGACCGCGGCGTTCACCTGTGCGACGCGGCCTTCGTCGGCCAGGACGCGCTGGCGACCGCCCGCTGCCTGGCCGCCGCGATCGACCCGGACACCGACTTGGTGCTGGCCGGCGAGCACGCGATCGACGACGGCCAGTCGCTCGTGCCGTCGATGGTGGCCGAGCTGCTGGGATGGGGGCAGGTGAACGGGGCGGTGGGGCTGGAGGTGGCCGCCGGTCCGCCGGTGAGAATCAAGGCCCGCCGGCGCATCGAGGGCGGCGAGGAGACGGTCGAGCTAGCCGGCCCTGCCGTGGTCACCTGCGAGAAGGGGCTGAACGAGCCGCGATACCCCTCGCTGCCGAACATGATGAAGGCCAAGCGCAAGGATATCCGCAAGCTGGCGGCCGCCGATGTGAAGGTGGACGCCGGGCTGATCGGCCCATCGGGCAGCGGCGCCCGGACGGTGAAGCTGTTCGTCGCCGCCCGGGAGCGGAAGCGTCAAATGATAGCGGGCTCGGCCCAGGAGCAGGCAGCCGAACTGGTGCGGCTGCTTCGCGACCAGGCCGGCGCCATCTGATCGGGGACCGGCAGCGGCGGGTGTTGCCGCGGCCGCTTGGGAATGGGAGGAATCGACCATGCCGGACGTATTGGTGTTTGCCGAGCATCGCGAGGGGGAAACGGAAGTCAGCCGACCCGTGCTGCAACTGCTCGTCGGCGGGCGGGCGCTGGCCGGCGGCGGCAAAGTGACGGCGCTGCTGATCGCCGCTGAGCCGTCGGGACCGGCGGGGCAACTGCTTGCCTGCGGGGCCGACCGCGTCCTGACCGTCAGCGACCCCCGGCTGGCGAAGTACTGTACGCTGGCCTATACGGCCGTCCTGGCCGCCGCGGCCAGGGCGACCGGCGCGACGCTGGTCATCGGCCCGACGACGACAATGACGCGCGACCTGTTCAGCCGGGCGGCGGCCCGGCTGGGCGCGGCTGCGGCCCACGGCTGCTCGGCGGCGAAGATCGAGAACGGCTGCCTGGTCGTCGAGCACCCGGTCTACACCGCCAAGGCGATGGCCGAGGTGGCGCTGGCCGCCGACCGGCCCAACCTGGTCACCTTTCGCAACAACACGTTTGCCAACCCGACGCCGGGCGCCGGCGGCGGGATGGTCGAGCCGCTGGCCGTCGAGCTGACCGACGCCGATCTGGCCGGGCAGGTCAGCGAGGTGACGATGACCGGCCACGGCGAGGTGGAGTTGACGGCTGCCGACGTGGTCGTCAGCGGCGGGCGAAGCCTGAAGGAGTCGGCCAACTTCGCCATGCTGGCGGAACTGGCCGCCGTGCTGGGCGGGGCGGTGGGGGCCAGCCGGGCGGCCACCGACGGCGGCATGGCCCCGCACAGCCAGCAGGTCGGCCTGACCGGTAAGACGGTCTCGCCGCGGCTGTACATCGCCTGCGGCATCAGCGGCGCGGTGCAGCACCTGGCCGGGATGAAGGACTCGGGCACAATCGTCGCGATCAACACGGACAAGGACGCCCCCATCTTCGAGGTGGCCGACTACGGCGTCGTCGGCGACCTGTTCCAGGTCGTCCCCGCGCTGACCGCGGCGCTGAAGTCGAAGTTGCAAAAGTAGAACGGCTGGCGTATACAGAGGCCATCCAGCCGCGTCGCCCGCGAGCGCGGCCCTGCCGTCGGAGCGTTGAGCGCGTTGAGCAACGGCGAAGACAAACTGGATGTCATCATCGTCGGGGCGGGACCTGCCGGGTCAGCCGCCGCGCTGGTGCTGGCCCGCGAGGGCCTCTCCGTCGGCGTGCTGGAGCGCGGCGAGTATCCCGGCGCCAAGAACCTGTTCGGCGGCGTGCTCTACACGACCGTGCTGGAGCAGCTTGTGCCCGGGTTCCGCGAGTCGGCGCCGCTGGAGCGGCACATCCACCGCCGCCGCTACGTCATGCTCGGCGACGGCGACCAGCTCGCGTTCGAGTTCGCCAGCGGACACTTCGACCAGGCCCCGTTCAACCACTCCTACTCCGTGCTCCGGGCCAAGTTCGACGCCTGGTTCGCGACCCAGGCCGAGGAGGCCGGGGCGATGCTCCTGCCGGCGACCGCGGTCGAGGAACTGATCGTCCGCGACGGCCGTGTGGTCGGCGTCCGCACGGGCCGCGACGACGGCGACCTGCTCGCGGACGTGGTCATCGTCGCGGAAGGGTGCAACAGCTTCCTGGCCCGCAAGGCCGGTTTCCGCCGTGATTTCCAGCCCCACCGGCTTCAGCTTGCGGTCAAGGAGGTCATCGCCCTGGACCGCGGGGTGATCGAACAGCGGTTCAACATCGAGGGCGGGCAGGGCTGCTCGGTCGAATACTTCGGCGGTGAGGCCGTCGCGGGCATGTTCGGCGGGGCGTTCATCTACACCAACGGCGATTCACTGTCGGTCGGCGTGAGCTGCGCCGCCAGCGAGTTCCCCGACCGCCGCATGCTGCCCAACGCGGTACTGGAGCATTTCAAGGGCCTGCCGTTCGTGCGCCCGCTGCTGGCGGGCGGCCAGACGCTGGAATACTCCGGCCACATGATCCCGGAGTTCGGGCCCGAGACTATGCCGCGGATCTACGGCGAGGGTGTCCTGTTCGCCGGCGACTGCGCCGGGCTGGTGAACCTGAGCCCCTTCTACCACGAGGGGACGAACCTGGCGATGGCGTCGGGGCAGGCGGCGGCCGAGACGGTGCTGGAGCTTCGCAAGGCCGGCCGACCGTTCACGGCCGCCAACATGGCCCGCTACGAGCAGCGACTGCGAAAGAGCTGGGTCTGCCAGGACGTGGAGCGCTATCGGGGCATCCCGGACTTCGGCCATCGCAACCCGCAATTCTTCAACAAGTACCCCTATGTGTTCGGATCGCTGGCCCGCGATTTCTTCTCCGTCGATCATCGCAGCAAGAAGCAGGTCGAGAAGGATGTGATCAGAAGGTTCCGCAAGGAGGTGGGCCTGTGGCGTTTCATCCGCGACGGATGGAAGGCCTTCAAGGCCCTGCGATGACATGAACCAGCCGACCGCCATCCAGCCGCCGACCCCGACCAACGCCGAAGAGAAACTCGGCCACACGCAGTTCAACGTGGACGCGGGCAACCCGCACTTCACGGTGGACCCGGCCAAGTGCAAGGCCTGCGCGTCCAAGCCCTGTCTGTGGATCTGTCCGGCGGAGAACTTCCGCCTGGACGAGAAGGGCGACCTGGTCGTGAGCTGGGAAGGCTGCATCGAGTGCGGCGCGGTGGACGTGATCTGCCACCAGATGGGCAACGGGGCGATCACCTGGCACTACCCGCGCGGCGGCTTTGGCGTGCGGCACGCAGCCGGATAATCAGCCACAGAGACACGGAGGCACGGAGAAGAACTGATTCGCTCTTATTCGTCAACAGGATTCATCACCCCCTGTGTCTCTGTGCCTCTGTGGTGAATCCTCCTCTTCAGCCCTGTCGGCCGATTCGCCGGGCGGCGATATCGACGGCCATGCGGATTGCGGCCTTCATCGAGCCGGGGTTGGCGCGGTTGCGCCCGACGATGTCGAACGCCGTCCCATGATCGACGCTGGTCCGCACCATGCCCAGACCCAGGGTGAGATTCACCGAGTCATCGAACGCCAGCAGCTTGATCGGGATCAGCCCCTGGTCGTGATACATCGCCACCACGCCGTCGAACTGCCCTTGCGCCGCCCGCCAGAAGAGCGTGTCGGCCGGGAAGGGCCCCTCCACGTCGATGCCGTTCTCGCGGGCCATCGTGATGGCCGGCGAAATGATCCGGGCCTCCTCGTCGCCGAACTGCCCGTTCTCCGAGGCGTGCGGGTTCAGGCCGCACACCGCGATCCGGCGGCGCGGCAGGTCGAACCAGTCGCGCAACGCCGCGTCCAGCAGCTCGATGGGGTTGTAGACGCAGCCGATCGTGAACTTGTTGCGGATCTCGAAGAGCTGTTCATGGATCGTCGCCAGCGCGACCCGCAGCGGGCCACCGGCGAACATCATCGCGTACTGCCGCGTCCGGCAGCGCTTGGCCAGCAGCTCGGTGTGGCCGGGGAAGGGGAAGTCCGCGAGCTTCCACGACTCCTTGCTGATCGGCCCGGTGACCAGGGCGTCGGCCTGGCCGACCTGCACGGCCGCGATGGCGTCCTCGCAGAACCGCATCGACGCCTCGCCGCCGATCTTGGAGGGCTGGCGGAGCGAGGTGCTCAGGATCGAGTATTCGTCGTAATCGACGACGACCACGTCGCGGTCGGTCTCGGCCGGCCAGCCGGGCGGAACCCGCCACCAGAACGGCTCGATCTCGGCCAGGTCGGCGGCGTAGGTGAGCTGCTCGTTCATCCCGTAGACGACGAAGCGGGCGAGGCGGCGGAGGTCCGGGTCGGCCAGCGCCTTGACGGTGACCTCCGCGCCGATGCCGGCCGGTTCGCCCATGGTGATTGCGACCACCGGCTTGCGTTGTCCGTCGCCGCTGTCCATCGTCCGCTCACCCAATCCCCCGACATCGCTCACATGAAGCCCGCCTCGCGCAGCTTCTCGGCTGTCACGCCCACGCCGTCGCCCAGCATCTGCGCCAGGTAGCTGCGAATCCACTTACCGACCATGTCGGTCTCGATGTTCACCAAATCGCCGGCGCGGCGCTGGCCCAGCGTGGTCACCTCCAGCGTCGTGGGGATCAGGGCGACGCTGAACCGGCCGGCGGCCGACTCCACGTCCACCAGCGTCAGCGAGACGCCGTCGATGGCGATCGAGCCCTTGGCGATCATCCCGGCCAGCAGGTCGCGGCCGGCGTCGAACCAGAGTTTCACCTCGCGCGGGCTGCGGTCGACGCGGGACAGCGTCGCGACGCCGTCGACGTGGCCCTGGACGATATGGCCGCCCAGGCGGTCGCCAGCCCGCAGGGCCCGTTCGACGTTTACGCGGTCGCCGGTGCGGCGTCGGCCCAGCATGGTCCGGCTGAGTGTCTCGGCGATCACGTCGAAGTCGGCGCGCGTCCGGTCGATGCCGGCCACGGTCAGGCAGACGCCGTCGACGGCGACCGACTCGCCGGCAGCCAGGGGCTCGCCGGCCAGAGCGCCATCCAGGTCAACGGTGAGCCGCCGGCCTCCGGCGTGGTCGGCCAGTCGGACGATGGGGCAGGCGAGTTGTACAATACCGGTAAACATGGCTTCTCCTCACGGAGCCCATTTAACCGTACAGCCAGACAAAACGCCAGCGCCAGGGGTGCAGCGTGGAGCGCGCAAAGTGGGCCTGCCGTACAGGCGCCCGGAAGTCGGGGGTCCGCATTCATCCGGGGTCTGGTCGGGCAGGCCCTGGGATCGGGAACGTCGCGCCACGCAATCGTTCCCGGTGATCCCCAAGATGTAACAAACTCAGAACAGTTTCGTGCTGTCCAGCAGCACGCATATCGGACCGTCGTTGACGCTGTCGACCTCCATCGTTTCGCGGAATCGTCCGGTCTGGACCGTCACGCCCGCGGCCCGCAGGGCGGCGACGACCTCCTGATACGCCGGTTCAGCCGACTCGGGCGCCGCCGCGTGCACGAAGGCGGGACGGCGGCCCTGCCGGGCGTCGGCCATCGTCGTGAACGCCGGCACGACCAGGACGCCGCCTCCGACGTCGCGGACCGAAAGATTCATCTTGCGGTTATCGTCCTGAAACACTCGCAAGTTGGCGATTTTCTCAGCGACATACTGCACGTCCTGCGGGCCGTCGCCGACGGCCGATCCCACGTAGGCCAGCAGGCCCCGGCCGATGACGCCGACGGCCTGGCCCTCGACGCGGACCTCGGCGCGGCTGACACGCTGGACGACCGCGCGCATCAGGACTCCTCCCCGGCCCGGCCTTCGTTGCGGGCGACGACCGCCTTGGCCATGTCCCGCACGCGCTTTCGCAGGGCCGCCGGGGCGAGCACCTCGACCTGGTCGCCGTAGCCGAGAATCCACCAACTGATCTCCGAAAGCCCGTCGACGGTGGCGGTGAACTCCGCGCTGCCGTCGCGGGCGAACTCGACCTTCTGCGTGCGGTGCCAGACAACCTCGGCGACGTTGGAGGCGACCATCGGCGAGAACCGCAGACGCACGGCATATTCGTGCCCCTCGGGGATCATGCCCCAGGCGTTGCCCAGGTGCTTCTCGACGCTGAAGTCCGGGTCGGGAACATACAGCCTGCCCAGCGGGGTCAGCCGCCGGATGCGGCCGAGCTTGAAGGTGCGGACGGTCTTGTGCAGGCTCGAGTGGCCGATCACGTACCACGCCCGCTGGAAATAGAAGAGCCGATAGGGTGAAAGCTCCGTGACGATCTGCCCGCGCTCGAAGAACGAGACGTAGGCGATCTCGACCTTGCGGGTCTCGACGATGGCCTTCTGCACCTCGTCGAACCGTGCCGGTACTGTCTGGTGCCTCGCCTGCGCGGGCCAGGCGACATGGATCGTCGGCAGGGCCTTGGCCAGTTCGCCCTGGATCGACCGCGGCAGGATCGACTGAATCTTCGCGCCGGCCTCGCGGGCCAGGTCGCTCAGGGGCAGTTGCCCGGTCTGGCCGATCAGCGCCATCAGCGCCAGCGCCTCCTCCAGTGTCAGGTTCACCGGTGGCAGGAAGAAGGTTGGCGCGATCCGATAGCCGTAGGTCTGCTCGTCAAAGTAGTAGGGGATGCCGGCCAACTCGAGCATGTTCAAGTCGCGGAACACGGTCCGGCGGCTGATGCCCAGCGTGTCGGCCAATTCAGTGACGTTCGGGCCCTGCCCGGAACGCAGAAGGGTAATCAGCCGCAGGAGTCGATGAATCCTGCTGACACTCATCGGCGACTTCCCACAAATAACCGCCCTTGTACCCCGGCTGAGTGTCAACAGTATGTCACCGGTGCGAAAAGAAATAAAGGCCCTGCCGCGGATTTTGACGCCGTTCCACTCCGTTCCCGGCGGTTGTAGAATGCCTGCGGAGGTTCCATGCTTCGCCACAGCTTCATCCATCTGTCGGGCGTCGGGCAGCGGACCGAGCGTCAGCTCTGGTCGGCGGGTCTGGACGGGTGGGATCGGCTGGGCGACGGGCCCGGGGCCGCCGGGCGGTTCGGCCTGTCGTCGCGGCGGTGGGACAAACTGGCCGGGGGCGTCCAGACGTCGGTGCGGAAGCTGGCCGACGGCGACGCCGGATGGTTCCAGCGGGCCCTGCCTGCCGGCGAGGCCTGGCGTCTGTTCGGCGACTTCCACGAGCAGGCCGCCTATCTCGACATCGAGACCGACGGCAGCTACGAGCAGCGGCCGACTACCGTGGTACTGCACCGGCAGGGCCGGACGCACTTCTTCGTCCGCGACCGCAACCTGCACGAACTGCCCCTGCACCTGGTCGGCGTGAAACTGCTGGTGACCTACAACGGGCGCAGCTTCGATTGGCCGGTTCTCGGCCGCCACTTCGCCCGGCTGCCGGGACCATCCGCCCACCTGGACCTGCGGTATCCGTTCGCGCGGCTGGGGTTCCGGGGCGGGCTCAAGGCCATCGAGCATCGGCTGGGCCTGTCGCGCCGGGAACTGGAGGGCATCGACGGCATGGCGGCGGTGTGGCTCTGGTCTCGGCACGAGTCCGGCGACAGCCGGGCTCTGCCGACGTTGCTCGGCTACAACGCGCTGGACGTGCTGAACCTCAAGCTGCTGGCTGAGTGGGTCTACAACGCGCTGAGCGAGCCGCTGCCCGTGCCGGCGGTCCTGTTCGCCAACCCGCGGGCGGCGGCGTGCGACGATCTGCCGACACCCGACGCGGGCCTGGTGGCTGAGTGCCGCGAGGCGATGGCCGCTGCGACCGGCGCGTGGTGAGCCCTCAAGCGTTGCGGACGCGGAGCAGAGGCTGAAACATTTCAGGGGTTCGCGAGGCAGGGGCGGCGATAGCGGCCCTGCACGAGGTCGCGGTAGACTTGCTGAATCCGCTCGCCCATCCGCTCGGCGTCGAACTGATCGGCCAGTTGCTCGCGGAAACGCATGCCCATCTTCTCTCGCAGGCCCGGCGTGGAATAAAGCGTCTCGATCGCCCAGGTCAGCCGCTCGACGTCGCCGGGGCGGATGAGGAACCCGTTCTCGCCGTTGCGGACGACCTCGCGGGCGCCGTCGATGTCGAACGAGACGACCGGCAAGCCGGCCAGCAGCGCCTGCGGCAGCGTCCGCGGCAGGCCCTCCCAGTAGCTGGGGTGGACCAGCACGTCCATCGCCGAGAGATACTCCGGGATGTCCTCGGTCGGGGCCAGACCGACGAGCGTGACGCGGTCGGCCAATCCCAGCCGGGAAAGCCGATCCTCCAGCATCGGCCGAAGCGGGCCGTCGCCCACCCAGAGGAACTTGAGCGTGCCCGGCGTGGACGCGAGCGGCAGCATGGCGTCAACCAGCGACGGGTGGCCCTTGCCGGGGGACAGCCGCGAGATCGTGCCGATGACCACGTCGCGCGGGCCGAAGCCGAGCTTGGCACGCATGGCATCGCGATGGTCGGCTGCGTTCAGATACGGCTGGGTCTGCATGCCGGAGTAGACAGTGTGGAACAGCCACCGCGGGCCGATGCCGGCGGCGACAGCCTGCTCGATCATCGCGTCAGCGACGGCCAGCATTACGTCAGTGAACTGGGCGACGTGATGCTCCAGCCGGACGTAGAGAGCGTTGACGTAGGGCGACTGGAGGCGGTTGAACGGCAGGCCGTGGATCGTGTGGACGATGTGCGGCACGCCGGCGTCGCGGGCGGCCAGTCGACCGATCACGCCGGCCTTGGACGAGTGCGTGTGCACGATGTCAGGCCGCATCCGGCGCAGGCGGCTGCGCAGCCGGCGGTAGGCCGACAGGTCGCGCAGGGGGTTGATGCTCCGCTGAAGCCCGTCGACGACCTCGACGCGGAAGCTGCCCTCGCGGGCGCGTTCGAGCATGGAGCCCTCGGCCCCCTCGGCCGGCCCGGTCAGCAGCACGACGTCGTGCCCCTGGCGCTGGAGGTAGTCGCAGGTGAGCAGCGTGTTCTCCTGCGCCCCCCCCACTATGAATCGCGTGATGACGTGGCAGATCAGCATGGGAGCCGCGCGAAAGTAAGCGGATGGGGCCCGAACATGGCTTTAGGGGCTCTAACAGAACCTACACGCAACCCGCGCAGGTTCTGTTAGAGTCCCGAAGAGATTCTCACGTCAGAAGCGGGCAAGTTTCAAGCAGTAGTCTTGGAATTCCTTCTCGACCCCCGCCACGTCCGTGCTGATATATCGGCGGAACAAGGACGGGCCGAAGTCGTCGGACTGCCCCGACCAGCCGGCGGCGGCGGCCTGCTGGAGCATCCGCCGCGTGCCGGCGTCGGCGAGCATGCGGGCGAACCCCTCGCGATAGGGCCCCTCGCGAAGGAACTGCACCAGCGCCCAGAGCTGGGCGTAGTAGCTGGACACCGTGCCGGCCCGCTCGCCGATGATCTTGCCCGGGTGCGTGCTCAGCAGCTCTGCCAGCGGCAGATTCGTCCGGCGCGTCAACCCGTAGCGCAGCGCCCGCAGACGCAGCAGGTTGCGGGTCGGCTGGAACCGCAGCACGTTGCCGTCCCACAGGAACCCCTCGAAGTAGCAGGCCAACCCCTCGTCCAGCCATGCCGGCAGGCGATACTGGCAGAAGTGCGCGACGTACTGATGGAACCCCTCGTGCCCGGTCACCGCGAACGTCTTTAGCCGATGGATGTCGTAGAACACCGCTGTCCCGTGGTCGACGTAGCCGCCTTCCTGGATCCGCAGGTAGACCTGCGCCGACCGCTCGTCGGTGAACTCGCGGGTGAAGCTGTCCCACTGGCTGCGCTCGCCGAACAGGTAGACGTCCATCGGGCCGCTGGGCGTCTGGCTGGCCGACAACGTGCTCTGGTAGTGGAGGAACGCGGTCTCCAGAAACTGCGGCAGCCGTTCGATGACCTCGGGGTCCGTGTGCGTGGTGAAGATTCGGTAGTGCGGCGTGCGGATCTGTCGGCCAGGCATGTCGTGATACTGCCACGGCATGTCGGACAGGACGAGCTGCCCGCGGTCCATCAGGACCAGTTGCGGCACGTCCGCCGGCGTCGGGGCGGGCGGCTGGGCGCAGCCGGATGCCAGGCCGATCGTCGAAAGCATCACGATAATGAGCGTCTTTTGCATAGTCGCATTCCACGCGGCGTTGCAGGCAATCATAGGCCCGTCGGCGTGCCCATGTCGCGAATCCCCGCCAGCGGAGCGGCGGGCGACGGCGAGGCGAACGACGCCGCACATTGTCTATCGGACATTTCAGGTCGCCGGCGCCATCGGATGAAGCCTCCCGATCCAAGGCCTGCGCCGGCAGTCGAGAACGAGATGGGGTCGGCCGGCTCCGCGGCGGCTCAGGTTGACTTGAGGCCCGCGTCCCGGGCGATGTCCATGAACTCGTCGCGCGAGACCTCGTGCAGGGCCTTGCCGCGGCCGGCCAGCTTCTCGTTGATCTTGATGGCCGTCTCTTGCATGCGTTCGTGGGTTTCGTGGCTGCCGCCGACGAGGCGGAAGTTCTCGCCGCGGGTGATGCGGGTGTGGCCGTCACAGCCGTCCAGTCCCAGGCCCAGGAGCAGGGCCTTGGCGGGCTTGCGATCGCTCATGGATACCTCAATCGGCCGCGTCCCGGCGCCGGCCGGGCCTGGAATTTGAAACCAGCTTCCAGTGCAGCCGACTCATTCTATCAGCCGCCGCCCGCCCCGCCAAGGCCGCGCGAGAGACCGGCGCGATGGCCGTTTTCTCTACTGGGAAGTTAGTACCGCGATAGATTTCAAGTTTGTCCGCGCGAGCGACGATACTTTAGGCGGTGAGTTGGACGATGGGCGAATGCACCTGGATAGGCACTTGAGTTTCTGGCGTCGTTCCCCGACGGGCTTGTTCGCACCTGTGACGTAGTTCCTCGCAGTTATGGCGGCCCACGGCCGGTTTCGCTCCCGGTCGAACTCGCCACCTGAGCGTATCCAGGAAGCCGTCATACATCGTTTGCAAGCAATCGGGGAAAGAGCCTGATGGACCGCGACCGCATCATCAAGCAGATTGAGCGCTGCCACAACCTGCCTTCCATCCCGACGGTGGCGATGGAAGTCCTCAAGATCGCCCGTTCCGACGACATCGACCTTCACGAGATCGCCGCCCTGGTCAGCAACGATCCGGCGCTGACCAGCAAGGTCATCAAGACGGTCAACTCACCGTTCTACGGGCTGGCCCAGCGCGTCAGCACGATCTCTGCGGCCCTGGTCATTCTGGGCATCGAGGCGGTCAAGACGCTGGTGCTGGGGTTCAGCCTGGTCGGTGGTCTGGCCAGCAGCGGGCTGCGCGGCAAGACCCAGATCGCCTACTGGCGTCGGTCGCTCTACTCGGGGGCATCGGCCAGCCTGCTCTGTCAGCGCATGGGCGTCCCCCAGAGCGAGGAGGTCTTCCTCGCGGCCCTGCTTCAGGACATGGGCATCCTCACGCTCATGCAGGTCGTCGGCGACCCGTATTTGGAAATCCTCAGCGAGCTGCCCAACTGGAGCCACTCGCTGCTCAAGAGGGAGCGCGAGGCCCTCGGCATCGATCACTGCGAGGCCGGACTCCTGCTGGCTGAGCAGTGGAACCTCCCGGCCATTCTCGCCCAGACCATCCGCTGGCACCATCGTCCCGAGCAGGCCCAGAAGCCCTACCAGCAGTTCTGCCACATCGTCCGGCTGTCCAGCCTCTGCGCCGAGGTCTTCATGGGCCACGACGCCAGGAAGATGGTCCGCCACGTCCACAACTACGGCGGCAAGGTCTTCAGCGTCGGGCCCGCCGTCCTGGACGACCTGCTGGCCGACGTAGGCAAGAACACCCGGCAACTGGCCGAGCTGTTCGAGATGAACATCGGCCAGATGCACAGTTACGAGGACATCCTCGCCGAGGCCAGCGCCACGCTCCAGGACCTGACGCTTCGCTCGCAGATGCAGGCCAAGCAGTTCAAGGTCGAGGCCGAAACCGACGGGCTCACCGGCGTCGCCAACCGCCGCAAGCTCGAATCGACCATCGAGACCGAGTTCGACCGCGCCCGCAAGTTCAACCGCCCCCTCAGCGTCCTCTTCATCGACGCCGATCACTTCAAGCAGATCAACGACACCCGCGGGCACGCCGCCGGCGATCGCGCCCTCCAGCACCTGGCCGAGCTGCTCAAGCGGCGGGCCAGGCCGATGGACGCCGTCGCTCGCTACGGCGGCGAGGAATTCGTGCTGCTGATGCCTGAAATGGCAATGGGCGCCGCGGTCGCGTTGGCCGAGCAGATCCGCGCCGCCGTGCAGGCAACCCCCGTGGACCTCGGCGACGACGGCGCGCCCTGGCCGCTGACCATAAGCGTCGGCGTCTCCAGCTATGACGGATTGGCCAGCCCGTACCGGGCAGGGGGGCAACTGATCCAGGCCGCCGACAAGGCCGCCTACGCCGCCAAGACCGCCGGGCGAAACACCGTCCGCGTCTTCTCGCCCCGGCCCAAGCCGAAGGCTAACACGCCCTGATCCGCTTCCGCCCGCTCACCCCTCAGTCGTCCTGCAGATCCACGCGATCCGCCGCATCGTCTCGGACAATCCGAACACGCGGTAGAGACGGATCGCCGGCTCGTTTAGCGAGTCCACCGCCAGCAGTATGCGGCGATAGCCCGCCCGTGCCGCCGCCGACATTGCGTAGCCCAGCATCCCGCGCCCCAGCCCCCGGCCGCGCGCCGCCGGCACGACGCCCATGTAGACCAGCTCGACCGTGTCGCCGAGTTGGTTGGCCACCTCGTTCAGCAGCACGATGCCCGCCGGCGATCCCGGCTGGCCGAACAGAAACCAGAGGTCCGGGCGGAACTTCCCGCTGCCGCGGTGCCCGGCCATGATGTCCTCCATCCGCCGCAGGCCTTCCAGCCCCGGGCAGTCCAGCGTCTGCTCGTAGGTCTTCTGGATCGTGTCGGCGAACAGCGGGCTGCTCGCTTCGGTGAAGGTGACGGCCTCGCCCAAGCCGGCAGACGACGCCCCCGGAGCGGCCGCCAGCTCGCCCTCCAGGTAGATCAGCTCGGCCAGGTTCGTGAAGCCGGATGACCGGAGCAGGCGGCCTTCGGCCCGCTGGCTGGGCGGCAGCAGGGCCTGGACCAGTCCGATCCCACGGCCGCCCTCGTCGGCCACCAGGGCTCGCACGGCCGCCGCTGCGTCGGCGTCGACGGCGCCCTCGTTCGTCGGGCCCAGCACGAGCAGGCCGGTCCGCCCCGGGCTGTGGACGCAGATGCAGAACCACGCGATCTGGCCGCCGTCGTCGAGCACGACGCGGGCTTCGGAGAGGTCCATCCCGTCAGACAGGGCGAAGCGGAGGAAGTGCGTCATCCGCTCCCACGCGTTGGCCCGCGTCGTCGACCGCAAGTCCCACTTGCCGATGAGCTGCTCAGCCAGATCGGCAGCGGTCATGGTGGCCAGACGCGGCATGGAATATCTCCGGGCGCGAAAGCGGACATCGCTTCAGGCGGCCGCTCTTCCACCCCTCGCCCTCCCAGGCAGAGGGGTAGGAGTGAGGGTTCTTCTGTTCATGCGTGGCCGTCTGCTCTGCCGGCCGCCCGGCCCCGCACGCCTGGGGTGCAATAGTCAGGGCAGCTCGATCGCGTGGAAGGCGAACGGCGCCTGCACCTCCCACGTTCGGTCGGCCGTGTCCAGCAGCAACTGCGTGTCGGCCGCCAGCGGAGCGGACGCCGTCAGCGTCCAGGTCAGCGTGTTGCCCTGCCGGCCGTAGGCCGTCGATTCGAGATTGACAATCTGCCCGGCGGCGTTGGCGACCTGCACGTTGACCAGCGCGTCGACCTTCCCGGCGGCCGTCACGGTCAGCACGTTGGGCGCCGTGTCGCGAGCGATGGTCAGTTCGACGCCGGACAGTTGCGAGGGCTTCAGCGTCTGGCCGCGGCGCCCGATCGCACCGGCGATGCGCACCTGGCGGATGTCGCCGGCCAGCCGCACCTTCAGCGACCCGCTCAGCGTCCCCAGCCGCCGGGCCCCGTCGGCCGGGCAGGCCATCGCCGGCAACTCGGCGGTGAAGGCATGGTCGGCCCGTTCGCGCGGGCCCAGCAACGACCGCTGGGTCCCGAAGAACCCGGCGCTGCGGGCCTGGACCAGTTCGTGCCCGGCGTCGTCCTGGGCGCGGTCAAGCTTCACTTCGAAGTATTCGATCGGCTGGGCCGTCGACGGCGTCTGGACGAGAAGCTCCGCAGTCATGCCGGTCTGCGTGGCGGCCGGTTTGCCGTTGGCGGTGTACTCCCGCCGGCGCTGGATCGTCAGGCTCCGCAGCGACACGGTCACGCCGCCGTCGCCGGGTCTGACGCCGTCGGCTGCCCGCACCGGCGCGGGGCCAGGTTCGCCGCCAAGCAACAGCAGGCCGGCGGCTGAAATCAACAACAGGGCCGTTCGCAACGTGGCTTGCATTCGTCGCTCCAGAAAATCAAAGTCCGATGTCAGATCGGAGAGGCCCCCGCCGGGTCGCGGCCGAGGATCCAGATACGGTCCTTGCCGCTCTGTTTGGCCGACTTGAGCCCGCCGGTCGCCCGGGCCATCAGGGCGTCGGCGTCGCTGCCGTCGGCCGGGAAGGTCGCCAGCCCGCCGCTGATCGTCAGCGTGCCGCGGGCCTCGGGGCCCAGCGACTTGAAACTGTGGCCGGCCAGCACGCGGCGGAACCGCTTGATGACCGCCTCGACGGCCTCGGGGTGGCGGCTGCCGAGTTGCCTCGGCGGGCCGGAGTCCCACAGCAGCACCGCGAACTCGTCGCCGCCGATCCGCGCGACGATGTCCTGCGGCCGCGTGCACTGCCGCATCAGCGCGACGATGTCGCGGATGATCCCGTCGCCGGCCACGTGGCCGTACTGGTCGTTGTAGTGCTTGAAGTTGTCGATGTCGAACACGAGCAGCGTGAGCTGCCACCCCTCGCGCTGCGCCCGCGGGATCAGCCGCTGGAGCGAGTGGACCAGGAACCGCCGGTTCCGCGCCCCGCTGAGGTAGTCCGTGAACGCCATCTGCCGAAACATCGCCATCCGCTGCCGCTGGCCCAGCATCCGCTGGAGCACCGAGGCAACCTCCTCGGCTGCCCCGGGGGGCACTTCGCCCTCGTCGCCGATGACTATCTCGCCCGACTCCCCGCCGAGGGTCGCGGCCAGCGGGATCAGTTGACCCTGCGGCTCGGGCATGCCCATCGGATGCCGGGCCGTCCGGGCCGACCAGCGGACGCGCACCGTCGCCCCGCCCAGCGATTCGCTCGCCCAGCGGGCCGCCGCCGACAGGAATGCGTCCAGCGGCTGATCCATCGCGGCGAGCAGGCGGTCCAGGTCGCCCATCGGAACGTCGCGGCGGACGCGGGTTTCGGACGCGGGGGACGCCGGAACAGTTGCCGGGGCAGCCCGCGGCCGCGCAGCCGGCGTCGGCGCGGGCTCGACGTCGGCCGCCAACCGCCGCCAGTCGGCGTCGTCCATCGGGGTGATGAGGTAGTCGTCGGCCTGCGCCTGGGCGACGGCCCGGCGGGCCTCCGGCTCCAGGTGGGCCGGCGAGAGCAGGAACAGCGTCAGCCCCTCGCGGGCCGACCGCAGCGACCGCAGCAGGGCCCCCACCCGCGGATGCTGCGACTGGGCGTCGACCAGCACCGCGTCGGGCGCCGGTCCGTCCATGAGCATCGCCAGGGCGTCGAATCCCGTCGGCGCCCGGCGGATGGACCAGCCGTTGTGTCCGGCGATCTCGGCCACGGCTGCGCCGTTGCCGCCGATCAGCAGCAGATCGCGTTGTCCCGTGTCAGCCGAGGTCATCGTCGATCCCTCCGCCCGAGAGCAGGGCGGTCAGTTCCTCCGGTGTCAGCAGGTGGCCCTGGTTCTGCCGCGGTGACGGGGCGTGCAGCCGCAGCCGTACCGGCCCCTTGTCGGGACTGGCTGGGAGGGGTGGCGGCGTTGGCGCGAGCGGCTCGGGCTGGGGCGCGGGTGGCGGGGCGACCTCCTCGTCCAACGCCTGGTCGATCCGCAGGTCGATCTCCTCGTCGCGCGTCAGGTCCGGCGCGGGCGGAGCGGGCGGCGTCTGCGGAACCTGCTGGGGGGGCCGGGCCGCCGGCGGCGTGTCGTCCTGCCGGATCGCGTGGTCCAGGTCGGCCAGCGCGATCGTGCGGACGTGGGCGCTGCTGCCGTTCAGCCGCCCAGCGGCGCCGTGGGCCAGGATGAGCAGGCCAGGCCATCGCTTCGCGGCCCACGCGGGCAGGTCCATCTCGACCGCGGCCATCATGTCCAGCGCCAGCAGCAGGATCGTGCCGGGCGGCGGGACGCTGCCCAGCAGGTGCAGCGCGAGTGCGAAGGCGTCGTCGAACCGGCGATAGCTCAGCCGACTGCGTGCAGCCGACCGGCGGACGATTTCCGCGGCGGCGGCGTCGGCACAGAGGTGCAGCAACGGCGCGTCGGGCTGTGGGCGGGCGACGGTCAAGACGGCGAAGTCTCCCCGGGGCGCGAGCCCCGTTCGGTCATTGTAAAGCCGGAGGCGGTGAGTGTCAAAGCGGCGTGTGGAGCGTTGCCGTTAACTGTCTGGACCTTCGCAAGTTGCGCCGGGGGCTCGCGGGAAATCTGCGTTGACAGTCCGCCGCCCCGTCTTACAATGAAAGTCTGGACTGGCAGGCGGCGCCGGCCGCCCCAAGGCACCCATGCGGCTTGCAGGAGAGTTCTATGAAGCGCGGGCTTTGGCTGATCAGCGTCGGGCTGCTGTCGGCGGTCCCGGTGGTCTTGGCGCAGGACGGGACCGGCGCGGCGGCGCCGAAGTACTCCTACCTCGAGCCCTCCATCGTCGCCAACTCCTGGGAAGTCGACCTGGAGTTCAAGACGCCGATGCGGTTGGTCAAGCAGATCAACGGCCGCGCCAAGCCGGTCTACTACTACTACATGGTCTACACGGTCACCAACAACTCGGGCAAGGAAGTCGACTGGCTTCCGCGGTTCCAGTTGGTGGATGACGCGCTCCAGACCCACAACGCCCAATTGGCCATCAGCCCGGCGCTGTTCGAGGAAATCAAGAAGCTGCACCACGCCCGGTTTCTGGAGTATCCGCTCAAGGCCGCCGGCAAGCTGCTCAAGGGCGCCGACAACGCCAAGGACAGCGTTGCCATCTTTGAACTCGACCGCGACCCCAAGCACTTCAAGATCATCGTCAGCGGTCTCAGCGGCGAGCAGACGCTGATCTACCTGCCCACCCGCTCGGACGCCGAGACCGCCCTGGCTGCGGTGAACGTCAGCAGCCTGGCCAAGAAGCTCGACTTCCCCGGCACCGACGTGGACTACGAGGTCCGCAACGTGGGCAAGGAATACGTGTTCGTCGGGCCGGCGACGGCCTCGACCGACCTGGCCCAGTTGACCGGCGATCGCCAGACGCTGACGATGAAGTCGGGCATCAAGCCGCTGTCCCCCGACGGCAAGGGCGCGCAGGTGTATTCCCCGCACGTCCGCACGATCGTGCTGGTCAGCCCGCAGGGCAAGTCCTCGAAGGTGAGCGTCCGCCCGGTGCTCCGGATGGAGAAGGCCCGCGTCATCAGCTTCGACGTGCCCGGCCAGACCGGGCCGGACGAACTGCCCCCCGTCAAGGAAATCGGCGATTCGTGGGTGATGAAGCAGGCGCCTCCGGACCTCCAGGTCCAGGTGGACCTGGCCGAGGCCGCCCAGGCCAAGACTGTGCCCGCGGTCCAGACCTCCGACGGACAGCCGCTGGGCACGCCGACCAAGGAAAGCCCGGCCAAGGTTCCGCCGCCCGCGCCGGCGCCGGCGCCCGCCCCGTCGGGCGATTCGGCCCTGGATCAGCCGATGGACCCCACGCCGGCCAATCCGATGACGCCGGCCCCGGCGACCCAGCCCGAAGAGATGCCCGAGAAGTGAGCCGGGCTGCGTCGGTCGCCCGGCAAAATCCTGTTGCTGTTCGAGGTAAACCCCGCTAGTATATGGGGCTTCACGCGGGCAGGCCGACTGACGGCCACCCGGTTTGTTCAGGCTGACTGTTTCGGAGTAGCTGACATGGCACATAAGAAGGGACAAGGCTCCACCCGCAACGGGCGCGACAGCAAGGCGCAGTTCCGCGGGCTCAAGGCCTGCGGCGGCGAGCTGGTCAAGGCCGGGACGATCATCGTCCGCCAGTGCGGCACGCCGTTCAAGGCGGGCTTTAACGTCGGCCGCGGCAAGGACGACACGCTGTTCGCCCTCAAGAGCGGGCGCGTCCAGTTCGCCGGGCGGCGGGTTTCCATCGTCCTGGAAGGCTGAGCAGGCCGCAGCGAGAATCCCGGGCGGCCTTGGGCGGCGATCCCAAGGCCGCCCGTTTTCTTTCCCATGCGGGGCGTGATCGTCATGTTCGTCGATGAAGCCGACATCCACGTCAGGGCTGGCGACGGTGGCAGCGGGTGCATCGCCTTCCGCCGCGAGGCCCACGTTCCGCGCGGCGGGCCCGACGGCGGCGACGGCGGCAACGGCGGCTCGGTCGTCTTTCTCGCCGACGCCAGCCTGGGCACCCTCAGCGAGTTCGCCGGCCGACACCACTGGCGGGCCGAGAGCGGACGCCCCGGCTCGGGCGCCAACCGGACCGGGCGAAGCGGCCGCGACCTGGTCGTGCCCGTTCCCGTCGGCACGCAGGTCTTCGACGGCGAACTGGGCCTGATGCTCTGCGACCTGGCGGCCCCCGGCGTGCGCGTCTGCGTCGCCCGCGGCGGGCGCGGCGGGCTGGGCAACGCGGCCTTCGCCACGCCCAGCCGGCAGGCGCCGCGCTACGCCGAGCCCGGCACGCCAGGCCAGGAGCGGCGGCTGCACCTGGAACTCAAGCTCATCGCCGACGTCGGACTGATCGGCCTGCCCAACGCGGGCAAGAGCACGCTGCTGGCCAGCGTGTCGGCGGCCCGCCCGCGGATCGCCGACTACCCCTTCACCACGCTGGAGCCGCAGCTCGGCATGCTGGAACTGGTCGGCGAGCGGCGGCTGGTGCTGGCGGATCTGCCCGGGCTGATCGCCGGCGCCCACCAGGGCGTCGGGCTGGGCGACGCGTTCCTCAAGCACATCGAGCGGACCCGCGTGCTCTGCCACCTGCTGGACGCCGCGCCGGTGGACGGCTCGGACCCGGCCGACAACTACCGCGCGATCCGGCGCGAACTGGAACTCTACAGCCGGGCGCTGGCGGCCAAGCCGGAGGTCGTGGTGCTGACCAAGCTGGACCTGACCGGCGCCGCCGAGACAGCGGACCGCGTCGCGGGTGAGTTGGGCAGGCCCTGCCTGCGAATTTCCGCGGTGGCCGGGACGGGCCTTCGCGAACTGGGCGAGCGGATGTGGCAGATGGTGCAGGCCGACAAGCAGCCGGCCAAGGCGGCGACCTGACGGCGACCGAAAGGAGACGGGCGTGAACATCATCGCACTGGATGTCGGCAACTCTCGCGTGGGCATCGCCGCCTGCAACGAAGGCAAGCTCTCCGCCGTCAGCCACCTGCCGGGCGACGCTTCGGACGACGAACTGAAGTCGGCGCTGGCCGACGCGATCGCCGCGCTGGCGCCCGTGCCCGCGCCGCGCGTCGTGGTCAGCTCGGTGAACCCTCCGGGCGAACGCCGGGTCTGCGGGGCGGTCATGCGTCAGGTGGATTGGCCGATCCTGCGCGTCGGCGGCGAGGTGGACCTGCCGCTGGACCTGGCGGTCGACGAGCCCGAGGCCGTCGGAGCCGACCGCGTACTGGCGGCGGCGGCGGCGTTCGACGGGGTGGGCGGGCCGGTCGTCGTGGCCAGCTTCGGCACGGCGCTGACGATCAACTGCGTGGACGCCGACGGGCGGTTCCTGGGCGGCACGATCAGTCCGGGCATCGGCATCAGCGCCAAGCTGCTGCACCAGAGCACGGCCTTCCTGCCGGAGGTGACCAGCGCGATCCCCGACGGGCCCTGGGGCAAGACGACGGTCTCGGCGATCCAGGCCGGGCTGTTCTACATGGCCGGGGGGACGATCCGCGAGGTCGTCGAGCGTATGGCGACCGAACTGGGGCAGTGGCCGCACCTGGTGCTCACCGGCGGCGACGCAGAACTGATCGCCCAGGCCTACGAATTCGTCGACTCCGTCGTGCCTGACCTGGTGCTGCTGGGGATCAACATCGCCTTCCGCAAGCACGTCGACCGCATGGGCAAGCGGTGAAGGGGCGGGCCAATGTCGAATGTCGAATCAATGACGAAACCCGAATGACGAATGAGGACGGCGGCTCTGGGCCCTCTCTTCAATTCGACATTCGACATTCGTCATTCGACATTGCCCCCGGCCGTTGCGTCCTGCCGGTCGCGTTCGTCCAGCAGGCCGGCGATCTTCTCCACGAGTTTCTGAGCGCTGAACGGCTTCTGGATGAACGCCGTCCCGGCGTCCAGCACGCCCTGGTGGACGATGAGGTTGTCGGTGTAGCCGGACATGTAGAGCGGCACGGCGCCGGGGCGCAGCCTGCGGAATTCCTCAGCCAGTTGGCGGCCGTTCATCCGCGGCATCACGAGGTCGGTCAGCAGCAGGTCGATCTGGCCGGTGTGCGAGGCGGCCAGGTCGATGGCCTCCGGGCCGTTGGCGGCTTCGATCACGTTGAATCCACTGGCAGACAATCCGTGCGTGATGATCCGCCGCAGGTGCGGGTCGTCCTCGACGACCAGCACGGTGCGCCCGCGCCCCGAAATGGCCGGGCGATGATCGCGCGCCGGCAGCGGGACCGGCGGGCCGGGGACGCGCGGCAGAAGAATCTTGAACGTCGTGCCGTCGCCCGGTTCGCTGTAGGCCCAGATGTGCCCGCCGCTCTGCTTGACGATGCCGTAGACCATCGCCAGGCCCAGGCCGGTGCCCTTTCCCTTCTCCTTGGTTGTGAAGAAGGGCTCGAAGATCCGCGCCATCGTCTGTGCGTTCATGCCGCAGCCGTTGTCGGAGACCGCAAGCATCACGTAGTCGCCCGGCACGACCTCCGGGTGCGTCTGGGCGTACGACGCGTCCAGCGTGATGTTGTGCGTCTCCATGATCAGCCGGCCGCCATGGGGCATAGCGTCGCGGCTGTTGGTGGCCAGGTTCATCAGCACCTGTTCCATCTGCCCCGGGTCGACGCGGACGGTCCACAGGTCCGGGGTGGGGATCGTGCTCAGGTCGATGTCCTCGCCGATGATCCGCTTGAGCACGCGCGTCACGCCGGCGACGATCTCGTTGAGGTCGGCGTTGCGCGGGTCGAGAATCTGGCGGCGGCTGAACGCCAGGAGCTGCCGCGTCAGCGTCGTCGCCCGCTGCGAGCAGGCGTGAATCTCCTTGAGGTGCTCGGCGATCGGCATGTCCGGGCCCAGCGTCCGCATCGCCAGCTCGCTGTAGCCCATGATGACCGTCAGCAGGTTGTTGAAGTCGTGGGCGACGCCGCCGGCCAGTCGTCCGATCGCCTCCAGCCGCTGCGCCTGGCGGAGTTGCTCCTGCGTGATGTCCAGACGCTTGCGCGTTCGCAGCACGCGGGCGCCGAACGCCAGATCGTCGGCCAACTCGGCCAGCAGCCCCATCTCGTGCTCGTCGAAACTGTCGGCCTCCGACGAGTAGAACACGATGGCGCCCAGCGGGCGATCCTCGCCTGCCAGCGGGAACGCCGCAGCGGCCGCGTAACCTCGCTTCATCGCCTCGGCGCGCCATGGCTCGTACGACGGGTCGGAGGCGATGCGCTGGGCAACGGCCGGCTTTCCGGTCCGAATGGCCAGGCCAGCCGGCCCGCGCCCGCGCGGCACGTCGGCCCATGTCAGGTTCTGGGCGCGGAGATAGCCTTCCTCATGCCCGGCGATGGCGGCGATGGAGATGGACCGCTGCTCGTCGTCGTCGGCCAGCCCGACCCAGACCATGCGATAGCCGCCGATGTCGACCAGGACGCGGCAGGCGGCCTGGAGCATCTCGTCCTCGTCGCGGGCGCGGACCATCAACTGATTGACTGCGGTGGTGGCGGCGCGGGCGCGGTTCTGGCGCATGAGCGCCTTGTCCGCGGATGCACCGGTGACAATGTCGAGAGAAGTTTCAAGGTCTCTGATTCGGCGGAGTAGTGCGGCCTCGGTGGCCTGGGGTTCCGCAATGCGCCGACACAAAAGCTCTTCGGGGTTGCCCCGGGCGCCAGAATCCATGTTGTCCCCGCCCCGGAAAAGAAGGAGTCGTCCTGTCCCAGTTTCAAACGCTTACTGGAACCCCCGACGCTCCAAGGTTTATTCTGACACGACTTGAGGCTGTGGGCAAGTAAATGCGAGCCTCCAGCTATCGACGGCCTTTCGCGTTCTGCGACCCCGGCCTGTCATTCAGCGGGTGCGTCACGCTCAGTTGGCACGCTGAACTCCGGTGCGGACGAACACAACAACTGTTGTACTAACCAGTTAAGAGGCAACATGGTATGGCAGCGGCGGTTGCCGCGCGGGGTGCGGCTCCTTTTCGGCGGCGTCCGAGTCAGAACGCGACACTGAAAAACAGCCGTAAGGAATTTCCGTATGGACGCCTCTGAAGAACCCCCTAGTCCGGTTCGCCTTTCGCCGGCCGCGGGCGCGGCGCGTCCCCGATTCCCTCATGAACGGGTCCGTCGAGAATCCGGTCCTACCGCCCGGCCAGGAAGTGCGCCGGCGGGAAGTCCCACAGCCGTGTGGTTTCGTCACCCACCGCTTCCAGGATGGCCAGCCGCCGCTGCTGGTCCCGCATGATCCGCTCGGCCAGGCCGGACCGGTCGACGCCCTCCCACATCCGCCGCTGCATGTCGGCCGCCTCCGCTGGCGGGGCCGCGCCGTCAGCCAGCAGGTTCCGCTGCTCGTGCGGGTCGGCCGACAGGTCGAACAGCAGCGTCGGCTGCCCGACGACGTCCACCAGTTTCATCGGCCCGCGGCGGATGAACCGCATCGGGGCCAGGGCGCCCTCGCCCAGGTATTCGCCGACGGCCTGGTCCTTCCAGCCGGGCGCCGCCTGGCCGCGCACGAGCGCCGCGAAGCTGTCGCCGTCCATGTCCGCCGCTACCTCGTCAGGAACGCGGACGCCGGCCAGTTCGCACAGCGTTGGCAGCAGGTCCACCAGCGAGACGACGCCCGACTCGCGGCGGCCGCCGGCGTCGCCCGGCACGCGCACGATCAGCGGCACGCGGACCGACTCCTCCCAGAACGTCCGCTTGAACCACATGCCATGCTCGCCGAGCATCTCGCCGTGGTCGCTGAGGAACAGCACCAGCGTGTCGTCGGCCAGCCGCAGCGCGTCCAGCCGATCCAGCAACTGCCCGACGAGATGGTCGACGTAGCTGGCCATCGCGTAGTAGCCGCGCCGCGACCGCTGCACGGTCCGGGCGTCGGGCGTGATGCGGTCCAGGTCGTGGCAGACGTTGATCCAGCGGTTGTAGGGGTGCGCCGGTTCGTCGGGCGGGGCAGCCGGGGGCGGGATCTCGTCGTCGCGATAGATATCCCAGAACGCCCGCCCGGCTGCGAACGGGTCGTGCGGGTGCGTGAACGAAACCCACAGGAAGAACGGCCGACCGTCGCCGGCCAGCGTCTCCATGTGCTTCAGCGCCGCGTCGGCGACCATCTCGTCGTAGCGCATCTCGATGGTCGGCGAGTCGGCCGGTCCGGAGCGGTCGAGCTTGCGGGCGCTTCGGCCGGCGCTGCGTTGCTCGGCCTGTCGCCAGTCGGGCGTCCAGTCGACGCCGGCCGGGTAGATGTCGCAGGTCAGCCTCTCGTGGGCGCCGTGCAACTGGTCGGGCCCGATGAAGTGCATCTTGCCGGCCAGCGCGGTGCGGTGTCCGCCCGCCCGCAGCAGGTGCATCAGCGTGGGCCGCGTCGCGGGCAGTTCCGAGCCGTTGTCGAACGAGTCGATCGCCTCGGGCAGTCGGCCGGTGATCATCGACGCCCGCGACGGCACGCACAGCGGGGCGTTGCAGTAGCAGGACTCGAAGAGCGTGCCGCCGGCTGCCAGCGCGTCCAGCCGCGGCGTGCGGGCCACCGGATGCCCAGCCGCCCCGAGCACGCCGGCGGTCATCTGGTCGGCCTGGATCATGAGGATGTTCATCGCCGTTCCTTGCCCCCGTTGCCGGCGGCCATGATACTGCGCCGGCTGCCCCGGCGACAGCGGACCTCTCGCAACCGCTTGGCCGGGAGCTTATGATGCACCCAATGGATTCTGGAGGATCGCACCGATGAGAGCGTCCGACAAAGAGATCATTCGCGGGTTGGCTGGGCAGGTGGGCGAGATCGCCGCGCTGCCGGTGCATGAGGAGAAACGCCGACTCTGGCGGCGGCTGAACGGCCTGGCGGGCGAGCGGCCGATGGTCATGATCGACCAGGTCTGCTGGAATGAGCTGGAGCCGACCGGCGAACTGACGCGGCGCTGCGAGGATCCCGAGTGCCGCGACTACGAACGGCAACTTCGCCGCGCGCTCTATCAGTGGCGGCACTTCCCCGTCGACATGGTCGTCGAGCCGTTCATCCGCGTCCCCAAGGCCGTCCACAACTCCGGCTTCGGCATTGACGTCCGCGAGCAGCGGGCCGTCACCGACCCGACCAACAGCGTCGTCGGCCACAAGTACGAGAACCAGTTCACCACCGAGGCCGACCTGGAGAAGATGCGGACGCCGCGCGTGACGCACGACCCGGCCGAGACGGATCGCCGCCTGGGCGTCGCCCACGAGTTGTTCGACGGCTTGCTGGAGGTCCGCCCGGAGGGATACTTTCCCCACCTCTCGCTGTGGGACCCGATCGCGACCTGGATGGGCGTGGAGGGGGCGCTGTTCGCGCTGATCGATCGGCCGGACTACATGCACCGGCTGGTCGGCCGAATGACCGACGGCTATATCGCGCTGCTGGACCAGCTCGAGGGGCAGGGGTTGCTGTGCGGCCCGCAGAGCCTGATCCACTGCACGGGGGCGTGGACGGACGAACTGCCGGCGGGCGGCCACGACCCGGCCCGCCCGCGGACGCGGGACATCTGGATGTACGGGCTGGCCCAGATGTTTTCGACGGTGTCGCCGGGCATGTTCAAGGAGTTCGAGGTGGACTACGCCTCGCGGATCTGCCGGCGATTCGGGCTGGTCTACTACGGCTGCTGCGATCCGCTGGACGGCAAGATGGCCGAGGTGCGGATGATCCCGCGCGTCCGCAAGGTGTCGATGAGCCCGTGGGCCGACCAGGAGCGCGGCGCGGCGGCCATCGACGGGGACTACGTCTTCTCGCGCAAGCCCAGCCCGGCGCTGCTGGCCACCGAGACATTCGACGCCGACGCGGTGCGGGCGGACCTGGCGCGGACGCGAGACATCTGCCGCCGCCACGGCTGCTCGGTGGAGATGATTCTGAAGGACATCAGCACGATCCGCCACGACCCCCCGCGTCTGGATGCCTGGTCCCGCATCGCGATGGAAGTGGCCGAGGGGTGACGGGGGCGTGCCGACGCTCAATCGCTCGGGCCGCCGGCGGCCCAGAGGTGTTCGAAGACCTGCGACTTGGGGATGAATCATGGTGCGAATAGCCTGTTGCGTGTTGATGCTGGCGTTGGCGGCGGGGCTGGCCGGGTGCGGTGAAAACATTATCGCGGTCAGGCGGCCCATCGTGTTCGGCGCGGCCGACGGCAACATGCTGTCCGAGGCGGTGGTCGTCCGCGAACTGCACGACACCGGGCCGGTCGGCTGGATGGTCGGTCCCTGCGGCGGGCCGGACCATGAACCGGTCTTCCACATCACCGACACGGCCATCATGTCGATGCGCTCCGGGCAGACGCTCAGCCAGCCCGGCTACAGGTGGGTCTTCGTGCCGATCCTGTTTCCATGGGGGGTGTCGGCCAGGCAGGAGTTCCACTATCGCGTGTGGCGTGCCGGTTATGTTCCGGCCGAGTTCAGCGACAGGGACTTTGCCGACCAGCGGGGAGAACGCGGGTTCGGCGTCGTGTTGATCCCGCACGTCCCGGGCGGCTACGCGCTGGACGAAGAAGTGGTGGCCGCGGCTGAGCGGACGCTGGACCACTCGCTCAAGCACGCCTGGCCGTTCGGGTCGGCGCGAAAGCAACTGCTCCAGACCATGGCCGAGCAGTTGAACGCGATCGTGTCGGCCACCGCCGCCAACCCCAATCCCGATGGGGCCTCGACGGCGCTGAGCACGCGAGCCTCGGCCTGTCTGACGCGCATCCACAAGCTGGGCGTCTGAGTGTCGACGCCGCTGCCTGAGGATCGCGCAGGCGGTTGAGAGCTACGAAGTCGCGCGCGGCGGGAGATATGGGCAGATACAGGCGAATACAGAGTCCTATCTTCTTGGCGCCGCCGGACGCGCGATGTCGGGTTCCTCTTCGACGATGTTCCGTTCCGGCCGGTCGATGATGCGCGAATTCCCCGGTTCTCGGCGCGACGCCCGAACGCAAATGCTGGACTTCCGCGCGAAAAGATAGGACTTTGACACGCGGCCCGCGCGGTGGCCGACACCGGCGGGCATGCCTGAATTCCGCGCAGGGGATCGGGCTTGCGGGCCGGGCGGCGGGGGCGTATGACTGGACCCGGGCACGATGGCTGAGCGACCCGCACAACCCGAGACGACGGTGGCCTTGCTGACGCCGCTGGGCGCGGGAGGCGTGGCGGTCGTGCGCGTCTGGGGGGCCGGGGCGGCGGAAGTCGTGCGGCAGCTCTTCGCGCCGACACACCGGGCGAACCTTCCCGAGGCCGACCGGCTGGCGATCGGCTGCGTGATCGATCCGGCCACGGGCGAGGCCGTGGACGAGGGGCTGCTGCTGACGCTGCCGGCGGGGCTGGGGTTTGAACTGTCGCTGCACGGTGGGGTGCGGATCGTGCAGCGGGTCGTGTCGGCCTGCCAGGGGCTTGGGGCCCGGCGGCTGGATGCCGGCGACGAAGCCGGCCGAGACGAACTCTGGCGGCAGGCGGCGGCGTTGCACAAGGCCCGCGGACGGCGTCGCCCGGCCCTGGCGGCCGATGTTGAATTGGCGATGGTGTCGGCCCGCACGGGCGAAGCGGTCGCGTGGCTGGCGGCGCAGGAGGAACTGCTGGGCGACGCGATCGAGCGGCTGGCAGCGGCGGAGCAGGGCGGGCCCGCGGGGCGCCTGGCGGCGGGGGGACAACTCCGACTTCAACTTGAGAGACTGGCCTGCGAGGCCGACGGCTGGATGCGGGCGCTGGCCGGCGTGCGCGTGGCCATCGTTGGTCCGCCCAACGCGGGCAAGTCGACGCTGCTCAACGCCCTGGCCGGGGCGTCGACGGCCATCGTCTCGGAGTCGGCTGGCACGACGCGTGACTACGTGACCCGCTGGGCGAACCTCGCGGGGCTGGCCTGCGAACTCGTGGACACCGCCGGCTTACGCGACGGGGCCGGGAACCTGGAGGCGGCGGCCGTCGCGCTGGCCGACCCCGTGGTCCGGTCGGCTGACCTCCGCGTGGTCGTGCTGGACGGCGGCGAGGAATTGGCGAGCGGCGACGAGCAGCGGCTGGCGGGGCTGGGCGGGCCGACGGTCGTCGCGATCAACAAGTGCGACCGGCCCGTGCGTGCGGCGACGGCTGAGTCGGCGGCCCGGCTGGCGGGCGGAGGCGAGGTCGTGCGGCTGGTCGCCCGGACCGGAGAAGGCCTCGAATCGCTGCGGCCGGCGGTAAGGCGGGCCGTTGGCGCGAACGACCTGGCCGACCTGCGCGCGGGCCTGTTCTGCCGACGGCAGCGCGAACGGGTGGCCGGGCTGATCGCGGGCCTGCCGGGAGGTTTGGGCGAGCCAGGGGGTCAGCGATCAGCCACGCCAGCCACGCGCGAAGAGGGCCTGAGGGCGTGGGTGCAGTATCTCCTGGGCTGCGACTGCCTGGATTCCGAACATGCCGGATGACACACCTGTGACTTGCCTTATTTCCAGGCATTCGTAAGTATTCGCAATGATAATGACTTACGGCATTAAAATAATTTCTATCGGTACAATCCATTGAAATAGAAAAGCTTCCGCGAGACGCGGATTCGTATCGCGTCGCCCAGCGTGCAGGCCGACGACGCAGTGCCGGTCGGATGGGCGACACCGGGTGGGCGCGAGGCGTCTGACTTGGCTGTCCCGGCGTGGGCGGAAGGAGAGAGGGCTCCGCTTCCTGAGCCCGGCCCGGTGGTGATCGCAAACTAAGCATGCCCTGTTAGATTCGCCATATCTGCCTAACGAGTACGCATAACCGGCTTCAACATCGTTGTTGGAGCGGGCCGGAGATGGTTGCCGCAATGGTTTCCAACGCTCTTTGACATATAGGTTTGCATCTATTAACCGGAATACATAACAACCTCTTGTTCCGACTGGTACGCCGTTTGCTAACAGAGGACCCGTATCGATCACGTTGCGGCTATGGGCCGCCGGATATGACCCTAACCTGGGGCGGCGGGAGCCGCGTTCAGAGGCCATACACTGAGTTTCGCAGGCTGGCCTTTGATCCCCGTCGTCCCCTTTGAACGTTTGACAGCCGGCTGATTCCTGGCCGCCGGTTTGAGGCAGTGGGCAAGAGTATGAGCGATCCGCTTCTAACGGCACTGGCGATCAAGGTGGACTCAGGCGACACCGCCTGGATGCTCACCAGTTCGGCCCGGGTGCTGCTGATGGTTCCCGGCCTGGCGTTGTTCTACGGCGGCATGGTCCGCCGCAAGAATGTGCTGACGACGATGATGCACAGCTTCATCGCCATGGCCCTGATCGGCGTGCAGTGGATCCTGATCGGCTATGCTCTGGCGTTCGGCGCTGATCATTTCGGCCTGATCGGCTGGGACTGGGGCTACGTCGGTCTCCAGTCCATAAGCCACCTCAAGCTGCTCGACGGCAAGGACATCCCCGAGCTGGTCTTCGTGATGTTCCAGGGCAAGTTCGCGATCATCACCCCGGCGCTGATCAGCGGGGCGATCGCCGAGCGGATGAAGTTTTCCAGCTACGTCGTGTTCATCCTGCTCTGGTCCACGCTCATTTACGACCCACTGGCCCACTGGGTCTGGGCGCCGGGCGGATGGCTGCTGGATCGCGGCGTGCTCGATTTTGCCGGAGGCACGGTCGTGCACATCTCGGCCGGCGTCTCGGCGCTGGCGCTGATTCTGCTGCTGGGCAAGCGGCGCGACTACCCGCACGGCGCTATCCTGCCCAACAACCTGGTGCTCACGCTGACCGGGGCCGGGCTGCTCTGGTTCGGCTGGTTCGGATTCAACGCCGGCAGCGCGGTCGCCGGCGACATGCCGGTCGCGGGCGACCTGGCAGGCCTGGCTTTCACCAACACGCAGACGGCGGCTGCGGCGGCGGCCCTGGTCTGGATCCTGATCGAGTGGTTCCACCGCGGCAAGCCGACCAGCGTCGGCATGGCGTCGGGAATCGTTGCGGGCCTGGTGGCGGTGACTCCGGCGGCCGGTTACATTGTCCCGCTGTGGGCGATGGCGATCGGCGCCAGCGCAAGCCTCTTCTGCTACAGCGCGGTGCAACTCAAGGGCAAGGCGGGTCTGGATGACTCGCTGGACTGCTTCGGCGTCCACGGCGTGGGCGGGGCGTGGGGCGCCCTGGCGACCGGCCTGTTCTGCACGATCGGAGCGACCGGACTGGTCTACGGCGGCGTGGCTCAGTTCGGCAAGCAGGCCCTGGGTGTGGCGGTCGGCGCGGCGTTCGCCTTCTTCGGCACGCTCGTCATCGGACTTGTGCTCAAGGCGACGATCGGCCTGCGGGTCGACGATCGGCAGGAGGCGGACGGACTTGACCTGAGCGTGCACGGCGAGCAGGGCTATCACCTGGACGCCTTGTAGTCGAAGTTGGCGGGCCCGGTGCGGCCGGGCGTCTGGAGCGACCATGAAGCTGATCGTGGCGATCATCAGGCCCGAGAAGGTGGCGGCGGTGCGGTCAGCGCTGCGCGAGGCGCTGGACGAGGGCGACAACTACCGCATCACGATCCAGGCGGTCGAGGGGCACGGGAGGCAGGGCGGGGTGACTGAGTACTTCCGCGGCCGCGAGGTGCGGACCGAACTGGTCCACAAGATGCAGTTGATGATCGCGGTAAACGACAGGTACGTCGAGCCGACCATCGAGGCGATCCTGGGCGCGGCCCGGGGCGAAGGCAAGGCGGCCGGCGACGGCAAGATATTCGTGCTCCCCTTGGAGGAGTGCGTGCGAATCAGAACCGGGGAACGAGGCGGCGCGGCGATCTGAGCGGCTCAGGCCGGGCGACGCCCCACAACACTCACAGCGTGAAGGAGCGGAATCGTGACTCCCAAGCAGGTACTGGAACTTTGCAAGAAACGCGAGGTCAAGTTCGTCGACCTTCGGTTCATGGACTTCCCCGGACTGTGGCAGCACACCACCTGCCCGGTCGAGGAACTGAAGGAGGACAGCTTCGTCGACGGCTTCGGCTTTGACGGATCGAGCATCCGCGGCTGGCAGGCCATCAACGAGTCGGACATGCTGATCGTGCCCGTCGCCGAGACGGCCATGATCGACCCGTTCATGTCCCAGACGACGATGTCGATCATCTGCGACGTCAAGGACCCCCGGACGCGCAAGGAATACAGCCGCGACCCGCGGTCGATCGCCCGCAAGTGCGCCGCCTACCTGAAGAAGACGGGCATCGGCGACACGGCCTACTTCGGCCCTGAGCTGGAGTTCTTCATCTTCGACACCGTTCGCTATGACCAGACGGTCAACGCGGGCTACTACTTCATTGACGCCTTCGAGGGCGTCTGGAACCGCGGCAAGGACGAAGTGGCCAACAAGGGCCACAAGGTCCGGCTCAAGGAAGGCTACTTCCCCGTCCCCCCGACCGACAGCGACCACGAGCTGCGCAGCGAGATGGTCACGCTGCTCCAGGAGGCCGCCGGCATCCGCATCGAGGCCCATCACCACGAGGTGGCCACCGGCGGGCAGGCCGAGATCGACATGCGCTTCCAGGAACTGGTCCGCATGGCCGACTCGGTCATGGTCTACAAGTACATCCTCAAGAACTGCGCCGCCCGTCACGGCAAGACCGTGACCTTCATGCCCAAGCCGCTGTTCCAGGACAACGGGTCGGGCATGCATGTGCACACCTCGATCTGGAAGGAAGGCAAGAACACCTTCGCCGGCACCGAGTACGCCGGACTCAGCCAGCAGGCCCTGTGGGCCATCGGCGGCATCCTCAAGCACTCCTCCTCGCTGCTGGCCTTCACCAACCCGACGACCAACAGCTACAAGCGCCTGGTGCCCGGCTACGAGGCGCCCGTCAACATGGTCTACAGCTCGTCCAACCGGTCGGCTGCCATCCGCATCCCGATGTACAGCGACCGTCCCGAGAGCCGGCGCCTCGAGTTCCGCGCTCCCGACTCGAGCTGCAACCCGTACCTCGCGTTCTCCGCGATCACGATGGCCATGATCGACGGCATCCAGAACAAGCTGGAGCCCGGCACCCCGGTCGACAAGAACCTCTACGACCTGGAGCCCTCCGAACTGGCCACCATCCCAACCGCCCCGGCCAGCCTGGAGAAGGCGCTGGAGTGCCTGGAAGCCGACCACCAGTACCTGCTGGCCGGCGACGTCTTCACCCCGGACGTCATCCACTACTGGATCCGCTACAAGATGGACAACGAGGTCGACGCCATCCGCATGCGTCCGCACCCGTTCGAGTTCTGCATGTATTTTGATCTGTAAGATTTGCTATCGCAATGACTTGCATCATTTCGCAAAGCCCCGCATTTCGCGGGGTTTTGCTTTGCGCCGACGGGCTGCTGCGAGTCGTTGCGAGCCACTGCGTGCGCCTGCTGCGCCGGATTTTGCGCCGCTTTCTTGGCCCGCCCGCCGCCCGCGATGGCCTTGGCGACGTGATCGGCGGTTACCTGGAAGTAGTGATCGGTCGCGACCCGCCGCGAGTTGCCGATCCAGCGACAGACGACGTGCTCGGGAAACTCGTCGGCAAGCTCAGTCTCACGCGAAGCCCGCAGATTGTGAAACGGCTTGGGCCACATATCCAGCCCGGCCCGTTCGACGATCCGCTTGAACGCCGTCCGAAGGTTGACCCGCTTGTCACGGCAACGAGGTGTCGCATACTCCGCGCCCGGCTCGGCCTGCTCGAAAGCGTCCAGCAGGTAGGGGCGCAACTCGGCGAAGATCGGGACAATCCGCGTCCCTCGGCCTTCGTAGCGTTCAGTTTTGGTCGAGGTCACCAGCATCGTGCCTTTGTCCCAAGCGATGTCCGACCAGCGGAGCATCCGATGCTCGGACGGGCAGCGCAGGCCACCGTATCGACTCAGGGCGACGATCAACCGCCACTCGGCATCCGGGCATTCGTCGAGCACCTTGGCGATGTCCGCCTGGGTGATGAACCGCTGACGGGCCGGGTTGCCGCGCATCGTGCAGGGCACGCCCTCAAAGGGATTGCGAGCGATCAATTCGCGACGGACGGCCGCCCGGAAGAACTGGCGAGCGCCACCGCAAAGCCGGCGAACGGTATTCTCGGCCAGATTCAGGCCGAGCAGGTGTAACCGGTAGCCGTCGGCATCACCAGCCGTGATGTTCTGAATCGTCCGTCCCTGGCCGAAGTGGGCAAGCAGGTGGTCGCGGGCCTGCGTCAGGTTTCGTATCGTGCCGGGCTTGGCGTCCACGCGACCGGCAATAAGGGTGTCGATGAAGGGGGCCAGCTTCACGCCCGTGGAAGTGGATCGCGGCTCAACCAGACCCACGCGGGCCAGTCTGCCGTGAAGCGTGCTACCGATTTCCCGAAGCCAGACGGCAGTCTCGCGGGTCAGCGGTTGACCGCTTTCCTTGCTTGCGACCAATGCCTCGACGTGGCGGCAGATAGCCTCGGCGTCGCGTCGGCTCATCTTGCCCAGCCGAATCGGCTTGCGGCTGCCGTCAGCGGCCTTGAACAGAATCCGCCGTCGCCCGTCCGGGTCGTTTACGAGACTGGCCATGGTTCACGCGTCCTTTCGGGTCCGCCGGCGCTTGGATCGGCCGGCCTTGCTGCTCAGTTTCAAGCCCAGCACATCGGCCAGGGCGTCAAAGGTCCGCTCGCCCAGCCAACTTCGCCCGGCCAGAAACCGGGAGATCATCGCCTCGGTAACGCCAATGCGGGCGGCAATCTCCCGCTGCCTGATACCGCTGGCCCGGATTGCATCTCGGATTTGGTTGGCCATGCTGCGTGTTTGCTTTCCCATGTTGGCAGAGATAGCACGCCTTAATCATTAGTCAATCCCAATCCCTGGCCTGTTGCCTTTGCCGGGCGATGTAAGTCCGCAGATCGTCAACGGCGTACCGCGTCAACCGGCCGATCCGCACGATGGGCAATTCGCCGCGCTGTGCCATGCCCCATAGCGTCCGAGGCGAGACAGCCAGGAATTGGGCCGCCTCTTGCGGTGTCAGCAGTCGGGCCGGGTTGTCGATGACCGTCTTGTCATTCATGCTGCACCTCGATTCACCGTTGTCGCGCGCCCGCGCGCCGCATTTGGGCCAGAATGTCCGCGAAGGCCCGGGCCTCGGCCTGCTCGCGAGGCAGGCCGCCGTCATACTCCATGATGGCCGCACGCTCTTCCCAATCGACCCGCCAATCGGCCGACAGGTCAGCGGGGCTCAGTAGGTGTTCGCCAGATCCCTTCGATTGCCCTGCCGGGTCGGTCAGGGCAAGGGCCTCCAGGAGTTCCTGCTTCCGACTCGCCAGTTGGCTTAGCAGTTTCCCGGTCAGAAGGGCCGGGGGGCCCTCAACGCGCAGGCGCCCGCCGCTTGCGGTCAGCCCGATGCCCAAGGCGGCCAGATTCGCGATCATATCGGTGGTGCTCGTGGTCGGTGTCATAGCTCGATTACCACCTTCTGGCCGAGGGCATCCCCTGCACCTTTTCCCGCATTTCCCGCATTTGCCACGGCGAGGCCGAATCCTGGCCCGCTCGCGACATCGAATGGGGGATTCTCCCGCGGGATTGCATCGGTCTCGGCCGGCTTTTCCCGCGTCGATTCCCCACGGGAAACCGCATTATCAATGCCTGGGAGGGTGTCCGCGCCGGAAATGCGGGAATCTCGGGGTTGGGTGCATAGGATGCCCTTGCCCAGTTGCAGCACCTTTCGCTCCCGACCCTCCAGGACGCGGCGGGAGAGGAGTTCATCCTCGGTTTGGCGGATCACCATGCCCTTCTCGGCCATCCGCTTCCGCAACGTCCGTGCCGTCACCGTCAGGGCGTCGCCGTTGGCGCCAGCCATGCTCTGGGCGGTTCGGTAGCTGGCATCCGGATCCAGCAGCACGTCGTCTCCGTCCAGCCAGCCGATTCGGTCCCCGTGGGAGTGCCATTCGTTCCGCGCGTAGCTTCCGGTGCCGATGGTCTGCTGCCGCCAGCCCCATGCCTCGGGATTGTCTGGAGGGTTGCCGTCGCGGCCGGCCAGGTGGGCCTGCCCACAGGCCAGGGCGCTGGTCACCAACTCGATGAACCGCCGGGCGGGCTCATTGGCAACCTGGTGGTCCGCCTGCCGCTCCGCCGCCCTTCTCAACGCAGCCCACCCGCGCTGCCACAGGGCCGCGCCGTCCGCCTCGGCCATGGCCCCAACCTCGGTGGCATGCCCACTCTTAGGTGGGCACAAAGCAGCGGTGTTCACACGTCCGGATTCTGATTTGCTCCCCGAAGGCGGTTCAGATCGTCAGCCACAAGTGGCAAATCCTCGGGACCGAGAGTCATCTGGACCGTCTGCCGGGCCGCTTCGTCGCTGACCTCGCCACGCTGCAACTTGGCATAGAGGTCCTCCGCGGCAGCCCGTCGGTCTGCCTTCTGCTTGGCCGACTTCCCGGACTGGGCCAGCCGCTTGATCTGGCGGATGGTCTCCTGCCTTTCAGCAGACTCCAGTTGTGCCTCAGGCCGTGCATTGTCCGCCCCCTCGGCGGGCGACTCGGATGCGGCTTCAATCGCAATGTCATGTCCAATCCTGCCGGCCTTCGCGGTATGACGAGTTCCCTTGGCCCTCCTGTTCCTGGCCAGTGGAAACCCGAGTTCCTCCGCAATCTCAATCCAAGTCGGTGATCGGCTGACCATGATGGGCGAGCGGACGCCGAGTGCCCTGACAATCGCATTTCGGCCGAAGACTGCCGTGGCCGCCTTCTTGGCACCGGGCCTGCCGGCCTTCACACCTGAGACCAGGTCGGCATAACTCGCGGCCCTCTTGGCCTTGTACTGCCGGATTACGGAATCCAAGTCAGCTTGTGTCCAGGATCGCAGGACCGCCTTCTCATGCTCCTTCCACCTCCCAACCTTTCCTGTGGCGGGTCGGTCTGTCGTCTGCGAGGCCGCCACCCCATCCGCCAGCTTCTGGCCGATGGCCTGCCCTATCTTCTCTGCCATCGCCAGGGCCGCCTGCGACGGTGGAGCATCGTGGGGCATGGCAATGGTGTCTTCGAGCATGGCGCGGAGTGCGGCAAGGTCGCCTTTTCCCAGTTCCGCCACCCGATCCAGTAGCATTCGGTAGGTTTGATACCGCTTCTGCTCCTCTGGCTGGGCGTCAGGCCCTGGCCTGGGCCAGGGACCTATCTTCTCCCGGCCTTTGCAGCACACGTCATGCACGGCCGAAAGGACGGCGTACCGCTCCGCTGTGTTCAAGCTGCGGTCGGCCGGCAGCGGGAGAGGAAAGAGGGGCACAGGACGGCGTTCAAACTCCTCGGGGGTCCAACACCAGAGCCCCTGGCCGAAGACTTGAAGGCAGGACCATCGCAGACCCTCGTCCGTCCGGCCAGTCACCGGATGCGTGTGGAACGCGCGCGGGTCGCGGAGTTCCTCCGTCTTGCGAACCCGAGTCACGTAGCGGGAGTATCGCCGCTCCTAGGCCGCGGCCCCCTGCATCTGGGCTTCCATGTAGCCCGTCCAGCCTTCAAGGTTCTCACGGAAGACCGGCACGCCATTGTGCTTCCGAATCAGCCCGGCGAGTCGGTGTGCGAACTCGCTGAGCCAGTGGGGAATTGCTCTGTCTGTCATGGGGCATCCCTCTTGCGGAGCTCGGCTGGTCGACCCGGCCACTGCACCGCCCGGCCTTCCAGTCGCAGCGAGATTCCAGGTCACTCACCAGAAGTCATTGTCCGACAGAGCGTTATGGTCTGCATCCGGCGGGACAGCCAACACCGGCGACGGAAGAAGTCTAAGTTGCCCGCATGAAATTACTTACAGAGTCAGTAGGTCGGGCCCCTGCTGGGAAGTCCGGCGGCCCGATCGCCTGCCTGTGGAGGCACACGCGCCAAAATCTGACCATTTCTGACCATCGGCTCTGGCCGAGTCGCTGACAGCCTTGTCCACGATTGTCAAGATGTCCCAGGCGTCCGTCACGGTCTGCTGCCAACGACTCCGCTCAAGCCGCTTGGCCGACGACTGAAGGACACACTTGGCGCCTGGGGACATATTCTAACGAACCGTTGAAGACCGGTGCAAGTTGGCCCACGGTCCTCAGGACTGAATGCCTAGGCCGGCGCGAAGGAAGGGCGACGAACTGGGCGGCGGGCCAGACCAGCCTCTGGGTTAACATCGACGGCCATTCATGCCTGCGGCATTGCCTTCGGTCCGCTGGCGGCGCATAATCACGCTCGACGTATTCCCGAGGTCGACAAATATGATGGGGCGTGAACCATGAAGACCACCCCCGCTCACCCCGGCCACAGCGGCAGCCCGTAGATGTGGGTCAGGCAGTAGTAAACGCCTACCACAATGAACACTGCGCCGGCGATCACGCGAAACCAGCGGTCAAAGGCCGACAGGGCGTTGAATGCCTTGCCTACATACTGGCTGGCAAAGGCGATCAGGAACGCAAACCCGATGACGGGAACGGCCGTGCCAACGCCGAACAGCGTCGGCAGGAGTATCGGCGAGGAATGCTGCGTGGACAGGCCGATCAGCCCGATAAAGAAGAAGACGGCCGAGACAGGACAGAACGAAAGGGCGAAGATGATGCCAAGGGGAAGGGCCCAGAACGTTCCGCCCCTGGCCACGCGGCCCTGGAGCCTCTGGCCGCCGAGATTCATGCCGGCTGTGACTTCCAGCAGCCCCAGCAGCAGCATCCCCACGAGGATCAGGATCGGGCCGAGCACCATTGGCCCGTAGACCTGGAGGTTGCGGGACAGGATGGCGGCGGCGTCGCGGGCATCGGCCGGCGCCCCGGAAGGGCCGCCCGGCGCCACGACGAGCCGCATCAGGTAGAGTACCGCCACGCCCAGGCCTACATACGCAATGGTCCGCCCCAGCGTGTAGAGCAGCCCGGACAGCATCACCCGCCGGGGCTTGCCGACGTGGCGGCCGATGAACGACACCGCGGCGATGTTCGTCGCCAGCGGGCAGGGGCTGATCGACGTCAGCAGCCCCAGCAGCAGCGCCGCCCACATGACCGCGATCGGGGTCATGTTCCCTCCTTGAGCGACTCGGCGATGGCTGGGTGAAGGTAGTCCAAGAACTTCGCCCGGTCGTTGGCCAGTTCCATCACCCGGTCCAGCCGTCGGGCGCCGACCTCCCGGCCGTCGCGGAACCGAGCCACGACGATCATGTTGCCGCCGACGCTGTAGTGTGCAGCCAACCGTTCGTCCTGGAGGTAATCGACCGGTTTCCACTCCAGCCGTCCCGAGGCCAGTGCGTCGGCGAACTCGGTGCGGATCAGTTCGTCGGTCATAGCCTCAATGGCGTTGCAGGTTGCACAGCGGAAGGTTGCGTGGCAGTAGTAGACGATGACCTTCCGCTCGCCGCCGCCGGCCGTCGGCTGGGTCGTTGGGGCGAGTTGGTCGGCCGACTGGACTGTCCCCCCGCCGGCCGAGCGGTTTCGTTCGATTGTCCTGCCGATCGCCACGCCGACACTGACCAGCACGAAGGCCAGCAGCAGCCGACTCAATACCTTCTTCCCGTTCACGACAAAGCCTCCTGCGACACGCCTGTGGCGGCGTCAGAGGTCACTTGATTCCGGCGGCCCGTATACGCCGGGCCAACTCTTCCTCGCCCATGAAGCCCTCGTTGCGAAACAGCTCCCGCCCCGCCTTGTCGAGCAGAACCTGGGCCGGGATATCCTCGATGCCGAACCGCTCGGCCAGGAACGGGTGCTCGCGGACGTTGACGAACAGCACGTTCAGCTTGTCCCCGAACTGCTCACCCACGGCGCCGAGCACGGGCTCCATCTTGTCGGGCCCGCAGCAGCCGGGCGCCCCGAAGTCCACCAGCGTCGGCCGGCCGTTGGCCCGGAGACGGTCGATGGGGTTGCCCGCCGAGAGCTTCTGTTGGGCAACGACCCATTCTGCGGACAGGGCGATGGGCATCCGCCGGCCGAGTGTGCGGACGTGCTCGCGGACCGTCCGGCCCTGCTTGCGGTCCAGCAGGTAGCGCTCGATCTCTTCGCGAACCTCCTTGAGCTGGGCGCCGCCGAACATCGCCTCGTTATCGGAGTAGAACCGGTCCACTTCGGCCGAGTCCACCTTGACCTTCTCGACCACGGGCTTGATCCACGCGGTCAGCATCGCCCTGTCGTCGGGTTGGGTCGTTGCCGGCGTCCCCGGGCCAAGGTCCCGCCGGGCCGCGGCAAGTAGCAATCGCTCGTGAACCATCTGCTGAAGCACCAGCAGGGCGTTCTGGCGAAGGTCGTCCTGGAACGCCTCCGGGGCGCGGGCGATCTCGCACGCCAGTTCCTTGTCAGTGACGGTCAGTTCCCCGCTGCGGAGCAGGACCCCGGACGGCAGTTGTTCCAGGCGAGCGAATGCAAGACAACCGGCTGTCAAGCCGGGGAACCGCTGATCCAACACCGCCTCCTCGGGTTGAGTCGCCGGCGTGCTCTCTGCCGCGGCGGCGTGGGCCATTCCAAGGACGCCGATTATCAAGCTCATGGCGGCTGCGGTTCTCATCTGCATCTCCGATCCAGTGTGTTGCACAGACTCGCGGTCTGATCCGTCACTCGTCCGGCGCCTGTCAGTGGACGGGGACGCCCAGTTCCTTCCATTTGGCCAGGATGGCGTCCTTGGACAGGAAGCCCTCGTGGCGGTAAAGTTCCCGGCCGGAAGCGTCAAAGAATATCTGCGTCGGGATGGCGGCGATGCCGTGCTCGCGGCCCGCCCTTGGGTTCTCGCGCACGTCGATGAACTCGGTGACGAACTGGTCGGCGTGCGTCTTCTTGAGGTCCTCCAGGATCGGCGCCATCATCTTGCACGGAATGCAGGTCTTGGCGCCAAGGTCGATCAGCCGGGGCAAGCCCGAACGCCGGCCCGCCAAGCCGGCACTGCCCGGCGTGGGGGTCGATGGGGCCGGCGGATCGTCACTCAGTCCCGCCGGCCTCCCGGCATCAGGGGAGGAGATCGTCCCGCGGTCAAGGGCGCTCGGCAGGCTGCAACATTGGCCCCCGCCGCCGCCTCGGGTCACCAACCAGATCACACTGGCCGCCACGAGCAGTAGAAAGACGCTCAGCCACGGAGATTTCATCGCTGCGCCTCCCGAAGGGCCTTCTGCACCGCCTCGATCACCACCGCCCGAAACCGGTCCCCGTCCATCTTCAGCCCCCAGAGCTGGTCGAGGCGCTGGTAGGACACCTGACGGCCGTTGGCGCAATTAATGACCACAACCGTCGGGGAATCGACCCCATATTGCTCGGCAAACGGCTTGTCCTGCCAGAAGTCCACCGTCTGCCACGTCAGGGTTCCGTCGGTAAGCCGGTCGGCGAAGTTCTCCTGGACCGTCTCCCGGGCGAGCTTCTCGATCAGCAGGCAGGAGACGCAGCGGAGGGTGCGATGGGCATAGACCACCCGCACCTTCGCGCCGGACGCCGGCGCCACCGACCACTCCACCGGCGGGTCTTGGGCGGTGCATCCAGCGGCCAGCAGACAGGCGAATCTCATCGCAACAGCCATTGCAGTCTTCATCGGGAACTCCTTGAAGCGAATCACTTGGGCGCACACTCGCCGAGTTTGCATGCCTTGGCGATCTGCGAGGCCGTCATCTTCATCTTGTCGCCAAGGGCCTGGTCGATGCTGATCATCTCCCCGACTTCGCTCGGATGCAGCTCGGCCCACTTCTTCAGGTTCCCCGGCGTGGTGAAGAAGCCCTGGTGAAAGCAACCAGCCGAGACGTACTTGCCGTCCGCCGTCCTCTTCTTACCAAACCAGGCGACGGCGGTGGCCGGCTCGATGGACTGCACGTACCCGCCCAGCGTCCGGACGACGATCATCTGGCCGGTCAGCCGGTCGCGCTGGCGGACTTCGATGTCCTTGCCGGTTCGGGCGGCCACGCCCATCGCGCAGTGCGAACAGCAGCCCCAACTGTAAACGCCGTCGATCTTCACGAGGGCGGCGTCCTCCGGGTAGACCGCCCGGTCGCAGAAGCCGCAACGCGTGGCCAGTTCCTTCTCCCCGAGCACCTGCCAACCGAGAATGCTGCCGCCGGCGCTGGCCCGCTCCTTCTCGGCAGCCGTCCGGTCGGCGAACGCCCTGATCCACGGCCGGCCGGTCTTCTCGTCCAGGCCGTAGAGGTAGACCGCCTCGGTGAACGGCACGAGCTCGCCCGTGACCCAATCGGTGACGGACACTTTCTCCTCAAAGCCCGCCTTGTCCCCCGTCAAGCAGGAATACATGATGAAATAGCAATGCGGAGAACAGAGCCGCACGTTCCCCTTGTCGGTCTTGACCACCACGGCCGTCCGGGCGTCGATGTCGCCGTCGCAGAAGTAACAGGTCTTGCCCTTGGGTCGGGCGTCGGGCTTGGCATCCAGGCGGCTGAACGCCGGCTTGAGGGCGTCGGCTGCAAAGCCGTAACCCAGCTCGCGAAACTTGTCCAGGATGCCGTAACGCGAGATGAATCCTTCGTGCCGCCACAGATCTTTGCCCTGGGCGTCCAGGAACACCTGCGTCGGAATGAGCCTGATGCCGTATTGCCTGGCGAGCGGCAGGTTCTCCCGCTTACCGACGTCGATGAACTCCACCGCCAACTTGCCGGCGAACTCCGTCTTCATCGCTTCCAGCGCCGGCCACATCAGTTTGCACGGAGTACACTCGGTCGAACCCAGGTCGATCAGTCTCGGCACGCCGGTCCGCGTAACCGCCGGCTGCACCGGCCCCGCCGGCTCAGCCGCACGCGACGCCGGCTGCCCGAACGGCTGGTTCAGCAGCGCAAACAGGACAATCGCCAGTGCCAATCCGCGAGCCGAAACGCCTGCGAGTCTCTTCATGACAATGCTCCTTGGGTGCGAATTGCCTCTGCGGTCAGGCCAGCAGCGCTTTGATGGCCTGCGGATCGGGGACTCTCCCTACCACTTTGACTTGGCCGTCCACGGCCAGGGCGGGCGTCATCATCACGCCGAACTTCATGATCTCGTTGATGTCCGTCACCTTCTCGATGCTGTAATCGACACCGAGTTCCCTGGCGGCCGACTCGGCGTTCTCAGCCAGCTTCTTGCACTTGGGGCAACCCGTGCCCAGGATTTGAATCAACATGAATGGCTCCTTCGTTGCAGTGTTACTGCCGGTTCTACCAGCCCATCCGGCCATAGCCGGTGCAGGGCTGACTGATCTCCTCAATGGCCTCGCCCGGGCAGGCCGGCTTGCACTTGAGACACCCGGCGCAGCGATAGAAATCGACCCACGGTTTGTCACCTGGCGACTCGCGGATGATTGCCCTCCGGTCGCACGCCTCAGCCACCGGGCAAGGGTCGCAGTTGATACAACGCTCGGGATGGATCAACACCCGCTTCACGCGTTCCCCCGCCCTTACCGGCAATAACCTCGCGACATCTCGCAACGGTCCGGGCGACCTGCTCATCGGTGCAGCGGACGCCCTTGACCTTCTCGATGCCCAGGTCCGTCACCTTGATCTGCCGGTAATCCCTAATGCCGTGCCGATCGAAGGTCTTCTTGGCGCAGTCCATCGGGCAACCGTCGATCACCACGTTCACGTCTGCGTCGCGGGCGGTCTGGACCATGCCGTCAATGTCGCCACCGAGGCCGGCCAGGCAGAACATCGTGCCGCACCCGGCGAACATCAGCTCGCGGGCGGCCTTGTCTGAAACCTCCCCCACGTTCGCTCCCCCGCTGCACGCGTACAGCAGCACGGTCCGGCCCTTGGCCCCGCCACAGCAGGAAGACTGCTCCGACTTGTCGGACTGATTGCTCGGACAGCACCGGGACATGGTTCGCTCCTTGGCTAGAAGAAAGCTCCATAGATCATGCCGGAGATCGTGGCCATCACGACCACCAGCGAGATAAACACGACCGTCTTGCGGGCCCCCATGATGCTGCCGATCACCAACATGTTTGGCAGGCTCAGGGCTGGACCGGCCAGCAGCAGTGCCAGGGCCGGCCCCTTGCCCATGCCGGCGCCGATTAGGCCCTGGAGGATGGGCACCTCGGTCAGCGTAGCGAAATACATGAACGCCCCAAAGATCGCCGAGAAGAAGTTGGTCCACACGGGCCACACGGCCCGAGCGAAACTCTCGAACGCCCCGCCGCCCCAGCCGGTCATCTGAAGCATGCGGTCGGGGCTGTCACCCACCAGCATCTGGACGTACTTGCTCGGGATGAACCCCTCGTGGTCCGGCCGGCCCAGCAGGAACCCGGCGATCAGTACGCCGAAGAACAGCAGCGGCATGATCTGCTTGGTGAAACCCCAGCTCTGACTGAACCATTCCCCGCCCTCGCCGCGGTCACGGCTGAGGATGACGGACAGGCCCACGACGGCTGCGCTGAACGGAATGAGCACCCAGGTCGCGCCACCGGGCAGGACAACCGCCAGGGCGGCCGTAGGAATTGCCACGAGCGTGACCTTCCACCACTTGATCCGCATCCACGCCATCAGGATCACCGCCAGCGCACCGCCCATTGCAGCCGTGATGTACCACTTGGCCGAGAAGATCAGTCCCCATAGGCCGTCGGCCTGGTCGGGCCGACCCCAGTTGGCAAAGACCAGGATCGCGACCATCACGAAGAAGAACAGCGCGTTGTGAGCCAGCGGCCGGGTCACCTGCGGCTCCGGCATCGCCAGTTGCCCGTTGGCCTTGGCCACTTCCTCCTTGCGGTAGATCAGGTGCATGATCAGGCCAATGATGACGGAGAAGCCAATGGCCCCGACCGCTCGGGCAATCCCCAGTTCCAGGCCCAGCACGCGGGCGGTCAGGATGATGGCCAGGACGTTGATGGCCGGGCCGGCATAAAGGAATGCCGTCGCCGGCCCCAGCCCCGCCCCCATCCGCCAGATGCCGGCGAACAGCGGCAGCACCGTGCAGGAACAGACAGCTAGGATTGAGCCGGAGACGCTGGCGACGCCGTAGGCCAGCACCTTGCGGGCCCGGGCACCGAGGTACTTC
This sequence comes from Phycisphaerae bacterium, assembly GCA_022072085.1. GTDB lineage: Bacteria > Planctomycetota > Phycisphaerae > JAJVII01 > JAJVII01 > JAJVII01. Next base: position 105,519 of record JAJVII010000037.1, read on the forward strand.
ATCACCGAGTTCTGGCTGATGAACACGCCGATGGCCCCGGCGATAAAGAACGCCGGCACCAGGCACAGCAGCACATGCTCGCGGGCATACCACTTGGCCAGGTGAAGGGCCTCGGAAACCCCTCCAGTGAATCGCCCCCATTCCACCGGCAGCCAGAAGAACGCGAGGAAGACGATCAGGATGGCGGCGAGCTTTCTCCACTCCTGCCGCCAGACAGTTTTCGGAGCCGGGGCGGATGCCGACGGCGTGGCCTGGCGTTCCAGTTTGCCCGGGGCCGGCGCCGACATGGATTGAGCGTCGATGCTCGCGGACTCAGTTGATGCCGTGCTCACAGAAGGCTCCGTTCCAACTGAATGACTATGTGATGCCCTACTCACGTAGTTGAAGAAAAAAACTACAGCCGGCTCAGCACGGCCTGGCTCTGACGCGCCTGATGTCGGAGCACATCATTCACGCAGTCCAGGAACTTCAGGATGCAAGGGGTCTTCAGCGAGTAGATGACCTTCAGCCCGTCCTTGCGGCACTCCAGCACCCCCGACTTAAGCATCACCGACAGATGTCGCGACACGTTGGACCGCTTGGCCCCGACGTGCTCGCTGATGTCGCAGACGCACTGCTCGCCGTCGCTGAGGAAATCGATGATCGCCAGCCGGATCGGATGCGCCGCCGCCTGGACGATCTGGGCCTTCAGTTCGTAAAGACGCTGAGTCTGCGGGTCCACTTCGTTACCTCCCAGGCCATTAGGTTACAGTATAGTAACATATCCAGCCGGCTTGTCAATGGGTTTTCTGCATCACCTTCCACAGGCCACCGACCTGGGCACTGTCAGGTCGGCTCAGCATCCAGGACAGAACCCGGCCACACTTCGACCTCGATGTGCGTCGGGTCGGCGAACTGGTTCCACTTGGCAGCCGACGAGCATGGCGGCGAGCTTGTCACGATCATCGGTGGAGGCTTTGGCTGGCTCAGGGCATTCGTCACAACGGTGACAGATCATGGCGTTTGTCCTCGGAGTGCGGCCTGGGCCTGTTCGACGATGGCCGCTTGGACGCTTGGGGGCAGGTCCGGCCAGATGGTGACAAGCCAGTCAATGTCTGTCAAATGCGCCGGATTTTGCGCCGCGTTATTCGCCAACGCGTCGTTTTCGCAGGTTTTCTGCGGAGTGTTCGAGTTCTGCATGATTTCGACCTGTGAGACTTGCCGTTGCAGTGACTTGCATCGTTTCGCAAAGCCCCGCGGTTCGCGGGGCTTTTCTCTTTTTCGCCATCGGCCGGCGAGTCGCTGCGTACGTCTCTGCGCCGGATTCCACGCCTATGCTCGGGCCCGCTCGCTCGCCCGCGACGGCCTTGGCGACATGATCGGCGGTCACCTGGCAGCGATGGACTGTTTCGACTCGCCGTGAGGTGACGTTCCGGTGACAGACGATGCGATCGGGGAACTCGTCGGCAATGCGTTCACATTTCTCAATCTCATCGTGGGGCAGCAGCCGCGGCCTATTCCACTGACCTGACACGCCATGTAAGATGATGTCATAGCCGAAAGGCCTGGGCAGCGGCCAATGCTCAAGAGCGACTGGAAAGGGTATCCTGTGAAATTCCTGTTAGCCGTGACGTGCCTGACGCTGACGGCCTTTTCTTCGGCTTGGGCGGCCGACCAGCCCACCTCGATGCCCGAGGCCGCGACCGAAATGCCGGCCGGCGCCGCCACGACCCAGCCGGCTCAAGCTGTGGCCACCTCCCCATTCGCCGGCTACGCGGCGGGCGAGTTCAAGGGCATGCCCTATCGCTGGATGAAGCCCCTCGACTACGACCCGAAGAAGTCCTACCCACTGGTCCTTTCGCTGCACGGCAGGGCGGGGGTGGGCACCAACAACAGGGCCAACCTGCGCTACTGGAACACCGCTGTCATGAACCAGGCGGAGTGGCGCAAGCAGTATCCGTGCTTCGTTGTTGCGCCGCAGAATACCTTCGCCTGGGTCCTGCCCAGCAGAGTCAAGGCCGCTGTGAGTGCCGCCGGCGAATCGAACTTCATGGCCAAACTGGGCAGGACGGCGGAGGCCCGGGTGAGGGCGGAGCTCCAGCAGCCGGACTATGCCGGGCTGGCCATCGTCTTCGACCTGATCCAGGACTTTCAATCGCGGTTCAATATCGACGCGAGCCGAATCTACGTCGTCGGCGCGTCGATGGGAGGCTACGGCGCCTGGGCGGCCATCCAGGAGGAGCCGGACTTGTTCGCGGCCGCCATCGCCGCCTGCGGCGGGCCCTACCGCTACCTCGACATGGAACGCATCAAGGGCGTGCCCGTCTGGGCATTCCACGGCACGAACGACAAGACCGTCCCGTATGCGGAATCGCGAGGGGCATTCGAGAAGTTGAAGACGCTCGGCGGCAACTGCAAACTGACGACCCTCAAGGGCGAGGGCCATGCCATCCAGCCGATCGCTTTTCAGTTCAAGGCCGACGACGCAGCCAAGGGATTCGTCACCGAATTCAGCAGTGCCGACTGCGACAAGGAGAGCGACATCTGGCGGTGGCTCTTCAAGCAGCAGCGTAAAGCCAAGTGACAGGATGTCGCCGGGTGTCGGACAGCCGGGGTTGGCGGCAGGGCGTCTTGGCGGGCGATTGCAGGGCACTTGATGCACAGGGTCCACCGCTTCCGAACGCATCACGGTACGGCACATTCCCCTGACGCCGCGAAGGTCTTGGCGATGCGCAGCAGACGGACGTTGACGAGATCCGCCACGTAGATGTAGTTATCGGTCGCGTCCACGCTGTTGGGATAGGCCATGGGAATGCCCGGGGTGGGGGTCAGGTCGCCTTCCAGCCCGCCCATCGAGTCGCGGTTGCCGTAGGTCCCGAAACTCAACAGCGGGTTGCCCTCGTTGTCCATGACCGAGACGGTCTGGGACAGCGAGGTGGGGTAGTAGATACGCCCGTAGCCGTCCACTCCGAAGAGCGCGGAACGCCGGAACTTCCGGTGCCCGAATGCCCCGAAGTGAACAGAGCTATTGTCAAAAGTTGTTGATGGCATCATGATCAGGCGGCGATCTGTTTGACTCCATCAACGAACGCGACGCCGGCGATCACGTCGGCAATCAGCTTGCTGCCGTTCAATGCTCGCCAACTCTT
>JAJVII010000044.1 GCA_022072085.1 Phycisphaerae bacterium
GCGCCGACAGCAAGACGCCCTTCGTCGTCGATGTGTATCGCTTCGCGCAGACGGCCGCCCGGCTGCCCGAGGCCAACCTCGTCGCCAGGCCGCCGTCGCCCGACGGCGCGCCGCCGGCTGCGCCCGCCGCCGCCGACCAGCCCGCGCCCCCCGGATCGGAGCGCCGCACCGACCCGGCCACCGCGATCGACCAGGTCTTTGCCAACGCCGACGGCGAGCACGCCTCGGTCGCGGCCATCATCATCATCACCGACGGCAACTTCAACGCCGACGCCCCGGGCGACCCCGGCGCCCTGGCTCGGCAGCGCGGCGTGCCGATCTTCCCGATACGCATCGGCTCGACCGCCCCGCCGCCGGACCTGGCGGTGCTCAAGCTGGACGCCCCGACCTCGCTCTACAAGGACGACACCGCGACCGTCAGCGCCGAGGTGAAGATGGACGGCCTGGCCGGTCGCGAGGTCACCGTTGCCCTGCGCCAGCTCGACGCGTCCGGGCGTCCGGGCGCGGTGCTCCAGACCCGGACGCTGCACCCGACGGACGCGGCCCAGCGCGGCAGCGTCGAGTTCAAGTTCACCCCCGCGACCACCGGCACGCTGGGCTACACGGTCACGGCGTCGCTGGCCGGCGGCGTTGAGTTCCACGACGTCATGCCCGACAACGACGCCCAGCAGTTCAGCATGGCCGTCACCGACGAACGAACCAACGTGCTGCTGATCGACGGCCCGCCGCGGTGGGAGTTCCGCTACCTCCGCGGCCTGCTCCAGCGCGACCGCGGCGTGCTGGTGCAGCACCTGGTCGAGACGCCGGCCTTCATCCGCGGCCAGAGCGTTCGCGACGAGGCCCACATCCGTTACGCGTCGGTCAAGCTCGCCCGCGAGAAGGACGTCTCGGAGGTGGACTCGCTCCCCAAGACCCCCGAGGAGTTGTTCGCCTTCGACGTCGTTGTGCTCGGCGACATCTCGCCCGACGACCTGAGCGAACTTCAGCAGAAGATGCTCGACCGCTTCGTCAGCGAGCGCGGCGGCACGCTGATCTGCATCGCCGGCAAGAGCTTCATGCCCAACGCCTACCGCGGCCGACCGCTCCAGGAACTGCTGCCCGTCAAGCTCGAAGGCCCCGCCCCCGACGCCGCCGAGCCCGTCCGCCCGGGCGTCGAACGCAAGGTCACGCCCTTCCGTGTGCAGTTGACCGACCTGGGCGCCGCCAGCGACCTGCTGCGCCTGGCGATGGAGCCGGCGGAGAACCAGAAGGTCTGGGACCGCACCCCGCCGGCGACCTGGCGGCTGACCGACGTGCAGCCCAAGCCGTCGGCGACCGTGCTGGCCTACGCGGTGGACGTCCAGCCGCCGTCGCAGGAGAAGCCCAAGCCCGACGGCGACGACGACGCGAAGAACGCCGACGGCGCGGGCGATCAGGACGCCGACGCCGCCGCCAAAGCCGCCCGCGAGCGGCCGCTGATCGTGACCCAGCCCTACGGCCTGGGCCAGGTGATGTTCCTGGCGTGGGACCGGACGTGGCAGCTCCGCTTCAAGGTCGGCGACCTCTATCACCACAAGCTCTGGGCCCAGGTGATGCGCTGGGCGACGGCCGCCCGCCTGCCGGCCGGCAGCGACCACGTCCGCCTCGGCACCGACCGGGCCTACTACCGGCCGGGCGATCGGGTGACCATCCGCGCCCGCCTGTCGCGCGACGACTTCACGCCCGTCTCCGACGCCGACGTGGCCGCCGACATCCTGTGCGACGGCAAGGTGGTCCAGCAGGTGAACCTGCTGCCGGCCGCCTCGGCCCCGGTTGCCGACCAGGGCCCCGGCGCGACCAGCCGACCCGACGCCGAGGGCGAGGCCGGCAAGGGCGGCGACGGCGTCTTCGTCGCCCGGCTGGGTCCGCTGCCCGGCGGACGATACCGCGTCAAGCTGCACGTCAACCGCGCCGCCGGGCTCACGCAGAACCAGAGCGACGACGAGGTGCTGGCCGACTTCGCCGTCGCCGGCGACGACCCGATCGAGAGCCAGCAACTGGCTGCCCGCTCGCCGGTCGGGATCGCCGCCCACGGCCTGGTGCTCACGCCCGCGACGGCGGCGCTGGCGGACCAGCTTCTCGGCCAGCCGGTCACCTGGCAGGTCCGCATCCGCGAGCTGCTGCTCTGGTCGAGCTGGTGGCTGCTGGGCATCTTCTGCGGACTGGCTGCCCTGGAGTGGATCTTCCGCAAGCGTGTCGGCTTGATTTGACGTCAAGGCCTCAGTCACCTTCTTCCTGCTCCACCTTCGGCGCCGGATCGCCGGCTGCGCGGGCGACGAAATCGGCCAGTGCGTGGATCCGCCGCGAACGCTCCTCGCGTGGCAAGGCCCGGATCTCCCGCCACGCGACCGCCGCCAGATCGCGTCGCCCGCGGTGGCAATACTGCTCCATCGGCCAGCCCAGCGACAGCGTCGCGTTGGCCGCCTCGATCACCTGGCGGATCGTCGGCAGCGCCTCGGCGTCGTCCAGCATCGCGTGAATGCGCGCCCGTTCGTGCCGGTCGAACGGACAGAGCCGGTTGCCGTCGCCGCCGGTCGGTCGGCCGGGCCGCGAGGTCAGCCGCTCGCTGGCGATCAGCGCTGCTTCGCGCAGCCGCCGCGGGCCGCGGGGCGTCTGGAGCACCGCGGCCAGGAACTCCAGCGACTTGGGGGTTCGGGCCATCAGGGCCCAGAGCAGCCCGTTGAGCATTCCTTCGGTCAGGTCCATTGCCGTTCTCCGGTGAGCGTGGCCGGCTGCCCCCCGCAGCCGCGACGGGCCGGCCGTTCCGGCCCTCCGTAAGAGAGGGCGTTTGCCCGGCCCCGTATCGCGCCGGAGGCGGGCGTGGTGGAGACGGATCGCGGCATCTCGCGCGGCCGGCGGGCCTTGCGGGAATTCTGTGCGGGCGGGGATTCTTCTGAACGCGTGTACAAGTTGTGCGCGCGATTCTTCACAACACGAGGTGGCGCGACCGCTTAGGTGAAAACTTCCCGGATGTTCACGCTAAACCGTGGAGAACCAACGCCTTGCGACTTGAGATACAGGCAGGCACAGGCGGCAAGCGGCCCGCCGCTCGGTCTTATCCGGGTCTGCTGCCTCGACGCGGGACACAGGCAGAGGCGTCGGGCAACTGCTGTTCAGGCGGCTGCGGCTCGGCGGCGGCGCAGGCCCGCGCCGGCCATCATCACTGTGCCCAGCAGCAGCAGGGCGGACGTCGTCGGCTCGGGAACGGCGGCGTGTGTGACATCCAGGGCGTAAACCGCCGTTACCTCGCCTGATGCGCTGGCGTTCGCGGAGACGGCGATGTAGAGCCGGCTGCCGTCGCCGTTGAAGGTCAGCCCGACGCCGCCGACCAGGTCGCCATGGAAATCGGTCAGCGCCCGATAGACATTCCCGCCGGGGAGCCCGCCGTTGTCGGTTAGGTCCAGATCGACCACCTCATAGGTGATCGCCACGTCGCTGTCGTCGGAAATGCTGGGTCGAATTGCCGTCAGATAAGCCGTATTGCTCGCGATGCTCAGGAAGTAGAGATCGCCGTTGACCGGATCGACGGCCATGTCCTTGCCGACGTCGGCGATGCTCGGAACGAGGTTCTCAAAATCGGTCCCGCTGATGACCAGGGCCTGGGCCGCCGAATTGTCGCGGAAGTAGAACTCGCGCGCCCCGACGGTGGTGGTGGTCGGCTCCACGCTGCGGGTGGCGTCGGCATGGACGGCATAGACGCTCGTGAACCAGTTGCCCGAGCCGCTGGGGGTGGTGGTGCTGATTCCCATGAAGTACCGGCCGACCGTGCCGTCGCCGCCGCTGTTGGATGCAATGTCGGCCGTCGCCGCGTCGTTGGTCGGGATGAACTGCCCCCGGGGGGCGTCCGGCGCCAACTCGTACCAGTGCCCGGCGTCGCCCAGACCGGCGATGCTCGTGCTGGTGAGGGTGACCACGGTCACGCGGGCGCCGGTGTTGTGGGGGGAGGCGACGGAGCCCTCGTTCACTTGGCCAAGGGCCTGGCCGGCGGTCTGCGTGACGTACTCCTGGTAGTGGGGGGTGTTCCCGCTTTGGCCGGCCACGATCACGCCGGAGTAACCGTTGGTCGTCATATAGGGGTCGTATTTCCAGCCGAAACTGGACTTGCTGTTGCCCAGGTCCACGCCGCCGGAAACCGCCCCGGCGAAGTGGTAGCCGTTGGTGTAGTCGCGCATCGTTCCCTTGCCGGCCTCGACGAACGGCTGCCCCTTCTCGAATTCGTAGCTCGGGTCGAACCGGAAGGTCTCGGTGCCCGATTGATTCTCGCGGGCATAGAGCGTTCCGGTGTCGGTGTTGAAGCCCAGGTTGGCGGTGCCGGGGTTGGGATTGTAGTTGCTCGTCCACCCGATGTGACCGTCAATCAGCATCGGTTCGCCCGCGATTCCGCCGACGCGGATCGCGAAGCTCGGGCCAGCCACGTCCGCCCGCGCCGCACTGCCGGCCGTCAGTGCCGTTGCGACTGCCAGAATCGCTCGTGTCGCGGAAAACCTCTTCATGATTCGTCCTCCGAGGCAGAGTTGATTTTGAACTGTAGGCCGCGGCCCGCCCTTCGACGCGACCCCATCAACCCGAGATTCCCCGGAAAGCCGCCGCGGAGACCTGATCGCAGTCCGGCGGATGGCCAGGCAGTCTCTTGGTCCAACGCCTGAGATCTCCTGCAAATGGCGTACCTGAACGCTACAGATTCTGCTTGAAAACCGGGGTGGCGGGGCGGTGGGTTGTTAACTACTGTTATCGATATACCTTGCGTGACAAGAAAAAATCCGCCACGAAATCATTCAAAGTCATGCGATTCCGTCCAATGTTGAGTCTTGGCAACATTGGGAGTGTCCAGATGTTGATCTTTCGCAACATCACTGCCGGTCCCACGTGGGGAATCGGTGGTCCCGCTCAGCCTCCCGGAGCGTGAAATTCCCGCCGCTCAGGCCTGCCCCGGGCGCCCGCACCCGGCCGGCCGATCCACTGAAGGAGCGTCCGCAACGGCGCCCCAAGGATTGCCACGTCTGCCAACAGGAAGATCACGTAACACGAATCCCGGACCGCCTTGGCCCCTAACCTGATCGGTTTCTCATGCAACGTCGTCTGCCCGGCGGCTCAGACGCCCTCCTTCCGTACGCTTCCGGGCGATTGGGCGGGCGGGCAGCGGACGGGCCCGGCGGGGATTTGCCGCATAACATTCGGCGGCTAAAATGGTTCAATTCTGGTGGAACTCTTCCAGGCGCCCGCGGTCTGTTCCGGCTGCGGGCATCCAATCGGGCGGCCGGCGACATCGGCCGGGCGACCTGCGAACCACGGTCTCGGATGGAGCCGGTTATGAGTCGGACACTCTCTGACCCGCGTGCGTCCCGTCTGCCCGAGCACATCGCACAGCGCCTCGCTCAACTCACCCGCCGGGCCCGGCTGGTCGTGCTCATCAAGGGCATCGCCTACACGTTCTGCGCCTTCGTCGCGGGCATGCTCGTCGTCGTCGGACTGGACTTGTTCCTGCCGATGGTCTGGCCGCGCACGGCGACGTGGTTCACGTCGGCCACGCGCACGCCGCTGGCCCTTACGGTCGTCGCGGTCACGGTCGCGGTCGCCTGGTGGTTCCTGGTTCGCCCACTGCGCCACCGCTATTCGCTGTCGGCGATCGCAATGACGATGGAGGCCGACCATCCCGAGTTGCAGGAGCGGATCAGCACGACGGTCGAACTGGCACTGGACGACAGCCCCGAGTCGTTCCGCGGAAGTGAGCAGATGATCCAGGCCGTCGCGACGGCCGCCGACGCCGACAGTCTGCGGATCAACCCGCGGCGGATCGTCAGCGGGAAGCGCGCCGGGCGGATCGCGCTGGCTGCGGCGCTGGTGCTGGCGGTGCTGGTGGGGGCGTCGATCCGCTGGCCGGACCGGATGCTGAACTTCGGCAGCCGGTTCTTCATGCCCTGGCAGGACAGCCAGGCGATGCGACGCACCGCGGTCTACGTCGACTCGGGCTGGGGCAAGGTTCCGCGGCTGGAGCGCCTGGTGATCACGGCTCACAGCACCGGGCTGCGGGCCGACAGCGCGACGCTCTATCGCACCTTTGCCGACGGCACGAAGGACGAGCCGCGCCGGATCGACGTCTCCGCGGTCGACGCCGACGGCACGGTCCACTACCAGGCGGTCATCGCCAACGTGGACCAGTCGTTCACCTACCGCATCCGCGCCAACGACGGCATGAGCGAAGCCTACGCGGTGACCGTCGTCGATCGTCCGCGGGCCGGGCGGATCGAACTGACCTACGACTATCCCGAGTACACCGGCGAGCCGGCCCGGACGTTCGAGAACGCCTCGGGGCAGGTGACGGGGGTCCGGCATACGAATGTGACGGTCCGCGTGCATACCAACCGCGAACTGGACGCTGACAGCTACCTCGTGGTCAGCGACGGGCACGAGTCGCCGACGACCCAGCCGGACGCCGAGTCGAGCGGCCTGTCGCCGAAGGCGTCGGCCCAGGCCCGCATCCGCCTTCAGCGCGTCGGGAAGCTGACCTACCAGGGGATGTTCGAACTGCTGGAGAACGGCAGCTACCACTTCGACCTGCGGAGCGACGGACTGGCCAACCTGATCACCGAGGACCGGCGGTTCGGCGTGCTGGTGACGCCGGACAAGGGGCCGGAGATCCGCCAGGGCACGCCGGCCGGCGACGTGAAGTTGCGCCCGAACGACCGGCTGCCGATCGGCTACGAGGCGTCTGACGACATCGGAATCTTCGCGCTGGCGGTGCGCTACAGCGTCGACGGGGCGGCCTGGCAGAAGACGCCGATCGACCTGGCGGCGGCGCTGGCCGACCCGGCGACGCAGGCCAACGTGGTCAACGGCCGCGTGCGTTCGCTGCACGCCGTGAACTATCGGTTCGACCTGTCGAAGATCGGGCAGGACCTCTCGGTCGCCAACCAGATCGAATATCAGATCGAGGTGAGCGACAACCTGCCGGTGCAGTTCGGCGGGCCGAACCGGGCGCTGACCTCGCGGCGTCGCATCTTCATCGACGCGAAGATCGCCGACTACGACAAGCGGCTGACCGAGACGCTGCGCGAGCAGTTCGCCGACGAAGTGGCCCGCCTGGACAAGGAGCTGCGGGCGGCGCTGGCCGACGTGCAGGGGGTCATGGGCGAGATGAAGAAGACGCCCGCGATGGACGACGCCCAGGGCGCGCGGACTGACTCGGCGGTGACGCACCTGAACACGGCCAACGACCTGGCGATTGCAGCCGCGGGCAAGACCGAGTTTTCCAATTACGAAAGGATGGGCGACCGGCTCAAGGAGATCGCGACGGCCCACATCGTGCCGGCCCGCGACCTGACGGCCCAGAGCCGGCAACTGGCCGAGCAGGCCGACCTGCGGCTGGACAAGCTGATCCAGAGCGAGTTCCACATCAAGCAGGCCCTGGCGATGCTGAACGAGGTCGGCAAGGAGTTCACCGACCTGATCAAGGTCGAGGACAAGGTGAGCCAGCTCGCGGACCTGACCGAGAAACAGCAGGATCTCGCCGACAAGCTCAAGGACGAGGCGATCACCGACCCCAAGCAGCTCCAGGATCTGACCAAGGAGCAGATGGACCTGCTGGACCAGGTGAAGCGCCAACTGGCGGAGGAGCCCAAGGCGGCCGAGCCGATGTTCGACGTAGCCAAGAAGGCCGAGGAGACGCTGGCCGACAAGATTCAGAAGGTCGCCGACGAGCAGAAGAAGCTCGCCGACCAGACCGCCGACGCGCAGAAGCTCGCGGACCTGGAGAAGAAGGCCGACGAACTGGCGGCCAAGCAGAAGGCGCTGGCCAAGGAAGCCGGAGAGATGCAGAAGGCCCACGCCGAGGAACTTAAGCAGGCCCAGGCGCCGGCCGACGCGGACAAACCGATGCAGCAGGCAGCCGGCGACCTCGACCGGCGCGACTTCGAGGAGGCGGTGAAGAACCAGGAGCAGGCTGCTGACAAGCTGGGAGCGATGAAGGACAAGACGGCCGACGAAGCCAAGGCCGATCAGCAGGCCGCCCGCGACGCCGAGCCCCAGGGCGATCAGAAGAAGCAGGCCGAGCAGCTCCGGGACATGGCCGCCAAGGCCCAGGAACTCCAGAAGAAGCAGGAGCAGGTCGCCCGCGACACCGCGGCCGCCGACCGTCAGCAGAAACAGGCCGACCAGCAGGCCAAGGCCGACGAAGCCGCCGCCAGGCAGGCCTCCAACGACCTGGCCCAGAAGCAGCAGGCGGTGGCCGACAAGATGGCCCAGGTCCAGAAGGACGCTGAGGCCAAGCTGTCCAAGGACGACGCCGCCCAGAGCAAGCAGTCAGACGGCTCGCCCAAGGCCCACGAGGCGGCCGACGCTCTGAAGAAGAACGACCCCGCCGCCGCCAGGCCCAAGGCCGACGAGGCGGCTGCCAAGGCCTACGACCAGGCGCAGAAGCTTGACCAGGCGGCCCGCGCCCACGATAACGCCGCCCGCCAGGCCGACGCCGACGCCGCCAAGGCAAAGGACGACGCCTCGCGCCAGGCCGCCAAGGACAAGGCGCAGCAGGAGCGTCAGCAGGCCAACGACGCCAGGCAGCTTGCCCAGCGGGCCCGGCAGGCGTCGAGCGAGCAGAAGCAACTCGCCGCCCAGATGGACCGCCCCGCCGCCCTGCAGAAGCGCGCCCAGGCCGAGCGTCAGCAGGCCGACGAGGCCGGCAAGAAGCTCGCCGACCAGGCCAAGCAGCAGCAGCAGGTCGCGCAGCAGGCCGACCAGCTCCAGAAGCAGATGGAGCAGGCGGGCGAGCAGGCCAAGCAGATCGCGCAGAAGAACGACGCCGCCAAGGACGCCGCCGACGCGGCGGCCAGGATGCCCAGCAAGTCGGACGAGGCGGCCAAGCCGCAGCAGGAGGCGGCCCGCAAGCTCGGCCAGATGGCCCAGGAACTCGGCCAGGTGAACAAGGAGGCCCAGGCCAAGCTGGCCCAGGCGGCAGCCAAGGACAAGGAGGCCCAGGCCGACCGGCAGGCGGCGGAGAAGGCCGCCGACCTCCAGAACCGCCAGCAGCAATTGGCCCAGGAGGCCCGCGAGCTGGGCAAGGAGTTCGCCAAAGCCAAGCAGGAGTTGGCCGACAAGCAGATGCAGGATCTTGCCAAGCAGCAGCAGGAGGTGGCCAAGCAGGCGGCCGACCTGGCCGAGGCCGTCGCCCAGCAGCAGCCGGATGAGCAGGGCAACCCCCAACCGGCCAAGCCGAACGAGAACGCCGACAAGGCTGCCGCCGAAGCGGGCAAGGCGGCCGAGGAAATGCAGAAGCCCGACCTGGCCCAGGCGATCCCGCAGCAGGAGCAGGCCGCCGGCGACCTCCAGAAACTGGCCAACGACTTGAGCCAGCAGGCCCGCAACCAGGCGGGCGTGGACCCCAAAGCCCAGCAACTCGCCGCTGCCCAGGCCGCCAAGGCCGCCGAACTCGCCCAGCAGCAGCAGCAGCTCGCTCAGCAGGCCAAGAACCTGGCCGAGGGCAAGCCGCTGGACAACCTGCCGCTGGCCCAGGAGGCGTTGCGGCAGAAGACCGAGGACCTTGGCGAAAAGGCCAAGATGGTCGCCGACTTCCTCCAGGACGTCGCGCCCGAAGCCGGCAAGCAGGCCCAGGAGGCCGCCCGCAAACTGGCCGAGGCGGTCCCCGCCGCCCAGAAGCAGGCCGAGCAGGCGATGAACAACGACGACATGGCCCAGGCCCACAAGGCCCAGGAGCAGGCCGAGGCCCAGGCCCGCGAAGCCAAGGCCGGCTTCGAGCAGGCCGCCAAGGACGCCGCCGACCAGCTCGCCCAGGCCGGCGAGCCCGGCCAGCCGGAGCAGCCCGAGCCCGGCGAACCCGGCGAGGCCGGCAAGTCGGACGAGCCCAACCCGATGGACCCGTTGGCCGACGCAGCCTGGGCACAGGCCCAGGCCCAGGCGGCGCTCAAGGACGCCCAGCAGGCGGCGCAGGCCTCCAAGGGCGAGCCCTCGATGGCCCAGCAGCTCGCCCAGGCCCAGGCCGCCCTGGCCGCCAAGCAGGCCGGCGAGCAGCTCAACCAGGCGACCAACCAGGCGTTGGCCCAGGCGATGAGCATGGCCGGCCTGCCGAGCCTGACGCCCGACCAGATCAGGCTGTTCAGCCTCGCGCTGGACTCGCGTTTCGGCAGCCGGCCGGGCGCGTCCGATCAGCGCCAGCTCGACTTCAAGCTGGACACGACGATGGCCGAGTGGAACCGCCTGCACGGCTACATCGAGCAGGAGGTCGTCCAGGCCGGCACGGACAACGTCCCGCCCGCCTACCGCGAGTTGGTGAAGCGGTACTTCCGCACCATCAGCCGCCAGGCCGGCGCTGCGGGCAACGGGCAATAAGCCCGGCCGGTCCGCGCCTGGTATCGCGTCTTCAAATCAGCCCCGGGTGAACACGCCCGGGGCTCTTCTCTTTCCCGTGGATGCCCGCCCTCGAAACGCGCTGCCCCCCGTTTCCTGCTCAATCCACCCCGCAACCGGCACGATAATGGGGTAGTGCGGACGCATCTTGCGCCCGCCCGGAGTTGTCATGGGCCAGTCCGCCGGACATCCCGCCCGCGCCGTCGCCCTTGCGCTGACCGACGACCCCGCGCTGTGCGAGGCCCTCGGCCAGGCCGCCGCCTCCTGCGGCAGCGGCGGGATCGAGTGGCTCGACCCCGTCCCCGGCCGGCTGGCCGAGCCGGTCGATCTGCTCGTCGTCGACCGCCGCACCAGCCGCCCGCTGGGCGAGTTGCTCAAGGCCGTCCGCCCGCGGCCGGCGCTGGTCGTGCTCGTCCTGGCCGCCGAGGCGTGGGCCGATCCGGCGCTGGCGGCGGACCTGGCCGACGCGGACGAGATCCTCCTCTGGCCCGCCCCGCCGGCGACGCTGGCGGCCCGATGGAAACGCTGGATGCCGCGCCTGCGGCTGGCCCGTCGGCAGGAGAAGGTCGAGGACCGGCTGGCCCGCGTCGATCGCGAGAACATCCGCCTCCGCCAGCAACTCGACCGCCACTCGCGGCAGACCCGCGTCTTCAGCGGCGCCGGCGGCGAGCTGCGCCAGCTCCTGGCCCGCATGGAGGGCATGACCCGGCTCAGCCGCCAGGTTAACTCGCTCCAGCTCGAAGAGATCGTCGACCTCTGCATCCGCCGCGTGCCGACGCTGCTGGGGGCCCGGCTGGCGTCGCTCTACTTCTTCGACACCGACGGCGACACGCTGCTCCTCCAGCGGCACAACCACCCCTATCCGATCGACAGCCGCGTCTCGATCAGCCGCGAGCCGCTGGGCCCGATGGCCCGCGCCGTCCGCCACGGCCACCTGCTGGTCATCAACGAGCCCGACTGGGCCAAGCGTCTGGGCGAGGACGTCCCCCGCGCCAACTCGCACCGCTACGCTACCGGCAACTGCGTCATCTGCCCGCTGACCAGCCGCAACGGCGTCGTCGGCGTGCTCAACCTGGCCGACAAGGTCAACGGCGAGCCCTTCGACGACGTGATCGACCTGATCCCCATCCGCCAGCTCTGCGAGCTGCTGGGGGCGTCGATCCGCAACATCGAACTCTACCGCGAGGTGCAGCGGCAGGCCCGCTGCGACGGCATGACCGGGTTGGCCAACCACTCGACCTTCGTCGAGCAGCTCGCCCGCGAGATCCACCGCGCCACGCGCTACGACGCGCCGCTGTCCCTGATCATGCTGGACCTCGACGGGCTGAAGGTGATCAACGACACGCTGGGCCACCTGGCCGGCGACGAGGCCCTGCGGCTGGTCGCGGCCCGCATCGGCGAGTCGATCCGCGACTCGGACCTGGCGGCCCGCTACGGCGGGGATGAGTTCGCGATCCTGCTGCCATCGACGGCGCTGGCGCCGGCCCGGGCGGTGGCCCAGCGGATCGTGGACATGCTGGCCGACTCGAAGATCAGCCACGCGGGGGGGAGCCATCCGATCACGGTGAGCGTCGGCGTGGGCCAGTTCAGCCCGCCGGCGACGCCGGAGCAGTTCATCGGCCAGGTGGACTCGGCGTTGTACGTCGCCAAGCACCAGGGCCGCAACCGCATCGCCCTGCACGCGTGAGGGGAACCCGGATTCGCCGCCGAGACGCTGAGCCGCGGAGAAGAAGGCCATCCGCAGATTACGCCGATTCCGCAGATTCCAAATCAAGAGAACCGCCAAGTCGCCAAGTTCCGACGCCAAGCCCGCCAGGGAGTGAATCCAAAGGGGGAGAAAGAGGGTCACGGGGAGAAGAAGGGCCACGAGCTATTGTTCTTGGGTGGTCGGAGCGGGGGGCGGGGGCGCGGCGGGCTCGGGGGGCGCGGCCGGGGGCGGGGCGGCTGACGGCTTGGGCAACGGTTCGATCAACGCGAAGGTCAGGCCGAAGACGCTGTCGGACAGGACGTGGTCGGTGGCGCCGGGGCCCAGTTGCGACTGGCCCGCCCAGCCGGCGGCGACGACGTCTTTGGACTGCCGGCCGAAATGCCCGACCGCCTGCGTCACCAATCGGCTGGGCTGCTTGAGGTAGGCCAGGTGGCCGGCCGACTCGCACATCAGCAGCAGCCGCCAGGGCAGAGGCTCGGCGGCAGGCCGCCGGCCATCGGCCGGCTCGTCGGTGAGGAAGTGCATCGTCAGGGCGGCCATCTCCTCAATGTCGTCCTCCGAGGGCTTGGGCACGGTGAAGGCGGCCCGGGCCCGGAACGGGCCGACCAGCCGCACGGCCCACGCCTCGTTGTGCCGCACCTTGCCGGCGACGTATTGCCGCCCGCTGCCGGCTGCCCCGCCGCCGGCGCCGCCGGCGAGCACGAGCCTTGGCCCCGCACGCTCGACGATCGCCGCCAGCAGGTCGCCGGCGCTCCTGCCGGCCAAGTCGCCGAAGACCAGCACGAACTGGCCCGCACGTTCCATCGGCAGGGGCGCGGGCGGCGGCGAGCCGGGCCGGCTGACCGGCGGACGGGCCATCGGCAGGTGCAGCATGAGGGCGAGCGCCCGGCCGACCTCGGCCTCGCGGCCGCGGACCGGCCCGTCGTCGGCGGCGGTGACCTGCCACGGGCCGCCCAGGGCGAGCACCTGCACCGAGGGGGCGGTGGTCCAGGTGGCGGACATAGGCCAATCGACCTGCCCGCCGTAGATGAGGGCCCGGGGGAATCGCTCGGCGACGGCGGCCAGCGCCCGGTCGGCGGCGGCGTCGTCGGCGAAATCGAAGTTGTCCCAGACGATGACGAGTTTGGGGGTGGCCTGGCCGATGGCCAGCCGGGCGGCGTCGGCGGCGGTTGCGAAGGCCTCGCGCGGCGGGCTGGCGATGTGGTCGTCGCTGCCGGAGGCCCAGCCGACGCCGGCGCGCAGGCTCGTGACGGCCTCGACGGCCGGGTTGGCCGGCGGCAGCGGCGGCAACCGGACGTCGGTATGCGACGGGCAGCCGGTCAGAGCGAATGCGACGACGCACGCGGCGGTCAAGCCGGCGAGCATGCCCGCGGCCGTTCGCGATGCGCGGCGCGGCGGGGTCATGCGATCTCCTCGACCTCGGCCAACTGCTGCATCTCGGCGACGCTGGCGGCGGTGAAGCCGGCAGGGGCACCTTCGATGCAGTTGGCGGTGGCGACCGCGAGCCCGCGGCGATAGGCGGCGGGGAAGTCGCCGGCGGCGGACATCGCGGCGACGAAGCCCGCGAGCAGGCAGTCGCCGCTGCCGACGGTGCTGATGACGCGCCTGGGGTCCAGCTCGACGTGGCCGGACAGCACGGTGTCGGCGTGGAAGCCCAGCCCGCCCTCGGCGCCGAGGCTGAGCAGGACGTATTCGTATCGCTCGGCCAACTCGCGTCCGGCGGCGACGAGGTCGGCGCGGCGGTCGCCGGGGTCGCGGCCGAGCAGTTCGGCGAGTTCCTCGCGGTTGGGCTTGACGATGAACAGCGGCTCGTCGCGGACGGCGGCCAGGGCGCCGCGGGAGGTGTCGACGGCGACCTTGGCGCCGGCGGCCAGGCAGATGCGGACGATCTGGGCGAACTGCTCGGGCTCGACGCCCGGGGGCATGCCGCCGCCGAAGACGACCAGCGAGCCGGGGCGGCTCATCAGGTCGAGCTTGCGCTTGAGGCGGACGACGTCGCGCTCGGCGATCTGCGGGCCGCGGTCGCGGAGGTGCGTCTCGGCCTGGTCGGCGGCGTCGATGATGGTGACGTTCTCGCGGGTCTGGCCGGGGACTTCGAGGAACTGCATGTTCAGCCGGGCGAGCAGGTCGCGGCCGATGGAGGCGGCCAGGAGGGCCTCGAAGGTCTGGCTGTTCTCGCGGCCGAGGAAGCCGGTGGCGATGGAGGCGACGCCGAGGCGGGCGAGGGCCTTGGAGACGTTGAGCCCCTTGCCGGCGGCGGCGCGGTAGCGTTCGCGTCCGAGCTGGTGGGCGCCGATGCGGAAGTGCTCGACCTCCAGCACGCGGTCGACCGCGGGGTTGAGCGTGACGGTGATGATCGGTTCGAAGCGCAAGGGGTCCTCCGTGGCGAGGGGCGCCGGATTCCCTTTTACCACGAAGCGGCGGTTTGCGGAACGGGGCAGGTAGACGCCGCGGGCGGGCGGCGGGCTATCGCTGGTAGATCGGCAGGAGGCGGTAGCGGACGGAAAGGGCGAGTACGGCCATGCCGGTGCTGTAGGCGGGGCCGGCCTGCTGCTCGCTGGAGGCGCCGCGGGGGAACGAGCCGTCCTCCTGCTGCCGCTCGATGATCTGCTGGGCGAAGCTGGGCCAGAAGGTGCGCCAGTACTTGCCGCCGAGCTGGAACATGGCCTGGCTGCAATAGTACATGGTGTAGTAAATGTAGCCGCTGCCCCCGCCGTAGGGGCGATAGGGGTTGGCCAGGATCCAGTCGCCGGAGGCCAGCGCCTCCTTCGCGTTGTGCTTGCCGCAGAGTTCCAGGCAGAGGATGCCGGTCCCTGCGCGGGCGTGGTTGGTGGACCCGCCGGGCTGATAGCCGAAACCGCCGCCGCCCGACGCGGACTCCTGCACGTACTTGACGGCCTGCTCGATCGCCTCGGCCGGCACGTCGGCGCCGGCGTTCTTGGCTGAGCGAAGAGCCATGAGTTGCCAGCCGGTGACCGAGAGGTCGCTGTCGCGGCTGGTCGCCTGGTATCGCCAGCCGCCTTCCATGCGCGTCGGTTTGGGCAGCTTCTGTGCGTCGAGGATGAGCTTGACGGCAAGGGCGAGCGCCTGGCGGACCTTTTCCTCGCGTTTGCCGGTGGTCTGGCCGAGCACCTCGCCGAGCATCAGCGTGCACATGCCGTGGGCGTACATGCGTCCGCCGACCGCCAGCAGGCCGTTGGGGTTCTGCTTGGAGATCACGAAGTCGATGGCCTTGTTAAGGACATCGCCGTAGGGCCCCTCGCCGGGCTGGTGGCCCTTGGCCAGGAAGGCCATGATCGCGACCGACGCGGCGGCGCAGGGGACGCCGTCGGCCTCCCACGAGCCGTCGGGCTTCTGGAGCTTGGCGATGTAGGCCAGGGCCTTGTCGGTGGCCGCGTCGATCTTGCGTTCCAGTTCGGGGGAGGTGACGCCTTCCTCCTCGGCGCTCTGGGCCTGGTCGGGGTCGGATTCGGCGTTTTTGGCCGACTGGTTGGCGGCCGGCGCGGGTGCGGGCTTGGGGTCGGCGGCCCACGCCGCCACGACGACGGTCGCCAGCAGCAGGGCCAGCAGGATTGCGGATCGCTTCATCGGCGCAGACCTCCCACGCGAACGGAAAGAACCCACAGCATTAACCCCGTCCGGGCCGGCACGTTCCGCCCGGTGCGGGGGAATAGTTTCCCTTTGACATTGCCCAAAAGCTGGGCCAGAATTTCGGTGCTCTGCGATGCGCGGTGCATCGTGTCTCTTCTTTAGTCGGCGGCGAACTGGCAGACTCACGTCCTCCGTCAGGTCTTTGCGCAATCGCCGCCCGGAGTCTGTGTCATGACGAACATTTACGTGGGCAACCTGCCGTACAACACCACCGAAGCGGACCTTCAGACGGTCTTCTCCGAGCACGGCAAGGTTGACCGGGCCAAGGTCATCATGGACCGCGAAACCGGCCGCAGCCGCGGCTTCGGCTTCGTGGAGATGTCCGTCGAGACCGAGGCGAACGCTGCCATCGAGGCCCTTAACGGGGCCGACATGGACGGTCGCAAGCTCGTCGTCAACGTGGCCCGTCCGCGACAGTAGTTCGCCGTCGGCGAACGTCTGCTCTGGGTTCTTTCGCCAGGCCCCCCCGCATTTCGCGACGCGGCGAAGGACCGTTGGAATCGCTTCAAACAAGGATGTGATCGGGGAACGCGAACGCTTTCTGCGCCGGTCCGGCCGCAAGCACCGCCTTCTACTCCGCGTTCGCCTTGTGGTCCTTCTTCCACTGCGCCAGCATCGGGTAGACCTTCCCCGGCGATCGCTTCAGCGAGATGGCTGCGCCCACCTGCGTGACGGCCAGCGCCCCGCACTCACCGGCCAGTCCAACCGCGAAGGCCAGCTCCGCGTCGGTCGGCCAACCGCCGGCCTTGCCCGCGATTCCCAGCCCGGCGATCAGCCCGGCCATGAACGCGTCGCCCGCGCCGGTGGACTCGACCGCGTTAACCGGCGTCGCCGCCAGCCGCTGGGCGCTCCGCCCGCGGGCCTTGACCAGCGACCCCTCCGCGCCCCGTGTGACGGCGACGACGGTCGGGCCCATGGCTACCAGCCGATCGGCCGCCGCCTCCAGGTCGCCGGCATCGGCGCCGGGCAGCGTGGCGGCCAGTTCCTCGACGCTGACCTTCACCACGTCGGCCAGCGGCAGCAGTTCGTTGATTCGGCCGGCGAACAGGTCGGCGCGGTTCTGGTAAAGGGCGGGGCGGTAGTTCACGTCCAGCGAGATGACCCACCCGGCCCGGCGGGCCCGCGTCACCAGCGCCCGCTGACGATGGTGCAGGTCCGGCCAGGCCGACGCGACGCCGCCGACGTGCAGCCAGCGGCCCGGCCCGGGCGTGATCGCGTGGTCTATGTCGGCCAGACCGGCCAGCGCCGAGGCCCAACTGTCCATCCCCGTGAAGCTGACCTCGCGCGGCCCGCGCCGCGGCGTCGCGAGAAACGCCAGCGGCGTGCTGATGCGGCCGCTGCTGCGCAGCCAACTGCAATCGACGCCGGCGTCCGCAAGGTCGGCTGAGAGGTATCGCCCGAAGGGGTCGTCGCCCAGCAGGCCGGCAAAGCGGACGGGCACGCCCAGCGTCGCCAGGTCGCGGGCGACGTTGGCAGGGGCGCCGCCGGGGGCGCGGGTGAACGACGCGGCCTGCTCCAGTCCCAGGCCGTCGCCGGTTGCCAGCAGGTCGAGCAGCAGTTCGCCGAAGCAGTAGACCTCCATCATGCCTCCGTGCAACAGGGTCATTCCGTCGGGGCCGCGGCCTCGTAAGCATCGTAGGCGTGCATGTTGAACTGCACCAGCAGAACCTTCTCGATGTTCGGGTGGCCGGGCAGCGTCTGGGCCAGCGTCTCCCACACGACGTCCGCGGCATCGGCGAGCGGGTAGCCGTAGACGCCGCAACTGATGGCCGGGAATGCGACGCTGCGGGCGCCGAGCTGATCGGCGACCTCGATGCTGCGGCGATAGGCTGAGCCCAACAGACGGGCCGACTCCTCGGCTCGCAGCGGGTTGTATACCGGACCGACGGTGTGGATGACCCAGCGCGCGGGCAGACGCCCAGCCGACGTGGGCTTGGCGTCGCCGGTGGCGCAGCCGCCGAGCCTGCGGCACTCGGCCAGGATGTCCGGCCCGCCGGCGCGGTGGATCGCGCCGTCCACGCCGCCCCCGCCGGCGAGCGCGGAGTTGGCGGCGTTCACGACCGCGTCCGCCTTCACGGTGGTGATGTCGCCCTGGATCATCTCTACGACGGTTCGGCCGATGGTTCGAGCGAGCATGCCTGCCTCCAGTGCGATGCGGCGTCGTCGGTATTGTACTCGCGAGCGGGCTGCGCGAAAGCTCCGGCGTTGACGGAGTGGGGGCGTCGGCTTAGCATTCGTCCGACGCCAGACACAGGAGCGACGAATGAGCAACTCGACGCACGGCATCATTCCCCTGTCCGATCGGCCCAACCCCGGGCAATACACGCCGCGCCAGCGGCTGCTGCGGATTCTGCACGGCCAACCGGTCGATCGGCTGCCGATCGTCCCGACCGGTCTTTCGCCGTTCACGTGGCACCAGGAGTACCCGGCCTACCACCCGATCCTGGATGTCGCGGCGCGGCACTGCGAGTTCCTGGCCGGCTTCCCCGTGCCCGGCGCCGGGCTGGGGCTGAGCGACCCGGGCGTCCTCGACGCCCGGACGGAGAAGGAAGAGAAGGGAGATCGCAAGACCCGCCGCACGACCGTGTCGACGCCCCGGGGCGAACTGACCGAGGTGCGCGTTCACGACCGCAGCGTCGGCTCCTGGGCCACGAGCAAGTTCATGGTTGAGAACGAAGACGATCTGGCGAAGATGGAGAGCCTGCCGTTCAAGCCGTTCCGGCCCGAACTCGACGGGCTGGTCGAGTTCAACGCCCGGGTGGGCCAGGCCGGCCTGCCCTACTTCAACGGCATCCATAACGCCCTGCACGCCGCGGTCGGCAGCATGGATGAGACGTTCCGCATCCTCTTCTGCCACGCCGAGAAGGACCGCCTGCGCAAGATGGTCGAGCGTCAGCAGGAGCGGCTGTGGGGGTTCGTCAGCCACCTCATGGACCGCATCGACGCGCTGAAGGCCCAGCCCGCGCCGCCGGGCGCCCCGCCGCTGACGCCGGTGTTCCGCTTCTACGCCATCGAGCCGTTCGTCGAGCCGATTCAGCCGCCCAGTTTCGTCGACGAGTTCATTGTGCCCTACGACCGCGAGATCGTGAAGTTGATCCACGACCGCGGGGGGCGCGTTGTGATGCACTGCCACGGGCGGCTGCGGGCGCAGATCGCCCGCATGCTCGAAATCGGCATCGACGGGACGGACTGCACCGAGAGCCCGCCGGCTAACGACGTCGCGCTGGATGAGATGGTCCGCCAGGCCGACGGACGCATGTTCATCTGGGGCTACATTCAGTACGAGGACCTGGCCCACCAGAGCGGCGAGCAGATCGAGGCCCAGGTGCGGCGGGCGATCGAGGTCGGCGGGACGAGCGGCCGCTACGTCCTGGGCCAGGCGGCGTCTCCCTGGAGCGCCGAGCTGGTCGGCGACACACAGGCGAACTTCATCCGCATGATCGAAGCCGGCGTGCAGTACGGCGGCCATTGAGCGGCGTCCGCGGCGCGGGTCGCCCTTACTTTACGTCTTCGACCTGGAACGGCGACGCCGGCAGCCTGGCGGCGTTGACCAGGTTGCCGTCGGGCCATTCGCGATAGGCGTAGCGGATCGACAGCGGACCGGCCAACCCCTTCACGTCCAGCAGCACGGCGTTGCCTTTGATCCTGGCGGGGACCGCGACGAATTCCTCCGCGCCGGCCGCCTTGGCCTCCAGTTGCCGTGGGCCGCCGTAGCCCTCGGCCGCCAGTCCGTCGGCGTGCGAGAAACTGAGCACGACCTGGTCGCCGTCGCGCTTCGCCGACTCCAGGATCGGCCCGCTGTATTCGATCTTCTCGCCATAGGCCAGCGCCCGCGCCGCGACAGCCAGCCGGGCGCCGATGGGCTTCTTCTGCGGCGGATGGAGCATGCCCGTGGTCAGGTCGTAGCAGACGACCATCGCCGTCGCCGGCTCAGCCAGCACGCGGCGCTGCTCGTCGCGGACGCGGGCCCAGCCGTCGACGATCTTTCGCTGCTCGAGGCTGGGCAACTCGCCGCGGTGGATCTGCTCGGCGCCGAAACCGATGCGGGCGAGCTGCACATAGATGAAGGGGATGTCGCCCCGGCCCCAGTCGTGCCGCCAGCCGTCGATCAATGCCGTCAGCCGCCGATCGTAAGAGACTCCGAAGGGGTCCTTGCCGGTGTCGGCCTCGCCCTGATACCAGATGATCCCGCGGATTGCGAAGGGCATCGCCGGTTTGATCTGTCGCTGGTAGTAGATGTCGTCGGAAGGTCCGCCGCCTTTGATCTCCTTGAGCTTGTCGGCCGGCGTCCAGCCGCGGATGCCCGTGGCGTCGACGGCCGACTGGATCAGGCCGAGCGGGACCTTCAGCTCCGATTGCAGGGCCTCGCCGAAGTAGTAGCCCGTGCCGGAGAACGCCCCGACGCTCTTCTCGTCGGCTGCCTGCCAGCCCAGGAACCGCTTGGGCGGGTGGTTGGACGCGTAGCCCGTCTCATCCTGCGGGAAACGCTGAAGCCGCAGTTGCTGACTGGCTCCGCGGCCGCGCAGCCGCAACGCCGTCTCGCCCCAGTCCTTTCCCGTGTAGCAGGTTCCCCAGCGCATGTTCGACTGGCCGGAGCAGAGCCACACCTCGCCGACGTAGACCTCCTTGAGCAGGATGTCGCTGCGCCCGTGGACGTTCATGGGGAACGGCCCGCCCGCCTGCCCCGGGTCGACGTCCACCCGCCAGCGGCCGCGGTCGTCGGCCTTGCCGCTGAACGTGCGGCTGCGGAAATCGACGCTCACCTCGTCGCCCGGCCTGGCGGTGCCGAAGACCGGCGCCTTGCCGCCGCGCTGAAGCACCATGCCGTCGCCGAGAACCTGGTCCAGGGCGATCTCGGCGACAGTGACGTTCTTCAATTCTATCGAATTGGGCCCCTTGGGCGACGCTTCGCCGCCGGCGATGGTCATTGCCAGCGGCCCGCCGGCGTCGCCGGGATCCAGTTCGATCTGCCACTGCCCGGTGATCTTGTCGGCTGTCGTCTGCACCGTCCTGCCGCGGAAGGTCAGCGTGACGGTTTCGCCGCGCCCGGCGGCGCCGTGAAGGGCGGTCTTCACGCCCGCCTGGAGGACCATGCCCTCGCCGAAGTCGTAGTCGAGCCAGACCCTGGCATCGGCGTCGGCGGCGAGCGCGGCGGTTACGAGCAAGGCGGCCATGGACGGCAGGCAACGCGGCAGCTTGTGCGACATCGATCACTCCGACGCGAGAGGGAAGGCGCCTCGAGGGCCCACGGGCATTCATTCTATCGGTCCCGGCGAGCCGACGGCAACGGCCGCGGCACGATTTCGGCGGCGAGTTGAATCCGCGCGGCGGCGCTGGTATCACTAA
>JAJVII010000045.1 GCA_022072085.1 Phycisphaerae bacterium
GCGACCATGAACCTGTTGCTGGCCGGTGGCGGCACCGGCGGACATCTGATGCCCGGGCTGGCGGTGGCCGACGCCCTGATGCGCCGCGACGGCGACGCCGAGGTCTGGGTCTTCGGCACTCCCCGGCCCATCGACCGGCGCGTCGTGCCGGCGGCTGGGCTGGAACTGATCGCCCAACCCGTCCGGCCGTTCAGCACGCGGCCGTGGCATTGGCCGGGGTTCTATCGTGCCTGGCGGGCGAGCTGCCGCATGGCCCGCGCGTTCATCGCCGACCATCGGCCGGACGTCGTGCTCGGCCTGGGCGGCTACGCAGCCGGCCCCGCGGTCCGGACGGCGGCCCGGTTCGGGCTGCCCACCGCGATCCTCAACCCCGACGCCGTGCCCGGCCGGGCCAACCGCTACCTCGCGCGGATCGTCGATCGCGTCTTCTGCCAGTGGGGCGTGACGGTCGATCGCCTGCCGCACCCGTCGCGCTGCCGGGTCGTCGGCTGCCCGGTGCGGGCGGACCTGGACCGGCTGGACCGCGCCGAGTGCCGCCGGCGGCTGAAGCTCGATTCCGATCGCCCGACGCTCCTGGTCACCGGCGCGAGCCTGGGCGCCGGGACGGTGAACGCCGCGCTGCCGCTGGCGCTGGCCCGGCTGGCCGACCGCCTTGACCGCCCCTGGCAGGTGCTCCACCAGGCCGGCGAAGGCCGCACGGCCGAGGTCGCCCCGCCGACAGGGCCCGCGGCCGGCAAGTTCGACTACCGTGTCGTGGACTTCATCGACAACTTGCCCGAAGCCATCGCGGCGGCCGACCTGGTCGTCTGCCGCGCGGGCGCCTCGACGCTGGCTGAGCTGACCGCGATCGGCCGGGCGTCGATCCTCCTGCCGTACCCCTATCACGCCGACGACCACCAGAGCCACAACGGGCGTGTGCTGGTCGATGGCGGAGCGGCCGTCATGGTCAAGGACCTCCGCGACGCGTCGGCCAACGCGGTCCAGCTCATCGAGCCGCTGACGGCGCTGCTGACCGACACGGCCGCCCGCGACCGGATGGCCGCCAAGGCCCGCGCGATGGGTCATCCGATGGCCGCCGACGAGGTCGTGGACGAGCTGCTGCGGTTGTGAGCCCCGCGCACCATCTGCGTTCTAAGCCCCCTCCGTTTGCGCAGGATCGACGAGGCCGATCTGATCGACCCCGAGTCGAGGCGACCCGGCCGGATGCGTCAGATCGCGTTGGCCGGCGTATCTTGTAACACGTTGCCGCCCAACGGCTTGTAATACAGGCAAATACAGGCCAATGCAGGCCGTTGCAGAGTGCGCCGCCTCCTGGACCGAGGGGGGAGGACCGTCCGGCGCTGACGCGAAGCCGGCGTCGGCGGTCCGGGGACCGCGGGCGCTCGGCCGACTCGGCGGCGTGGAATTCCGTTTTCCGGTCCGGCCGGTCGCGGTAAGATAGCGCCGTTCGATTTCCATTCTTCGGGGGCCGGGATGTTCAGGGCGTTCGGCAAAGTCGTGGCCGAGAAACTCGTCGGCGTCATCGCGCTGGTGCTGGCCGTCGTGATGCTTTACCTGGTCTGGCAGAACCGCCAGCACCTGCCGACCGTGGGAATGTTCGTCGCCCGCTGCGTCCTGTGGCTGGTGTTCGCGACGCTGCTGCCCTGGATCACGTTTTTCATGGTGGCACTGGTTCACCGGGCCGAGTCCAACGGACCGGCGGCGGCGCTGCTGATCGTCTGGGCGCTGCTGGATGCGCTGCTGGCGTGGTGGCTGATCATGAACGGCTCGATCGAGCCGATGGGGCTGGTGGTGGTGGCGTTGGCCTTTTGCCTGGGCGGACTTTATAATCTGATAGCGGCTAACCAGATCGCCGCTCGGCTGCAACGCCGGTAGGTTAGTGTCGAAGTTCGCGCACCCAGCCGAGGGGACCATGCAGCAGCCCAGGCCCGGCGACCGAGTCAGCGAATACCTCCTGATCGAGCCGATCGGAGTCGGGACGTTCGGCAGCGTTTTCAGAGCCCGCCACCACGTCTGGCCCGACCAGCTCGTCGCGATCAAGTTCCCCACCGACCCCGGATGCCTGCGGGCCCTTCAGCGCGAAGGCGCGTTCATGCACCGCGTCGCTCACGCGTCGGTGGTCAAGCCGCTGGGCTTCGATCCGTACGCCGACCCGCCTTACCTGGTCACTGAATACGTTGGCGGGGGCGACCTGCGCAAGCTGCTGGCCGACGGGCCGGCGACGATTGACCGGGCCGTGAGCATTATCTCCGACGCCCTGGCGGGCCTGTCGGCCGCCCATGCCGCCGGCGTGCTGCACCTGGACCTCAAGCCCTCCAACATCCTGCTGACCGAATCCGGCGAGGCCAAGCTGACCGACTTCGGACTCGGCCGAGCGCTCAAGCTCGACGATCGGTCGCTGATCCAGTCGCTGAGCCTGTCCGGCGACGCCGCGTCGATCACCGGCACACTGGACTACATGGCCCCCGAGCAGCGGCAGGGCCGCGAGGTCGACGCCCGCGCCGACCTCTACAGCATCGGCGTGGTGCTGTTCGAACTGCTGACCGGCGAGCGTCCGGCGGGCGGCGAGCGGCCCAGCGACCTGCGGGCCGAGGTCCCGTCCTGGCTGGACCGCGTCTTCGGGCTCTGCTATACCCGCGTGCAGTGGCGCTACGAGTCGGCCGACCAGATGCTCGACGACCTGCGGGCCGCCGGACGCCGGGGCGCTCCGCCGCCGCTGCCGGCGGTGCGTCCGCAACCGGTCGCCGACTTGCACGTCATGGCCCGGGCCGCCCGGCCCGCCGCCAGCGTGGCCGGGGCACTCGAGATGGCGGCGGCGGTGCGGCGATGTCCGACGTGCAGCGGTCCCATCCGCCCCGAGGACCAGTTCTGCATCCACTGCGGGATGCAGTTGACCGAGACCGTCCGCCGCTGCACCCATTGCGGCGGATTTCCCCAGCCGCAGGATCGCTTCTGCGTTTCCTGTGGCGCGGCCCTTTGACGCAGCGCGAGAACATGCTCCTGGATTCGCTGAGAACGCTGAACGACGCCGCCGAGACCTTCCTCAACGGCGTGCGCCGACGGATCGAGGAGCATGCCGGCGGCGTGTTCGGCGGGCACGTCGCGACCGTCACTCGCACAGACCAGTCGCCGCGATTCAAGGAGCGGCTGGCTAACGCTGGCGTATTCGATCACGACCTGCTCATGCGGGCGCCGGCCAACCCGATGCTGCGATGCGACATGTCGCTGCGCGTGCTGGGGGTGGCCGGCCGACGGCGCGGTCGGCTGGCGGCGGTCGTCGCCCTGGATGGCCAGGAATTGATCCGCCAGAGCCGGGCCCAGCGCGACGGCGACGACCCCGGGCCCTGGGCCCGGCTGTCGGGCGAAGGGCTGGCTGAGGCGCTTCGGTCGTTCCGCGATCCGCCGCGGCGGGCCTTCGTCGGCGTATGCAGCCCCAGCGGGTTCAGCGACGAGGCCATCGAGCGGGCCCACCTGCTGGCGGCGCCGCTGGTCGAGCGCGGCGGCGGCATGGTGCTGGTCAGCCCGCGGCCGGGCGGCGGGTGGCGGCTGCATCTGCTCGAGCACGACCGCCAGCCGTGGCATTTTCTCTTTGATCCCGAGCCCGAGGATGACAAGATAAGGCGCATCCACGCCGCCGTCGCCGACGCCCGGCTGGACGTGACGGCTGGGGGGCTGGTCGACGTTGAACTGGCCCGCGAACTGGACGTGGAGGTTGGCCTGGTCCGCGCGGCGTTTGCGACCGAGGCCGGTCGAAATCCGCTGCTCCAGGTCCAGCGCGTCGAGGCCAATTTCGTGCTGGTCGGGCTGCCGGCCCTGGCATTCTCTGTCCCGGCAAGGAGCCATTCCATGTTTGACCGACTGCGAAGCCTGTTCGGCCTCCAGGGCTCGGAGCAGCGCAAGATCGAGACGCTGGCGAGCCGACAGGCCGATCTGACCGCACGCCGCAAGCTCCTCTACGACCATGTCGACGGGCTGATCGCGCAGGAGGCCGAGTTGAAGCAGCGCGGCGTGGCCGCCGACTCTGACGCGTCGCGCCGGCGGATCGCCGGCGAGTTGGCCCAGGTGCGGCGGCGGATCGAGCAGGGCAACACGCTGCTGGGCCTGTTCAACCGCCAGATCGACGTGCTGAGCACGCACATCCACAACCTGACGCTCGTGTCGCAGGGCCGCAAGATCGACCTGCCGGACGTCGAGGCGATGACCGCCGACGCCGTGCGGGCCGAGGAACTGCTGGAACGCGTCAAGGCCGACGCCGACTCCGTCGAGTCGCTCAGCGAGTCGGCGTCCGTGCCGATGGCCAGCAGGATGGAAGACGCGATCATGGCGGAGCTCAAGGGCGAAGCCGCCGCGGCCCAGGCCCCGGGCGAGCCCTCGGCCCAGCCGGAAAAGGCGTCGCCCGAGCAGCCGCAGAAACGCAAGGACCGCGATCGGCCGATGGCCGAGTGAGAGGGAGCCGACATGGGACTTCTCGAACTGATCACCGGCAGGAAAAAGGGTCTGATGAGCATGACCCGCGCCGAGCTGCGGCAGCAGGAACTGCTGCTGGGCAAGCAGCGCGACGGGCTCATGAAGAAGATCGAGGACCTCGCAGCCGCCAAGCGGGAGATATTCGGCCGTGGCGCCAAGACCAAATCGCCCGAGGTCCGCCGGGCCCTGGCGATGGAGTTCGAGGCCCGCACGCAGGAGCAGGTTCTCTACGGCCGACAGCTCAACATCCGCAGCAAGGAGTTGCTGACGGTGACGCGCGTGCGGCTGGCCCGTGAGAACCGCGACCAGGCGCAGAAGCTGGGCATGGGCCGAATCGCCGAGACCGACATGGTGCGGCTAGCGGCGATGATCGAGGACGACGCGGTCAGCGCGGAGGTTTACGGCCAGCGGCTGGACGAGTTGCTGGCTGGGGCGGCCGAGGCCGACAAGGCCGCGATGGGCGAGCCGACCGACGCGGCCGCGACGTTGATGCACGTCTGGGACCGCATGGACCGCGGCGTGCTGGCCGACGAGCAGGCGTTCGACGAAGCCGACGAAAAGATTCGCTCCCGCGCCCGCGGCCCGCTGGCGGAAGAGTGAACGGCCACAGATGGACACAGATGAGCACAGATGCGGAAGGGGAGAGATGGGGGAAGAAAGAGACTTTCCGCATGCGGATGTGACTGCGCTGATACTTGGGGCGGCCTTCGAAGTTCACAACGTGCTGGGGCCGGGGTTTCTGGAGTCGGTCTATGAGACGGCCCTTGCTCACGAGTTGAGTCAGCGCGGCATTGCGTTTCAACGCCAGGTGCGGCTTCAGGTGAGGTACAAGAGTATTGCGGCGGGAGATTTTGTTGCGGACATCGTTGCGGCCGGCTGCGTCGTCATTGAGATTAAGGCTGCGGCCGGTAACCACGCGGAGCATGAAGCGCAGCTTCTGAACTATCTAAAGGCGACGGGCGTGAAGGTTGGCTTGTTGTTGAATTTCGGCGACGCGAGACTTCGTTACAAGCGAATGGTTTTCTAAGTCTCTTCTCATCCGTGTCATCTGTGTGCATCTGTGGCCATTCTCCGGAGCCCGCGAATCATGGCACTGTTCAAGAGCAAAGACGAGCGGAAGATGGAGCGGGAGGTGCGGATCCGCCAGGGGATCCGGCAGATCGAGAAGGCCATCCGCCAGCAGGCGAAGTTCTCCGACGAGTTCATCGCCAACGCCCAGCGGGCCAGGCGGGTCGGCGACTCGGGGCAATACCAGTTCATCCGCAACGCCCTCAAGAAGACCGCGACGGTCAAGAAGATGCTCGAGCGGCAGCTCCTGGCCATCAAGAACGCCCTGCTCATCAAGCAGCAGGCCGAGGCCAACGAGTTGTTCGCCCGCTCGATGGGCGAGATGAGCCGGGAGATCAGCCGCATTTTCGGCGCGACCGACCTGGTCAAGACGCAGGCCCAGTGGGAGAAGGCCATCGCCCAGGCCCAGACGATGGAAGAGCGGATGTCGATCTTCCTGGACAGCATCGAGGACCTGGCTGCCGCCGACGCCGAATCCAGCCAGCAGGTCGTCAGCGACGAAGAGATCGACCGCATGATCGAGGCCGACGTGCTGGCGTCTGAGAAGAAGGAACTGGACGAACTGCGGAGCCTGACCGACGAGATCGAGTCCGAACTGGGCCGGGGCGAATCGACGGGCAAGGAGAAGTAGGCTGGCCATGATCGGTTTCGTCTTCACCGCCATCGCCTCCGCGTTTCTCATCTTCTACGGCCTGTGCCTGGCGGCCGGCTGGCCGGTGAACGTCGTAAAAGGCATCGGCCTGCTGGAGCGCCGCTCGCGCGGGCTGCGCGTGACGATCGGCGTGCTGATGATGGCCGCCGGCGTGCTGGTCCTGGTCATCGAGGCGAAAGGCGTCATCGGCTCATGACGGTTTCCTTCGACACCTTCGAGCACTTCAAGGAGCGCGGGCTGGCGTCGCGGCGGCGCGGCGACTACCGGGCCGCCCGGGTCTACCTGCTCCAGGCCGCCAAGGCGATGACCGAGTTGGCCGAGTCCGTCGCCGGCGAACTGCGGGCCGAGCGGCGACGCACCGCCGCGCGGCTGCTGGAACTGGCCCGCGACTGCGAGCGGATGGGCGAGCGGGACGTCCCGGCGGCCGGTCGTCGCGGCGGGCAGGCCGGCTCGCGTGCGCCGGTGGACGCCCGCGGGGAGGATTCGGAAGCGACGCCGGAGGACTGGGTCCTGCGCGAGCGGCCGACGGTCTCGTTCGACGACGTGGCCGGGCTGGACGAGGCCAAGGCCGAGATTCGCATGAAGATGATCTACCCGGTCGCCCAGCCGGCGCTGGCGGAGCGCTTCGGCGTCCGCGCGGGCGGCGGGCTGCTGCTCTACGGCCCGCCGGGCTGCGGCAAGACGATGATCGCCCGGGCGGTGGCAGGCGAACTGGAGGCGACGTTCTTTGCCGTCTCGCCGGCGCAGATTCTGAGCAAGTGGGTCGGGCAGGCCGAGCAGAACGTGCAGAGGCTTTTCGCCGTCGCCCGGGCCGAGCCGGCGGCCGTCATCTTCATCGACGAGATCGAGGCCCTCGTGCCGCGCCGCGCCGAGTCGGCTGCGGGCGGGTCGGCGGTCATGAGCCGCGTCGTGCCGCAGATTCTGACCGAGATGGAGGGCGTCGGCGGGCGGTCGCCCAATCCGCTGCTGTTCCTGGCGGCGACCAACGAGCCGGCGGCGATGGACCCTGCGGTCCTGCGGCCCGGGCGGTTCGACGAGAAGGTCTACATCCCGCTGCCGGATGCGCCGGCGCGGTATCGCATGCTGGAGCTGTTCCTGGCCCCGCGTCCGCTGGCCGACGACGTGGACCTTGGGGCCCTGTGCGACCGGCTGGAGGGGTTCAGCGGGGCCGACATCCGCCGCGTCTGCGAGCGGGCCGCGACGATCCCGTTCCTGGAGGCCGTGAACGGCCAGGCCGAGCGGACGATCGCGTGGGCCGACATCGAGCAGGTGCTGTCGGCCAGCCGCCCGTCGGTGACGCCGGCGATGCTGGCCCGCTACGATCGGTTCGCCGCCCGGGGGGAGTGAAGGGGACCGGGAGCGGCTCAAGTTTTTCCCGCCGCCTGGCCGATACTTGGCAATCCGGAACCGGTTCCATTCACCCCAAGCTCGAGGAGTGAGCTATGAAGCGCGAGATGATGTATGTCTGTGTGGAAACAGACAAGGACGGCTGCATCGAGATCAGCCAGTATCAGGAAGAGGAAGAGGGGCGCGACGTGATCACGTTGATCCCCGAGCAGATCGACATCGTGGTCAAGTGGCTCCAGGACTGCAAGAAGGACGCCATGGTGGGCCACAACCGACCCATGGCGGCCGCCACCGCCTGAGCGGCGCAGCCGAGAAACGCCCATCGCCCGACGGCCGGAACGCCTGCGCCGCCGGGCGTTCTTCTGTACGGACCGCCGGTGCAGCACGATGGCGCGGAGGCCCGGGTTGCGGAAGCGGTCGGCTTCATCCCGCTCTTGACCCGGGCATCCGGGCCGGTATCCTCGGAGCCTCATGGACCTCGGCGACCGAACGCTCGAACTCCTCAACGGCGGACATGACATGACCTCTCGCGAACGCTGGCTGGCTGTGCTCAGAGGGCAGACCCCCGACTTCGTCCCCACCGACTACTGGGCGACGGAGGAGGTGACCGAGCGGCTGCTGAAGGACTTGGGCTGCTCCGACGAAATGGCGCTGTGGAAGAAGCTGGGCGTGGACCGCAAGCTTGGCTTCGGCCCGCGCTACGTCGGTCCCGACCGCGGCGGGCGCGACACGTGGGGCCTCGCCCGCGTCGTCAAGAGCTACGGCCAGGGGCTGGGGACATACGCCGAAGTCGTCGAGCACCCGCTGGCGTCGGCGACGACGGTCGAGCAGATCGACGCCTACCCCGGCTGGCCGGACCCTGACGACTACGACGTCGCCGATCTGCCGGGCCGCATCGACCGGTTCCGCGACTGGCCCATCCACGTCGGCGGCTACGAACCGTTCCTGACCGTCTGCCACCTGCGTGGCCAGGAGCAGGCGATGATGGATCTGGTCATGGCGCCCGAACTGGTGGACGCGATGATGGGCCACATCTTCGACTTCTGGTACACGCTCAACCAGCGATGCTTCGAGGCCGTCGGCCCCGACGTCATCACGACGACCTACGTGGCCGAGGACCTGGGCACGCAGGAATCGCTGCTGATGAGCGAAGCGCTGGTGGACCGGTTCATTCGGCCGAAGATGAGGAAGATGTGCGAGTTGGCCCACCAGTTCGGGGTCTTCGCGTTCCACCACAGCGACGGCGCGGTCCGCCCGCTGATCGCGGGCATGATCGACGTCGGGATCGACATCCTCAACCCGATCCAGTGGCGCTGCCGCGGGATGGACCGCCGCGGGCTGATGGCC
Organism: Phycisphaerae bacterium; assembly: GCA_022072085.1. Taxonomy (GTDB): domain Bacteria; phylum Planctomycetota; class Phycisphaerae; order JAJVII01; family JAJVII01; genus JAJVII01. The sequence continues at coordinate 8,882 of JAJVII010000045.1, forward strand.
GACTTCGGCGACCGGCTGGTCTTTCACGGCGCGGTGGACAACCAGCACACGCTGCCGTTCGGCTCAGCCGACGACGTGCGGACCGAGGTGGCGGAGAACATCGCCATCTTCGGCAACCGCTACATCTGCGCACCATGCCACAACATCCAGCCCAACACGCCGACGGAAAACATCGTTGCCCTCTACGAGGCGGCCCGCGAGGCGGGGAAGTTCTGAAAGACGCCGGTGCGGCGGGGAATCAGGCGGCCACGGTTACGCGGTTTCGGCCGGCGGCCTTGCTGCGATAGAGGTGTTCGTCGGCTTCGTCGATCATATCGGTTATGGACAGGCCGGGGCGGATCAGGGCGGCGCCGGCCGAGAGCGTGACGTTGATCGGCTGACCGTCGCGGACGACGTAGGAGTCGGCGGCGAGGAACCGCAGCCGTTCGCCCACCTCGGCCAGGACCTTGACGTTGTCGACCGCGACGATGGCCAGGAACTCCTCGCCGCCCCATCGGCCAATGACGTCGCCCGGGCGAACGCCCTCGACGAGGCTGCGGGCGACGGTCTGAAGGACCACGTCGCCGGTGCTGTGGCCGAAGCGGTCGTTGACCTGCTTGAAGTGATCCACGTCCATCATGAGCAGCCCGAAAGGCCAGCCGCCGTGCTCGAACTCCGACTGGGCGGTCCGCAGCTTCTGGTTGAGGAAATGGCGGTTGGGCAGCCGCGTCAGCTCGTCGAGCATGGAGAGGGTCCGCATGCGTTCAAGCTGGCGGTGCAGATCGATGCGGCGGGAGGCGTCGCTGAAGATCTGGACGGCGCCGATCACCTGGCCGTGTTCGTTGAACATTGGCGAGATATGCACGTCCACCGTCAGCCGAAACCCCGCCTTGTGGTGCAGGCAGACGCAGGCCGACCGGTTGCGGCCGTCCGCGATGGTCTGGGCCATCGGGCAATGCCCGTTGCAGAGCCGGCCCGTGTCCTGGTCGGAATGCGTAAGGATGTTGTTCTCGCAGCAGGCGCCGATGACCTCGTCGGCGCTGAACCCGGTGATCTGCTCGGCCCCGCGGTTCCAGTAGGTGATGCGCCTCCGGGGGTCCATGAAGTAGACGCCGTCGGACAACTGATCGAGAATCTTCAGAAAGAACTCGGAGCGCTGCATGACGGCCTCTCCAGGTCGAACGAACGGAGCCCCGGCGAGTCCCCGAACCATTCCCGCAATCGTCCTTTCCCGGGCTCGGGTTCTGCTATTTATTCCTCCGGATGCGGGGCCTGTTCTCATCCCCCGGCCGGCGCGATAGACTAGAAGCTGCTTCAAGACCCACGCGATCCCGTGTAGGTCTTGAAACAGCATCCAAGAGCGTCGTTGCTGGAATCATCCCGGGGAGGCGACGCGGGCGGCCATGTCCGACATACTCAAGCAATTCCTGGGCGACCCGAACGGGCTGGCGATCCTGATCCAGCCCGGCGAACTGGGCAAGCGGACCCGCGTGCCGGTGGGCTGCCTGGCCGCCGAGCCGGCCGGCGACGAGGTCGGCGCGACGCTGGGCGAGGGCGACCGGCTGGATCGCCTCGGCGGGCCGCTGCTGTTCGTCCGCAACCGCGATTGGCCGATCGAGTTCCCTTTCGTCTCGATGGCGACGCAGGACCGCTACCGGGCGGCGGCGTCGGTCACGCTGTCGATCCGCCCGCGGACGGCGGCGGTGGAACTGGTCAGCCTGGCGCGGGCGGTCATGGCCGGTCGCGATCGGCTGACGGCCGCCGACCTGGCCGATTGGCTGGGCGAGCCGCTGGCGGCGGCGCTGCGGGCGGTGGCGGCCGGGGCAAAGCTGGAGCATTTGGTGGAATCGACCGACGCCGCGAGCCTGGCGGCGGAACTGGCCCGTCGGCTGGCTGAGCCGCTGTTCCGCGCGGGACTGGAACTGGTGCGGGTCGAGCGGCTGGACTTCGCCAGCGCGGACTACCAGCGCCGGCGGCAGGCTGAGTCGCGGGCGGCGCTCGCCGAGGACCTCGCCCGGCTCAGCGGCCGAGTCGAGGCGACGCGCGACGCGGCCCGCACAGCGCAGGTCCGGCGGCTGTCCGAACTGCTGGGCCGGCTTCAGGAACTCGTCGGCCAACTCGAACCCCAAGCCGATCCGCGCGTCCGGGCCCGCCAGTTGGCCCGGCTGCTGGAGCGGTTCGCGCCCGCGGACCGCGAGGCCTTCGCGGCGGCGACCCCCGCGTTCGACGCGGGGCAGGAGACGCGTCGGCCGACGGTGCTGCTGGCGGCTGGGGAGGACGTATATCGCCTCGCGCCCGGCGACGACCTGTGCGAGCCGCTGGCTGGTGCGCAGGAGGCGGCTGCGACGCTGGGGCCGCTGCGGTCGCTTCGGTTGCAGGACGGCCGACTGCTGTGCGGCGCCCGCGACGGCGTGGCCATCCTGCCGGTCGGTCCGGACGGGAGCGTCGCCGGTCCGGCGGCGATCTTCCGCCTGCCCCCTTCGCCGCGGCCGCGGCTTGGCGGGGTCAACGCGGCGACGACGGCCGGTGGGTTCCTGCTGGCGACCCACAGTGAGGTGGGCCTGGTCCGCTGGCCGATGCAGGAGGGCCCCGCTGCCCACGTGCTCTTCGCCGCCTCGCCGGACCACGCGGTCCGGGCGGTCGGCCCGGGCCTGGGCGGCTGCCTGGTCTTCGCGTGCGACAGAACGCTGTTCGCCCTGCCGGCGGACGCCGAGTCAGCCGACCTGTCGCCGCTGCTGTCGGTGGCTTCGCCGGTGACGGCCGTCTGCGCCGACCTGGACGCGCTGTGGGTCGGCGAGCAGTCGGGCGGACTGTGGCGGGCGGACGGGCAGGGGGCCGAACAGGTCGGCCGACTGGCTGGGCCGATCTGCTCGATCCAGCCGGCGCTGCTGGGCTGCCTGGAGCGGCTGCTCGTCGCGACCGGCCGAGGTGGCCTGGTGCTCCAGCAGCCCGAGTTGGGTGTCAGCAGTCGCGTCGCCGGCGACGGCCTGGGGGTGCGGGCGGCCTCCTGTGGGGCGGGCTGGACGGTGGCGGTCAGCGAGGAGCGCGACCGGCTGATGATCTGGCCGCCCGGCGGGATCGGTCTGCTGCCGCGGGTTCTGCGGATGCAGTCGCAGTTTGGGCATTCCATCCAGGACATGATACTCGTGGGGTAGAGAGGCGTTCCGGGGCTCATCATGCACGGGCGTTGACGCATGGAGGGCCCACCGCTAAAATTCCTACTAAATTGACAGGTGTTTTGCCGTCCCGCCCCGGCGGGTATCATCGAAAGGGCAGCCGGATGAGGCTGAGCAAGCGGAGCGAGTATGGTCTGCGGGCCGCGGTGCAGTTGGCGGCCAGCTACAAGGAGGGCTACCTCCAGACCCGCGAGCTGAGCAGGCGGGAGAACCTGCCGAACAAGTTCCTCGAGTCGATCCTGCGGAGCATGAAGTCGGCCGGCCTGCTGGTGTCCAAGGTCGGGGCGTCGGGCGGCTATCGGCTGGCCGAGTCCCCCGAGCAGATTTCGCTGGGCGCCCTGCTGCGGTCGCTGGAAGGCCAACTCGTCAACCCCGAACTGCTGGACCGGCCGCACGACCCAGCCAACACCGAGGCCGGCGCGTTCGCGCTGCACCTGTTGGCGCTGCGGGTGGAGGGGGCGATCCGCACGGTGATCGACTCGCTCACGCTGGCCGAACTGCTGGACGAATCCCGCAAGGCCCGCGGCGACGCTCACACGATGTTTTACATCTGATTGGGTTCGCGTGAAGTCGGTGTTCGGTTCCCACGCCGGCCTGCCGATCCCGCCGCCCGGCTGAGGCTTTCCCCTTGCAATCCGGCTGTTGGATTCGCATAGTTAAGACCGATCCAGAGAAGTGGAGATCTCTGGCTCGATGCCGGGCTTGCGTTGAGCTTTTCTTGCGGCCTCCAATTGGAACCGATGACCAGAATCGTCGCGATGCTTACGGCCGGACTGGCGATGCTGACGCTCACGGCGACGCTGCCGGCGCAGGATGCGAGCACCTTCGAGCGCCAGCAGCGGCAGTACGAAGAGCGGCTGCGCAGCCAGCTCGACGTGCACCCGTCGGCCGAGCAGCGGCTGGGCGTGGACTGGGGCGGCTGGCTCAACTTCGCGGTCTCGCTGGCTGAGGACACCGGCGACGAGCTGCGGACGCTGCGGCGTTACGACCTCTACCTTTGGGGTCGGGCGACGGTCGACCAGGGGCACGAGTTCTACGCCCGCGGGCGGCTGAGCTTCCTGGACTTCAACCCCGGCGACGCCCCAGACGGCAACGAGGACGACTGGAACGGTCCCAACGTCGACCGGCTGTACTACCGCTACGACTACCGCAGCCAGATGGTCCGCAAGGAGAAGCGCGGCGTCGCTCACAACTTCGGCTGGAAGATCGGCCGACAGTACGTGCAGTGGGGCACGGGCCTGGCGCTGTCGCTGCCGATGGACGCGGTCCAGGTCTGGGGCGAGCTGTACAACCTGGAGGTGACCGGGCTGGGCGGGCACACCATCGCGTCGCAGCCCAACTTCGACCGCTCGATGCCCGTGCGGTCGCACAACGAGCGGTCGATCTACGGCGTGCAGGTGAAGTACAAGGGCATCCCCAACCACGAGCCGTTCGCGTATTACGTCTGGCAGCAGGACCACACCAGGGAACGGCCGACCGACCCGGCGCAGGAATACGGCTACGACTCGCAGTACCTCGGGTTCGGAAGCCTCGGCCGGCTCTGCATGCCGGGGCTCTACTACCAGACCGAACTGGTCTTCGAGCGCGGCCACAGCTACGGCAACGGCGCGACCGACGACCCCGACCGCATCCGGGCAATGGCCTATGACGTGCGGGTCAACTACCTGATCCAGGACCCGGTTCACCAGCCCGAGCTGGTGTTCGAGTATCTCTTTGCCACAGGCGACAGTGACCGGTTGGGCAGCCCGACCAACACGGTCGGCGGCAACCTCGCGGGCACGACGGACCGGGGGTTCAACGGGTTCGGTTTCCGCAACACGGGCATGGCCTACGCCCCGCCGATGACGAACCTGCACATGTTCCGGCTGGGCGCCAACGTACGCCCGCTGCCCAACTGCAAGATGTTCCATGACATGGTTGTCGGGGCCGACGCGTTCTTCTATCTCAAGGACGAGTCGCGGGCCGCCGGCGCCGACCCGGCCTCGACGCGCAACAGCTCAAACCTGGGCCAGGAAACCGACGTCTACATGAACTGGCGGATCACCTCCGACCTGCTCCTGACGGTGCGGTACGGCGTTTTCTTCCCCGGGTCGGCCTACAATGGGACGCGGTCGGCGAGGAACTTCTTCTTCACCGGCCTGTCGTTCAGCTTCTAGCCGCGGGTGGACCAGACAGATGAAGTCAAGACAACACCCCTCCCGGACGGCGGCGATCGCGGCGGCCCTGGGCGCTGCGCTGCTGACGGCGACTCTGGACGGCTGCAATTCGGCCAACTCCGGCGCCGGCCCGTGGCTGGACCGCAGGGATCTGCCGGCTGAGCCGTGGAAGGGCGTCAGCGAAGCCGAGTACTTCAACTACCTCGTCATGCAGACCCCGCTGGTCACCGAGGACGACGCCTACCACGCGTTCCTGATCTGGGTCGACGGACGCGACGACGCGACGGGTTTCGGCCGGCGGATCCAGGTCCTCACCCAGCGCGGCATGATGGACGCCAACTGGGCGCACGCCCCGACCGACTCGCTGACGCACGGACGCCTGGCGGCGATGATCTGCCGGCGATACGACCTGCGGACCAGCGTGGCCCTTCGGCTGGTTGGCCCGGTCGAGCGGGCGGCCCGGCGCGAGCTGGAGTATCGCAAGGTGATGGTCCCCGGCGGCGGCGACGGGGCGACGATGTCCGGGGCGGAATTCGTGAACATCCTCAAGAAGGCCGATGAACTGCTCGGCCCGCAGGAAAGCGTTGCCACGACCCAGCCGGCGGGAATAGAATAGACCCGACAGGGGACGCTGCGGCACGTCACGGGAGCTGTGAGCCATGCGACGACTCGCCATTCTGGCCATCGTAGCGATCGCCCTGCCGACGGCGTGGGCCCGCGGCGCCGACGACGCCGCAAAGGCCCAGGCCGACGCCCGGCCGCTCAACCAGCCGCCGGCGGCCGCACCCGCCGCCGCTCCCGCGCCCGCTGCTGTTCCGACCACGCAGCCCGAGGGCGTCCAGATCAAGGCCAAGGTCGTGCAGACGACCGGGTCGGTCATCTACCGTTCCGCCAGCGGCGGCGGCGAATTCAAGCCCGTCACCGTCGGAATGGAACTGGGCGGCGACACGCTGATCAGCACCGGCCGAAAGGCCACCGCGCTGCTCCAGTTCGGCGACAACTCGGCTGTCCTGCTCGAGCAGTTCTCCATCCTGACCATCGAGAAGGTCTACCAGACGCGAGTTGCCGACAAGACCAAGGTGACCACGCGGCTGAAGCTGAACAACGGCAGCGTGCGGGCCGGCGTGGAGCGCGGAAAGACCGAGAGCGACTTCCAGGTGGCCACGCCCGTCGCGACGCTGTCGGTGCGCGGGACGCTGCCGATCCGCGTCTACTGGGATCCTGGGACCGGGACGCTCTGGTTCTACCTCGGCTCGCAGGGACAGATCGGCGTGCGCATCGAACCGGGCGCCGAGGGTGGACCGGGCAAGCTCGTCCTGCTCGACCCCGGCGAGGGAACCAACCAGGATCTGCTGATGGCGATCCTGCTGGCCCAGTTCCAGCAGTATGTGCAGTTGGGCGATCCGTGGGGCCAGACGCTTCAGGAATACCTCGTCGAGGTCTTCAACCAGAGCGCTCTGGGCAGCTTCGGCGGCGGCAACCCCCTGGATCTCATTCAGCAGATTCTCAACGACCAGAGGACCATCACCAACAACTCGACCGATGACGACTCCGGCGGCGACGACGCCGAGGGCGACGTGCTGATCGACGACTTCTCGACCGTCAGGCCCTGACGCGTTTCGCCCGGTCCTGATGCCCGTCCAATGCAATGCGATACCGCCTCATCGCCTTCTGCCTTGGCCTGCTGATCACCGCGGTGATCGGGCTGGCCTACTGGGTCGGGCTGTTCGACTCGACTGAGCGCATCGTCTACGACCGCCTGTTCCGCTACAGCCCGGCGTCGGCCCGGGCGCCGGACTGCCGCCAGATCACCCACGTCGACATCGACGACGCGAGCCTGGCCGAGGTCGGCCGATGGCCCTGGCCTCGACGCCGGCTCGCCGAGCTGATCGACGAACTAAGCGGCCTGGGCGCCAGCGCCGTCGTGCTCGACGTTATCATGCCCGAGCCGCAGTCGCCGCGGCCGGTTGATGACGACTACCTCCGCCACCCCGACTTCGTCCGCCCGCAGGCCCGCATCGGCTCAGCCGACGCGATGATCCGCGACGACGACGAACTGGCCCGCGCCATCGGCGGACGCACGCCGGTCTGCCTTTCCATTTACTTCCAGGTCACCGCCGACGAGAAGCCCGACGGCGGTCCGTTGGACGAGCGCATGGTGCGCGAACGGATCGCGGCCCTGCTGTCGGACGATCCCAACGCGACGGCCGTGCAGGCCGCCCAGGCGATTCAGCCCTCGGCCGCCGTCGAGGCAGGTCCCGTGCAGGACCAGATATTCAACACGTTTCGGCGGATGCGCTCGATGCTGCCGGTCCGCACACGGTTCAGCCTGGCGGCCGGCGCCGAGGACGGGCTCAAGCTCATCCACGCCGTGCAGGCCGTCCCGCCGATCCCGCCGCTGGCCGACGCAGCCGCCGGCGAAGGCTACGTCACCTTCGAGCCCGACGGCGACGGAACCGTGCGGCGGATTCCGCTGCTGATGCGCTACCAGGACCGCGTCTATCCGCAGTTGGCGCTGCTGCTGGCCTGCCGCACGCTGGGCGTGAAGCTCGACGACATCCGCGTGCAGGACGGCGGCACGATCGTGCTTCCCGGGACCGGGGGCCAGCCGACGGTGCGCATCCCCGTCGATGCCCAGGGGCGAATGCTCATCAATTGGCGTGACCGGAACGACCGCTGGGAGGAGACGTTCCCGCACCTGGCGGCCCACTACTTCCTCGGCATCGCCCGCAACCGCCGCCTGATCGCTGAGAAGGAGGACAAGCTTCATCTCGCGGTCAACCTGGCCTACGGGGAGGACTCGAAGGAGGCCGCAGCCTACCGCGAGGCCTTCAACTTTCTGCGCGACCCGCCGCCGGAACTCAAGCAGCTCCCGGCCGAGATGCAGAAGCAGCAGTTGGCCGACGCCCAGGCGGAGGTCGACGAACTGGAGCGTAAGGCCCGCGCGGACCTGCGCGTCCTCCACGACGCGCTGCGGGCGATGGCGCCGGACAAGTTGGCCCCCGACCAGCGCGAGCGGCTGGACATCCTGGAAGGGATGGCTGAGCCGCTCTTCGAGCCCGACAAGACCCGCGCGGAGATCGCTGCGCTCGGCCAGGCCATCGAGGCGGCGCGGGCCCGGGCCCGCCCGCTTATCGCCGGTCGGATTTGCTTCATCGGCTCGACCGCGACCGGGGCCGCGGACTTCGTCCCCACCCCCACGGTCGGACGTTGCCCGGGCGTGGCGATCCACTCGAACATCCTCAACACGATTCTGGTTGGCCGATTCATCCGCACTGTGCCGCGCTGGCTGAACCTGCTGGTCATCCTCGGCTGCGGGGCGCTGGCGTCGGCGATCAGTTCGCTGGTCGGCCCGCGGCTGACGACGCTGCTGGTCCTGTTGACCGGCGTGGCGCTGACCGCGGCCAACCTGCTGGTGGTCTTCTCGCGGCTGTCCAGTTGGATGGTGCTGGCTTCCCCGCTGGCGGCGCTGTTCCTGGTCTGGGGGTCGGTCGCGGTCTACCGCCAGCTCACCGAGGAGCGGCGGCGGCGGTTCATCACCCACGCCCTGAGCAGCTACACCTCGCCGTCGGTCGCCCAGCGCGTCGCCGACCGGCCGGATCTGCTGGCCCTGGGCGGCGAGCAACGCGAAATCTCCTGCTTCTTCAGCGACATCAAGGGCTTCACGCCGATCAGCGAGGCCCTCCAGGCCGACCGCACCGTCGCCCTGCTCAACCGCTATCTCGACCGCATGACCGACGCCCTGCTGCGCAGCGAGGCCACGATCAACAAGTTCCTCGGCGACGGCATCTTCGCCTTTTTCGGCGCCCCCGACACCCAGCCGGACCACGCCCGCCGGGCGGTCCTGGCGGCGCTGGCCTGCCGCGATGCGTTGGGCGGGCTCTGCACCGAACTGGTCGCCGACGGCCTGCCGTCGCTGGCGATGCGCATCGGCATTGCGACCGGGTCGGCCGTGGTGGGCAATTGCGGCTCGGCTCGCAAGTTCGACTACACCGCCATCGGCGACACGGTGAACCTCGCCTCGCGCCTGGAGGGCGGCAACAAGCACTTCGGCACGTCGATCATGGTCAACCGGGCTGCCGCGGACGCCGTCGGCGGCGAGTTCCTTTTCCGCCCGCTCGGTCGAATCCTCGTCGTCGGCAAGCAGGAGCCGGTCGAAGTGCTCGAACTGCTCGACCGTCGGGCGTCGGCCCCGGAGGCGGCGGTCGCGATGGCAGAGCGATTCGCCGCGGCGCTGGAGCATTACCGCGGGCGCCGCTTCGCCGAGGCAGCCGACGCTTTCGCCGCGATACTGGCCGACCGGCCCGACGACGGACCGGCGCGGGCTTACCTCGACATGACCCGCGCCGCGGCGCAGACGGCGCCTGGCCCGTGGTGGTCGGATGTCGTCGAGTTGACCCACAAGTAACGGACTGGCGGACCCATCGCCCGAATCCAGGGAGGAGCACCAGGCATGCGAATCGCGATCACCGGCGTCAGCGGGTTCATCGGCGGCCGAACGGCTGAACTGCTCCACGGCAGCGGGCACGAGATCGTCGGGCTCGTCCGCGATGAGCGCCGCGCCGGGCACGTCGCCGGCGTGATCGACCGCAGCGTCGTCGGGACGTTCGAAGACCCCGACGTCCAGCAGCGGCTGTGCGATGGCGCCGACTGCGTCATCCACGTGGCCTACGACTGGCGGGCGATGCGCGACCCGGGCGACAACGTCCGTGTCAACATCGGCGGCTCGGTCGGGCTGCTGGATGCGGCCCGCCGGGCGGGCGTCGGCCAATTCATCTACTTCTCCTCCATCGGCGCCTACCACGAGATCCTCGCCGACCGCAAGCTGGACGAGAACCATCCGACGTGGCCCGACTCCGACTACGGCGCCGCCAAGGCGGCGGTCGAGGCGTTTCTGAAGGTCTACCATCACCGGCATGGGATGAACACGGTCAGCCTGCGTCCTGCGGGCGTCTATGGCCTGCACGCCGAACTGGACCGCTCGTGGTACTACCGCCTGGTCAGGCAGATCCGCGACGGCCAGCCGGTGGACACCGACCGCGGCGGCAAGATCGTGTCGGTCGAGGACTGCGCGATCGCCGCGAAGCTCTGCGTCGGCAACGCCGCAGCGGCCGGGCGGTTCTTCGTGCTGGTCGACTGCTACCTCTACGACCAGGAGATCGCGCGGATGGCCCGCCGCATCTGCGGCTCGCGCAGCGAAATCGGCGAGACCGACGGCCCCGGCCCGAAGAACCATTTCGACACGTCGGCGGCCCGGGCCCTGGGCGTGCCGCTCAACCGTGGCAAGGAGGGCGTGCGGGCCTACGTCGAGGAACTGCTGGAGGCGATGAAGTAGCCTCATGGCTGCGACGACCTTCGCCGGGCCTGACGTCCCCGCCGACGCGGTCGGCCGCTTCGCCATACGCCCGTTCGCGCCGATCGACGCCCCGGCCGTCAGAGCCATCTGCATCCAGGCCGGGTGGCGGGGCATCCCGGCTGACAGTTTCCTGGACCATCCCGAAGTCTGGGCCGACTTCTGGACGGGCTACTATCTCGCGCGGCAGCCGCAGCATTGCTGCGTGGCGGCCGACGCGTCCGGCCGCGTCGTCGGCTACTTGACCGGCTGCCCCGACACGGCGGCGGCTGACCGGTTCGTCGCGTGGCGGGTCGTGCCCGCGCTGGTCGGCAGGGCGTTGGCCGGCGGCTGGTGGCTGCGGACCCGCGACCGCCGATTCTTCGCGCGGGTGATCCGCGCCGGGCGGCGGGGTGAGTTGGCGATTCCCCGCGCCATCGTTCGCGACTATCCCGGTCACTTCCACTTCAACCTGCTGCCGGCCGCCCGCGGGCAAGGCCTCGGCGCGGCGTTCTACGATCGGTTCGAGTCGCAGATGCGTCGCGAAGGCGTGCGCGGGCTGCACGGCCAGGTGCTCGGCAGCAACCCGGTGGTCATCGGCTTCAGCGAACGCCGCGGCTATCGCGTCGCCCACCGGGCCCACGCCGCGTCGCTGGACGGCTGGATCGAGCCGGGTCCGGTGGAACTGGTCACCCTCGTCAAGTCGTTGGCCTGATCGCCGAACTGCATCGCCCGCCCGGCGGCGAAAACCCTATAATGAACCGATGGCCGACCGACCCGACGCAACCGATGTGACGATGCCCGAAGTCATCGACCGCCGCCGCCTGCACGACGGGCCGCGGATTTCGCTGGATCGGCTGACCGTGCGCGCCGGCGACGGGCAGATCGTCCGCGACGTCGTGCGTCATCCCGGCGCGGTCGTCATCCTGCCGCTGACCGGCGACAGCCGAGTGATCCTCATCCGCAATGCCCGCGTTGCGATCGGCTGCGTGCTGCTGGAACTGCCGGCCGGCACGCTCGAGCCGCCCGAAGAGCCGCGTGCCTGCGCCGCGCGAGAGTTGACCGAGGAGACGGGCTACTCGGCTGGTCGCCTGGAGCGGCTGTGCGGGTTCTACTCCGCGCCGGGATTCTGTGACGAGTATCTGCACGTCTTCGTGGCTGAGAACCTGTCGGCCGGCGCGATGGACCCCGACGCGGGCGAGTCGCTGGCGCCGGTGGCCGTCGAGCTGGACGAGGCGGTACGCATGTGCCTGGACGGGCGGATCGAGGACGGCAAGACGATCGCCGTGCTGCTGGCGTATCGCTGCATGTCAGGGCAGGGGGGATCGGCATGAGCTGGCGCGACCGGCCCTACGCGCGGGAGGACGAATACGGCGGCGGCCGCGGCGGCGGGATGGGCTTCCGCCTCCCGCCGATGACGCCGGTCATCAAGTGGCTGATGATCGTCAACGTCGCGGTCGCGGCGCTGGGCATCTTTTGGGCGGGGCCACGGCATGCCGTCGGCGGAATGCACCCGTTCGAATACTACGGCTCGCTGATGCCCTGGACCAGGACGATCCAACACGGCCAGTTCTGGCGGCTGCTGACCTACCAGTATCTGCACGACACGCAATCGCCCGCGCACCTGCTGTTCAACATGCTGGCGCTCTGGTTCCTCGGCCCGCCGGTCGAGCGGACGATGGGCGGGCGGCGATTCTTCTGGTTCTACACGACGTGTGGCGTCGTGGCCGGGCTGGCGTTCCTGGGCATCGAGCCGCTGGTGACGGCCCATCAGGATATCCCGAGGCTCATCGGCGCCAGCGGATCGGTGCTGGGCGTCATCGCGGCGCTGGCGATGTTCTTCCCCCGCCAGACCGTGCTGCTGATGCTCGTGGTACCGATGAAGATACGGACGCTGGCGATCGGGATCGCCGCGGTGTATCTGGTCTCGGTGATCGGCCACAAGAACCTGTCCGACGTCGCCCACCTCGGCGGCATGCTGGGCGGCGCGGTCTGGGTGCTGGCTGAGCGTCGGTTGGGCGTGCGCGGCCGCGGCGCTGGCGGCGCCAGCACGGAATCCTCGCCGCGGGAACGCGTCGGCCGATCGGCCGGGGCGTGGGCCAAGCACCAGGCGAAGATGAGGAAGCTCGAAGCGCAGGTCGACCAGGTGCTCGCGAAGGTCCACGAGCGCGGCATCGGGTCGCTGACGCGGCGCGAGAAGCGGCTGCTCAAGAAGGCGACCGAACTTCAGCAGGAAGAGGCCCGGCAGAGGGAAGAGCGTCTCCGCGACTGGGGTGTGCACTGAACAAGCGGGCGCGGGCGACGCAAGGTCGGGGGGCCATCAGTTCGCGGGGGGGATTCCCAGGTCTCTGCATATCTTGCGGGCAAGATGGTCGTTGATTTCGGCGTGTCGTGGAACGGACGATCGCTTGTTCTGTTTCGGATTCCCCCACCAGGAATGGCGGCCGCCCTCGCGTATCAGGCAGCAGCCCTGGTTGCGAAGATGCTGAAGGAATCGGCGTCGCTTCATACGATGACCGGCTCTTCAGTGAAGTCCGCTTCGGCAGCATCCAAGGCTTCGCCGCGGTTGAAGGCCAGCGCTTCCTTCAGAGCGATCTTCAGGCTCTTGAGCAATGCAGGACGGGTGCGTTCCTGGCAGTTGACTCCGGGCACCTCGGCGATCCAGCCGATCCACCACTTTCCGGACTTCTTCGTTATGGCGGTGTATGTGTTGGCCATGTTCGGTCTCCTGCCCCATCGTATCACTTGGCCACGAGGCCGTCCACACAGGCCTTGGCCTTGGGCGGGACTCACTTGTCCCCGAACAGCACGTCCTGCATCGAGTAGAGGCCCGGCTCGCGAGCGGCCAGCCAGGCGGCGGCCCGCAGGGCGCCGGCGGCGAACGTGTCGCGCGTGTGGGCCGAGTGGCCGATCGTCACTGTCTCGCCCAGCGCCCCGAAGCTGACTGTGTGCTCGCCGACCGTGTCGCCCATACGCAGGGCGTGCATGCCGATCTCGCGGGCGGTCCGCTTGCCGACCTGCCCGCTGCGACCGTGAACGAGATCCCCGGCGACGTCGCGGCCGGTCGCCTGGCAGATGGCCTTGGCCAGGCCCATGGCCGTGCCCGACGGGGCGTCCAGCTTGAAGCGGTGGTGCGTCTCGCTGATCTCGATGTCGTAGCCGTCGCCCAGAGCGCGGGCCAATTCGCCGACCACGCGGAACAGCACGTTGACGCCGACGCTCATGTTGGGGGCATGGACGATCGGGATGTTCTCGGCGGCGGCCTCGATCGCCCGCTCGGCGGCTGCGTCCAGGCCGGTCGTGCCGATCACCATGGCCACGCGGGCCTTCTCGCACAGCGCGACCCAGCCCGGGGCGGCCTGCGGCACGGTGAAGTCGATCAGCACGTCGGCGACGCCGGCGGGCAGGTCCGCGGAGACCGGCACGCCGATCTTGCCCACGCCGGCCAACTCGCCCGCGTCAGCGCCGAGCGAGGCGTGCCCGGCGGCCTCGGTGGCGGCGGTCACCTTCAACTTTGCATCGGCGTGGGCGAGGGCGACCAGGCGTCGGCCCATGCGTCCGGCGCCGCCGGCAATCGCAACTCGAATCGGGTCAGCCATGACTGTCTCCGGTCAAGCGGGTCAGAAAGCAGCAAGAATGCCAGGGCGATAAGAAGGCCGACGCGAGGAACCAAAGGGCGACGGCAAATCTGGCGTTTCACGCCATCCATGAAATCCGTGTTCCGCCTTCTCTCTCTTCTTTGCGCCCTTCGCGCCTTGGCGGTTATCCTTCCTGAATTTTCGCCACGATCGCCTCGATGTCGTCGGGCACCGGGATCGGGCGGTTGCTCAGCTCGCGTCCCATCTCCGCGTGATACTTCACCGTCGCGTTGGGGTCCTTGAGCAGGTGGCCGGTCAGGATGCAGACGACGCGGTCCCCGCGCGAGATCGTCCCGTCCGCGAGCAGCTTGCGCAACCCGGCGACGCTGGCGGCCGACGCGGGCTCGCAGCCATAGCCGAACTTGCCGACGGCGGCCTTGGCGTCGCGGATTTCGTCGTCGGTCACCTCGCGGACCACGCCGGCGGTCGCATCCAGCGTTCGCAGGCACTTGGCGAGATTGACCGGCACGTTGATCTCGATGGCCGACGCGATCGTGCTGGCCTTTCGGCCGGCGGCGCGCATGTTGGCGTAGTAGCGATCGACGAGCCCGGCGTCGCAGCATCCGCCGTTCCAGGCCAGGCCTTCCTGCTCGACGAGGCGGTAGAGCGTGTTGGCGCCGGCAGCATTGATGACCGCGACGCGCGGCACGCGGTCGATGAGGCCCAGCTCGCGCAGCTCGATGAACGCCTTGCCGAACGCGGAGTTGTTGCCGAGGTTGCCGCCGGGCACGACGATCCAGTCGGGCGGCTGCCAGCGCAGCGACTCCAGCACGCGATACATGATCGTCTTCTGGCCTTCCAGCCGGAAGGGGTTGACCGAGTTGACCAGGTAGAGGCCCAGCCGATCGGTCGCCTCCTGCACGCGGGCCATGCAGGCGTCGAAGTCGCCGGCCACCTGGAGCGTCCGCCCGCCGTATTCGAGGGCCTGGCTGAGCTTGCCGAAGGCGATCTTGCCCTGGCCGATGAAGACCCACGCGGTCATGCCACAGCGGGCGGCGTAGAGGGCGAGGCTGGCCGACGTGTTGCCGGTGGACGCGCAGGCGACCCGCGTTGCCCCGACCATGCGGGCGTGGCTGAACGCGGCGGCCATGCCGTTGTCTTTGAAACTGCCAGAGGGGTTGAAACCCTCGTATTGGAGAAACAGTCGGCCGGCGTCGTGGCCGATGAACGCGGCCAGTTCGTCCGCCTGCTGGAGCGGTGTCTGACCTTCGCCGACGGTGACCTTCATCGCGTCGGGGGCGAAGGGCAGCAGCTCGCGGAACCGCCAGACGCCGGAGTGGTCCAGCGGCTGGCTGCGGGTCTGCCAGCGGGCCTCGAAGTCGGCCAGCCGGGCGGGCACGCGCAGCCGGTCCCAGTCGTAGCGCACGTCCAGCAGCGACCCACACCGCGGGCAGGCGTAGAGCGACTGGCCGAGGTCGAACGTCGCGGCGCAGTCGGGGTGGATGCATTGTTGGAAGGCGGCGTCGTTCATGCGGTCTCCGTCAGAAGCCGCCCGGCACGATACCGGCGCGGGGTCGGGAATTCAAGCTTGCGGGAATCGGGAAAGGGCCATTAGTCTACAGTACAGACGGCAAGCGTCTTGAAGGGACCAAGATGCCCACAATACTCCAGGTGCGGGGCTGGCGGGTGTTCTTCTACGCCAACGAAGGCAACGAGCCGATCCACGCGCATGCCCGCAAGGGCGAAGCTGAATGCAAGTTCTGGCTCAAGCGGGATGTCTATGATATCGAGGAAGCGTGGTCGCACGGCCTGACGCCGCGGCTGCGTCGAGAGATTCGGCGAATCCTGTTCGATCACTTCGACCTGATCGCCGAGGAGTGGGATCGGGTGATGGGAGACCGAGGCGATGAAGACAACTGAAATCGTCCTTGCCAAGGCCGTCGAGGCGACCGACAAGGGGCTTCGCATCATTCTTGCAGACCGGGAAGTGGTCGTGCCTTGGGAGCGGTGCTCGGAGAAGCTTGCCCGGGCCTCGCGGCAAGCACGTTCATCGGCCGAGTTGTCCCCCGGCGGATACGGAGTACGCTGGGCTGAACTGGATGAGGATCTGTCTATCGGCGGGCTGGTGCGGTTGATGGAAACGTAGACGCCCCGCCGGGGCAGAATGAATAGAGCCGGCCCCGGAACGATCCGGGGCCGGCTCGCTTGAGACTTCAATCACCGCCGGATCAATAGTCCGGCATCTGTGGGGCGGCGGCGCCCTTCTTCTTTTCCTTGACCTCGCCGACGATCGCCTCGGTGGTCAGCAGCAGCGATGCGACCGAGGCTGCGTTCTGAAGGGCGGTGCGCTCGACCTTGGTCGGAACGATCACGCCTTCAGCCACCATGTCGGTGTAGGTGTCGGTCATGGCGTTGTAGCCGAAGTTGGCCTTGTCGCTGGCCAGCACGGTCTGCACGGCCACCGCGCCGTCGACGCCCGCGTTGGCGGCGATCTGACGCAGCGGATACTCCAGGGCCCGGCGGACGATGTCCACGCCGATCTTCTGGTCGCCGGAGACCTTCACGCCGTCCAGGCCCTTGCGGGCCCGCAGGACCGCGACGCCGCCGCCCGGCAGGATGCCCTCTTCGACGGCTGCCCGGCAGGCGTGCAGGGCGTCCTCGACCAGGGCCTGCCGCTCCTTGACCTCGATCTCGGTGGCGGCCCCGACCTTGATCTGGGCGACGCCGCCGGAGAGCTTGGCCAGACGCTCTTCCAGTTTCTCGCGGTCGTAGTCGCTGGTCGTGCTCTCGATCTGGGTCTTGATCTGCTCGATGCGGGCCTTGATGGCCGACGCCGCGCCGGCACCCTCGATGATCGTGGTGTTGTCCTTGTCCGCGCTCACCTTCTTGGCGGCGCCCAGGTCGTTCAGCGTCAGGGTTTCCAGGTTGATGCCCAGGTCTTCCATGATGGCCTTGCCGCCGGTGAGGACGGCGATGTCTTCCAGCATGGCCTTGCGGCGGTCGCCGAAGCCCGGCGCCTTGACCGCGCAGACCTGGAGTGTGCCGCGGAGCTTATTGACCACCAGCGTCGCCAGGGCCTCGCCCTCGATGTCCTCGGCGATGATGAGCAGCGGTCGGCCGGCCTGGCTGACCTTCTCAAGCAGCGGGACCATGTCCTTGACGGTGCTGATCTTCTTCTCGTGGATCAGCACGAAGGGCTTGTCCAGCACGCACTCCATCGTGTCCATCTTGGTTACGAAGTGCGGGCTGAGGTAGCCCTTGTCGAACTGCATGCCTTCGACCAGTTCGACGACGGTGTCCAGGCTGCGGCCTTCGTCGACGGTGATGACGCCGTCCTTGCCCACCTTCTCCATCGCCTCGGCGATCTGCTTGCCGACGGCGGCGTTCTGGTTGGCGGCGCAGGTGCCCACCTGGGCGATCTGAGAGTTGGACGTGATCTTCGTGCTCATCTTCTTGAGCTCGGAGATGACCGCCTCGACGGCCTTGTCGATGCCGCGCTTGACTTCCATCGCGTTGGCGCCGGCCATCACGTTGCGGAGGCCCTCGGTGAAGATGGCCTCGGCGTAGACCGTCGCGGTGGTCGTGCCGTCGCCGGCGACGGTCGAGGTCTTGGAGGCGACCTCCTTGACCATCTGGGCGCCCATGTTCTCGAACATGTCCTCCAGTTCGATCTCCTTGGCCACCGTCACGCCGTCCTTGGTGACGGTCGGGGAGCCGAAGCTCTTCTCGAGCACGACGTTTCGGCCGGCCGGTCCGAGCGTCACTTTCACTGCCTTGGCCAGTTTCTCCACGCCGCGGCGGATCGCCTCGCGGGCCTCGGTGTCATATGCAATCTGCTTGGCTGCCATGTCAGGTCTCCGATTTCTGGTTTCGAGTTATCTTGTCCGGCAAATGCCGAATCCTGAATTCGTCACTCGACGTTGTCTCAGTCCAGCACCGCCAGGATGTCCGACTCGTCCATGACCAGCAGTTCC
Organism: Phycisphaerae bacterium; assembly: GCA_022072085.1. GTDB lineage: Bacteria > Planctomycetota > Phycisphaerae > JAJVII01 > JAJVII01 > JAJVII01. The sequence continues at coordinate 27,077 of JAJVII010000045.1, forward strand.
TGGCCGTCCACCTTCACCTCGGTCCCGCCGTAACTGCTGAACAGCACCTGGTCGCCCTTGGCCACCGTCAGCTTGCTCCGCTGCCCGTTCTCCAGCAGCTTGCCTTCCCCGACGGCCAGCACGGTCCCGCGCTGCGGCTTTTCCTTGGCCGACTCCGGCAGCACGATGCCGCCCTTGGTCCGCTCTTCGGCGTCCAGACGCTTGACCACCACTTTGTCCCCCAACGGTCGCAGCTTCATCGACTACTCCTTTCCACTTGGAAGTTGATGTCTGCTTGATGTCCTTGTGAACGCAGCCCGGCCACCGGCCGGACGCCTGTCATCACGCTTACCCCGTTCCCGTCTCTTCCCTCTCCCTCTCAAGGGAGAGGGGCAGGGGTGAGGGTCTTCTCTTTCATCCCCGCTTGCGAAACCGCAGGATCTTGGCCAGCCCGCTCTCGGCGGCCGGCCGCATCGGCTCGGGCGACGGGTCGGCGGGCTGCTCGTCGTCGGGCTCAGCCGTCAACGGATCTGCCAGCCGCTCGATGAACCGCTCGAACACGCGGGCCATCTGCCCCAGCAGGACCTCCAGGTCCACCGGCTGAGCCAGCACGCTGAACGCCTCCAGTTGCAGGGCCGCCTGGAGCAGCGGGGCGCCGGCTGGGTCAGCCGGTCCCGGGCCCACCAGGATGATCGGCATCACCTGGTTGAGCGTGCGGATGACCCGCAGCGCCCGGACGCCGGGCATGTCCGGCAGGTCGTTGTCGAGCACCGCGGCGTCGACCTGCCGCCGCTCGACCATCCAGATGGCCTCGTCGCCGCTGCTGACCCGGGTGATGGCAAACCCGTGCGGCTCCAGCAGGACGCCCAGGGCGTCGGCGTACTGGTCCCGGATGTCGCTGACCATGACGTTCAGCGGCGGCCGACTGCCTGATCCGGGATTCCACGCCGCCACCATGCCGATCCTCCAGCCTGCCGGGGCACCACCTCGCGACCCACGATAGTGCAAACCGCGTGCCAGCGGCGGTCGGCGGCTGACGTTTCCGGAGGAATTCATGTAACTCCTGATGAGTGCGTGCGATATGGGATATACCGGCGGGCCGCCCGTCCGGTCCCCGGCTGCCCGGCTACCGCCTCTGCTGCCAACCGGACCGCCCCCCAGCCGCCCCGCTGCCATATCGGCAGGGCCGAGGCGAGCCATCCGGGCACGGGGCAGGGGCGTTGCGGCATTACCTCGCGGGCCAGTCGCGGGCGCCGTGGATGATGCCGGTGAGCAGCACCTTTTCGCCTTCGATGCGGTACATGATGCGGTAGGGACGCAGGATGATCTCGCGGGCGGTCGGCTCGCCAATTTCGGGAATCACGCGGCCGACCTGGGGGAAGTCTGCCAGTTCCTCGGCGGCCTCGACCAGCCGGGTCACAAACAGGGCGGCATGATGGGGTGAGTCGCGGGAGATATAATCGGCGATGGCCTGAACGTCCTCCAAGGCGGCGGGCGACCAGATTACCTCAGCCACTTCTGGAGTCTCCCCGTGGCCTGTTCGTGCGGGATTCCCCGGCCCTCCCGAATTTCCTTCTCGCCGCGGTTGAACTTGGCGCGGACGTAGAGGGCGTAGATGATGTCCTCGAGACTGGCCGACTCGGGCATCGACTCGACGACCTGGCGTGCCTGCTCTTTTGCCACCATCTGCGAACACTCCTTTCCGCCTGAATCAATGATAGCCGATGTTTCCCACGCATACCACATTGGAGATGACAAGAACCTTCCAAGAGGCCGCAGTTTGACCCCCTCGATGGCTCGGCCTACCATCGTGGCGGTGTTGGGTGGACTTCGGGGTGATTTCCATGGCCGATTCCGAGAAGACCAGGCTGACCGTCAAGTGGTATCGCTCGCGCGTAACGCGGGAGCAACTCAGCCAACTCAACAAGCGCAGCGACCTGCTCGGCCTGGCCCAGACGCTGGGCTTTCTCGGCTTGCTGGCGACGACCGGGGTGGCGGCGTGGTACTCGGCCTACCACTGGCCCTGGTGGGTTACGCTCCCGGTGCTCTACTTCCACGGAACCTGCTGGAACTTCCAGATCAACGGCTTCCACGAACTCGTTCACGACTCGGTCTTCGCGACGCGCTGGCTGAACAAGGTGTTTCTGTTTGTCCTCAGTTTCCTGGGCTGGCTGAACCCCTATCAGTTCTGGGCCAGCCACACCGAGCACCACAAGTACACACTCCACCCGCCGGACGACCTGGAGGTGATCCTGCCGGTCAAGCTGACGTTGCGCGGATTCTTCTCGGTCGCGATCGTCTCGCCGATGGGGCTCTACTGGACGCTCCGCGGCACGATCCGCAACGCCGACGGCCGTGTCCAGGGCCAGTGGATGGAGCACCTGTTCCCCCAGTCCGACCCAGCCAGACGCCGCCCCCTTGTCCGCTGGGCGCGGATCCTGCTGGCCGGCCACCTGGCTATCCTCGTCGTCGCGATCGTGATGCGCTGGTGGATGCTGCCGGTGATCGTCACGCTGGCGCCGTTCTACGGCGGGGCGCTGCATTACCTGTGCAACAACAGCCAGCACTCCGGCCTGTGCAACAACGTCTCGGACTTTCGGCTCTGCTGTCGGACGGTCCTTCTCAATCCATTCCTCCGGTTCCTCTACTGGCACATGAACTACCACACCGAGCACCACATGTATGCCGCGGTCCCCTGCTACCGGCTGGGACGGTTGCATCGGCTGATCCGGGCCGACTTGCCCGAGTGTCCCCGCGGCCTGCTGGCAACGTGGCGGCAGATCATCGCGATCATGAAGCGGCAGAAGCAGGATCCGACTTACAGGTTCCAAGCCGACCTGCCCGCGCCGCCGGATGCTACGCCGGTCGCGTCGGTTGCGTCGATTTCGTGAGGATGCGGCCGGGCAAGCGGGTCACTGCGGCAGGGCGGGCTGGGGCGGGTCGTCGCTGCCGCCGGCGACCTCGCGCGGAAACTGGTCGATGGTTTCCAAGTCCGAGAGATCGTCGCCCTGACCGGCGCCAAGTTCCTTGAGGCGTCGAGCGCTTGGAAGCACCATGCGATTCACGGAACCAACCGAACGGTCAAACCGCTCGACGGTGGACTTCAGGGAACTGCGGACGGCTTCCAGATGTGTCAGCCACTTACTGACGCGAGAGTAGAGTTCCTCCCCGGCCTGGCGGATCTTCTCGCAGTTCTCAGCCGCCTCGTGCTGACGCCAACTATAGGCGACCACCTTCATCAGGGCCAGGAGCGTCATCGGGCTGGCGAGCATGACGCTCTCGCTGACGCCCAGTTCCATCAAGTCAGGGTCATGGTCCAGGGCCGCGCGGAAAAGCGACTCGCCGGGCAGAAACATCACGACGAAATCGGGACTGGGGCCGAAGTGCGCCCAGTAATTCTTGGAACTGAGTTCGCGAAGCCGGTCGCGGACGCGGCGCGTGAAGCCATCCATGGCTGCGTTACGCTGGTCAACCGTCTGGGCTCCTTGCACCGCCATGAACGCGTCGACAGGGCACTTGGCGTCGATGATGAGGCGGAGTCGCCCCGGCAGTTCAACAATCATGTCGGGCCGAAGTGGGCCGTCATCCGTGGACTTGGTTACCTGCGTGGCAAAGTCGTGGGTGTGCTCGTTCATCCCGGCCGCCTCGACGATCCGTTGGAGCTGAAGTTCGCCCCAGTGCCCAGCCACCTGCGGCTTGCGCAGGGCCTCGACCAGGTCGCGCGTCTCGCGGGAGATGGATTGCAGATAGGGCTTGAGCTCTCCTTGCTCCTTGCTTCGCTGGCTTTCCAGACGCCGGGCCTGATCGTCGAAGGCCTTGAGCGCCTCGCCCAACGGCTTGACCAGCTTGTCGATCGCCTCCTGCCGCTGGCCGAGGTCGCCCTTGGCTTGCTCGATGTACTTCTCCAGCGCCCCCTTGGCCAGTTGCAGAAACTCCGCGTTTGAACTCTTGAGCGCCTGCCCAGCCAGCGCGGCGAATGAATCCTTGAGTTGCTGCTGGGCGGTCTCCAGCCCCTTGCGCTGATCGGCGATCGACTGCTGCGCCGACTCCAACTGCGTGCGGGCCTGGGCGGCGGCGATCTTGGCCTGTTCGAGCTGGTCGCGCAGCGCCTGGGTTTCCTTCCGCTGAAGTTCCAGCAGGCCGTCGCGCTCGGCCACCTGGGCCTCAGCTACCGCAGCCCGCTCGCCGCCGCTGCGCCGGCGCAGCAGCACGGCCAACGCTCCGAGCCCCGCGCCGACGACCAGGCCGATGATGAGCATGAGTATCTGCATGCGGACTCCCCGATATGCAGGCATCGTAGGGCCTGGCTGCCCCGGCGTAAAGGGCAAGGGGGCGGACGCAAATGGTAGTTTCCCGGACCGGCTTCGGATATCATCTGGAGAATGAGCCGGGGCTTCTGGCACATGATGCTCTTAGCGCTGGCGGCGCTGCTGGCTGCGACGGCCGGCGGGTGCAGCCGGTTGGGGCCGGGGCCCCTGAGCGCCGGCGACCGCGAGCGGCTGGTGGCCCAGCGGCAGAATGTCGCCAACGAACTGGTTCACGCCCAGCAGCGGCTGGACGTCCTGGAGGCCCAGGACATCGACCGTCGCGTGGACCTGGCCGACCAGCAGGTCGCCATGCTCCAGACGCGGCTGGCGACCGAGCAGTCGTCGCTGAACGACGCCCTGGAGCAGCGCAAGGCCCTGCTGCGGGAGATGTCGGGGGCGACGACCCAGCCGGCCGACGAGGATCTCGGCCAGCGGCTCAAGGCGCTGGGCCTGCTCATCGACGCCGAGCAGATCGACTGCGTGCGGCTTGGCCGCCAGCTGTCGCAGGCCGGGGTGTCGGCCGACCAGATGCGGCGGCTGGCGGTGCAGCAGGACCTCTGCCGGCGGCATCGCGACGAGTTGAGGACGCGGCTGGTCGCGATCGAATCGCAACTGAACGGCGGCCCGACCGCGGCCGTCCCCGAGTTTGTCCCGACCACGCAGCCCGAGTAGAACCGGGCCGGTTTTGCGAATGCCTACGACCAAACGAATCTGCATCCTGGGCTCGACCGGATCCATCGGGTCCAGCGCGCTGAAGGTCATAGCGGCCATGCCCGGCGAACTGGCGGCCTGGTCGCTGGCGGCCCGCCGCGACTACAAGACGCTGGCCGGGCAGGTGCGTGCCTACGCCCCTTCGGCCGTCGCGCTGCACGACGCCGAGGCGGCCGACCGGCTTCGCGGCGAACTGAACGGCAGCCCGACGCGTATACTTTCCGGGCCGGACGCGCTGGGCGAACTGGCCCGCGACCCGCAGGCCGACCTGGTCGTTTCGGCGGTGGTCGGATCGGCCGGCCTGCCGGCGACGATGGCCGCGGTGCGTGCGGGCAAGACCGTCGCGCTGGCGAATAAGGAGAGCCTGGTTGTCGGGGGCGAGCTGCTGATGAAGGCGGCCGCCGAGCACGGCGCGACGTTGCTGCCTATCGACAGCGAGCACTCGGCTGTCTTTCAGGCGATCCAGGCCGGGAGGGCGGGGGAGGTGCGGCGGATCATCCTGACGGCCAGCGGCGGGCCGTTCCGAACGTGGGACGCCGCCCGGATCGCCGAGGCGACCGTCGAGCAGGCCCTGAACCACCCGACCTGGAACATGGGCCCCAAGGTGACCATCGACTCGGCGACGCTGATGAACAAGGCGCTGGAGATCATCGAGGCCCACCACCTGTTCGGCGTCGAGGTGGACCGCATCGAGGTGCTGGTTCACCCCGAATCGGTGATTCACTCGATGGTCGAATTTGTCGATGGTAGCGTAATCGCCCAGATGGGCCCGACCGACATGCGCAGCCCGATCCAGTACGCCATGACCTGGCCCCGCCGCTCCGACACGGTCTGCGGGCAGTTGGACCTGACGAAGATCGGTCGGCTGACGCTCGAACCGCCGGACCACGAGCGGTTCCCCGCGCTGGGACTGGCCTACAGGGCCGCCCGCGCCGGCGGGGCCGCGGGGGCGGTGCTCAACGGCGGCAACGAGGCGGCGGTGGCGGCGTTCCTGTTGGGGCGCATACGATTCGGCCAGATCGTCCCGCTGGTGGCCAGGGCGTTGAGAGAGCACGAGTCGAAGACTGCTCGCGGACCGTTGAGCCTGGAACAACTCCAGGCCGCGGACCGCTGGGCCCAGGAACAGGTGAATCGATGGATTGCATGATCGCGGCGTCGGGCCTCGTCGACCTTCTTCAGACCACGGGCCTGATCGTGCTTGTGGTGATCGGCTTCTCGGCCGTCATCTTCGTCCACGAGCTGGGCCACTTCCTGGTGGCCAAGTGGGGCGGCATCCGCGTGGAGCGGTTCGCGATCGGCTTCGGCCCGCGGCTGTTCGGCATCAAGCGCGGCGAGACCGACTACTGCATCAACCTGCTGCCGCTGGGCGGCTACGTGAAGATGACCGGGCAGGAGGACTTCCGTCTGGAGCAGGAAGCCAAGCCCGATCCCCGCGCCTACAACAACGCGACCGTCGGCGTGCGGATGTGGGTGGTGTCGGCCGGCGTCATCATGAACGTGATCTTCGCGGCGATCCTGCTGACCATCGTGTTCCTGGTCGGCGTGAAGTTCCCGCCCAGCCAGGTCGGCAACGTCGAGTTCGGTTCACCGGCGTGGAAGGCCGGCATCCAGCCGGGCGTGACGGTGACCTCGGCCGCCGGCGACAAGACCGTCGACTTCCAGGATCTGCTGCTGGCGACCGCACTGAGCAAGGGCGGCCAGCCTGTCCCGCTGTCCTATCGTGACCTGGACGGCCGCCAGCGCGAGGCGGACCTGCGGGCCGAGGCCGGTCCGATCCAGGGGCTGCCCTATCTCGGCTTCTCGCCCGAGGCCACGCTCCAACTTCCCGACTCGCTGGACCCGCAATCGATGGAGCGGTTCAACAAGCTGAAGGAACGCTACGTCGTCTCCGGCGACTTGAAGCTCAACGACCGCATCGTCGCGATCTGGGCCGACGGCCAGTGGCGTCCGGTCACGCTGCTCAGCGACCTGGTCCGCCAGGTGCGCGGCGGCGACGGCCTGCCGTTCCGTGTGCGGCTCCAGCAGAAGGCCAAGGGCGACGGCGGCGAGATCCATGAGGCGACGCTGCGCCCCGAGTTGCCCGATCCCAGCACCGCCAAGGATCTCAGCCTGTTCGGCGCCCACCCGTCGCTGCGGGTCGAGGGCACGGTCCCCGGCAAGCCGGCCGACGGCAAGCTGCTCAAGGGTGACATCATCCGCCGCGTCAGCGAGATCGACTATCCTTTCTTCGAGCAGTTCTCCCAGGCCGCCCAGGCCAAGGGCGGCGAGTCAATGGCCGTCGACGTCCTGCGCGACGGCAAGCTGGTGACGACGGAACTCACCCCTGGCAAGCGGTGGTTCGAGAGCCGCGAGACCGTCGGCGTGGAGTTGGCGCTGTCGACGCAGCAGGCCGTCGTCGGCCAGGTCGACGCCGACTCGGTGCTCGGCAGGGCCGGCCTGCCCGGCGGGGCGATCATCCTGGGCATCGGTGGCCCGGATCGGACGCCGACCACCCAGCCGGATAATGCGCCGATCAGTTGGGGCGAGTTCCACGCCGGCCTGCGGGCCAGCGCAGGCGGCGCTGCCACCATCGTCTACACGCTGGGACCGGACGGCAGCCAGTCGTCCCTGAAGCTGGCCGTGCCGGCGCTGGACAAGTGGCCGCGGTCGTTCACGTTCAATCCCCCGCCGCTGCCGTTCGAGAACTACGAGGTGATCTACGACGCCGGCGGCAACCCGCTGCGGGCGGCGTGGATGGGCTGCCAGAAGGCCTGGCAGTTCATCATGCAGGCCTATGTGACGATCGATCGGCTGGTTTCCCCGTCGAGCAAGATCGGCATGAAACACCTGTCGGGACCGGTGGGCATCGCCCACGCCAGCTATAAGTTCGCCGAGGCCGGATGGGTCAAGCTGCTGTACTTCCTGGCGCTGATCTCGGCGAGCCTGGCTGTGCTCAACTTCCTGCCTTTGCCGATCGTCGACGGCGGGCTGTTCGTGTTCCTCATCATCGAGAAGATCAAGAAGAAGCCGGTGTCGATCAAGGTCATGCAGGCGACGCAGATCATAGGACTGGTGCTGATCGGCGGCCTGTTCCTCTGGGTGACCTGGCAGGACATTCTCCGGCTGCTCGTCTCGTGAGCTTCGTCCGCTGCCGGTCGCCGCGGCCCCTGGCGCCTGTCTGGGCGGAAGGTGGACTTTGGCCTCCAGGACCCGCACAGCCTCGCTGGCCGTCAAGCTCTTCGTCACGATCAACGCGATCCTGGTCGTCGTGAGCGCCGCCGGCCTGGCGCTGGACGTGCTGCGTCAGTATCGCTCGTTCCATCGGTTGATGTATGAGCAGCTTTCCAAGGACGCCCGGCGGTGGGGGGCGGCCTGGGGCGAGAACCGCCAGCGGTTCATCGACCGCGTCTCCAGCGACCGCAGCGAAGGCCAGTTTGTCATGTTCGTCGGGCCCGCCGCCGGCGGCGCCCCGCCGGTGCTGGCGACGCTGCCGACCGACATCGACGCCGACGTCCGCCGGGCGATGCTCGACCACGCCGGCGAATCGCACTTCATGGGTCGCATCGGCGAACACGACCTGATGGTCATTTCCATGCCGGTGCCGACGACCGCCCCGCGCCGTCAGGGCGACGCCGCCGATGCTGACGTGCGCGTCGTCCTGGCCGAGTTCCTCGACCCCCTGGGCAAGATCGTTGAGCACGAAATCATCAGCCGTGTTGGTTTCGCCGTGGTCACGGTGCTGTGGGTGATGGTCATCATCAACCTGCTGCTGGCCCGCTGGGTGGCCCGTCCCGTGCAGCGGCTGACCGCGGCGGCCGAGCGCATTGGCCGATCCGAATACGACGAGCCGATCCCCACCGATTGGGGCACGCGCGAGCTGAACCGGCTGGCTGAGAGTTTCGAGGAGGCCCGCGAGCAGCTCCACCTTGGCGAGATGACTCGCCAGGCCGACCTGGCCCGCGCTCGCCGCACGCAACTGGCTCTGCTGCCGCCGCTGGAACGGCAGATTCCCGGCATGGCCGTCGCCGGATACTACCGTCCCGCCAACCACGTCGGCGGCGATCTCTACGATTTCCAGGTCGGTTCCGACGGCAAGGTGATGGCCGTCGTCGGCGACGCGAGCGGGCACGGCGTGGCGGCCGCCCTGATGATGGCGATGGTCAAGACCGACCTGACGCACCTGGCCCGCGGCGGGCCGGGCGGCCTGCGCGAGATGGCCGCGGAACTCAACGGCGAGCTTCAGGCGCTGGGCGAGCCGATGGACTTCGTCTCGCTGCTGGCGGTGGAGGTGGACACGGCCACGGGTCGGGCGCAATACGTCAACGGCGGCCACCCACCGGCGCTGCTCCAGCGCGCCGACGGCACGACGATGATGATCGACTCGACCGGTCCGCTGGTCGGGGCGTTGGCCGACAGCGACTGGCAGGAGCCGGTGCTGGAGCTTTCGCCCGGCGATCGGTTCGTGCTCTACACCGACGGGCTGGTCGATGCGGAGAACGGCGACGGCGAGCCGTTCGGGGCCGACCGCCTGGACAGTCTGCTGGAGCGCTGCCGGGCGATGTCGCCCGCCCAGTGCGTGAACGTCTGCAAGGTGGAACTGGCCGCCTGGACCGCCGGCACGGCCGCCGCCGACGACATCACGGTTCTGGTGCTAGACTATACCGGCATGCTTGGCTAGCCGTTTATTGAGACCTGCAAAAGGAATCTTCATTCACCACAGAGGACACCGAGATCACAGAGGAGGTCAGAAGCGTCAAGAAATGCCTGAAATCAAGAATCTTCTGATACTCCCGACTCTGTGCTCTCTGTGTTCTCTGTGGTGAAGATTGCTTCTACAGGATTCAGTAGCCGCGAGCCTCAGGCGAGCGCGTGGCTCGGGCCACGGGGAATCCGGGCGAAAGGAACTCGCATGCGACTCGAAATGATTCACCCCGTCGTCGTTCACCTGGCCATCGGCCTGCTGGCCGGCAGCGTCGTGTTCGGGCTGCTGGGCTGGCTGCTCAAACGCGTGAGCCTGCGCTGGACGGGCATCTGGACGCTGTGGGCCGGCGTGGCGCTGGCGCTGCTGTCGATCGTCACCGGCGGGTTGGCTGAGGACAACATCCTCAAGGACAAGCCCCTGCACGACCTGATCGAGACGCACTGCACGATGGCCTGGATCACGCTGGGTGTGTTCGCGGCCGCGGGGCTGGGCTGGCTGCTGGCGTGGTCCGGCAAGCGGAAGAAGTGGGAGCCGTGGCTGCACCTGCTGGGCGTCGTCGGCCTGGCGCTGATCTCGGTGACCGGCTACCTCGGCGGGGAGATGGTCTACAACCACGGCGCCGCGGTGGACCGGCAGGGCACGCCGGTGCAGAAGATTGACATGCCCAAGGCGACCACGCGGCCGGACTCGGATTTCATCCGTGAAGCAGACTGACCTGCCCGGAGGTTTCATGGCTCGCGACATTCGCATTCACGTCGAGGGCATGACCTGCGAAAACTGTGTGAAACATGTCCGCCAGGCGCTGACCGCGGTGCCGGGTGTCGCCTCGGCAGACGTGTCGCTCCAGCACAAGCAGGCCGTCGTTCGCCTCTCCGACCCGGCCGTCACCGTGGCCCGCCTGGCTGACGCCGTCCGCGAGGCCGGCTACTCCGCGTCGGCTGACGGCGGCAACAGCGACGCCTCCGGCGAGGCGACTGAAGAGCCCGACCCATCGCCGGCAGACGGCAAGGCCCGCCTGACGCTGGAAATCGAGGGCATGCACTGCGCCTCCTGCGTCGGCAGAGTCGAGAAGGCGCTCAGCAAAGTCCCCGGCGTCCGCGAGGCCTCTGCGTCGCTGGCGAGCGAGCAGGCGGCTGTCCGCTTCGACCCGGCGCAGGCCGACGAAGCGGCCCTGCTGGCGGCAGTGCGGTCGGCCGGCTACACGGCGTCGGTTGCGCGCGGATCGCCCGTTGATCGCGAGGCCGTCGACCGCCGTCAGGCGCGGCGTGACCGCGACGCTCGCATGTGGCGGGCCCGGTTCCTTTTCGGCGCCACGCTGACGCTTCCCGTCTTTATCCTGAGCATGTTCAGCGACGACACGAGCTGGCGGCCCTGGCTGCTGCTGGTCCTCGCGACGCCGGTGCAGGTCGCGCTCGGCTGGCCGTTCTGCGTCGGGGCCCTGCGGACGCTGCGGCACGGGTCGGCGAACATGGACAGCCTGATAGCGATGGGCACGACGGCCGCCTACGCCTTCTCCGTCGTGGTCTTCGCGTCGATTGTCCGCGAATCGCCCATCGCCGAGGGCCATCTCTACTTCGACGGCGCCGCCATGATCCTGACGCTCATTGCGCTGGGGAAGTGGATGGAGTCGCGGGCCAAGGGCCGGGCGTCGTCGGCCATCCGCGAGCTGATGGAGCTGGCGCCCGACATCGCACACCGCGTCGGCCACGGCGGCCGCGAGCAGGACGTGCCCCTGGCCGAGATCGCCGTCGGCGACCGGCTGCGCGTGCGGCCGGGCGAGAAGGTTCCCGTGGACGGCCTGGTGCTGGAGGGCCGCTCGTCGCTCGACGAGTCGATGCTCACCGGCGAGTCGATGCCCGTCGGCCGCGGGCCGGGCGACGAGGTGATCGGCGCGACGATCAACGGTGAGGGGTCGCTGCTGATCCGTGCGGCACGCGTGGGGAGCGAGACGGCGCTGGCCCGCATTGTCGAGATGGTCCGCCGGGCGCAGGAATCCAAGGCGCCTGTGCAGCGGCTGGCCGACCGCGTCAGCGGCTGGTTCGTGCCCGCGGTCATCGTCGTGGCGCTGCTGACGCTGCTGGGCTGGGGCCTGCTGGGCGGCGGCTGGTCGACGGCCGTGCTGCGAATGACCGCGGTGCTCATCATTGCCTGCCCTTGCGCGCTGGGCTTGGCGACGCCGACGGCGATCATGGTCGCGACCGGCCGCGGGGCGAAGATCGGCGTACTGGTCCGCGACGCCGAGGCGCTGGAGCGGGCCGGCCGGCTTGACGCGGTGATCCTCGACAAGACGGGCACGGTGACCGCCGGCCGACCGCAGGTGACCGATCGCGTCGTGCTGGATAGGAGGCTGACCAAGGATGAGCTGCTCGCGCTGGCGGCGTCGGCGGAGCAGGCGTCCGAGCACCCGCTGGCCCGGGCGATTGTCGAGGCCGCTGGCGTGCGCGGCGGGCGGCTGAGTGACGTGATGGATTTCCAGTCGGCGACGGGCCGGGGCGTCGCGGCGACGGTGGCCGGCCGATCGGTCCGCGTCGGCAAGGCTGATTTCCTGGCCGAGGCGGGCGTGGATGTCTCGCCGGCGGCCAGCAAGCTGAGCGAACTGGAGGGGCAGGGCAAGACGGCCGTGCTCGTGGCGGCGGACAACGAGTTGATCGGCCTGCTGGCGATCTCGGATCAGCCCAAGCCCGACGCCGCAGCCGCCGTGGAGCGGTTCAAGTCGCTGGGCCTGGAGGTGCACCTGGTGACCGGCGACAACGAGCGGACGGCCCGCGCGGTCGCCGAGGCCGTGGGAATCGACGCGGCCCGCGTGATGGCGGGTGTGCGCCCCGACGGCAAGGCGGACCGCGTGCGATCGCTCCAGCAGGAGGGGCGCCGCGTCGCGATGGTCGGCGACGGGATCAACGACGCCCCGGCGCTGGCGGCGGCGGACGTGGGCGTCGCCATCGGCGCCGGGTCGGACGTGGCGATGGAGGCGGCCGGCGTGACGCTGGTCGGCGGTGACCTGATGGGGGCGGCCCGTGCGGTGCGGCTGTCGCGGCTGACGCTGGCCCGGGTCAGGCAGAACCTCTTCTGGGCGCTGGTCTACAACACCGTGGGCATCCCGGTTGCGGCGCTGACGCCGCTGTCGCCGATGATCGCCGCCGCCGCGATGGCTGCCAGCTCGGTCTCGGTCGTGAGCAACTCCCTCCTGCTGCTCCGCAAGAAGCTGGACTGACCGTCGGCCGCTGCGTATGCTGCGATGACTCACACAGGAGCTTGGCATGAGACTGGGCGGGCCCGTGCAGGCCGACTGGCGCGACGCGCAGGCATGGGTGGCGGCGCATCGGTCGGCTGGCTACTCGGCGGCTTACTTCCCCGGCGATCCCAAGATGACCGAAGCCGAGGAGCGGGCCCTGGCCGACGCGGCCCGGCGGGCGGGCCTGGTCCTGGCCGAGGTCGGGGCGTGGTCCAACCCGCTGTCGTCCGACAGCGCCGCCCGCCGCGAGGCGCTAAACAAGTGCAAGCGGATGCTGGCCCGCGCCGACCGCGTGGCGGCCCGCTGCTGCGTGAACATCACCGGCTCGCGCGGCGCCAAATGGGACGGGCCCGACCCGCGTGACCTGACCGACGAGACGTTCGACATGATCGTCGCCAGCGTCCGCGACATCATCGACAGCGTAAAGCCCGTGCGGTCGTTTTACACGCTGGAGACGATGCCGTGGATGTATCCCGACTCGGCGGAGTCCTACCAGCGGCTGCTGAAGGCGATCGACCGTCCGGCGGCGGCCGTCCACCTGGACCCGGTGAACCTGATCTGCTCGCCGCGGCTGTTCTTCGACACCGGCGCCGTAATCCGCGACTTTGTCGCGCGGCTGGGCCCGCGGATCCGAAGCTGCCATGGCAAGGACATCCTGCTGCGGAACAACCTGACCACGCACCTGGACGAGGTCCCGCCGGGGCAGGGCGGGCTGGACTACCCCTGCTACCTGGGCGAACTGTCGCGGCTGGACCCGGACACGCCGCTGATGCTGGAGCACATGAAGCCGGAGCAGTACCCGGCGGCGGCGGAACACGTCCGCCGCGTCGCCGCCCGGGTCGGAGTGACGATCCTGTGACCCGTTGCGCCGGGAAACAGGGCCATGCGGATTGAACCCGGGCCGCAGATTGCCCTTCACTTGCCCGGCGATCTGGGGTATAAATTTCTCCGTGCTGGCCCGTCAGGACTCCTGCAAACACGTCGGGTCCGGGGAGACATCGGTTATGTCTTCACTTCTGGCCGCCTTCTCCGGAATCGCCGCCAAAGGCATGGACGGCATCGACCGCGTCGTCTTTGTCGTGGCGATACTGGCGATCCCCGTCTCGATCTGGGCCAACGTCCGCTGGTGGCGCAAAGTCCGCAGAAACGAACTGCCCCGTGAATGGCAGTCGTTCTGGATGATCATGGTCGGGCTGGTCTGCATGATCTCCATCGTCTGCTGGTACCTCTTCAAGTTCATCCTTCCCGCGCGATAATCGATGCGTCCACGCGCGATCCACTACGTTCTCGGACTGGGGGCACTGGCGGTTCTGGTGCTCGGGCTGATCTATCCGCTCGTGCAGATGCTCGGCCGCGGGTTCACGACGCCCGGACCCGACCCGCACTTCACGCTCGACTACGTCTGGATGACGGTCAGCTACTGGCCTCTGGCCGCCGGGCTGATCAACGCCGTGAAGATCGCCCTGGCGACAACGGCCGTCGTCTGCCTGATCGCCATGCCGCTGGCCGTGCTGTCGGACCGATACCACTTCCGCGGCAAGACGCTGCTGAGCGGGCTGCTGCTGGTGCCGATGATCCTGCCGCCGTTCGTCGGGGCGATCGGGCTGCGGCAGATTCTGGCCCGCTACGGCGGCTCGCTCAACCTGCTGCTCCAGCAGCTTGGGCTCCAGTCGCCGGCCAATCCGATCGACTGGCTGGGCGCGGGGCGGTTCTGGGGCATCGTGATCCTTGAGGCCCTGCACCTCTACCCGATCATGTATCTGAACCTGACGGCGTCGCTGGCCAACATTGACCCGACGATGAGCGAAGCGGCAGCCAATCTCGGCGCCGGCCCGTGGCGGCGGTTCCGAAAAGTAACGCTGCCGCTGATGATGCCCGGCCTGTTCGCCGGGGCCTCGATCGTGCTGATCTGGAGTTTCACCGAGCTGGGCACGCCGCTGATGTTCGACTATCGTCGGCATACGGCCGTCCAGATTTTCGAACGGCTGAGCGAGTATCGCACCAGCCCGCTGCCGTTCGCGATGGTCGCGGTCATGCTTACCGCCAGCCTGCTGATCTACGGCGCGAGCAAGCTGCTGCTGGCCCGTCGGCGGACGGTGGCGGTCTCCGGCAAGGCGACGATCGCCGCCAGCGCACGCCGCCTCGGCCCGGGCGGCTCGCTGCTGGCGGCGCTGCCGTTCGTGCTGGTGATCGGGCTGGCCATTGTCCCGCACATCGGCGTAGTGCTGACCAGCGTCGCCGGCGACTGGTTCAACAGCATCCTGCCCGGGCAGTGGACGCTGGCCCACTACCACGACGCCCTCGGTCACGAATTGACGCTGCCGTCGATCGCCAACTCGATGAAGTACGCCGGTGCGGCCATGCTCGTCGACCTGGCTCTGGGCCTGTTGATCGCGTATCTCGTCGTCCGCGTGCGGATTCGCGGCGGGTGGATTCTGGATTCGCTGGCGATGCTGCCGCTGGCTGTGCCCGGGCTGGTGCTGGCGTTCGGGTTCGTCGCGACCACGCTGCCCGGCGGGCTGCTCAGCTTCATCAACCTGGAGCAGGACCCGACGCTGCTGCTGATCTTCGCCTACGCGATCCGGCGGCTGCCCTACGTGGTGCGGGCGTCGGCCGCCGGGCTGGAGCAGAGCCCGGTGACCCTGGAGGAGGCGGCTGCCAACCTGGGCGCCCCGCCGCGGACCGTCCTCCGCCGCGTGACCGTGCCGCTGATCGCCGCCAACCTGATGGCCGGGGCGCTGCTGGCGTTCTCCTTCGCCATGCTGGAGGTGAGCGACTCGCTCGTGCTGGCCCGCAAAGCCGAGCACTACCCCATCACCAAGGCCATTTACGAACTCTACCAGCGGCTGGGCGAGGGCCAGTTCATCGCGTCGGCGTTGGGCGTCTGGGCGATGGCGTTGCTGGTCGTGACGATCCTGGCCACCAGCGTCCTGCTCGGCCGCCGCATGGGGGCGGTGTTCAGGTTGTGACCCCTCGGGTCGCTGAAGATTCTACTTCGCTTCCGGTCCCTGCACGTCGGGTCCCGGCGCGGGCCTGCGCGGCAGGGGCGGGACCGGCATCGGCGTCACGGGGGCCGGCGCGGGCGGCGGGAAGGTCGCCTCGTAGCGCTCTCGCGATCGGCCGAGGTCGGGGAACTTCTCCTCCCAGTTGATCCGCCCGGTCAGTTGCATGATGACGAACAGCGTGATGACCGCCCCGATCGTCACCGTCAGACCCGTCCATCCGTGGAAGAAGAAGGCGTAGCTGAAGAAGACGAGGTAGATCATCTGCGCCAACCCCGCGTAGAGCAATGCCGCCTTGGCCCCCACGACCAGCCGCAGGTAGCTGAGCACCAGGAACACCGAGACGCCGGCGGCGATCCAGAACGCCGGCTGAATGTGGACGTGGTCGACCAGGTAGGCCAGCAGGATGTGGAACGCGAAGAAGCCCGCGGCGATCAGCAGGTAGTTCATCGGGTGAATCTTCAGGTTCCGCACGAGCTGGATCGTGATCATGACCGTCAGGAAGAAGAACAGCGAGACCGGGGCGAAGTAGGAAATGCGGGCCGACAGCTTGCCGGCCGGCGGGCGGCTGGGCATGACCATGCCGATGACGTGATTGGCCGCCGGCAGCATCTGGGAATACTCCCAGACCGCCTCGGCGCCGTTCTGCCCGTCGGGGGTCTTGGCGTCATGGGCGGCCGTCGTCGGGCTCAGGCCCTCCTCGGGGTAGTCCACGTCGGTGAAGTTGGTGGTCATGGCCAGCCTGAAATTGCGCAGCCCGCTGCCGTTGTCGCCGGGGTCGTAGCACCAGCGGTCGCGCCCCTTGCTCGTATACGCGACGCGGACCTCGGCCGGTTGGGCGGCGCCGGCGTCGAAAGCGATGAGCCGATCGATCTTGCGGCCGGTGACTTTCTCCTCGCGGCCGTCCACGGTCACGTGAACGTTGTCGATGTTGGCGTTGTCCGGCAGGGCCATGCTGAACCGCACGGCCTTGCCGCCCGGCGCCGGGTTGACCGTGTAGGTCCCGTCAAACCGCACGGTGTAGAGCGAGAACCAGATCAGCCCCTTGTAGCGGATTTCGTGGTCGAAGCCGACGTCGATCCTGCTGGCATCCGGCGGGCGGGTCGCGACGTCATAGCCGCCAGGCTGATCGGCCAGCCTGGGCGCCGACTGCGTCTGCGGCGGGCCGAAGAGTCGGCCGACCTCGCTGGTCAGATCGGTCTGCGACCGGTCGGTGCGGTCGGTGATGGTCCGCCCGAGAATTTGCCAGCCGACGCTGGCGGCTGCGAAAATCACGATGATGGCAATCAGCTTCCGCGTGTTCATGTCCGCCCCCGGCCGATCGGCCTGCTGGAGTGTGAGGTGCCCGACATTACTACGTCGGCCAGCCGAGTCGGTTCACTGAAATCCGGATTGTCGCGCAGGAGTTCACGCCGACGGTGGGAGTCGGAGGGCGCACCCGCGGTAACGCTGCGGCGCGGGGACGATCAGCCGATCGCGGTCGAGGAGGGTCGAGACGCCAAAATCGCTCATCAGCCCCAGCACCGCCGACAGGTCGGCGCCGGCCGGCAGTTGCAGCAGCACGTCATCGGCGGCGCAGGGCAGGGCGATCAGCACCGCCGGCAGCGCGGGCAGAGCGGCGGCGGCGACGCGCAGTTGGCCCCAGCGCAACCCGCGCCCGAGGACGTTCACCGGCAGGCGGCCGGGCTGATCGCCGTAGCCGATCACCGCGCCCACGTCGGTCAGGACATTGACGACCGGCGCGACGTCCACAGCCGGGTCGCCGGCGATGGTGTATTCCCCGCGTGCGACGGCGAGGATCGCCAGCAGCACCTCGGCGGCCCGGGCGTGGCGACCCGCGTCGACGCAGCCGTCGCTGGCGGGGATGTGCCCGCCGCAGCCGGCGACGCGCAGGATTTCGCCGTCGCGCTCAGCCGTGATGTCCGCTTCCAGCGCCCGCAGCGCCGCGACCAGGGCCGCGACCGCCGGGGTGAAGGCGACGCCGGTCAGTTCGCTGTCGCCGTCGGCCAACACGGCACAGCCGACCGCAAGCAGGGATGTGAGTTCGGGATCGTTCATGTGCGATTCGGTTCCCGGTGCCTCAATACGCGGACCAACTCGGCTGCCGCGGCGTCGACGCTGTCGGCGAGAAGCGGGCGGCGGTCGGGCTTGGCGCCGGCGGCGATCATCTGCTCGATCAGCGGACGCCAGAAGTCGCCGAGACAGACGATCGGCCGATCGGGCATCATCCGCTTGGCCCGCAGTTCCCAGACCATCGCCAGTTCGACCAGCGTGCCGGTCAGGCCGGGCAGGACGAGGTATCCGTTGCCCAGGTCGATCAGCGTCTGGAGGCGGCGGTGCAGGTCGGGCGTGCGGACCTCGCGGAGGATGTGCTCGTTGGGGATCGAGCGGGCGAAGACGTCGCAGGTGACGCCGACGGTTGTCGCGCCGGCCTGCCGCGCCCCGGCCGCCGACGCGGCCATTGTCCCGCCGTAGCCGCCGTTGGCGACGGCGAACCCCGCGCGTCCCAACGCCAGGCCGGCGTCGAAGGCGGCCTGCCACTGCGGCTCGCCCGGGCGGGGCTTGCTCGATCCGAAGACGACGATGGTGGCGGGTGCGAGGGAGTCGGCCACGGGTGCTTTCACTTTCCTGTCGACGCGGCGGCCTGCTCGAAGGTCTCCTCCAGGCGGCGGATCTGGTCGCGGATGGAGAGCTTGCCGATGGGCCCGACGCGGTCGATGATCAGGCGGCCGTCGAGGTGGTCGTTCTCGTGCTGGCAGATGGTGGCCAGGAAGTCGCGTACGTCGACGACGTGCTCGGCGCCGGCCAGGTCGAGGTACTTCAGCCGCACGCGCTGGCGGCGGCGGAGCGAGCAGGTCACCTCGGGAATCGAGAGGCAGCCTTCCTTGGTCTCCTGCCAGCCTTCCTCCTCAACGATCTGCGGGTTGATCGCGACAATCTCGTCGGCGGCCTCGTGCGTCGGACTGGCGATGAAGATGCGCAGCGGCACGTTGACCTGCGTTGCAGCCAGCCCGACGCCGTTGTCGGCGAGCATGAGTTGTCGCATGCGGCTGACCAGCGCGAATATGCGGGGATCGGACGGATCCTGGACGGGGCTGGCGACCTCGCGCAGGCTGGGGTGCGGGTAGATGATGATCTCCAGCGTCTCGGGGTTGTCAGGCGGCGTGGGCAATGTTGCTCCTCGAAGTCGTATCGCGTCGATGTCCGCCACAACTATAGGCTGCCTGTCCACCCGCGGGCAACCCTGGCGCTACTCCAGCGGCGGCAGTTCCAGGCCCGGGCCGGTCGGGTTCGTCGGGTTGCTCGGGTCGGTCGGCGTGGACGGGCTGTCCGGGCGGCCGCCGCGGATCATCGGCTGGTAGTGCTGCTCCCGCGCCTGGGTGCCGGTCGTCAGGGAGAGCGTCCGGGTGACGTAGTCCTCCTCGGACTTGAAGTACTTCGTGGACTTCTGAACGTGGTAACCGTCGGCGTACTTCAGCAGGGAGGGGAAGTTGAGCTTCCAGTGGCCGTCCTCGCGCGTGAAGTGGACCATCTGGCTGATCATGCCGTTCTGGTCCCGCAGGTTGGCGTGGGCTTTGGCTGAGTCGTCCAGGAACATGGCCCCGACGTGGAGGCTCGTCAGCCCGGTCCGATTGATGAAACTGTCGGTGATGGATCTGGCGAACAACTCCTTGCCGGTGAGCTTCTTCAACTCCGATGCGTTGGATTTGATGCGAAGGGTCAGCACGAACATGCGGGCCGCAAGCGGCAGGGCGCGCACCTGCTCCGGCGAGTCGTAGAGGGCGATGAGCCGCAGCTTGTCGAACTGGTCGAATGTATCCTTGTCGACCAGGGCGGCCGCCTCGGCGCCGGCCCTACGCTTCATCGCCTCGATGAAATCGTCGAAGCACTTGCTGATCTGGCCCCGCTGCTTCTCCTCCTCCGCGTTGATCCCTTCTTCCGGGACGACGGGGATCGACATATCCGAAGGCTTGGCCGAGCCGTCCTTCTTCTCATCCTCGGGCGGCCGGGCTGCCGTCGCAGGCGGGCTGCCGGCGTTGTTGGTCTTGCCGGAGAAAGGGAACGTGAGCAGACCGATCAGCGCAGCCAAAGCCCCCAGGCCGATCAGGATTGGCGTCAGCGGATTGGACCTGTTGCCATCATTCGACATGATCGCCCCCGCGCCGGCGGCGCAGCCACGGGCTTCAGTCAACACGCATTATAACCCCGCAGGCCGCGGATGTGCGCCCAATCAGCAGGCGTAATCGAATGCCAGCACGGCATCGTCGTCGGCGACCAGGTGGGGCTTGATGATCGCGACGACCTTCTGATGCTCGGCGTGCGGGCCGTAGCGCCGCAGCGACGCCTCGTCGGCGAAGTCCATCGTGAACCCGTGCGTGTAGCCGTGCTGGCGGCCGTCGTCGGTGACCCCCGCGCCCCAGCGGTAGGCGGCGAACCCGCCGATCTTCCGCTCCAGGGCAGCCAGGCCGTCGCGAATCTCCTCCAGCGTCGCCGCCGGCGTCCCCGGGCTGAACTTGAACAGCACGACGTGTCGGATCATGGGGTTCACTTCTCCTTGGCCATGCGGCGGAGGACCATGTGCAGGATGCCACCGTTGCGATAGTAATCGACCTCGACCGGCGTGTCGATGCGGCAGGTGGCCGTGAACTTCCTGGCTTGGCCGTCCGGGCCGGTGGCGGTGACCTGCACGTCCTGGCCGGGCGCCAGCGAGTCGTCGATGGCGACGTCGAAGGTCTCCCGGCCGGTCAGGCCGAGCTTGTCGGCATCCTGGCCGGGCTGGAACTGGAGCGGGAGCACGCCCATGCCGATCAGGTTGGAGCGGTGGATCCGCTCGTAGCTGCGGGCGATGACGGCCCGCACGCCCAGCAGGAACGTTCCCTTGGCCGCCCAGTCGCGCGAGCTGCCCATGCCGTAGTCGACGCCCGCGAGGACCACCAGCGGCGTGCCGGCCTTGCGGTAGCTCAGCGACGCCTCATAGATGGACTTCACCTGGCCGTCGGTGAAGTCGGTGGTCACGCCGCCCTCGGTCCCCGGGGCGAGCTGGTTGCGGACGCGGATGTTGGCGAACGTGCCGCGGGTCATCACCCGGTCGTTGCCGCGGCGCGAGCCGTAGCTGTTGAACATCGCGGGCTCGACGCCGCGCTCGACGAGATAGCGCCCGGCGGGCGAGTCCTTCTTGATCGAGCCGGCCGGGCTGATGTGGTCGGTGGTGATCGAGTCGCCGAGCTTCGCGAGGCAGCGGGCCCCGCGGATGGCGGCGATGGGCTGCGGGTCAGCCGACAGGTCCACGAAGAAGGGCGGCTCCTGCACGTAGGTGCTCTGCGGATCCCACGCGTAGAGCCCGCCTTCGGCGACCTCGATCGCCTGCCACTCGGGCGAGCCGGCGAAGACGTCGCGATACTGCTCGATGAACTGCCCGCGCGTGACGCAGGCGGCAACGGTGTCGGCCACCTCGCGCTGCGTCGGCCAGATGTCCTTGAGGTAGACCGGCTGCCCGTTCTTGCCCGTGCCGATCGGCTCCTTGGCCAGATCGATGTCGACCGTGCCGGCCAGCGCGTAGGCGACGACCAGCGGCGGGCTGGCCAGGTAGTTGGCCCGGCAGTCGGGGCTGATGCGGCCTTCGAAGTTGCGGTTGCCCGAGAGCACCGACGCCGCGACCAGGCCGCCGGCGTTGATGGCCTTGCTGATCGGCTCGGGCAGCGGGCCGCTGTTGCCGATGCAGGTCGCGCAGCCGTAGCCGACCAGGGCGAAGCCCACCGCGTCCAGGTCCGCGGTCAGGCCGGCCTGGTCGAGATACTCGGTGACGACCTTGGACCCCGGGGCCAGGCTGGTCTTCACCCAGGGCTTGCGGGTCAGGCCCAGGGCCCGGGCCTTGCGGGCGACCAGGCCCGCGCCGATCATCACGTCGGGGTTGGAGGTGTTCGTGCAACTCGTGATCGAGGCGATGACCACCGCGCCGTTGCGGAGCTTGAACGTCTGGCCGTCGCAGGAGACGGGAACCTCGCCGTTGCCCGAGTCGGCCTTGCCGAAGGTGGCCGCCAGGTCCTTGCGCCACTGCGGCTGCATCGCCGAGAGGGCGATGCGGTCCTGCGGACGCTTGGGGCCCGCCAGCGACGGCTGGACCGTGCCCATGTCCAGATCCAGCGTCGCGGAGTAGCGGACATCGCGGCCGTCCTTGCGCCACAGGCCCTGGAGCTTGTAGTACTGCTCGACGGTGCGGATGAGCTTCTCGTCGCGGCCGCTCAGGTGCAGGTACTTCGTCGTCTGCTCGTCCACGGGGAAGAAGCCCAGCGTCGCGCCGTATTCCGGGGCCATGTTGGCCAGCGTGGCGCGGTTGGCAAGCGGCATGCCGGCCAGGCCCGGGCCGAAGAACTCGACGAACTTGCCCACCACGCCGTGCTTGCGGAGCATCTGCGTCACCGTCAGCACCAGGTCGGTCGCGGTGCAGCCCTCCGGCAGCGCCCCGGTCAGCCTGAAGCCGACGACTTCGGGGATGAGCATGTAGATCGGCTGGCCGAGCATGACCGCCTCGGCCTCGATGCCGCCGACGCCCCATCCGACCACGCCCAGCCCGTTGATCATCGTCGTGTGGCTGTCGGTGCCGACCAGGCTGTCGGGGTAGAGGGCCCGCCCGTCGTCCCAGGCGACGGTGGCCAGGTATTCCAGGTTCACCTGATGGATGATGCCCGTCGCCGGTGGGACCACGCGGAAGTTGTCGAACGCCCGCTGGGCCCACTTGAGCAGCGTGTAGCGCTCGGCGTTGCGCTGGAACTCCAGCTCACCGTTGATCCGCAGCGCGTCGGGGCTGTTGAACGCGTCGACCTGCACGGAGTGGTCGATCACCAGGTCGCAGGGGACCAGCGGATTGACGCGCTGCGGGTCGCCCTTCATGCGGACGCAGGCCTGCCGCATCGCGGCCAGGTCCACCACCGCCGGCACGCCGGTGAAGTCCTGGAGCACGACGCGCCCGGGCATGAAGGGGATCTCCGTCGCGCCGACGTTGGCCGGGTCGTAGGCGGCCAGCGCCCGGACGCTCTGCTCGGTCACGACGAACCCGTCGCAGTGGCGCAGGCAGGCCTCCAGCAGCACCTTGATGCAGTAGGGCAGCCGGTCCACGTCGCCCAGCGCCTTGACAGCGTCCAGCCGATATACGGTGCGGCGGCCGAGGGGCGTGTCGATCTCGTGGCGTGCGCCGAACGCGTCGCTCTTGCGTGACATTCCGAATCCTCCGGGTGAGTGGGGCTCAACCCGGGGAATTCTACCGCTCGGCGGCCGATTTACAATGATCGGGTGAGGGTCAGTCCGGCTGGGTCGTTGGCGACAGGGCCGACGTCGCCTGGGCCGGCTGGGCCGTCGGGCCGACGGTCAGCAGGTCGTTGATGTCGCCGTTGCCGGGCAGGCGAAAGAGCATCGTCCCGGTCAGACGGAACCGCGTGTCGGGCCGCTGGAGCATCTCGGCCAGCGACCGCACGCCGACTTCCGGCGAGCGAACCCAGACGACCAGCCTCAGGTCCTGCGGATGACCCGCGGTCAGGGGGATCGGGTTGCTCACCATCGTGTCGATCTCGACCAGCGGGCGCTCGTTGATGAACAACTGGCCCACCAGGGCTGACGGCGCCAGGGCCAGCACGTTGGGGTTGGCGACCTCTGCCGTCAGGGCGATGCCTACGCGGGTCTCGCTCGTGCCGATCATCTCGATGCTTGTGAGCTTCACCGTCATCGGCTGAATGACCGGGAACCGTCCGGAGTTCTCGCACCGGATTTCGATCGGCCCGATCGGCCCGCTGACGTGGGCGGTCATCTCGAACCGGTAAGGGAAGAAGGGCAGGCTGTCCAGGCCGACTTCACGGATCGCCCGCAGGGGCAGATGGACGTCGAGGTTCAGCGGCACGCTTCGGTCGGCCGGCAGTTCAGTGGGCTTGGAAGAGGAGCCTGAAAGCAGCTCGACCTGCCCGCTGCGGATGGACCAGCTCACGTCTTCGATGCGGAGCTGGAAATCGTTGGGGTTCTCAACCTCGCACATGGCCAGGTAGTCCGCGCTCTCCAGCCCGAGCTTCTGGATGGTCATGCTCTGGAACGTGAGCCTGGGCTGAAGCTGATCGCAGCCCCCGGCCGCCAGCGCCGACGACAGCAATGCCGCGGCCAGGATGAACCGACGATTGGAAACGCGCAACGTTTCGGTCACGTGGCCCGGAATCATCCGAGTTCTCCCGGTGTTCGGCGTGGCTTTCGGCAAACCGTTTGTCTGCCGGCGCAGGCCATGATAGCATCATGAACCGGCCGGCGACAGGGCCGATGAGAGGAAATAACGTGGCCGAGCAGGACACATTGCAGCTGACCGACTTTCTGGACGTCGCGACGCTCCAGCTTGTCCAGGACCGTTTCGCCGCCGTCACCGGCGTGCGGACCAGCATCCGCAACGCGATGGGGCAGTTGCTGACGCGGCCCAGCCCGGCGACCGACGCCTCCGACCTGCCAGGCGCCGGCCCGACCGTCGAGGCCTACTACGCCGCCGCCCCCATCGAGGTCGACGGGCGACGCATCGGGTCGATCGTCATGGAGGACCGTCCGCGGCCGGCCTTTGTGCCCGGACCGGTCGCGTCGCTGGCCCGCGAGTTCAGGCTGTCGGGCAGCCAGCTCGACCGCCTCCTGAGCTGCCTCTACCAGTCGTCGGTCGACCGCTACAGCGCGGCCCTGGAGTTCCTGCACCTGCTGGCCAACACGGTCGCGAGGCTCTGCTACCAGGAATACCAGCTTCGCCGCCGGGTCGAGGAACTCAGCGCGATCTACCGCGTCGCCAACGAACTGGTCGGCCAGCGCGACCTCCAGAGCCTGCTCGACCGCATCACGCGGCTGGTCTGCGAGGTCATGCACGTCAAGGCTGCGTCGCTTCGGCTGCTCGATCCCGAGCGGCGCGAGCTGCGGATGAAGTCCGTCTTCAACCTCTCGGCGCAGTACCTCAACAAGGGACCGGTCATGGTCGAAGCCAGCCGCATCGACCGCGCGGCCCTGGGCGGCGAGACCGTCTACATCCCGCTGCTGACCGAGGATCCGCGGGTGATCTACCCCGCGGAGATGGAGCGCGAGGGGCTGGTCAGCGCCCTGGTCGTCGGGCTGGTCTATCGCGGACGGTCGGTCGGCGTGCTGCGAATCTACACGGGCCAGCGCCAGGAGTTCCAGCCCGTCGAGGTGTCGCTGCTGCGGGCGGTAGCCAACCAGGCCGCCGCGGCCATCGTGAACACGGAACTTCAGATCGAGACGCGGCAGGCCGAGATCACCCAGCGGCAGATCGAAGTCGCCCGCGACGTGCAGCGGCGGATGATCCCCGGCCGCCCGCCGCAGGTGCCGGGCTACGACCTGGCGGGGCTCTACACGCCGGCGTTCGACCTGGGCGGCGACTTCTACGACTTCATCGAGTTGCCCGACGGCCGAGTCGGCGTGGCCATCGCCGACGTCGTCGGCAAGGGCGTCGCCGCGTCGCTGATGATGGCGTCGGTGCGGTCGAGCCTGCGGGCCTACGCGTTCCAGTATCGCAGCCTCGACGAGCTGATGCGCTACGTGAACCTTTCGCTCTGTCGCGACACGCTGGGCAGCGAGTTCACGACGGCGTTCTACGGCGAGTTGGACCCGCGCAGCGGGCGGGTGCTCTACTGCAACGCCGGGCACAACCCGCCGCTGCTGCTGCGGGCCGGCGGGGAGTTCGAGGAACTCAGCACCGGTGGAACCGTGCTCGGGGCGTTTGAGGACGCGACCTTCGAGGTGGGAAGCGTGAACCTGCGGCCCGGCGACCTGCTGCTGCTTTACACCGACGGGCTGCCCGACTCGATGAACTTCGAGGACGAGCCCTACGGCATGGATCGCGTGCGGGCGAACGTGGCCCACTTCATCGGCCAACCGGCCCGCCAGGTGCTGGGCAACATCCGCTGGGAGGTCCGCAAGTACACCGGCCTGACCCAGCGCGTCGACGACCTGACAATGGTGGCTGTCCGGGTGGAGTAGGGCGGCAGCACGGGCGCCGCATGCCTGACGGTCAGCCGATCGCGACGTCCCTTCCCGTCAGTCCTCCAGTGCGACCGGGCTGTCGTCGTCGTCCCAGTCCCACGCGCCCTGCGACGCGGTCTCGGCGACCTGCGGCTGGGCGTCCGGCGCGGCATCGGGTTCGGTGATCGCCGTTTCAACTTCGGCATTCGCGTCGGCTTCGTCAGGCGGCCCGTCATCGTCGGGTTCGCCGTCGCCGTCCTGCGTCGGCTGGCCGTCGCCGGGCTGACCGGCGGCGTCCTGGGCGGACTTGTCGCGGTTCTTGTTGCGGCGGCGCCCGCCGCGGCGGCGACGGCGGCGTCCACGACGCTTCTCGCCGGTCTGCTCGCCTTCCTGGCGGGGCTGGCCGTCCTGCTGCGGGGCAGCCGCCTGCTCCGGGCTGCCCTCGGCGGCCGGCTGATCAGACTGCTGCGGGGGGGCGCCCGACTCATCCTCGCCCGAGTCGCCCGACTCGTCCTCGCGGTCGAGGTCGCGGGCGACGTCGCGCTCCTGCTCCTGCTGGCGGCGGCGCTGCTGCTCCCGCTGGCGCTGCTGGAGGTGGACCGGCTGCTGGACGCGGGCGTCGAGCTGCACGGTAGCGCCGCGATGATCCACCGCATTGTAGCGGACCTCGTCGGCGCCGAAGTTCTCATCGATGTTGATGAGCACCTGCTTGCGGGTCTGGTCTTCGAGCTGGACCAGCAGCCGCCGCTTGCGGTTGTTGAGGAACTGCCCGACGACCGGCGAAACCGTGACCTCCAGCCGCGAGACGTTGTCCAGCACCAGGGCGTACTGGATGGTCCGCATCACGTCGAAGCTGAGGCTCTCGGGCGTCTTGATCAGCCCCGAGCCGTTGCAGTGCGGACAGTCCTGATAGAGCGACCGCTTCAGGCTCGGCCGCATCCGCTGGCGGGTCATCTCGACCAGGCCGAAGCGGCTCATGCGGGTGAACTCGGTGCGGGCCCGGTCCTTCTTGAGCAGGTCGCGCAGCTTGTGCTCGAGGTCGCGCTGGTGGTTGCGGTCGCGCAGGTCGATGAAGTCGATCACGATCACGCCGCCCAGGTCGCGCAGGCGGAGCTGGCGGCAGACCTCGTCGGCGGCGGCCATGTCGGTCAGGAAGGCGGTCCGCTCGGCGTCGGCCTGCGAGCGGTACTTGCCACTGTTCACGTCGATGGCCACCAGGGCCTCGGTCTGGTCAATGACCAGCGATCCGCCGTTGGGCAGGTCGACGTGGCGAGAGTTGATCCGCTCCAGCTCGGCCTCGATGTTGTACTTGTGGAACAGCGGCTCGGGCCCGCTGTAGTGCTCCAGCAGCCCCTTGGGGGCGCGGGGCATGGCGATGCTCATGAAGTCGCTGACCCGCTGCATCACCTTCTCGCTGTCGACGACGATCCGGTCGATCTCGGTGTTCAGCACGTCGCGGACGGTGCGGATGACCAGGTCGGATTCCTGGTAAAGCTCTGCCGGCGCCTTGTCGCTCTTGATCTTCTTGGCCACCTGGTTCCACAGCCGCGTCAGGTAGTTCAGGTCGCGCTGAAGCTCGCGCTTCGGGCGACCGACGCCGGCGGTGCGGACGATGAACCCCATGTTCTTGGGCGGGGTGAGTTCTTCGAGCACCTTGCGGACCGCGCGGCGGGCCTCGTCGTCCTCGATCTTGCGCGACACGCCCAGCTTGCTCATGCCGGGCATGAGCACGAGGAATCGGCCTGGGATCGACAGGTAGCTGGTGAGCGTTGGGCCCTTGGTGCCGATGCCCTCCTTGGTCACCTGAACGATGATCTCCTGCCCGCGGCGGAGGCACTTCTGGATCGGCGGGCGGTCGCGGCGGGAGGTCTTCTTGCCGACCTCCTCCTTGCGCTCGGGCCCGGGGAAGTACTGCGGCTGGAGGTCGCTGATGTGGAGGAATCCGTTCTTGGCTTCGCCGAAGTCGATGAACGCCGCCTGGATCGACGGCTCCACGTTGACAACCTTGCCCTTGTAGATGTTCCCGACGTGGCTTTCGGCGCTGGTGCGCTCCATGTAGAGCTCTTCCAGTCGGCCGTCCTGCACCACGGCGATGCGGACTTCCTCCCCTTCGACGGCGTTGATGAGCATTTCCTTGTTGGACACGAGTTACTGTTCCTTTCCTGCGGTTGTTCCGTTGTCGCTTCCGCGTCCGTCCGTCGGGTCGCACGGGGACAGTCCCCACTCGACCCGCAGCCGCGTGATGCGGTGGCCCATCGCGGCCGCGTCCAGGCCGAGGGCTTCGAGCACCTCGGTCGGGCGGGCCGTTCCCCGGTCGTCCAGCGTCAGGTCGATCGCCAGCGCCGCGCCCCCCGGCTCGATCGCGACGCCGGCCAGGTGCGGCCGGATGTCGCGCGGCTGGGTGCTGCCCGTCTCGTCCTGGACACGCTGCACGATGCAGCGGTCGGAGGCGAGCAGCGCCGCGATGCGGGCGTCCAGGTCCGCCGGCGTCTGATCGGCCGGCAGCTCGACGCGGTAGCGCACCGAGGCAGGGCGGGGCGGACGCGCGACGCCCAACGCCTCGACCAGCCGAACGTCGGCCGGCATCTGGGGCGAAAGGCTCTCGCGGACCTGCGCGGGAGAGAGCGGGGCGTGATGGCCCGTGGCGTCGTCGTCGCCCATCAGCTCCAGGACGAGCATCTCGTCGTCGCTGGCCACGCCCAGCGGGCGAGGCAGCGGCAGCGACAACCGGGGCCGGGGGTTGAACCCCTTGCCCCAGCGCAGCGGCAAACGGGCGCGGATGGCGGCCCGCTCGAAGAGGCGCATGGTGTCCTGGTGGCTGAGATAGCGAAGGTCGCCGCCAAGGGTGAACCGAATCGCGACGCGGTAGGACAACGAATTGGATGTCTGGTTCGAAACCGTTGTTGAAGACTCGTACACTCGCCCGGCCGGACGGCGGTCGACCCGGTCGCTCACGACGCCGCGAAAAGCGGCGTGCCCCGCATGCGCCCCGGGACCGCGGTCCCCGATCCAGGCATGGTTTTCCTTGTGTGCCGGCTGACGGGCTCGCGCCCGCCGGCCGCTCTCTTGTCCGTCAAGAGACAGTTTCGTCGCCCGGGCACGGGGCGCGGGCAGCGAAACGGTCTCTGGTCTCCGCAGGCTCCAAGGCCGCTGTTCACAAGGCCTTGGGGGCAATCCGCCGCGTTTCCTCCCGCAGGTAGTTGAGTATCTGGCGGTCGGAATCGAACGTCATCACCCTGCGCGATATCTTAGCAGCTTTTTCAAGAGAAACTGCGCGAATCACGCGTTTGATCTGCGGAATTCTGGGCGGGGTCATGGAAAATGTTCGTAAACCAAGCCCCAGCAACAAGATAGTATATTCCGGGTCGCCGGCCATTTCGCCGCACAGGCTCACGCCGATTCCCTGGCGCCGGCCGGCTTTGAGGATGTCCTTGATGAGTTTGACCACCGCCGGGTGGGCCGGCGTGAACAGCGGGGCGACCCGTTCGTTGGTCCGGTCCACCGCCAGCGTGTACTGCACCAGGTCGTTGGTGCCGATGCTGAAGAAGTCGACTTCCTTGCCGAGGGTCGCCGCGGTCAGGGCCGCCGACGGCGTCTCAATCATGATGCCGATCTTGACGTCGCGGTTGAAGGGGATGTGCTCCTCTTCCAGATCCTCCATGACGTCGCCGATGATGATCTTGGCCTGCCGCAACTCCAGCGTGCTGGTGATCAGCGGGAGCATGACCCGCACGTCGCCCTTGACCGACGCCCGCAGGATCGCCCGAAGCTGCGTGCGGAACAGCGGCAGGTGCTGGAGGCAGAAGCGGATCGACCGCAGGCCCAGGAAGGGGTTGCGTTCGGGCTCGGATCGGCGGGCCTGCGACCACTTGTCGGCGCCCAGGTCCAGGGTGCGGAAGACGATCGGCTTGCCGCCAGCGGCCTGGATGGCTTCGGTGTAGGCGGTCAGGTGCTCGGCTTCTGTCGGCTCGGTCTCGCTGCCGAGGTAGAGGAACTCGGTGCGGTAGAGGCCGATGCCATCGCCGCCCTTTTCCATCACGCTGGCGACCTCGTGGGGAAACTCGATGTTGCCCATGAGGGTGATCTGCACGCCGTCGCGCGTGACCGCCGGCAGCGAGGCCAGCTCCTCCAGCTCGTGCTCCAGCTCCTGATATTCGCGGATGTGCCGGTTGTATTCCTCGCGGGTCAGGTCGTCGGGGTTGATGATGACCACGCCGCGGTTGCCGTCGATGATGACGGTGTCGCCACTGGCGACGTCGCGGGAAATGTCCGACACGCCGACCACCGCGGGGATCGACAGCGCCCGGGCGACGATGGCCGTGTGGCTGGTGCGCCCGCCGACGTCGGTGGCGAACCCCCTGACGCGGCTGCGCGCCAGCAGGGCCGTCTGCGAGGGCGTCAGGTCGTGGGCCAGCACGCAGACGTCCTCGGTGAGGTGCTCGATGGTCTCTCGCCGCTCGCCCAGCAGGTGGCGCAGTAGCCGCTTCTCCAGATCGTAGATGTCCCGGGCCCGCTCGGGCAGGACGGAATTGGACATCTGGAGGAACGCCCGGGCGTGGCCGCGCAGGACGGTGGTGACCGAATACTCCGCCGTGTAGCACTTGTCGGCGATGGTGCGGTGGATCTGCTCGATAAGGCTGCGGTCGCGCAGGACGCCGAGGTGGAAGTCGAAGATCGACGCCGTCTCGGCGCCGAGCTGGTCGACCGCGTCGGTGCGGAGCTTCTCCAGTTCGTCCTGGCTCTCAGCCAGCGCGTGGTCAAGGCGCTTCAACTCGGTGGGGACTTCGTCCGGGGTGATGGTCCGCCTGGGGATGCGGTATTCCTCCGTCTCGAGCACGAAGCCCGAGGCGATGGCCACACCCGGCGAGACGCCCATGCCTTTCCTGATTTCCATCGTCGATGGATTCCGCTCGCTCGTGCAGACGGTTCCGCGCGGCCGGACTCCTGGCCCGGCTACTCCTCGTCGAACTTGCGTCTGACCAGGGCGGTCAGGGCGTTGAGGGCCTCGGCGGCGTCATCGCCGTCGGCTCGCAGCGTCAGTTGCGTGCCCTGGGTGGCCGCCAGCAGGAGCATCTGCATGATGCTCTTGCCGTCGACGGTTTCCTTGCCCTTGACGACCTGGATGGCGCTGCTGAACTTGCTGGCGACGTCGACAAAGGCCATGGCCGGCCTGGCGTGCAGCCCCAGCTTGTTGCAGATTGTCACCTCGCAGGTCGCCTCAGCCATGGTCACTGCCGATCTGGACGGGCCCACGGGCCCGGCGCGAAACAGTCCGCGATCCCGAACTCACGATCCCGAGTTGAGCGTGGAGTCGGCTTCCTGCACCAGGTCGACAATCTCGCCCTTGGCGTTGGCCTGGCGCATGAACCGGCGGAAGTTGTCCCGCTGCAGGTGGCGGAAGATGGTTTCCATCGCCTGCAAGTGCTGCTCGGGCTGGTCCGGCGGGCTGAGCAGGAGGACCACCGAGTAGACTGGCGCCTGGTCGAGGGCGTTGAAGTCGATCCCTTCGGCCGATCGGCCGATCGTGGCGGTGACCTTCTTGACCGCGGCGTGCTTGGCATGCGGCATGGCGACGCCTTTGCCCATGCCGGTGGTCGCGACGCGTTCGCGTTCCAGGACGGCTTCGATCAGTTCGTCTACCTTGGACCGGGGGACGTCGCCCGCATCGGCCAGCGACTGGACCAGTTCGGCAATTGCTCCGTCCCGGTCCGTCGCTGTCAGGTCGGCGATTATGGCCTTGGTTGATATGAAGTCTGTCAGCTTCAAGACGATGCTCCTGCAATGGGGACACTCATCCGAAACGGCCCCGGAGCTGCCATGTCACTGGGCCGGATGTTTCCGGTTTCGGAACTTTTCCTTGTGGTCGGTGAGCTGCCGCTCCATCTTGTGGACGGCTGCGTCAAGCGCCGACCGGAGGGTCTCCTCGCTGGCCGTCGCCACCAACTCGACGTTCCTTTCCGCGTTGACCAGTATTTCGACATCGAACGTCGTGTCGGTCCGGTCCACGATCACCTCGATCTCCTGGATGCGATCGTAGTAGCGGGTCAGACGCCCCGCCTTTTCCTCGATCGTCTCCTTGCTCTCCTGGGTCAGGTTGATCCGTTGCGCGGTAATGACGACCTGCATATCGTGTCTCTCCAGAGGGATTTTCGTCCGCGCCGGCGGGGCCTTGCTCACGTCGTCCGCGCCATGCGGCGAAGTACTATAACATAATCAATCGTGGCAGGAAAACGCAAACCGGCCACACGCGGCGGCCGGCCTTTCTGCTGTCGCTCGACTGTCCGCCGGTCACGGCCGCGCCGACGCGTCGCCCAGCACCGGCGCCGGGCGGCTCGATCCGTCGGCCATCCGCGGCGGCTGCACCACCCCGCCGCTGATCGTGAAACGCAGCGCCTGGTCCACCGTCAGGTTGACGTCGTACACGTCGCTGCGCGGCACCTGGATCACGTAGCCGGTCACCGGCGTCGGCGAGGAGGGGATGAACACCGCCAGCATCTCCGTGCCGGTCATCCGGTTCATCTCGTCCAGCCCCAGCCCGGTCACCAGGCCCAGCGACCAGCACCCCTTGCGCGGGTATTCCACCATCACCACGCGGGAATACTCCAGCGGGCGCTCGTTGAGCACAAAGTCCGTCACCTGCTTGACGTAGGGGTAGACCTGCTTGATCCCGGGCACCCGCTGGAGCATCCGCTCGATCACCCGCCAGCCGGTCCGACCCAGGAAACTGCCCGTCAGCAGCCCGACGATGAAGACGAGAATCAGGGCCAGCACCATCCCCGTCCAGCCCAGCCAGTGCGCGTCCCAGTAGGCGGCCAGCAGGTCGGCCTTCTTTGCGGTCAGCCGCTTCTCGAGCGGCAGGCTGCCCCGGTAGGGCTCCAGCGTGTTCTGGTCGACGAACGGGGCGATGGCGTGCTGCATCACCTTGTTCAGCGGCTCGGCGACGTAGGTGTCCAGGATGTTGTAGGCCCACAGCAGGATGATCAGCGTCAGCAGCGTCGGGAGCAGGACCGCCAGCCCGCGTCCGAGAAAGCGGCTGAGCAGCCCGCGCGGTTTCTTGGGCTTGGTCGGTGTGGTCCGCAGGGGCAGGCCTGGAGGGAGTTTGCTCTCTTGCGTGTCCATAAGGCCTCGTGGCGCCGGGTCAATCCGCCGCCATCCTAGCGATGGCCGTCTGCGCGGTCAATAGAGCCGTGGCGTCACGCGGGGGTGGGTTCGGCGATCTGACGCGGCGTCTTGCGCGACACCTTCAGCGCCGCCAGCAGCCGCCGCCAGCGCGGCGTGTCGGTCTTGACCGGCCCGAACTTGGCGATGTCGCGGGGAACCTGGTTGCTGGCGATCCGCTTCCACCCCTTGTTCATGCCGTGCACGAACAGCGTCGTCGTCAGCGACCGCGTCATCCGCCAGGTCCGCCAGGTGCGCTTCCAGACCCAGCTCTTGGTGGCTGCCAGGTAGCGCATCTCGCAGATGGCCTCGTCCAGTTCCGCTGCGGTCATCTTGCGCGGGTTGTAGACCGTCTCGGTGAAGGTGAACCGCTCCCAGTCCTGCGGGTAATTGGTCGCGAAGATGCGGCCCTCGGACATGAACCGCTCGTACATTTTCGTGCCTGGCAGCGGCGTGAGGTTGGTGATCTGGATGATGTCCACGCCCAGGCGGATGGCTTCGGTCAGCGTGTCTGCGACGGAGTACTGGTCGTCGCCGTCGCCGCCGGCGATGAACCCGCCGATCAGCGAGATGCCCGCCCCATGGAAGCCGTCGATCAGCTCCTGGTAGCGGTCGAGGTTCTTGCGGTTGATCCCCTTGTGATACTCGCGCAGGTTCTCGCGGTTGAACGTCTCGAACCCGACGAACATGCCGCGGCATCCGCACTTGTAGGCCTTGCGCAGCCCGTCGGCGTCGTCACCCATGTTGATCGTCGTCTGGCTGAACCACAGCCGCCGCCGGTTCCCCTTGGCCCCGATGCGGTCCATCAGTTCCTTGGCCCAGACCGCGTGCTTCTCGCCCACGCCGAAGAAGTTGTCGTCCACCACGAAGATGAACGGCTTGGTCGTCTGGTTCCACTCCTCGATGATGTCGTCCATCGGACGGCGGCGGATCGGCGCCCCGTTGAAGTTGGTCACCGAGCAGTACTCGCACCCCACCGGGCAGCCGCGCGACGTCTGGATGCACGACACGTCGTACTTCCCGTTCACCGGGTCCAGGTTCTGCCGCGCCCGTCCGATCCCGGCCGTCAGCTCCGCCAGCGAGCCCTGGTATCGCTTCTGCATGCGACCGGCCGCCGCGTCGTTCACGATGCCCGGCCAGATCAGGTCGCACTCGCCGATCGCCACCGAGTCGAAGTGCGTCGCCGCCTCGTCGGGAACCGCCGACGCGTGCGGGCCGCCCATGATGCAGGGGATGCCCGCCTTGCGGGCCATCGCGGCGATCTCATACGCCCGCGTCGCCCCCGACGTGTAGCCGGTCACCGCGACCAGGTCGTAGCGGTCCTTGCGGATGTTGGCGTTGGTGAAGTCCGCCCCGAAGCACTCGTCGATCAACTCGACCTCGTGGCCCGGCGGCACGAGCTGGGCCAGCACCTGCAGCCCGAGCTGCGGGATGAACGTCCCGATCGTGTGGTACCCGTCCGACAAACGCGTGATGGGGTTAATCAGCGCGATTCGCATGCGGCGTCCCTGGGCAAGCCCTGACAAAGCGGAGGAAGCCTCGATGGTCGGCAGCGGCCGGGGCTCGTCGGCCGGGCTGGTGTTCCGCATTCTGAACCTTCATCGCACAACAGGTCACAGTACGCCGCTGCCGTGCCCCTGTCAAAAGAAAAGGCCTCAAACGCCCCCGCCGCTTGACCCGGCTCAGCCTGATCGTTAACTTCCACCTCCGGTCCGGAGGTCCGATGGCCGACGTCTCGCGCATCCTGCTCGACTGCACCGACACCCGCTCGCGCGGACTCAAGACCGGCATCCAGCGGGTGGTCCGCAACATCGTCAACTGCTCGCTCGAACGTCCGCCCGCCGGCGTAACCTGCCAGCCGGTCGTCATCAGCGACGGGCGGCTGCTGCCCGTGGGACGCATCGGGCGGCGGGCGGCGTTTGCCTATCGCCTGCTCGCCGGGCCGCTGGTCGTCTACCGCATCCTGCGGCGGTCCATCCTCCGCGTGCTGCCGTTCGATCCGCTGCGGCGGTTCCTGTTCAACCAACCCGCCGAGCCCGGCCTGGCCCGCATGCTTCGCGCCCTGTGGCGGGGGCTGACCTGGCCGGTGCGGGCCGTTCGGCCGGCGCGGCACGGCTACATCCAGCCGCGCCCCGGCGACGTCCTGGTGCTCCTGGATGCGTCGGTGCTCTACGACCCCTGGCCGGCCGCCCGCGCCGTCAGGCAGGCCGGCGGCGTCGTCATCACGATCGTCTACGATCTCATTCCGATCCAGGCGTGCCGCGACGAGCGATATTCGTTTCACCGCGCGTTTCCCGCCTGGCTGGACGCGGCTCTGTCCGAGAGCGACGGCATCATCACCATCTCGCGGACCGTCGCCGATGAGATTGCCGACGAGGTGCGGCGGCGCGGGCTTTCCGAACGCCTGGGGCCCGGGCGGATCGACTGGTTCCACCTCGGCTACGACCTGGACGAGGCCACGGGCCGTCGGCCCCGGCGCGAGATCGAGGCCATCTTCGACGATGCCGGCCGCGACGGCGGCGGGGTCTACGTCACGGTCGGTTCGCTTACCGCCCGCAAGAACCACGTGACTGTCCTGGAGGCGTTCGAGCGGCTCTGGCAGCGCCACCCGCAGGCCCGTTGGGTTGCGCTGGGCCAGATGACCGTTTGCGCCGACGAGTTCCTCGCCCGCCTGCGAAACAGCGGGCAGCAGCAGCGGCGGGCCTTCCTGTTCAACGACGCGACCGACGCGGAACTGGAATTCTGCTACCGCCGCGCCCGCGCGACGGTGCAGGCCAGCAGGTCCGAGGGGTTCGGCCTGCCGGTCGTGGAGGCTCTCACCCGCGGCTGCCCTGTGCTGCTCAGCGACATCCCGGTCTTCCGCGAGGTGGCTGGCCCGTTCGCGTCCTACTTCCCCCCCGACGCCCCGGACCGGTTGGCCGACCTGCTGGCGGCGATGGAGGAGGGACGCCCCGACCCGGACCGTCACCCCCCGTCCGAGTTCACATGGCCCGACTGGCGCCAGGCGACGGACCGCCTCCTGGCGATCGTTCGCGAAATGTCCGAAGGCGTGACCCGTTCGCGCGAATGAGGCGTTACGTCTGCTTCCCCCCGAAGCCCGCGCGCCTGAGCACCGGCAGCCCCTCGCGGGCCGCCTGCTGGGGGTCGTCGGTGCAGGTGTAAAGTTCCACCGTCGCGTAGCGGTCGTAGCCGTCGGCCTCCAGGGCCGCATGGGCCGCGGCAAAGTCGTAGCTGCCGCGCCCGGGAATCAGGTGGTAGTGCTTGCGCCCGGGCAGGTCCTCGACGTGCACGTTCCAGATTCGCCCGAACAGCCGCCGCACCGCGTCGCCGGCCGACTCCCCGCCGACGTGGGCGTGGCCGAGGTCGAGGTTGGCCCCCAGCAGCGGCGAGCCGACGCGAGCGATCAGCTCGGCCAGTTCCGCCGACGTCTCAATGAACAGCGCCGGCTCGGTCTCAATGCCGACGCGAATGCCGCCGAGGCGGCCAGCCGTCTCGCAGACGCGCTTGAGGCCCTCCACCAGCATCGGCCAGGCCCGGTCGGGGTGCATCAGCAGTCGGCCGGAGGTGATCGAGATGTTCTCCGCGCCCAACCACGCGGCGATCTGAAGCGCCTGGCCGATCAGCGTGTGCCGGTCGGCCCTCATCCGTTCGTCCGGCGAAACCAGTGACGGCTCGAAAAAGGGCTCCGGCGGCGCGTCGGTGAAGTAACCGAAATTACAGTTCGCGTTGATGTTGCTGATGCCCAGACCCAGCCGATCCAGCCTCGCCCGCAGGCGGTCGGCATCGGCCCGGCTGAAATCGCCCGGCCAGATGTGCGGCTTGTCGGCCAGCAGTTCCACGCCGTCGTATCCTGCCGCCGCGATGTCATCCACCGCCTCGTCCAGCGTGTGCCGTGTGTAGGCGTTCGTCGAGAATGCCACCTTGATCATTGCCGCCTCGCCTTCCTGTCTATCCGATCCGGCCGCGTATCTCGTCCCGCAGTGCTTCCAGCCGTTCGCGCGTCTGGAGGCCGTAGAAGAAGTCGCGTGCGTCGGCCACCTCGCCCGCCTCGCGCTGCTCGCCGAGCTGCCGCACCAGGCGCTCCTGCTCAGCCAGCCGCTCATCCATCAGCGACGCCAGGTCGCGGTTGATCTCGTGGACCCGCCGGAACAGGTGGCTGCGCTCGGCGGCGTGGTCGCCGTTGCCGCCGCCTGTCCGCCGCAGCGCCTGGTTTCGAAGGATCGCCTCCCACTTGGCCGCCACCAGCCCGGCCGCCGGGTCGAGCTTCAACTCCGCCGCCGCGAGGTGCCGCTGCGGGTTGGCCCGCATGTCGCGCAGCGCCTGCTGGGCCCGCCGCAACTGGTCGGCCGTCGCGGTCGCCACGTCCGCTGGCAGCCGCAGCGTCGCGGTGGCCACGGCCATCGGCGGCGCGGGCACGCCGTAGAGCGGCGCGAACAATTCATCCGTTGCCGCGTCGTATCGCCCGCCGCCGATCCCGTGCACGAACAGATTGGAGAGCACCAGCCGCGCGAACAGCGTCAGCGTCAGCGCCCGCGGCCGCAACCGCGCGCCGGCATCCATGAGCACTCGCCCCAGCGCCGCCACCGCCGCGTCAGCCGACCGCAGATCGGCTGCGCCCAGGTCGCCGATCGCCCCAGCGTCGTCGCTCAGCCGCACGCCGTCGGACTGCGGCTCGGCGAAAAGCCGCCCGCGCCCCGGCGCGTCCGCCCGCAGCGTCCAGAGCGGCACTTCCCACCGTCCCGCGTCGTCGGCCAGATCCGGCGCCGGGTCGTGGCCCGTCGTCCGTCGCGCCGTCGCCAGGGCCCGGTTGTAGGCCCCATGCACGAACTCGGGCCGCGCCAGCAGGTCGGCGGCGAACAGCAGGAACGCCTTGCTGTCGTCCAGGCTGCTGGTCATCGTCTCGCTCATCGCCAGGCCCAGCTCCGCGTCGATGCCCGCGCGCCGCCGTGCGAACCACAGGCCGAAGCTGGCCGCCTCGCCGCTCGCGGCCGCGAGCGCGTCGCGCACGTCGGGCTCCAGGACCAGCGGTGTCTGTTTCATCAGAACGCGCACGTCGCCGGCCAGCCGGTCCAGCGCGGCGCGGACCTCGCCGGGCGCCGGCGGGCGCTGCCGCTCGAACGGCCGCTGGTGGTCCAGCGTCAGCCCGCCCCGGCGGACGAGCCGCCCGTCGCCCAGGGCAGGCCATGCGAGTTGACCCCCCGCGTGCGGCAGGTCGTGATCGACGTTGAGGTTGACGGCCGCCGCCCCCAACGCCCAGGCGGCGGCGTCGATGGCGGCGTTCTTGGCCCACACCCCGGCGTGATAGAAGAAGGTCTGGTGCCCGGTAACGATCCAGGGGGCGTCGGGGTCGGGCGAGGGCCCCGCCAGCAGGGCGAGCCCCGCGCG
>JAJVII010000033.1 GCA_022072085.1 Phycisphaerae bacterium
CTGCGGCGAACGCGTCGGTGGGTGGACCTGAAGATCATGGTCTTCTTCGCTCATCAGTCCTTCTCGCAGCAGCAGTTAGAGAACGCAGCGTGATTATGAAAAATCCTGAGACACAGAGGCACAGAGAAGCAAATGTCCGGGTTCTCGATCTGAAGAACTGAATTTCTCCTCTCTGTGTCTCTGTGCCTCTGTGGTGACCCCAGACGGGAGACGCCATGTTCATCGCACGGGTTCGCGGCAACGTGGTCGCCACGCAGAAGGTGACCCAGATGACCGGCCGAAAGCTGCTCATCGTCGAACCGCTCCGCGTCAGCGAGGGCGCCGACGGGCTGGCGCCCACCGGCCGATCGTTCGTCGCGGTCGATTCCGTCGGCGCCGGCCAGGACGACCTGGTGCTCATCACGCAGGGCAGTTCGGCCCGCATGACCGAGGGCACCAACGACGCCCCGGTCGACTGTGTGGTCATCGGCGTGATCGACAGCGTCGGCGCCCTCGGCAAGACGGTCTACAGGAAGAGTGCTGAGTGCTGAGTGATGAGTGACGAGTGCTGAGGGGCGGGCAGGCGGTTCAATCGGGAGCTGAATCATGTCGCAAGTTCAGGTGGACGAATCCCTCGTGCGGAACCTGGTCGAGAAGGTGCTGCAGCACGTGCAGACGGGCTGGGGCGGACGCGTCGCGCCGACGCCCGGCGCGGGCGTGGCTTCGCCGGTGTCTGCGGGCCCGCCGGTCCGCGGCGCGGTGCAAGCCGACAGCCGTTTCGGCCAGTTCACCGACGTCGACCAGGCCGTCGCCGCCGCCCGTGTCGCACATCGGGCCCTGATGCAGCGGTCGCTGGCACAGCGAGCCGTCGCCTGCGACCTGATCCGAAACATCTGCACGGTGCAGGCCGACGAACTCGGCCGAATGGAGTACGAGGAAACGAAGATCGGCCATCCGCCGCACAAGCCGGAGAAGCTTCGGCTGGTCTCGCGGATCGCCCAGGGCATCGAGGTGCTGCGCAGCGAGTGCTTCAGCGGCGACCACGGGCTGACCGTCGAGGAGCACGCCCCCTGGGGCGTCATCGGCGTCATCACGCCGGTCACCCACTCCCTGCCGACGCTGGCCAACAACGCGGTGAACATGATCGCCGGCGGCAACAGCCTGGTGGTCAACCCGCACCCGTCCGGCTGGCGGATCGCCGCCCACGGCGCCCGGCTGTTCAACCAGGCGATCTACGAGAAGCTCGGCATCGACAACCTGATCTGCGTGATCGGCAGCCCGACGCTGGAGTCGGCCCAGAAGATCTTCAAGCACCCCGGCGTGGACATCCTCTGCGTCACCGGCGGGCCCGGTGCGGTCGCGGCGGCCATGGCGTCGGGCAAGCGGGCCATCTGCGCCGGCCCGGGCAACCCGCCGGTGGTCGTGGACGCGTCAGCCGACATCGCCAACGCCGCCCGCTGCATCGTCGAGGGCGCCACCTTCGACAACAACCTGCTCTGCCTCAGCGAGAAGGAACTGTTCGTCGAGGCCGCGATCTTCGACAAGCTGATGGCCGCCCTGACTAACGCCGGCGCCTGCCGCCTGAGCCCCGATCAGATGGACAAGCTGGCGGCCGCCTGTATCGACAAGGACGCCGCGACCGGCCATTACATCGCCCGCCGCCAGTTCGTCGGCGCCGAGCCGGCAGCCATCGCCCGCGAGATCGGCGTCGAAGTCCCGCCCGCCTGCCGGATGCTGTTCGGCCAGGTCGGCACGAACCTGCACCCCTTCGTGCAGGCCGAGCAGATGATGCCGGTCATGCCCGTGGTGAGCTGCCGCGGTTTCGACCAGTGCGTTGAGTTCGCGTTGCAGGCCGAGCACGGCTTCCGCCACACGGCCGTCATTCACAGCCGTCTGGTGGACCACATGACGCAGATGGGCAAGGCGATGGACACGACGCTTTACGTGAAGAACGGCCCGTCGCTCGCGGGCGACGCCGCCGGCGGCGAGGGCTACGGCAGCTACTCGATCGCCTGCGGCACGGGCGAAGGCGTGACCACGCCGCTGACCTTCACCCGCACGCGACGCTGCACGATGGTGGACAACCTGAGAATCATCTGAGTTCGGAATGCGGAGTGCCGGATTCGGAGTGAAGAAAGGGCGGCCCTGACAGGAGATGCGGGGCGGATAGACGAACGCGGACAGGCCGGTCTCGATTCCGCGTTCCGAATTCCGCATTCCGCACTTGAACCATGCTGACCGCTGTCGTTGAAGGCAACGTGGTGACGACGATCAAGCACCGCTCGCTGCGCGGGTGGCGGCTGCTGATCGTTCAGCCGACCGGCAGTGACGGCGGCCCTGACGGAGACCCGCTGCTGGCGATCGATGGTCTGGGCGCGGGGCACGGGTCGCGCGTGGTCATCAGCAACGACGGGCGCGGCACGCGGGAGATGGTCGGCGACAACAACTCCCCCGTTCGATGGGCGGTCATCGGGATCGTTGACGAGAGCTGAGCCATGGACGAAAGGCAACTGCGGGAACTGATCGAGCGGGCGGTGAGGGAAACCCTCGCCGCGGGCTGCGCCCCCTCTTCCGCGCCCCCTGAGACTCGCGGAAGCGGCGGAACGGGCAAGTCCGGTGCAGCATCCAGTGGCGGGCGGCAGAACGATGCCGACAAGTCGACCGATGCCCGGCGTCCGAAAGCTTCCGCTCGCGGCTCGGGGGAGAAGAAGAAGAGTTTCATTACCGCCGACGATCTGCGGAAGCGGGTCGGGTTCCACGACGCGGGCCCGCGGGAGTTGGAGTTGGCCGACAACGAATTCCTGACCCCCGCAGCCCAGGACGAAGCCCGGCGGCTGAACGTGACCGTCACGCGGCATCTGGCGACCGTCGCCCAGCCGCTGGAGCCGCAGCGCCGTCGCCGCGAACCGACGACGCAGCCGCCGTCGGCTGCGACGCCGCCGATCGGGCTGGTTGTCGATGCGGGGGACGCGAAGGTGCAGGCGGTACTGTCAGCATGGGCCCGCACGGCCAAGCCGGCCGACTTCAACCGCTCAGCCTGCTGGATGCAGAACCTCGTCGGGCTCTGCCGGGCGGTGGCCGACGGGCAGGCCCGCGGCGGGGTGGCCCTGCTGCGGTCAGCCGGCGAGGCCCTGGTGCTGGCCAACAAGGTCCCGGGCGTGCGGGCGGTGGCGGCGCGGTCGGCGGAGGAACTGGCGAGCGCAGCCGGCCGATTCGCCCCCAACGTGCTGGTGCTGGCGCATCCGGCGCTGACGCTGCACGAAATCCGCGCCCTGCTGTCTGCCTTCGCGCCCGCCCAGGCCGGCGCTGACATCGGCCTGATGGGGATGATCGGCCGACTGGAAGGGAAATAACCCCATGCGTATCGCACGGGTGATTGGCAAGGTAACGCTCAACCGCAGGCTGCCGGACGTTGAGATCGGGCCGCTGCTGATCGTGCAGCCGGCCAACCGCGGCACGCTCGCGGGCGCCAACGACGGCAGCGACGAGAGCGTCGTCATGTTCGACCCGCTGGGCGCACGCGAGGGAATGCACGTGGGCCTGGTCGAGGGCCGCGAGGCGGCGATGCCCTTCTGGCCGCGGAAGGTCCCCTTCGACGCCTACTGCGGCTGCATCCTGGACACGGTGAACTTTCAGCCCGTCCTGCCCGTCACGGAGGTGGAGTGATGGCCGGCGAATGGCAGCTCAAGCAGCAGATATGCGACGTCGGCCGCCGGATGTACGAGCGAGGGTTCGTCGCGGCCAACGACGGCAATATCTCGGTGCGCATCGGGCCCAACCGCTTTCTCTGCACGCCGACCGGCGTGAGCAAGGGGACGCTCGTGCCGGGCGACATCGGCGTGGTGGACATCGAGGGCAACCAGATCGCCGGCAGCAAGCCGCGGACCAGCGAGATTCGCATGCACCTGGCGATCTACAAGGAGCGGACCGACATCAACGCCGTCTGCCACGCCCACCCGCCGCACGCAACGGCGTTCGCGGTCGCCGGCGTGGACATCCCCAACTGTATCCTTCCGGAGGTCGAGGTGTTCATCGGCCAAGTCCCCATCGCCCGCTACGAGACTCCGGGCACGTGGGACTTCGCCGAGACGATCCTGCCCTACGTCCGCAACAAGGCCAACACGATCCTGCTGGCCAACCACGGCGCGGTCTCCTGCGACCGGACGCTGGAGCAGGCCTACTTCCATCTCGAAACCGTGGACATGTATTGCCAGATCCTGCTGCTGAGCAAGCAGGTGGGCAGCATCAACCAGATTTCCGACGAGAAAGTCCGCGAACTGCTGGGGCTCAAGAAGCGTCTGGGCATCGCCGACCCGCGGCTGGACTGCATGGAGAGCGCCGAGCAGTGCAAGGTCTGCACGCTCTCGGGCAGCGACGAGTTCCTCAAGGGGTTCAGCCAGCGGGCGATCCCCCAGCACACTGCCGACGCCGACGGGCACGGGCGCGGCCGCGGCATCGCCGAGGCGCCGTCGCAGGCCGGCCAGCCCCAGCCGATCGCCGCCGCGCCCGCCGCAGCGTTCCCGGCGGTGGTGGCCGGTCGTGCCCTGGGATCCAGTTCGACGACCGCCCGGCAGCGTGAGATGAACGACCAGATCGAGCGGCTGGTGCAGCTCATCACCGACCGCATCGTGGGGATGACCGGCAAGTGACGCAGGCCGACGACAGGACGACGCCGACGACGCCCCCCGCGCTCAACTTCAAGTCGCTGGACGCGAAGCTGGCCGACATCCACGCCAACCCCTCCACGAGCAGGGCGTTCATCCTGGCCGACGCCAAGGACGCCGACATGGCCTTCGGCATCGCCGCGCCCGGCCGAAGCCCCGAGCACGCCGACGGGCAGTTCCGCACGCTGGCAGAGTATCGCGACCACATCCGTGCCAACGTCGCCCAGGGCCGGTTCGACATCAGGCTCATGAGCGTCTCGACCAACGAGCTGCTGACGATCCGCGAGCGGATCTTCGACGGCTCCCCGGTCACGCCGGCGATCCGCGCCAACGACACGACCGACATCCACGTCGCGCGGGGGGCGAGCTACCCGCGGCAGCCGGCGCTGCCCTTTCGCACGGCGCTGCTGGACCATGCCCAGTGCGGCTGCCTCTGCCCCGACGACTCGCAGCGACACCTGGGCGCCAACCTCGGGCTCTACAGCATCACCTTCAACAACGACGCCGGGCTCGACCGCGCGGCCCTGGAGGCCTACCGCGATTTCCGCGTCGAGGCCGAACGCAAGGGCTTCCGCCACTTTCTGGAGGTCTTCGACCCCAACGCCCCGCGTGTTCCCGTGCCGCCCGACCAGCTCGGCGGGTTCATCAACGACCTGATCGCCCGTACGCTGGCCGGGGTCGCGTCGCCCGGCCGCCCGGTCTTCCTGAAGGTCGTTTACCACGGCCCGCGGCTGCTGGAGGAACTGGCGGCTTACGACCCGCACCTGGTCGTCGGCGTGCTGGGCGGGTCGGCTGGCACGACCTACGACGCGTTCAAGCTGCTGGCTGAGGCCCGGGCCCACGGGGCGCGGGCCGCCCTGTTCGGACGCAAGATCAACAACGCCGAGCACCAGCTCAGTTTCATCCAGTTCCTGCGCTGGATCGCCGACGGCGAGGTATCAGCGGAGGAGGCCGTGCGGGCCTACCACGGCGTGCTGACCAGGCTGGGAATCCGTCCGCACCGCCCGCTGGCCGACGACCTCCAGCTCACCGACGCGAGCATGAGCTATGCCGGCGGCGATCCGTCCGCCGCCCGGCCAGCCAAGCCGTCGCCCGCTCCGCCAGCCGACCGACCCGCGTCGCCGGACTTCGCCGCGATGACGCCGCAGGAACGGCTGGCCTACCACCGCGACCGCCTGGACCGCATGTTCGGGTAGGCTGCACCGGCCGCAGCTCGCCCGCCGATGTTCGCTGGTTGCCCCCCTGACAGCGCAGTAGAATGGCCTGCATGACACGAACACAGTTCGCCCTGCTGCTGGCTGCGCCGATGATGCTCGCCCTGCCGCGCATCGCCGCGGCGCAGGCGCCGACCAACGCCCTCTGCCCGGTGCAGACCGACCAGTCGGTCGATCCGCACATCTACCTCGACTACCAGGGCCGGCGGGTGTGGTTCTGCTGCCCGAACTGCCGGCACAAGTTCCAGGAGAACCCCCAGGCCTACCTGGCCAACCTGCCGCCGTTGGCCGTCGCGCCGACGACGCCGCAGCCGACATCGCAACCGGCGCCGCCCACGGCCCGTCGGCCGATGCCGTCGCCTGAGGCGTTCTGGGGCAAGCAGGCCCCCCCGCCGACGGTGGCCGCCCCGCCCAAGGGAGCAGCCAGGCTGTGGCAATACATCGGGCGGTTCCACCCGATCATGGTCCACTTCCCCGTCGCGCTGCTGGTTGTGGCTTTGCTGTCGGAGTTGCTGGGGGCGATGCGCGGCTCGCAGCTCTTCCTGGATGCGGCACGGGTAACCGTCGTCTTCGCCGCGTTCACCGCCGTCCTGGCCGCGCTGCTGGGCTGGTCGGCAGCCGAGTTCGGACACTACTCCGGCGCCCAGA
This sequence comes from Phycisphaerae bacterium, assembly GCA_022072085.1. Taxonomy (GTDB): domain Bacteria; phylum Planctomycetota; class Phycisphaerae; order JAJVII01; family JAJVII01; genus JAJVII01. The sequence continues at coordinate 6,506 of JAJVII010000033.1, forward strand.
ACGAATTGCTCCTGACGCTGCACCGCTCGCTCGGGCTGGCGACGGCCGGGCTGGCGGTGATCGCCGCGGGGCTGTCGGAGGCGTCGCACCGCCCGCGGCTGGCCAAGCTGCGCGCGGGCTATCGCGTGGCCCTGGCGTTAGCCGGGCTGACGGTGCTGATGGCCGGTCTCTTCGGCGGATCGTTGGTCTTCGGACCCGATCACTTCCGCTGGTGAGTGCCACGCCCGGCAACGGTCAACCGCCGTGGGCCTCGACGGCGCCCAGCGCCTGCGGAAAGAGCACGCGGTTTTCCTTGTAGATGTGCAGCACCAGGTCGTCGTGCAGACGCGTTAGATGCTGCTCGACCTGGGCCGCCAGGTTCGCCTCCACGCCTGCCGACGCCAGCAACCCCTCGGCCCGCATCCGCTTGAAGCCGCGCAGCGCCTGCTTGGCCGCCTCGTGCTCGTGCTCCATCTGGGTGATCGGCCCATCGAGGTGACCGCAACCGACCGTGATTCGGCCGGTGGCTTCAAGTTCGCGGATCATCGGGAAGAGGATCTGCTCCTCCTTGGCCAGGTGCATCTCAAGCTCGGCGCGGAGTTGCTCGTGCAGGTCGAGCATCGCTTCGACCTTCTCCGGCTCGCGAGCCGACGCAACCGCCCGGGCCAGCAGGTTGCTGCCGGCCGGCAGCCACTGGCGCAGCCGCGCGTGATGCGTCGCGAGGATGTCGTCGATCAGGTCGGCGGCGGACAGGCCCCAGGGCCCGGCGCCGGCCTGGGCGGCTGCCAGGGCCCCGCTCAACTCGCAGCCGCACATGCCCAACTCCGCAGCCGCGTCGGCGACCGTCCGGCCGTCGGCCTTGAGTCCGTGGAACTCCAGCCCAGCCGCAACGCCAGGCCAGCGGCGGGCCAACTCAGCCAGCGTGAGCGATTTGACGTCCATAGCAGTTCTCCCATGTCGGATCCAGCGATCCGGGAACGTCCCCTGCACGCCTGTATCATCGCAGGCCGCGGCAGCGGGGGCTGTGACGTGGATCAAAACGCGCGGGGTCAGGCCAGGGGGAACTCCGGCTTGGCCTGGCCGGGTATCCGTCGTGGTCGTACTGCGTGAGCTGCGCGTCGGTCAGCGTGAACGAGCCCATGTCAGACGCCCCATGAGTGAGAATCCAGCCCCCAGACTTGAGGATTCATACGAACGCTCGGCCGGCGAAGTCAGAGAGAGAGGGAAGGCCGGCACTAACTCTGGGCCAGCTCTTCAAGGCCTCGCGGATCCTTCAGGGCGATCTGGGACTTGGGTAGCTGGGTAATCAGGCCCAGCGTCTCGAGGTGGCCGAGCGTTCGGCTGATGGTTTCGCGGGTCAGGCCGAGGTGGGCGGCCAGTTCCTGGTGTTTCAGCGGCAGCGTCACCATCGTTTCCCGGCCGCGGCGCAGCGAGACGATGTACTTGGCGACGCGGCCGGCAGCGTCGCGCAGGACGATGCTCTCCATCAGGTCAACCATGCGCCGCAGCCACTGGCTCATACCGGCCAGCAGCTTGAGCGTGATCTGCGGGTGATCGACCAGCAGCTTGAGCGTCGGTCCCTTGGGCATGAAGGCCAGCTCGGCGTCCTCAACGACCTCAGCCGACACGGGGAAATCGAACCCGCCGAAGACGGCCGCCTCGGCGAAGGTCTGGCCGGGCTCGGCCATGTGCAGGATGTGCTCCTTGCCCTCGGGACTGACCTTCGCGAGTTTCACCTTGCCGGCGCCGACGACGTACATGCCGACGCATGGCGTGTCCTGCTCGAAGAGCCGTTGGCCTCGCGTCGCCCGGTCAAGTCGGCTGATCTCGGCGAGCGCGGCGATCTGGGCCGGGTCAAGCGACGCGAAGAGGCGACAGTTGCGCAGCACACGAACGACATCAGGCTCGTTATCCATGCCGCAAGCATAGCCGATCACCAGAGCGCAGGCCACAAGGCAGCGAAAAGTCACAGGCCGGTCGGGCTGTTTTTTGCATCCCGCGCAAGGCATGCTATGATTGAGTTAGCGGGCGCGACAGGCGCCCCGCCCTGACCCCGTGGCGTAGAGCGAGAGGGTCATCAACTACCACCCAGCCCAATCGAGGGCTTAAGACAGGGCCCAAATAACCGCCACGCCACGGGGCATCTTCATGTACCCCGCCTCACGCCGCTGTCCGCGGCAGCAGTCATTTATTCACTGGAACCCCTCCCCCGGGCCGATAGAATGAATCATTGCTGACACTGCCATGCGATACGCAAAGCCCCTTGTCATCCTGGCCCTGCTCGCGGCGGGGACGGCGGCCTTGATTGGCTGCGATTTCACCCCCGTCAGCGGCAGCGCGATGCTCGTCCTGAGCGTGACCGAGACCTCGGCGGCCAAGCCCGTCCGCGTCACCGTCGCGCTGGACGGCAACACGCTGATCTCCGGCGACATCCAGCCCGGTCAGACGCAGCGGATCGTGCTGCTCGACCCGGCCGACCCGCAGTCGCAGCGCGTGGAGATCGGCGAGCACCGGCTCACCTACAAGCTCTACCGGGCGATGGGCGCCTCCGGCAACGCCGAGTTGTCGCTGGAATCCGACGAGCGGCCGGTGCTGCTGGCCAACACCGGCGGAGTGGCTGCGGGGTTCTGGCGGCAGGGGACGTTCCGCTTCGACCTGCGCGAAGGCAAACTGCGCCCCGCGACGGTCAAGCCCGAGGCCATGCCCCTGCTGGGCAAGGGGCAGATCGTCGAGAGCCGCACGCCGTCGGGCGTGCCGATCCTCAAGCCGCCCCCGGGCGTTTCAACATCATCGGGGACAGACGCGGACGGCGGCCCGCCAACCGCCGCCGAGCCCGGCCCGCTGCCGGTGGACTGGGGCCCGGCCCCGGGCGAGCAGCCGGCGACGACGCCGTCGGCCGCGCCGCCGCCGGCGCCGCTGGCGCTGCGGATGCCGATCCTCAAGGACATCGACCCGCCGGGGCATGGCCTGTTGCACCCGTCGTCGGACCAGCCGGACGTGGCGGCCATGCTGGCGCCTGAAATGCTGTTCGTGCCGGTCAGCCCCTCCGACCGACCGGTCGTGGAGACCCGGTCCAACCCCGACGACGCGGGCAAGCCCAAGATGAAACTGGTGCTGGAGTAGCAACCGCGCGGGCGTCCGGCGGAATCTGGAAGTTGAATTTTCCGGCGCATGCGGTAGACTACACCGCTCACTGCGGTGAGTGTAGCTCAGCTGGTTAGAGCACCAGGTTGTGGTCCTGGGAGTCGGGGGTTCGAATCCCCTCACTCACCCGTCGCGATCGCCCGCCTGTCCGCAGGCGGGCGTTTTTTGCGCGCCGCGCGATCACTTGGCCGCCAGCCCGGCGGCCACCCGGGCAGCCAGTTCGAACAACTCGTCGTCGCGGTCCTGCCAGCCGCCGCTGTTGAAGGCAGTGAAGTAGCCTGACGCGATGGCCCCGTCGGCCTTGGCGGCAGCCTTGAGGGCGTGAACGCGGCGGTCCAGCAGGTCCTGGGCCCGGTCGGCCAGGTCGCCGCCGAGCTTGGCCCGCAGCGCCGGATCGCTCAGTGCCCGCTCGATCGTCGCCCGGGCCTCGACAAGCTGAAGCCCCTCGCGGAGCATCTCGGCCCGAACGGTCATCGCCGCCCCGTCCGGCCCGGGCCAGAAGATGGCCGCGCTGGAGTTGTCCACCGTCAGCTGCGCCCAGTCGCTGGACGGGTAGAAGCCGAAGAGCGTCTGCGTCGCGCCGCGGGCGGTTCCGATCGGCCAGAAGTCCGCGCCGACTCGGCCGATGCCCTTCATGCCGGCGGTGACGACGGCCTCGCAGATGCTGCGATCGACCAGCGGCGCCGACCACGGCCGCATCGAGCCGATGCACTTGCTGCCCTCGCGCGGGAAGGTGACGTCGATCCACTTGCCGCCCTTCCAGCCGTAGAGCCGCCGGACCTCCGGGTCGGGCGCCTCGGCGCTGGGCCAGACGTTGGAGACGTAGCCGGCCGGCTGGCCGTAGAGGTCCGTCGAACGCGGGTGGGCCTGGATCACCCACGGCAGGTCCGGGGCGATCTCCTTGAGCACCATCACTACGTCCCGCGTCGGACGCATGTCGCCGGCCATGCCGATCATCATCGACTTTTCCATGCCGCGGTCGGCCAGCCGCTTGCGGATGCCCTCCAGCGCGGGCTTCCAGAACTCCTTGACCTCCGGATCGCTCCAGCGGGGGCCCTCTGCGTCGGTCAGCGCGCCGGTCGTGGCGTCCAGTTGCGTGTAGAGCATGCCGCTGGAGGCGTCGCGGACGGTCCTGGTGTCCAGGTACTGCTGGCCGGTGTAACGCTCCCAGACGTAGCAGCAGACCATCGGGACCTTGCCCAGGCGCTTGACCGCGGTGTCGAGATACCTGTCCACGATGGAGAAGTCGCAGCGCCAGCCCTGCCCGTCGTGAATCCAGCGGACCATCGACTGGGCGTTGCCAAAGTGCGTCCGGCGCAGCAGCGGCAGGTAGATGTCCTTGCCGCCGACCTCGGCCATCCGCTCGAACGACCGGTCGATCAGCTTCCAGTGCTCGGGCGACCACATCTCCACCTTGTATTGCCGGGCCAGCATGTCCGGCGACTGGATCAGCCCGACGTGCGTGACGTAGTCCTTCGGGTCGGCCAGCAGGTATTCGTGCACCTTCAGGCGGACCGGCACAGGCGTGGGCTCCAGGCCGTCGGCCTGCACCGTCAGCGTCGCCGCGTAGTCGCCGGCTGTGGCGTCGGCCGGCACACGGACCTGCACCCAGATCGGCTGGGTGGCGGCCTTGGCGCGCGGATCGACGGCCACCTCGGCCGGGACCGCGTCGGCCAGGCCGTCGAACCATGCTGGCGGCGGCTGGTAAGTGTTGTGCTGCGGACCGTCCGGGCGGAGGTAGAAGACCCGCCCAGCCAACGCCGGCAGCCCCGCCCCGTCGGCCGACTTGAATGCGTCAAGCTTCGCTGACAGGCCCGTGATCGCCTCGTCCGAGCTGACCACGACCAGGCCGTTGAAGACGCCGTTGCGGGCGCCGGCCATGCGGATTGGGCTGACCTTCTCCAGTGCGTCGGGCAAGTCGGTCACCGACAGCCGCAGAATCTTGGGATGGTTCCAGACGCGGATGCCCGGCGGCCGCGCGGTGTCCGGCTCGACGGTCGCACCGGGGTCGGCGGTGATTTCGGCGCGGACGATCTTCGCGTGCGGCCAGGGCGTCGGCGGGCCCTGGTAGTTCTGATCGCCGACCGGCCGCTCGAGCCGGATGTGGTTGAGCGGGGCGCGGTGCACCTCGATGGCGACGAGGTTGAGCCCCTTGCGCAGGGCCGTCCGCGGAATCTTCACCTCCAGCGTGCGGTGTCGGGCGGCATAGGGCTCGGGGAAGTTCTTCGCGTCGCCCTCGTTGAGCAGCTTGCCGTCGGGTCGAAGGTAGGCCTTGTCGGGATAGGGGTCGGCCGGCGTCTCGTAGTCCAGCCGGCCGTCCGGCAGGTTGGCCCGGCCGAGTTCCTTTCCGTTCACGTAGACCACCGCGCCGCCGTAGTAGTCGACGAAGATGCGGACCTGGCCGGCGCCTTCGGGATCGGTGACGACGAACCGTCCGCGGAGACAGACCAGGCTGATCTCGCCCGGGCTGCCGCGGCCCCACAGGTCGGTGTAGCCGCGCGTCCACGCGTTCATGCCGAACGGACCTTGCGTACGCGACCAGAGGTGATCGTCGAAGTCGACCGCGGTCCAGTCGGCCGGCGGGCGCGAGGACCGGACCATCGGCTTGGGCTTCTCCTCGCCCTTGCCGCCCTCGGCCAGCGGACCGATCTTGCCATCGGCGCCGAGAACCTCGATGGTCGAGTAGCCCATGAACATCCGCCAGGGGGTCGTCGTGTCGCGCAGCACGACGCGGGAGGCGTCGCCCGCCGGCTGCGGGGCCTCGTCAGCCAGCGCGAAGGCCGTCGTCGCCAGCAGGACAGTCAGCAGGATGAGGGAGGAATTCAGCTTCACGATTTGCCTTTCGCGAATGACCACGTGCGAGCGGGCCGATGCGGGTTAAACCCGTCCTGGCCGAGCGAGGTTGCAGGCTTTGGATGCGAATCAGGCCCCGTCCATCTGGAGACCGGCCAGGGCAGTCGAGACGTTGGGGGCGAACTCGAAGATGCTGTCCAGCCCGGTGACCAGGAACACCGACCAGACCGTGTCGGGCAGCTCGCAGAGCCGCAGCCGCCTGCCGCTCTGCTCCTGCTGCTTGCGGACCACCAGCAGCCGGGCGATGTTGGAAGAGTTGAGGAACGTCACCGTCTTGAAGTCGATCAGCACGTCGCGTCGGCCGTTGCGGCGGAGGAACTCCAGCAGCGAGTCCAATTCGTCGGTCATCTGCGGGTCGTCCGCCAGATCGACCACAAGGATGCGATCGGACCATTCCTGAATGCCCATAGTCCTCGCCTCGCCGCCGGACCGCTACGCCCGACGCTGATACTGATCCGGTCCGATCCCCATGCCCCGGGCCGCCTCGGCCACCTCGCCGACAAAACGCATGCCGTCGGTGTAGTAGCCCGCAGTCGCTTTGAGCGGGCCGGGAACCTTCGCCTGCCAGAACGCGTTGAGCAGCCGCATGAACAGCTCGCGTGTATATTTGCAGTACATGCTCGCCAGTGCAACGGGCAACCAGTCGACGTCGGCCTTGGGCACGAAGCGGATTTCCATCGACCGCCCCGCCCCGCCCTCGCCCGGCGGGTCGCTCAGCACGTAGGCCGATCGCTCCGGCGACTCGTCCAGCACCTTGATGTGCAGTTCATTCCAGTGGTCCTGGAGGATCTGCCGGTAGCTGTGCCGCCCGCCCTGCTTGTCGCAGACGACGGTCAGCCCCGCCCGGCCGAACCGGTCGAGCAGCCGCTGGATCAGCCTGGCCGTGCAGGAGAAGAGCATCCGGCTCTTGTTGCCCATCGCGTCGTAAAGCCGGTTGTAGCGGCCCTCGGGGATGACCTCCAGCCCGACGCCGAGGAACGTCACGCCGCACCGCCCCATCGCGACGCGCAGCCCATTGGCCCGCGTCGCGATGTCGGCTGCGTCGACCTCCACCGGCAACTGGAGCGTGCCGCGGGCGTCGTACCACGGATGCCCGGCCACGTGCTCGACCCACCCGGGCGACTGGCGGTCGAGGAACCGCGTGAACGCAATCGGCAGGCTGCCCGTGCTGCCCGCGCCGCCGCCTTCGCTGCCGCCCTCGACGCCATGCTGGGCCAGCAGCGTGCCCAGCACGCCGCGTTCCAGTTCGCCGATGCCCTTGGCCGTCGAGTAGAGTTTCTTGGAGTCGTTGATTGCCAGGCGGGCCTGACGCTTGGCCGGCTTTCGCGAGACGGCCGACCGCAGCCGGTCCCACAGGTCGGTCCCATCGCTGTCGTCGGGAATCGACCATGCCGACGCACCGATGACCAGCGGGCCCAGGAGCGGCCCGAAACCGGCCTCGTCGATGCCGGCGAACACGCGCCGGGCGGTTGTGGCGGGTGGACCGTCCATGGCAGCGGGCATGATAGGTCCGCCTCGACAGGGGTGTCAAGCCGCACGGCTCAACGGATGAACTGGCCGACCTCGACCAGGCGGCGGCGGAGGCGATCTGCGTCCACGCCGTGCACGTCAGGGCGGTCGGCGGCAGACGCCATGGCTGCCGCGATGCCCGCGCCCTCCCCCATCGCCAGGCAGCAGGGCATCACGCGGACCGAGCCCTGCACCGGCCGGTCGCAGGAAATCGATCGCCCGGCCACCAGCACGTTGCTCAGGCCGCGCGGCGCCAGGCAGCGATAGGGAATGCCGTGCGACTCGCCCGGCCCGTAGTGCTCGAAGCGGTTGACGACGTGATCGGAGGTGCTCTTGGCGGCGGCCACCTCGGCCTTGGCGGTGTGGATGTCGATCCAGTAGTTGTTGCGGCAGACCTCGTCGGGGAACGTCCGCCGGGCGTGGTAGTCCTCCACCGTCAGGCAGTAGTCGCCGACGATGCGACGCGTCTCGCGGATGCCCAGCAGCGAGCCGGTGGAAACAAGGAACGCCTTGCCGAAGGCGGCCGGCCAGAACTCCGCCAACCCGTTGCGATAGGCCAGCGCGATCCGCCGACCCCTGGCCATCGCCGCCGACACCGACGCCGGATCGGTGTTGTCCACGTCCCAGAGATGGCCGGAGTTGAAGCCCATCGTCCCCGGGCCGGTGAAGTTGCGGCAGAAGTGCATGTCCGCGATCTCGCAATAGCGGCCCGAGGCGATGATCTTCCGCATGATCTCGTCGGCCGCGTTGCGCGGGACGGCGCGATAGGCCTCCTCGTCCACGTTGGCCAGCACGAAGCAGTGCGTCGCCGGCTGGAGTTCGCCGCTGCCCGGTTCGCCCTGGTGGAACTCAGCGCCGGCCCAGGCGGCCAGGTCGCCGTCGCCGGTGCAGTCGACGTAGACCTTCGCCTTCAGCGCCGACAGGCCGGCCTTGCTGGAGAGCACCAGCGCGCCGATCCGGCCTGGCCCGTCCATTTCGACGGCTGACACGAAGGTGAAGTAGCGGACGGCGGCGCCGAAGCCGGAGAGCAGGCCGTCGTAGACCCGCTTGAGCTGCTCGGGGTTGATCGCGACCCAGTCGAGCTTGTCGGCCGGCTCGTGCGGAACGGCCAGCCGGGCCTCGTTGAAAACGCGTTCGGCCAGCCCGCGGTAGACCAGATGCCCGGCCTTGTCGGAGAACGGGCACCACGCAGGCACCAGCCCGCCGGTTCCCATGCCGCCCAGCGCCCCGGTCGCCTCGATCAGCAGCACACGGGCCCCCTCGCGGGCGGCGGCGGCGGCGGCTGTGCAGCCCGCCGGCCCGCCGCCAACGACGGCAACGTCCCACGAATCGTCCAGCTCGATCTCCCGCGCCGCCAGATTCCACTTGGCCATGGTTGGCTCCTCGATGCAGGTCTCGCCCGCCGGTGAGGCGGTATTTCGGCCATGATCGCGACTTGCCCGCGGGCTGGCAAGTCCGATCTTCCCAAGTCGCCGGGGCGTCGGTTGCGAACCGGCGGCGCGAGTGCTATAAACAGGTCGGTCGATCCGCGCAGTTCGACCTGACGAACCGACTCTCACCGGAAACGCGTATGCCGACCAGACTGGCTGTGATCGGAGGGCGACGGACTCGCGACAGGCTGGGCAGTTGCGGCAAAGCCGTTGAACGCCTGGACCCGGTCGGGACGCCCTTCGGCCACAGCGAAACGATCTTCCGCTGCCAGGACGGCGGAGGCGAGGCCTTCCTCTTCCTCTGCCGCCACGGCCCGCAGGAGCGCGGCCAGAAACGGGTTCTGCCCTGGCAGATCAACTACCGCGCCAACCTCTACGCCCTGCGCGAACTGGGCGTCGAGGCAATCGTGAGCTGGTCGTCGGTCCACGCGGTCAGCCACAACTTCACCGTCGGCCAGCTCGTCGCCCCCGACGACCTGATCGACGAGACACGGCAGCGAAACGCGAGCTTCTTCGAGGAGAAGGGCCTGGACATGCTGCGGCAGTGGCCGGTCTTCTGCCCGTCGCTGCGCGGGGCGATCGTCGAGGTGTTGCGCGGGCGGCACATCGTCAACCAGCACCGCGCGACGCTGGTCTGCACCGAGGGCATCCGCATGCACACGCCCGCGGAGGTTCGCAAGTTCGCCAGCTTCGGCGGCGACCTGCTCGGCCACTGGCTGGCGCCCGAGGCGTTCCTGGCCCGCGAGCTGATGATGAGCTACGCCAGCCTCTGCTTCGTCGAGCAGTACGCCGAGACCGGCTCGCCGCACCGGCCGTTCGAGGCCGGCGGCCTGTTCGGCGAAAGCGACTCGCCGATGGTCGACCGCGTCACCGCCGCCGTCGGGGTCTTCTGCGAGATGATCTGCGAGCTGCTGGGACACCTCCGCCAGATCAAGGTCGGCGCCGACCCTCAGTGCGCGTTCACCGCCCCGATGCGGGCCGAGATCGCCCAGGGCCGCCTGCCGTCCGACTGGCGGCAATGGTTCGACTGACACGCCATGCCCCCGCCCGACCCGCGACCGAGCGACCGTCCCCCGCGGCTGATGAGCCCGCGGCAGATGATCTCGCTGGCGGCCGGTTTCGGCCTGCTCATGGTTCTCGTCGCGTTCGGGTTCTGGCTTCTCCTGGGCAACGACGGTGCGGGCGGCGGGCGCCCGGACTCGTTCTGGATCCGCACGCAGCCGGCTGGGGCGACCGTCGGCCAGACGGTCGGGCTGTCGGCCCGCGTCATCGACGATGCGGGCAAGCCGGTGGCCGGCTACGCCCTTCAGTTTCGTTGGGAGGGGGAGGCCATCGGGTCGGAGGCCACCGACGGCGACGGATGGGCTCGGGTGCGGTTCGCCTTCCCCCGTCCCGGCGAGCAGATCGTGGACGTGATCCCCGACCCGGCGGAGCGGCGGGCCTTCCGCGTGCCACAGAACGGCGTCATCCGCGTCACGGTGGTCAAATGAACAGGGACCACGCCCGGCAAGGGCGGGTCCCTGCGATGCCTGCGGTTCGCACCGGCCGGCGCGGGCTCAGCCGTGCTGGGCCTGGACGACCTTGTGGATGAACTCGATCGCGTCGCCGACGTTCTTGACCGACAGCGCCTCGTCCTCGTCCATCTCGATGTCGAAGCCTTCCTCGTAAGCGGCCACGAGTTGGATCGACTGAATCGACTCGGCGCCCAGGTCACCGGTGAACGTGCTCCTGGGCGTGATCTTGGCCACGTCCACGTTGAGCACGTCGGCCGTGATTTCCTTGACCTTCTGTTCCACTTCCGCCTTGTTCATGTCCGCTCCTTGATCGGATGAGAATCGAGTACCTTCACGACAGTCCTGTCCGGCCGCAACCGCCGGGGCCGGACGCTCAGCGTCCCAGCAGTTTCCTGCGGTCCTTCTTGATGTAGTGCTTCCGCTCCTCGTCGGTCAGCGCGTAGATGTGCTCGTAGAGCCGCAGGTCGGCCTCGGTCCAGACCTTCTTGCGGCGGCCCATCGCGGTCACCGCGGTGTCGAACAGCGACTGCTTGCCGAACCCGCGGCTGATCGCGCCTTCGAGATACCACGCGAACGGCGGGATGAATTTCGGCAGCGGCTTGCCGATGGCCATCAGCAGCGCAAACGTGCCCACGACGCTGCCGGTGTTCAGCAGCGTCCCGATGCTCGTCTTGACGTGGTCGCCGATGAAGCTGCCGACCTTCGTCGAGCCGCTGGCCACCAGCTTGCCCGTGACGTGAACGTCCACGCTGCCGTAGTCGTTCTTCAGGTCGCTGTTGGTCGTCAGCGCCCCCAGGTTCACCCACTCGCAGACGTACGCGTGGCCGAGGAACCCGTCGTGATACTTGTTGCTATAGCCGTGGATGATCGACTCCTCGACCTCGCCGCCGACGCGGCAGACCGGGCCGAAGCTGCACCCTTCGCGAACCTTGGCGCCCAGCAGCGTGCACTTGGGCCCGACGTAGCAGGGCCCCTCGATCCGCGTGAACGGGTGCACCTCGCTGCCCGACTCGATCGTGATCGGCCCGTGCCGCGTGTCCAGCACGACGAACGGGTGGATGTCCACGTCGGAATGGATCGCCAGGTTCTTGCGGTCGCCGAAGACGGCCACGTCCGGACGAAGCTCGCTCTCGACGAAGCTGCGGCCGGCGGCAGCAAAGTCCCTGCCGATCTGCTCGACGCTGGTCAGCATGACTTCCCACATCCAGTTGAAGCAAGTCGCGTCGCACTTGCCGCGGTCGGCGGGGGCGGCCGCCAGGATGTCGGCGAAGCTCCTGATCTTCCGCACGTCGGCGGTGGTCCGCCAGACGCTGACGGACTTCTGGCAGCCCATCGCGCCCGGGGCCTTGGGGGCCTTCCAGTCCTTGTCGGCCAGCAGTCGGCCGTTGACGAACAGCACCTCTTCGCCCGGCGCGATGCCCGACAGGTCGTTCACCTTGGCCCCGCCGGCGCGGGCGGAGAAGGTTTCGACCAGGTAGTCGCGGACGAGGTAGGCGTCGGCCTTTTGCCCCACCTGTCGCTCGACCTTGGCGGCCAGGCTCAACGCCCCGCAGCGCAGCTCGAAGATCGGGCGCGGGTAGGTCAGCGGGTAGAAGTTCTCGAAGCAGTCGTCCTCGAAGATGACGAGTTTCATGCTGGTTCAACCTTCCGCAGGACCGCGCCCGCCGAGGCGTCGGCCGATGGTGACAGTTCAGATCAGGTCTCGTGATTGAGGGTCAGCTTGGCGGCGGCCGCCTCGTCGACGACATAGGTCGCCCAGCGGTGAAGTTGGAGCGCGCTGGCCGGGCAGAAGCTCGCGACCGGGCCCTCCAGCGACGCCTTGATCGCATCGGCCTTGCCGGCGCCGTTGGCCAGCAGGACCGCTTTGCGGGCTTTGAAGATCGTGCCGATGCCCATTGTGATGGCCAGCGTCGGAACGTCCTCCTTCCTGGCGAAGAAGCGGGCGTTGTCGCTGATGGTCCGCTCGGTGAGCGTCTTGATGCGGGTCAGCGAGCCCAGCGAACTGCCCGGCTCGTTGAAGCCGATGTGCCCGTTGGCGCCGATACCCAGCACCTGGTAATCGATGCCGCCAACGTCGTCGATCATCGCCTCGTACTGCTCGCAGAAGGCCTCAACGTCCTTGGCCATCCCGTCGGGCACGAAGGTGTTCTTCTTGTTGATGTTGACGTGGTCGAACAACTGCGTGTTCATGAAGTAGCGGTAGGACTGGTCGTGGTCGCCGCTCAGCCCGACGTACTCGTCGAGGTTGAACGAGATGCATGTGGAGAAGTCCAGCCCCTCCGACTTGTGCAGCCGGATCAGCTCCTGGTAGAGCGGGATCGGCGTCGAGCCGGTCGCCAGGCCCAGCACGTAGGGTCCGCGCTTCTTCCGCATGTCCTCGGCGATCAGTGCCGCCGCCCGCTTGCCCATCTCCATCTTGTCTTTGACCACGATGACGCGCACGATCCTGCCTCGCTTTCTTGCTGGTGCAACCGCACGGATGACAGTCCGGTCCGGCGTCGGTCCGGCCGGGCAGAATCGCCAATATACGCCCGCGCCGATCAATGTCAATGACCCGCAAACCGCCCTGCCCGTGTGCATTCTCACGCCGGGCCGGGCGTTGCCATACTCCCGCCCCAGCGCGAGAGAGGGGACCTGGGTCGCTGAAGTGACCAGGCCGGGGCATCCCTCCGTCCAGTCGGGATTGGCCTGTCATCGCCCGCCCGAATCCCCTAAAATGTCGAATAGGGTAACGTCCCGTCGACGGAGGCTCCCATGAAGAAACTCGTCCCTTGCCTGATGGCGGCCCTGCTGTTGCCGGCTGCCCCCTGCACCGCGGAGGAGGGAACGCCGACACTGACGACGTTCAAAGCACCCGCTGTCGCCGCCGCCGACAAGGCGACCGAGTTGGCCGCCGCCGAGGTCGGCAAGGACGCCACGCCAGGCCAGCCGCGACTGTTCGAGGAAGCCGAGGGCCTCGCGGTGGACCGGTCGGACCCGGCGGACCCCAGGGTCGTCGCCTACGTCGGGCCCTGCTGGATTGTCCCGGTGCAGGCCCAGTCCGAGCCGGGCAAGCCCGCGCCCAAGGCCGTGATCATCGACCAGGGAACCGGCCGCGTGATCGCCCGGGCGCATGACGTGGTGAAGATGCCCTCGCCGCGGGTCTACTACGTTGACGAGTTCCAACTGGCGGCCGGGTCGCTCAAGCCGGGCGATCTGGTCGGCGGCGCGAACATCTACTCCGGCGCCGGCGGCATGGCCGTCACGCTGGACCTGGGCAAGAGTCAGAAGGCGGTCATGACGATCGTGGCGTCCAACATGGGCCCGAACTTCGCCCGCGGTGCAAACGGCAGCAAGATCCGTTTCGGCGACGGCGCCGGCACGCTCGTGGAATACGCCTACGGCCAGGGCAAGCGTCTGATCGCCTTCAATGCCGAAAAGACGCTCATGGCCCAGTGCAATTCGCAGGTGGCCGCGACGACCATGGTCGACCGGTTCAAGGACGTGCTGGCGGGCCTGCGCGACCGGCCTGAGGAGACGCGCATCTGGCCGGCCGACGCCCGGCCCTGGCTGACCGGAGTGGACGGCTGGTCGCCGCCGCCGTACGGCGGGTCGGAGATCGGCCAATGGCACCCGACGGTGAAGTCCGCGGTGCAGGGGCAGTTCATGAACACGCAGGTGAACTCCCAGGTCTTCGTTGCCGCCAAAGTCATGCACCCCTACGAGCTGCCGGCAGCGGCGCTGGGCGACGGTCTCGACGACGGCAAGGTGCTTTCGACTTGGCCCGTGCGTCTGGGCGAGTGGGTCGGCGTCGAAAAGATGATCGAGTTCCAGACTACCCCGTCGGCCTACCCCGGGATGATCATCAACCGCGCCCAGGCGGGCAAGACCGTTGCAACCGAGGCCCGCGTGCTGGATCTCCGCCAGGACGTGCGGCGTCTGATGATCCGCTGCCAGGCGCCCAAGTCCGAGTTCGCCGCCCGCGAGAAGGATTTCGCGGAGGTTCTGTCGCACATGAATCTGCCGGCTGCCCCGATGGACCCGATCGTCGTCCCGCTGGATCCGGTGAAGTACCGCTCGACTCGGAAGCACTGACCGCCGCCCGCGCCGCGGGTTGATACAATAGGGGCATGACGCTCAACCTGACAGTCGCCCGGCCGGCTGAGACTTCCCGCCTCCCGCGATACGTCGGCGAGGTGGTGTATCTGTTCGCCTACGACATCGCCTACGACATGCGGCGCGAGCCGGTGGCCAGCCTGCTGGGCGTGCCGTCGGCCGACTTCGCCGTCGATCGCCACAAGCGCGGCCCGCAGTCGGCAGGCTTCTACAGCCCGGCCATGGTCCGCCTGCCCTCGCGCCGCCAGATGGGACCGGCCGGCGAGGTTGACGTTCACTACACGATCAAGCTGTTTCCGGTCGGCGCGCTGAGCATCGCGGTCCATGTCCCGTTCGCCGTCGAACATATCATCGAGCTGGTCGGCTACCACGATCTGCAACTGGACGGCCAGCCGCTGCGGACCCTGGTGCGCGAACTGGCTGAGCAGGCCAAGGCCGACCTGGCCCCGATGCTCATCCGGCCGGTCGATCCGCTCCAGATCGGCGAAGCCTACACGGTCTTCTGCGTCCAGTCGCCGTGGACGGACGACGGGCAGCCGCCGTTCGACGCGATGGCCTGGCTGGCCGACCACCGCCGCGACGTCGCCTCGCTGCTGACCGAGGAGGACGACCGCACGCAGCTCAGCGACCAGGAGGTGGCCGAGTCCACCAGCATCAGCCTGAGCTACTACCACGGCGACCTGGCGGTCATGGACTGGGACGGGGCCCTGCTGATCGACCAGGCGGCCAACCTGCCCGAAGTGCTGCACGTGCTGGAGTTGGCCAACATGCAGTTGGCCGAGCTGGCCGCCTACGACCGCATCCTGGACGCCGCCCTGGAGCGGGCCTACCGCGACCTGGCCGGCCGACGGGCCCGCCGCCCGCGCGACACCATCCGCGACCTGCGCGAGATGCGCGTCGACCTCGAACGCCTCAACGATGAGTTGAGCAACACGACCAAGTTTTTCGGCGACTGGCACCTGGCCCGCATCTACAGTTTCCTGGCGGCCCGATTCCACCTGGGCGACTGGCACGGCGTGATCGCCGACAAGCAGCGCACGCTGGACGCCCTCTACGGCATCCTCAGCCAGGAACGGCTCAACCGCTGGATGCTCGTGATGGAAGCAACTATCGTGGTTCTGTTTGTCATTGACCTGGTCGTCCTCATCATGGGACTGAAATGAGACTCATGGACAAGCCGCTCTTCCATCCGCGGCGGCCGCTCGGCCGGACCGGTTTTGTCGCCTCCCGCGTCGGCGTCGGCGACGTCGCCGACCGCAGCGTTCCACTGGAGCAGTGCGTCGCGACGGTCCGCCGCGGCATCGCCGCCGGGTGCAACGTCGTCGACACCGCCCCGATGTACGAGGAGGGCTACAGCGAGCGGATCGTCGGGGCGGCCGTCCGCAGCCAGCCGCGCGATTCGGTCTTCGTCATCGACAAGGTAGACCACCTCGATCGGCCGGCTGAGGGGCAGGTGCTCGAATCGCTCGAACGCCTCGGCCTGGAATACACCGACCTGTTCGTCCTGCACGGGTGCAGCCGACTCGACGCCTGGCGGGCGGCGGCTGCCCCGGGCGGGCACATGCACCAGCTCGGCGACCTGATCGCCGCCGGCAGGACGCGCTTCCGCGGCATCTCCAGCCACAACCCCGATGTGCTGGCGGAGGCGATCCCCTCCGGCCTGTGCGACGTGGTGATGTTCCCGATCGGGCCCTTCGTCGATCGGCGATACGAGACCGAGATTCTTCCCCTGGCCCGTCGGCACGAGGTGGGGACGGTCTGCTTCAAGACCTTCGGCGCGGGCAAGCTGCTCAGCGACACGTCCGGCTACGGACGGCCGCCCAAGGCCGATCGGCCTCGCGGTAAACTCTCCAGCGGCGGCGTGGACGCGGCCGCCAACGGGCAGTTCCTCAAGCCAGCCGACTGCATCCGCTATACCCTGACGCTGGACCCCGACGTCGCGCTGCTGGGGCTGAGTTTTCCCAACGAGCAGGACGCCGCCTGGCCCGCAGCCACGGCGTTCACGCCGATGAGCCAATCCGAGTTGGCCGACCTGCGCCGTCACGCCGCACAGGTGATGGCCGGCCGCGAACCGCACTGGTGGAACCCCGCCGTCTGATGCCGCCTCGACGCCCGCCGGCGCGGTTTCCGCGTCGGTACAATCCCCTCGCGCGGCCGCGACACCCCCGCACCGTTTCGCGGCCAAGGGGGTTCTGTTTGCGCCAGACGCACGCGGCCGGTTTTGCCATAGCCGGGATAGGGAAAGGTCGGCCGATTGCGTCTGGCGCAAGCAGAACAGCCAATTTGTAACGCCTTATTTACCAACATCTTACGGATACAGCCTTCTGTGGGCCATCGCAGGCTGTCACAGGTTTTCACAGAGTTCTACGGCTTGTGAGCGGGGGTCGATTTTGCTACATTATCTGGATTAGGAACAGGCCCGTTCTCCGGGCCGTTGCGGCCCGATTCCCGGGCCCCGGACAGCGTGGAAAGGATGCCCTTTTGAGTCGATTCGATGCCAGCGAGCGGGTCGAGGAGCTTCTCATCGAAGAGGAGATGAAGAACTCCTATCTGACCTATTCGATGAGCGTGATCATGAGCCGGGCCCTGCCGGACGTCCGCGACGGACTCAAGCCGTCGCAGCGGCGGATCCTGGTGGCGATGAACGACCTGAATCTCGGCCCGCGCTCCAAGCACCGCAAGTGCGCCAAGATCGTCGGCGACACCTCCGGCAACTATCACCCCCACGGCGACCAGGCGACCTATGGCACGCTGGTCCGCATGGCCCAGCATTTCTCGATGCGCTACCCGCTGGTCGACCCGCAGGGCAACTTCGGGACCATCGACGGCGACCCGCCCGCCGCGATGCGATACACCGAGGCCCGGCTGGCGTCGCCGGCGATGGAACTGCTCGCTGACCTGCGGCTGGACACCGTCGACTTCGTCCCCAACTACGACGAGACGCGCAACGAACCGGTCGTGCTGCCCGGCAAGTTCCCCAACCTGCTGGTCAACGGCAGCCAGGGCATCGCGGTCGGCATGGCCACGAGCTGCCCGCCGCACAACCTGACCGAAGTCTGCAACGCCCTGATTGCCCTGATCGAGAAGCCCGATCTGACGGTCAAGGACCTGCTCAAGATCATCCCCGGGCCGGATTTCCCGACCGGCGGATTCATCGCCGGGCGCAGCGGAATCCTCAAGGGCTACTCGACCGGCCGCGGCATCATCACCAACCGCGCCCGCCTGCACACCGAGCAGGGCCGCGGCGGCAAGACATCCATCGTCGTCGATGAGATGCCGTACCAGATTCTCAAGCAGACGGTCATCGACCGGATCGTCGCCCTGGTCAAGGACGGCAAGCTCACCGACATCGCCGACGTGCGCGACGAGTCCGACCGCGAGAGCAACATCCGCCTGGTGATCGAGCTGAAGCGCGAGGGCGACGAGCAGGTCGTCATCAACCAGCTCTACAAGCACACGCCGCTCCAGAGCACGTTCAGCATCATGAACATCGTGCTGGTGGACGGCCGCCCGATGACGCTGCCCCTCAAGGATCTGCTCCAGCTCTTCATCGAGCACCGTGTCGAGGTCATCAGCCGGCGCACGCGGCATCTGCTGGCCAAAGCCCGCCAGCGTGCCCACATCCTCGAAGGCCTCATCCTCGCGGTCAGCGACATCGACGAGATCATCGAGCTGATCAAGACTTCGCCCGACGCCCCGACGGCCCGGCAGCGGCTGATGGACAAGCCGATTCGGCTGAAGGAACTGGCGACGCTCTCCAAGCTGCTGCCCGAGAAGTTCATCGCCACCCGCGGCGCCGACGACCAGTTCCTCACCGGTCCGCAGGCCGACGCAATCCTCATCATGCAGCTCCAGCGGCTGACCGGCCTGGAGATCGAGAAGCTCGCCAAGGAGTACAACGAGCTGGCCGAGGAGATCGCCGGCTACGAGCGCCTGCTCAGCGACGAGCGGAATATCCTGGACGTGGTCCGCGAGGACTGCTACGAGCTGCGCGAGAAGTACGGCGACGAACGCCGCACCCAGATCATCGACGACGTCGCCGACCTGGACGTCGAGGACCTGATCGCCGAGGAGCACGTGGTCGTCACGGTCAGCCGCGACGGCTACATCAAGCGGATGCCGCTGAACACCTACCGCCGCCAGGGCCGCGGCGGGCGGGGCATCCGCGGCAGCGCGACCAAGGAAGAGGACATCATCGAGCACCTGTTCACCGCGGTGACGCACGACTACCTGCTCGTGTTCACTAACATGGGCCAGCTCCACTGGATCAAGGTCTACGACATCCCGCAGATGTCGCGCACCAGCAAGGGCCGGGCCATCGTCAACCTGCTCAACCTGCGCAAGGACGAGACCGTCGCCGCGATCCTGCCGGTCCGCGAATTCGGCGAGGGCTTCGTCGTGATGGCCACCCGCAAGGGGATCATCAAGAAGACCGAGCTGGCCGCCTACAGCCGGCCCAAGCGCGGCGGCATCATCGCGTGCAGCCTCAAGAGCGGCGACGACGAGGTCATCGGCGTCGCGCTGACCACGGGCAACGACGAGATCGTCCTGGGCACGCGCGGCGGCATGGCCGCCCGCTTCAAGGAAACCGACGTCCGCCCGATGGGACGCCACGCCGCCGGCGTCCGCGGCATCCGCCTCAAGAAGGACGACGCCGTCGTTGACATGGCCATCGCCGACAAGACCGCCAGCCTGCTCACCGTCTGCCAGAGCGGCTACGGCAAGCGGACCGAATTTGAGGAGTATCGCCTCATCGGCCGAGGCGGCCAGGGCGTCATCAACATCAAGACTTCCGATCGCAACGGGCCGGTCATCGCCCTCAAGAGCGTCCGCGAGGAAGACGAGTTGATGCTGATCACGGCCAAGGGCATCATCACCCGCATCGCCGTCAGCCCGGTCCGCAAGATCGGCCGCGGGACTCAGGGCGTCCGCCTCCAGCGGCTGGACGAGGGCGATACGGTCGTCGCGGTGACGCGGATCATCCCCGAGCCGGGCAACGGCGACGGCGACGATCAGCGCCGGCTGGCCCTGGCCGGCAGCGGCGAAGAGGACCTGCCGGACGACGCGGCCGAGGCCGACGAGAGCGCTGACGAGGCCGCAGACGCGGAAGACGTGCAGGCCGACGATGCGATCCAGGACGAGCCCTCCGGCGACGACGACTCGGCTGAACAGACCGGCGACGCACCGGACGACGGTCCGCAGCCGTCCAGGTCGCGCCTGAGGAAGAAGCGGAAGCACCGCTGATCGAGTCGGACGACGGGACGACGAGAATTCCACCGGGCCGGTCCCGGACAGTTCGGGATCGGCCCGTTTCGCGTCATCGCTTCGGTCGCGATGGCCGATGAAATGATTGGCCCGTCGCGTGCGCGGCGGCCGAAGACGAACGCCCGGACAGACGCCCCATGGCCCGCATGACGAGCAGCCCGACGCCCACCTTCGAGCGGCGCGAAGCCAGCCGCAGCCACCTGCGCAGCATCCTGGTCGCCTGGCTGTTCGGCGCCGCGTGGGCGGCGCTGGTCAGCGGCGCGCCGATGATTCGCTTCAGCGAAGAGATGGGCCTGAAGAGCCATCCCTTCGCCTGGGGCCTGCTGGCGGCGATGCCCTACATCGCCACCGTCTTCCAGTTCCTGGGCAGCTACCTGGCCGAGCGAGGCCTCCGTCGCAAGGCCACCTTCTTCATCGGCCTGCTGATCCAGCGTCTGACCTGGCTGGCGATCGCCGCCCTGCCCTGGCTGATCGCGCCGCGGAGCACGGCGGCCATCCTGTCGGTGCTGGGGCTGGTGGGGCTCCAGGCCGCCGGCGCCGCTTTCGGCACTCCGGCGTGGACGAGCTGGATGGCCAGCGTCATCCCGACGCGCGTCCGCGGGCGTTACTTCGGCCTGCGCACCCAACTGGGCATGATGACGCTCATCCCCACGGCGCTGGTCGCCGGCGTACTGCTCAACAGCGTCCGCACCGGCATGCTGCGGTTGCCCTGGCCGCACGGGCTGACCCATTGGACCTGGTGGTCGCACCCCGTCCACTGGACGACGCTGGGCCTGTGCAGCGCGTTCTTCGCCATCGCCTCGATACTCGGCGTACTGGACGTCCTCATGTTCTGGCGCGTGCCGGACCAGCGACGGTCGCCCGGCGACGGGCATCGCCCGCCGACGCTGCGGGAGATCTTCGGCCCGCCGCTGCGCAACGTCCAGTTCCGCCGCTTCCTGACGTATTACTTCACTTTCACGATCGCCGTGCCGGGTATCGGCTACTACGTCTGGCTGTACGTGCTCAACGGAATCGGCGTCGGCGACGTCTGGGCCCAGGCAATGTTCATGGGCGGCGGCGGGCTGGGCGCCATCGTCGCCTGCGGCATGTGGGGCAAGCTGATCGACCGCTTCGGCCGAAAGACCGTCTGGCGGATCGCCTATGTCCTGCCGATCGTGCTGCCGTTGCTCTATGGCGGGCTGAGCCCGAGGTGGTGGGCCCTGGGCTTCGCGGTGACGATCCTGGATGGGGCGTTCTGGAACGGCGTCGAGCAGACCAACTTCAACAACCTGCTGCACTTCTCCGGCGGGCAGAACGGCGCCGGCTCGTCCAGCTATCAGGCCATCTTCGCGCTCGCGCTGGCGCTGGCCGGCACGCTCAGCGGACTGCTGTTCGGGGGGATCGCCCGGCTGGTCGAGAACTGGCATGCCGACCTGGGCGGGCTGCACCTGACCTACTTCCACGCGATCTTCGCGGCCGCGGTCGTCATCCGCCTGCTGACCTACCTGTTCCTGCTGCCGCGCGTGCAGGACGACGGCGTTCAGCCGGTCCGGGCGGCGGTGCAATACATGCTCAGCGGCGCCTACAACCGCGTCTGGGGCATGCTTACTTTCCCCTGGCGGGTCATCAGCGCCGCCGGCGCCCGCCGACCCGGCGGACCCGACGCCGACCCACCCGACGCCGACCCGCAGGCGTAGGCTCTGTTCAGATTGTGTAAACGGCTCAGCGAGTCATTTTCCGATCGCCCCTTGCCCGAGCGGATCGCCGGGGCTATAAGTATCGGAATTTGAAGCCGACAGATCGCGCCGGCCGGTGATTCCATGACTCGCTCGACAGCCACCCCGACCCCCGACGACCCGCGGACCGCGACGCGGGCACATCTTCGCAGCGTGATGGTCGCGTGGATATTCGGCGCCGCCTGGATGGCGCTGGTCACCGGCGCCCCGTTCATCCGCTTCAGCGAGGAGATGGGCCTCCGCGACGAGAGCCGCAGCTGGGTCTGGGGCATCCTGTCGGCGATCCCGTTTATCGGCACGCTTTTCCAGATGCTCGGCAGCTACTGGATCGAACGGTCCGGCCGCCGCAAGGCGCTCTTCGTCGTCGGCAACCTCATCCAGCGGTTCACCTGGATGGGCGTCGCGGCGGTTCCCTGGCTGATGGTTCCCGGCACATGGGCCGCGGTGCTCAGCGTGATGGGCCTGGTGCTCCTTCACGCAACCAGCGGAGCGATGGCCGCCCCGGCCTGGACGAGCTGGATGGCCGACATCATCCCGCCGCGGCTGCGCGGCCGCTACTTCGGGCTGCGCAGCCAGCTCGGACTGTCGATCATCATCCCCGTGTCGCTCGCGGCCGGCTGGCTGCTCCAGGCGTCGCGGACCGGCGTGCTGGCCGTCCCCGTCCCCGACTCGCTCACGCAGTGGCATCTGACCCGTTTCGCGTTCGGCCTGTCGACGCTGCACGTCTGCATGATCTTCTTCACGCTGGCCGCCCCGCTGGGGATGATCGACATCCTCTGCTTCCTGCGCGTGCCGGACGTGCCCAGCCGCGGCGAGGACGAACCGCCGCCGAGCTTGCGCGAGATTTTCGGCCCGCCGTTGCGCAATCGCGAGTTCCGCCGGTTCCTGCTGTTCTACGGCGTGTTGATCCTGGGCACGCCGGGCGCGGGCAACTACTTCTGGCTTTATGTGCTCAACGACGTCGCCGTCGGCGAGGCGTGGGCCCAGGCGATCTTCATGGTCACCCCGGCCATCGGTGCGATCCTCATGGCCGCCTTGTGGGGCCGTCTGCTCGACCGCTACGGCCGCAAGACCCTCTGGCGGATGACCGTGCTGCTGCCCTGCTTCATCCCGATGACCTGGATCTTCGTGCGTCCCTCGTCCTGGCCCGTGGCCCTGATCCTCACCTTCGTCGGCGGCATCTGTTGGAACGGCATCGACCAGGCGACCTTCAACGGGCTGCTGCACTTCACGGGCACGCAGTCGCGATCCTCGAGCTACCAGGCGGTTTTCGCGCTGGTCGCATCGGTCGCCGGCTGCCTTTCGGGGCTGCTGTTCGCCGGCATCGCCAAGCTGACAGGGCCCTGGACGCTTGTGATCGCCGGGCACACGTTCCATCACGCCCGGTTCCACCTGGTCGTCGCGGGAGTCGCGTTCAACCGGTACCACGTCATCTTCATGGCGGCGGGGCTGCTTCGGCTGACCAGCTACCTGTTCATGCTGCCCGGCGTGCGGGACGACAGCCGCGAGCCCGTGCGCGTGGCTATGCGATACGTCTTCACCAACGTCTACAACACCATCTACACGCGGCTGAGTTTCCCCCTGCGGATTTTCGGCGCGGCCATCCGCAAAGCGAGTTACTCCCCCGACGGCGACGCGGAGGACGACGCCGACTCGCCCGCGCCCCCGCGGACGCCGGACAGTAACGGCTAGAATTTCTCGACGAAGGTGGGTTCTTCCGCGGCGTGGCGGGCAGCCAGTCCGCGCCGCAGGCCCGGCAGCAGGAAGAAAGCGGCCGCCGCCGACAGGGCGATCAGCACCGTGCCCGTCAGGAACGGCAGACGCCCGGGCGTCATGCCCGCGTGCCGGCTCGAAATGCCGTACAGCCAGCCGAACAGCACCGGCCCGCCGATCCGCGCGATCGCCCCGACCGACTGGCCCAGCCCGAGGTTCTGCCCCTGCTCGTCGGCGCCGGAGAAGACGCTGATCAGCCCCGTGGCCGACGGGCTGAACAGCCCCTGCCCTACCGACATGGCTACGCTGCCGAGGATGAGCATCCAGACGCCGTAGCCCTCAGCCAGCACCAGGAACGAAACGGCGACCACGACCGACCCGGCGGCGATCAGGACCGGCTCGCCGAACCGCCGGGCCATTCGGCCGACCAGCCCGCCCTGCACCAGCACCATCACGATGCCGATGAGAACGAAGAAGAGGAACGTCGCGATGGTCTGGGCATGGTGGGGGTCGGGGTACGAGAGGAAGTTGATGCGGTCGCCGATCAGCGCGACGAAGAAGACCTCCATGCCGGCCCAGGCGAGCATGGCGACGAAGTAGATGGCCAGTATCCCGCCGAGGATCGGGTTGGCCAGCGCCGACAGCAGCCGCCGAACGTGCAGCAGGTCCGGGCCGACGACCTCGGCGTGATGCGCCGCAGACCGGTCAATGGTCTCGGGCAGCATCCACCAGGCCATGACCAGCGACGCGACAGCCAGCACCGCCGCGCCGTACGCGGGCAGGCCCTCGAAGAGACTGCCGGCGACCGGCTGCCAGAACTTCAGGCTCAGCCCGGCCCCGAACGCCGGGCCGAGCACGAAGCCCAGCCCGAACGCCGCTCCCAGCAGGCCCATCGCGTGCGACCGCTGCTTGTGCGTGGTGATGTCGGCGGCGTAGGCCTGGGCCACCGAGATGTTGCCCCCGGTGATGCCGTCCAGCGTCCGGCTGACGAACAGCATCCAGATCGACCGCAACTGGTAGCCGACGCCGAGCATGATGAAACTGACGGCGGTGCCGACGATGCTCAGCAGCAGGATCGGACGGCGCCCCACGCGGTCGCTGAGGCGGCCGAGGATCGGCGCCGCGATGACCTGGCCGACCGAGTAGCTGGCGAACAGCAGCCCGATCGACAGGTCCGTCATGCCCAGGCTCTTGCTCCAGTGCGGCAGCAACGGAATGATCAGCCCGAAGCCGATCAGGTTGACCAGGGTGACGAAGAAGAGCGTGGACAGGGAGGCCTTGCCGGCTGTGGGCTTCACTCGAGACTCCCGCGTTCAGGGAACAGAATCAACTCGCCGATTATATCCATATACCGTTGCTTTTGCCTTGTGCAGCCCGGCACGCCTAGTATTGTGCGGCGACCGGTCCCGCGGATCGGCGGACCGGCCGGTGAAGGCACGGGACGGAAACGGAGACGGCATGAGCAATACATCGCAGACCAACGAACAAGCCATCCCCCGCGAGAAGCGTTTCTTCACGCTGGCCGAAGCCAACCGAGCCCTGCCGCTGGTCAGCCGGATCGTCGCGGACATCCAGCGCGCCTATCGCGACGCCAAGGCCGTCCGGGCCCGCGCCGAAAGCCACGTCGCCGAGAACCGCACCCAGGCCGCCCAGGAAGAAGAAGTCCGCCTCGACCGCGTCATGGACGAACTGAACCGCTACGTCGAAGAACTGGCCGAGGTCGGCGCCCAGCTCAAGGACTGGGACATGGGGCTGATCGACTTCCCCGCGATCCACCAGGGCCGCGAGGTGCTGCTCTGCTGGCATCCGGGCGAGGCGGCCATCGCCTTCTGGCACGACGTCAACGCGGGCTTTGCCGGTCGCCAGGCGGCCGACCTGCTGGACGATCGCGCCCGTGGCCGGTAGGCCCAGCCGCGTCGCATTGACATGTCGCGGGGGTCGCAGAGAAACTGCAACTGCACCTGTCCCTTGCCAGGCGCACCGGCGGGTCGTCTAATGGCCGAGTGGCTGCCGCTCGCCGCAAGCCGGCGTGCGGCTGGGCCATTCAACTCGCCGAGGCGGACGCACCCGCCGGGAGGTCGCAATGAGCCGATGCAGAGGGCTGGCCGGGCTGTGCGGGCTGATCCTCCTGACGCTGGGCGGCTGCCGGGCGGCGACGCTGGGACTGGGCGAAGTGTCGGCCCGGACCGGCGACGGCCTGGCGCTGCGGTTCGACGCGGGCGGGCGCGTCGTGGCTGTGGCGATGGACGAGGCGGAGCTGCCCGGCAACTTCGCCAGCCTGCTGCTGCCGGGCCCGCTGGCCCCGGGCGGGTTCTACCTGCGCGACGCCAACCAGCCGCTGCGTCAGGGCCTGCTGGGCCGGGCGACCCCGATCAACGGCGGCGTGGGCCTCAGCGGCTCGCTGGGCGGGCTGAACTTCTCGGCGACCATCACACAACACGGGCCCTGCCTGCTGGTGGACGGCCGACTGACCCATCCAGCCGGCACGCCGCGCGGCGTCACCGTCGGGCTGACGCTGCCGGTGAACGCTGCGGGCTGGCAGTTCGGCCAGTCGATCAGCCGCACCCGGACGATGAACGGCCCGGGGCCCTACGCCGAGTGGACCTGCGCCGACGCCGACTGGGACGGACGGCAGATCAACCGCGGCATGTTCACGCCGATCTTCAACGAGAAAGTCGGCCTGGCGATGGGCGCGGCCAGCGACCACCCCGAGATATTTCGCGTCAGCTACCTGCCCGGCGAGGGTCTGAGCATCGAAGCCGACCTGGGCCTCAGTCCGCTGCCGCAGAAGTTTCCCAACACGGCCACGTTCCGCTTCGTCATCTTCCGTTTCGACCCGCACGAGGGCTACCGCTCGGCGTTGGCCCGCTACTACGAACTCTTCCCGCAGGACACGAAGGTCCGCGTGACTCGCTGGGGCAACTGGTACGCCGGGGCCTATCTGCGCGACGTGAAGGACGCCCACGCGAGAGACTACGCCGTGGTCTTCGCCAGCCACGGGGCCCGCGATTTTGCAGCGTCGATAAAGGAGGGCGTCTACATCTTCGAGTATTCGCGCGGGCACTACAACGTCGTGCCGACCTGGTGCAAGCCGGGCGCGCCGGTGGACGAGATTCGCCGGGCGGTGCGGTTCTTCTGGACCGTCCAGTCGGGCGATTCGGCTGAGGGCTGGAAGCGCGAGCCCGCGCCGGCGACGCTGGCCCGCATGTTCGAGAACTGCTACACCACCGGGCCCGACGGGCAGATGCGGACCTGGACGATGGAAGGGCCTTACCGTTACCAGCCGCGCCTCTACCCCGACGGCTACTGGGCCGTGGGCGTGCCGATCGACCCCGACCCGGAACTGGCGGAGCCCAACCAGGCCCAGCGCGTGTTGAACTGGAACTTCGGCGTGCCGCTGACCGAGGCGGCGACCGGAACGATCCTGCCCAACCTGCCGGGCGACAAGCCCGACGCGCCGCCGCCGGGGCAGAAGCGGACCTTCCGCCTGGACGGCCACCATTTCGATTCGTGGACCGAGTTCGCCGGGCGGACGCTGGAGAACTACCGCCCCGAGCACCTGCGCGTCGTGGATTACCCGCTGACGTTCAGCTACGCGACCGGGCAGCCGGTCCAGTATCACGCTTTCATGTGGCAGGAACTGGTCCGCCCGCTGGCCGAGTATCTGCACAGCCGCGACATGCTCCTGTTCGTCAACGCCCGGCCGTGGCGGCAGAGTGTCATGTTCGACCAGGCGCTGCTCGACGTATTTGGCGGCGCGGAACGGCCCGAACGCGACATCGACGCGATGGCCTTCATGCGGTCGCTGGTGGGCAACAAACCAATCAGCGGGACGGGCATCGGCCAGGACGATCTGGACCCGCGCCGCGATTACTCCCCGCGCGAGCTGGCGCAGTTCGAGCGGGATCTGAACATCCTGCTGCCCTACTGCTGGTTCCCGGGCGGGTTCGGCCCGCAGGAGCTGTGGCAGAAATATTGCTTCCTGATGCAGGAGATGGCGGCGGCCGCCTGGCAGCCGATGACCCACGCAATCGTCGCCCACCCGGACCTGCTGGTGGAGCGGTACGGCGACGGCCGGGCCGGCGGCGGGAAGGTCTTCTACGCCGTCCACAACCGCAGCGAGCGGGCGGTAGTCTACGAAATGGCGATCGACTTGTCGCCGCTGGGCATGGCGCCCGGGCCGGTGTGCGCCACGGAGCGGCTGAGCGCCCGGCGGCCGGAGGCGTCGCTGGTCGGCCGGACGCTTGTTCTCCGCAGCCCGCTGGGGGCCAGGCGGACGGATGTCTTCGAGCTGTCGCGGCAGGGCTCGCCGGTCGCGCGCGACACGGAACTGAAGCTGGAGACCACGCCGACGGTGTCCGCAGTGACGCCCCTGCCGCCGCCCGACGCGGCCCGGTACGCGGGCCCGGCGCTGGAGGCGCTGCGACATCGCCTGGGCGACCTGCGCCCGGCCACGCTGGACAGGTTCATCGAGGCCTACGAGAAGGAGAAGCGCGAGCTGGGGCCGGCCGTCGCGTGGCACATCAGCCGGGAGCTGGCCGATCATCCGCAGTGGAAGAGTGACGCGGCCGCGCTGAACGCCGCCGCCGCCGATATCGCCAACTGGCTCGCGCCGCGGTTCGACGGGTTCTACGAGGCGGTCCTGCCGGGGCCGGCCATGACGCGTTTCGCCGTCGCGCGCGGCAGTTACGCGCAGCCGCAGGTCTGGCGGATGCAGGCGTCGGCCCGGCTGGTTGGGGACCGCGTCGAGGTGAGGCTGTGCGACCCGTTGATCGAGTCTGCGGCGGCTGGGGCTCAGTGAAAGTCGACCAGGTGGAGCGTGTAGACCGCGGCGTCGCTGCCGTCGTGGAAGTGGCGGGCCTCGACAGAGGACAGCTCAAAGCCGAGCGATTCGTAGAACGCCCGCGTGCGGACGTAGCCGGGGTGGTCTTCGTGGGCGGCCAGCGTGCGGGCCTCGATCCGCGTGATGCCCTGCTCGTGCGGGGCCAGGGCATTGACCAGTTGCTGCACCAGCCGCCGCCCGACCCCCCTGCCCTGGTAGAAGGGCAGCACACCCATCCAGAGGATTTCCAGAACCGGCGGGGCGACGTCGTAGATTGCAAAGCCGACGATCTGTCCGCCGTAGACCGCGACGATGCCGGGGCGGTCATCCACCGCGCGGCCGATGTACTTGACGCCTCCCTCGTGAAAGTAATCGGGCAGCCTGCGGGCGACATAAGTCACCTCGTCGGCGTCCTGCGGCGTCATCACTCGAATGTCGATCGGCAGTTCGCTACGGCTCAACGGCGTCGGTCCTGCGTTGGAACGGTCTACTTCGTGAACCATTCCAACTGATTATGGATGAACAGGACCGAACATACAAGAAGGACTCCCCAGGCGGCGACGTGGACGAACGGGGCGACGCGGCGCGGCAACGCCAGTCCGACCAGCAGCACCGGCAGCGCAAGCGCCATGACCATGACGGCCGTGTTGCAGAACTTGGTGCGGGCGACCTGTTGCGCCGGGGTCAGACCCGACGGGTCGAAGTGGAACTCGTTGACCACGGGGTAATACTTCAGCGCGTAGGCCCCATCCTTGTAGGTCGTGCAGAAGAGGTAGCCGGCGACAGCCAGGCCGAAATAGAGCACCCACGCGGTCAGCCAGCGGCTGCCCGTTTGTGGCACATCGGCGGCGGGGACGTCAGCAGCAACGGCGGGATTGGCGACGGCATCCATTATTGCAGCCCTTTCACCATCGTCACCACGCCGCCGATCACGAAGGCGTAGTAGATGGCCAGCGTGAAGACCAGCGTCAGCAGGTAGACGCTCACCCGCTCCCAGCGGCGGAGCCTCGGCCAGCGATAGGCCGCCACCAGCAGCAGCGGCAGCATGAACATGGCGACCGAGGCAAAGTCCTCCTTCCACTCGAACAGGCCTGTCGCCCATCCGTGTGCGGCGTCCAGGCCGGTCGGGTCGCCCTTCATCCGCACGGCCACGTTGTAGGCCGGGTAGATGAACACGCCGTAGAACCAGCTCAGCGTGACGGTGATGGCCGACCACCGGGCGTAGCGCCTCAGCTTCGGCAGGCGGAGTGGACTGGGGAAGGACATCTCCCACCAGAGGTGGGTGACCGCGCCGAGGGCACAGGCCGCGATCAGCAGGTGCACCGAGAGCAGAATCTTGCCCCAGGGCGACTGGAAGAACAGAAAGGTCGCGAGCGGGTGAACCGTCATGGCGTCTGGTCCTGTCCGGGTGTCAAACACGTTGCCGATCGGCCGCCACGCCCGCCCCGGGCCTCGATGCGGCGGGCCTCTTGAGTTGCTTACGCACGGAGCGCCCGATTGTGACGGGAATCCCGGGAGAGATCAGAACTTCGGCGGGCTGCCCAGCAGCCGGAAGGCGAGTTGCTCAAGCTGGACGGCCAGGTCGACCGAGCTCTCGGTCACGTCGCTCGGCACGGCCAGGCTGACCGGGGCGAAATTCAGGATGCCCTGCACGCCCGCATCGGTGCACTGCGTGGCCACCTCCTGGGCCATCTCGGCGGGCACGGCCAGGATCGCCAGGCGGATCCGTTTTGCGACGACCGTGCGAGCCAGGTCGCGGATGTGCTGGACCTTGATCGACTCCAGCTCGGGCAGAGCGCGACCGACCTTCGACTCGTCGGCGTCGAAGACCGCGACGATCTGAAAGCCCTTCTTGAGGAACCCCTTGTAGGCGGCAAGTGCGCGGCCGAGGTTGCCCAGGCCGATCAGGGCGACGTTCCACACGCGGTCGGTGCCAAGGATGCGGCGGAGTTGGCCGACGAGATCCTCGATCTGGTAACCGATGCCCGGCTGGCCGAACTGGCCGAAGTAGGCGAGATCCTTGCGGACCTGGGCGTCGGTGAGCCCCAGGGCCTCGCCCAGTTCGCGGGAGCTGATGGTCTTGGCGCTGCCGGAGCGGATGCGCTCCAGATGACGCAGGTAGAGCGAGAGCCGCTTGACCGCGGGTTCTGGGATGCTCTCGGAACCTGTATCTTTCATCGCAGGCCAGCCTCGATTGCGAATCGCGACGAGAGAGGACGGGCAACACCCGCTGCCCGCAGCGGACCCGCCCGCAGACCGGTCCCCAATCGGACCTATCGTAACCGGGATGACGGATGAATCAATAGGACAAACGCCGGCAGGCCTACTTGCCCACGGGCACGCCCAGGGCCTCGATCATCTCCTCGGGCTCGACGTGCATACAGGTGAAGATCGGCGTGTCGCGCAGCGTGTAGCGGGAGCTTTCGCTGTGCCGAAGCTCCATGACCAGGTCGAGGAAATCGCCCGGCCGATCGGTCTCGAACCCCAGCATGAACTCCTGGTCGTCCAGGCCGAAGCTGTAGGTCGTGTTCAGCTTCACCGAGCGGTACTTCGTGCCGATCTCGATGTGCTCGTCCATGACGCCCTGGCGAGCCTGGCGGCTCATCTGGTACCAGTCACGCGTCTTGACGAAGGGGTAGACGAACAGATACTTCGACTTGCCCGGCACGACGCGCGTCCGCGACTCGATGTGGTCGGGGTCGATCTTGTCGATGTAGGTGGACCGCTTGGTCAGTGCAAGATAGCTGTGGGGCGTCGCCAGGTGTCGGCCCAGCAGCGTCCGCCGCATCGCCGTCTCCAGGCGGCGGATATCCTCCAGATCCTCGGTGATCCGCCAGAGCATCAGGTCGCAGTCCGGCCGAACGCCGACCGTGCTGTAGCAGACCAGGATCATGCCCCTGGGCCGGTCGCGCAGGCAGTCGAGGAACTCGCGGGCGGCCGACTGCTGCGCCTGCGCGTCGAGTTGGAGGAACGCCCGGTCGAGTTTGTAGAAGGCGAAGTTGACGTATTGCTGAACGGCCGGGGCCTCGGGCTGACCTGCGGGCCGAACGGCCGACGATGCAGCCGGCGCCGCGGCGGATGGGCCGGGATGGCTCATGGGTGCTGCTCCTCGGGAAAGCTGTGGGGCGTTGGCATTCGTGAGATTGTAGGCCCGGCCGGCCGCGATTTCCGCCGCAACTTACGGCTCCTCGCGGGCCGCCTGCACCCGCTGCCACCACGCTTTGAACGCCGCCACGAGCCGCAATGGCACGAACGCCCGGACCTCCAGGCTGCGCGGGCCGACGCCCAGCGAGAGCGTCACCGGCTGGCCGACCGTCGGGAAGGCCGGCAGGGCTGCGTTGTTCTGGGCGGCCAGGGCGTTGAGAACCACGTTGGCGATGCGGTCGATGGCCACATAGAGCACGGCGGCCGTTCCGGGAGCGACGTGGGCGGCTACCTTGGCGACCTCGGCGTTGTCGGCCAGGGAGGCCTTGTCGCGGACGGCCTTGACGGCCTGCTCCAGCGCCCCGGGCCCGCCGCCGGTCACCGAGACCAGACAGTTGCCGACCAGCGTCATGCGGACGACGACGTTCTCGCCCTCGCCCAGGCCCAGGATGATGTAGGGGGCAATGTCGGCTTTGAGGGCGGTCAGTCGCTTGCCGTCGATGGTCATCACGTCCACAGCCAACTTGCCGCCGGCGACTTCCTGTTCAGCCTGCGACAGCCCGATCAGGTCGGGCGGGGCCTTCTGGTCCGGCGGGACCTGCGGCCGCGTGCGGGCGTTGGCCAGGGCGGCGACCGCCTTGACGTAGTCCCGTGCCGCCGCCAGCGCCTTGGGCCCGTCGGTCACCTGGGCGACCTTCACGATCGCCACCGGCGTCGTGGGTCCGTCCTTGCCCATCGTCGGAATAATCGTCTGGGAGACGCGGTCGGTCAACCTCATCAGTTCGGACGCCGACCGGGCGATGTCGGCCACCTGCTCGACGCTGCCGAGTTTCTCGCCGAGCGTGCGGCTTACGGCGTCGGTCAGCCGCTTGAGCATATCCGGCGAGTCCGCCGCCGGCGTCGCAGCCGAGACGAACCGCGTCGCCCCCAGCGCCAGCAGGTAGTTTTCCACCGGAACGGCCTGCACCAGGGCGGCCGCCTGCGAGGGTTTGATCGACGCGAACGCGGCGGCGGCCGTCGAGCCGGCCTTGGCGGTCAAAAGAGCGCGAAGCTCGACGCCCTCGTCGGCCAGCGCGAGGCCCACGTCCAGCGACTCGACGTCGCGGCCCCAGAGGTTCAGCATGTCAGCGACGGTCCGAACGGCTGCGTCGCCGCCCCCGCCGCCGCGAACCAGCTTGTCGATCTGTGGCCGCAGCACATCGAAGACCCTGGGCCCGTTCAGCCGAAGGACGACCTGGGTGTCCCTGAGCAGGCCGACCTCCTCAGCCGACAGCGCCTTGGCCAGCGGCGCAACCACCTCGCCAACCTGTTTCAGATCGGCTTCGGTGTCTGCGATGGCGGCATAGCGGCCCACCTGGCGCACGAAGAAGACCCTGTCGTTGCCGCGTTTGATCGTCTTGCCGTCGTCCGACAGGTTGTTCTTCTTGCCGAACGCGGCGTAGTCCGTGACTGGAAGCAGCATGACGCCGGTGGGCTTGGCGCCCTCCTGGGCCGCCAGCGTGATGACGACGGCCGCGTCGCCGGCCGTGTCGAGCTGATCGAGCGACAGGCCCATCCCCATGCCCAGGATGACGGCCAGGTCGCTGGTCGGTGGAACCTTCCAGCCCTTGATGTCGATGAGCTTCTTGACCAACTGTGTCTGGGCGTCCAGGCGGTTAAACCGGTTGTTCAGCTCCCGCCAACTCGGCACGATGATGACCACATGGCTGTCGGCCGACACGCTGTTGAGCACGGCCGGCGCCTCGGCCCGCGCAGCCGGCAGGGCCTCGCCGGCGGAGAGAACCACGGCGGCGGCCATCGCTGCGAAGACATGCACGCGTCGGATCATGGGGCGTCCTTTCAATGCCGGGCCGGGGCGGGAAGCCGTCTGTCTCTATTCTTGCAGCGCCGGATCGGCTGGTCCACGCCGGCCGCCGCATCCGGGCCGGTCACTCGGTGACCAGGCAGGCGGCGACATGGCCGTCCTGCCCGGCCTTGGGCTCCAACTGCGGGACCTGCTCGCCGCACCGCGGCTGGGCCATGTGGCAGCGCGGGTGGAACGGGCAGCCGCCGGGCGGGTTCATCGGGCTGGGAACCTCGCCGCGAAGGATGATGCGTTCGCTCTTGCGGCCGGGCATCGGGTGCGGGGCCGCCGACAGCAGCGCCATCGTGTAGGGGTGCCGGGGGTTGTCGTACAGTTCGGCGGCGCTGGCCATCTCGACGATTCGGCCGAGATACATCACCGCAACCACGTCGCAGAAATGCTCGATCACCGCCAGGTTGTGGGCGATGAACAGATAGCTCAGGCCCAGTTCGTCCTGGAGGTCCCCCAGCAGGTTGAGGATCTGGCTCTGGATCGAAACGTCCAGCGCCGAGACCGGCTCGTCGCAGATGATCAGCTCAGGCTCCAGCGCCAGCGCTCGGGCGATGCCGATCCGCTGCCGCTGGCCGCCCGAGAACTCGTGCGGATAGCGGCGTCGATATTCGGGGCTCAGGCCCACGCGCTTCAGCAGCGATTCGACGCGGTCGGCCAACTCGCTGCCGGAGGCCATGCCGTGCACCCTCAGCGGCTCGCCCACGATCGCGCCGACGGTCATGCGCGGGTTCAGCGAACTGACGGGGTCCTGGAAGATGATCTGCATGTTCCGCCGCATGCGGCGCATCTCGCCGCGGCCCAGCTCGAACAGCGGCGTGTCGTTGAATCGCACCTCGCCCGACGTCGCGGGGATCAGTCTCAGGATCGTTCGGCCGACCGTGGTCTTGCCGCAACCGCTCTCACCGACCAGGCCCAGCGTCTGGCCGCGCGGCACGTTGAAGTTGACGCCGTCGACGGCCTTGACATGGGCGACGGTGCGGCGGAGCACGCCGCGGCGGACGGGGAACCAGGTCTTCAGGTCGCGGACCGTCAGGATCGGGTCCGGGACGAGCTGGCGGATGTAGTCGGCCGAGGGGCCGGTGGCGACGGGCTGTTCGGCGACCTGTGTCACGTGTCACTCCAATGTCAGCAAACGCAAGACGCGGCGGCACTTTCCCGACTCGCGCTCCCTTACTGTCGCGGCTATTGAGTCCTGTAAAAGAAATCTTCACCACAGAGAACACAGAGGGCACAGAGTCAGACGTATTGAAAGATTCTGGATTTCGGTCATTTCTTGACGTTTCGGACCCCCTCTGTGATCTCGGTGTCCTCTGTGGTGAATGAAGATTCCTTTTGCAGGAGTCAATAAACGTTTAGCCGCGAGCGTCAGCGAGCGCGGCCTGCCGCCACGTGGAGCGCCGCTTTAAGCGCACGAATCCGCCCTGCCCTGTTCCGCACCAGAGACAAAGCCCGCGATCGCGGCGTTGGGCGTCGATTCGGGGGCGTCCACGAAACCGTCAACCTTCCAGCAGGCGACCCAGTGGCCGGGGCGCACCTCGCGCAGCTCGGCCTCGGTGTTGATGCAGCGTGAGTCGTCGCCGCAGCGGTGGCAGCGCGGGTGGAACTTGCACCCGCCGGGAAAGTGCAGCGGGTCGGGCACGTTGCCCGGGATGACATCCAGCCGCGTCTTCCGCTCGCCCAGCCGCGGAATGCTGGCGAAGAGCTTCTCAGTGTAGGGGTGCAGCGGGTTGCTGAACAGCTCGTTCACCTCGGCGAACTCGACGATCTTGCTGGCATACATGACCGCGACGCGGTCGGCGTTCTCGGCGACGACGCCCAGATCGTGGGTGATCAGCAGGATGCTCAGGCCCTTGGTCCGCTGAAGCTCCTTGAGCAGTTCGAGGATCTGGGCCTGGATGGTGACGTCCAGCGCGGTGGTCGGCTCGTCGGCGATCAGCAGCGCCGGATCGCAGGAGAGGGCCATCGCGATCATGGCCCGCTGCCGCATGCCGCCGGAGAGCTGGTGCGGATACTCGCGGACACGCTGCTCGGGGGCCGGGATGCCGACGGCGCGGAGCGACTCGACGGCCTTGTCCCAGGCGGCCTTGCCCTTGATGCCCTGGTGCAGTTCCACGGCCTCGACGATCTGCTCGCCGATAGTGTAGACCGGGTTGAGGCTGGTCATCGGCTCCTGGAAGATCATGGCGATCTCGTTGCCGCGGACGTGGCGCATCTGGCGGGCGTCCAGGTCGAGCAGATTGCGGTCGCGGAAGAGAACGCGTCCGGCCTCGATCCGCCCGGGCGGGCTGGGGACCAGCCGCAGGATGGAGAGCGCCGAGACGCTCTTGCCGCAGCCGCTTTCGCCGACCAGCGCGAGGGTCTCGCCGGGCAGGATGTTGTAGCTGACGCCGTCGACGGCCTTGGCGACCCCGTCCTCGGTGCGGAACCAGGTCCGCAACCCGTCGACGATCAGCAGGGGCGTGGCGGCGCTGGAACTCATATACCCTCCCCCCGCAGCTTGGGATCCAGGGCGTCGCGCAGGGCGTCGCCGAAGATGTGCAGGGCGTAACTGATGATGAAGATCGCCACGGCCGCGGCGGTAAGCTGCTGCCAGTGGCCCTTGGCCAGTTCCTGGCCGCCGTCGCGGATCATCTTCCCCCAGCTCGGCACGTCGACGACGCCCAGGCCCAGGTAGGTCAGGATGACCTCGGCGTGGATGTACCCGACGAAGCTGAGGCTGAAGGTGATGATGACCAGGTGAAAGACGTTGGGGATGAGATACCTGAACAGGATGCGCGAATTGGACACGCCGATGGCCCGGGCGGCGACGATGTAGTCTCGGTCGCGGTGCTTGATGACCTCGCCGCGAATGAGGCGGCAGAGCCCGACCCAGCCGGTCAGCCCCAGCGCCAGGTAGACGGCGTTGATGCCGGTCAGCCGGAAGTGCCACCCGAACAGGTCAAACTGCTTGTCCTTGAGCACGAATGCAAAGGCCATCAGCAGCAGGATGCCCGGGATCGACGCGAGTGTCGAGTAGAGCCATGTGATCAGTTCGTCGATGATGCCGCCGAAAAAGCCGGCGACGGTTCCGAGCACCGTGCCGATGACGGCTGCCAGCAACGCCGCGACCGTCGCGACGGTCAGTGCGACGCGCGTTCCGTAGATGGTCTGGAACAGGATGTCCTGGCCCTGGATGTCGGTTCCCAGCCAGTGCTGGAGACTGCACCCCTCGTTGTTCCGGGTGTAGTCGCCCTTGTCCCAGTCCGGGAAGCCCACACCGGTGAAGGCCCAGATCGCCAGGCCGATGTAGAGGACGATGATGGCCAGGCAGAACATGGTCAGCCGCTGGCGTCGCATCCGTCGCCAGGCCTCGACCCACTGGTTGGCACTTCGCTGCGAAGGCATCGTTACCTCAATGAAACGCGCGGATCGACCATGGCGTAACAGATGTCCGTGACGATCAGGGCGCTCAGGTAGATGAGCGAGCCCACGAACGTCATGGCGTTGAGGACCGGCCAGTCGGCCTGGTCCACGGCCTCGGCCATCATGGCGCCCAGGCCCGGAATGCCGAAATACCGCTCCAGCAGCAGCGAACCCAGGAACAGGAACGGGATGATGACGACCACCTGCGTGATGATCGGGATCATGGCGTTCTTGAGGACGTGGCGGAACATGACGGAGGTTTCGCCGACGCCCTTGGCGCGGGCAGTGCGGACGTAGTCGGCGTTGCTCTCGTCGAGCATGACCGTGCGGTAGAACCGCACCCCGCCGCCCAGGCCGGCGATGACGCCCAGCACGACGGGCAGCGCGACATAGCGGAGCACGCCGGGGCCGAAATGACTGGGATAGCCGCTGATGGGGAACCAGCCCAGCTTGTAGGCCAGGTAGTACTGCCCGAAAATGATGAACGCCAGGAAGGGGAAACTCATGCCCAGCAGCGAGAGCACGACGATCAGGCGGTCGAGAATGCGGCCGCGCTGAAACGCGCAGACCATGGCGATGGTGATCTCCAGGAACAGCGCGATGATGAACGAGGGAATCTGGATCGCCAGACTCGGGCCGGCACCGTTCTTGACCATCGTGCTGATGTCCTGCTTGTACTGGGTCGACTGGCCGAAATTGAGCGTGAACGTGTCTTTGAAGTGGTTAAAGAGCTGATTGTCCGCGAATTCACGGTAGTCGCCCTTGTGCAGAGCCGAGAACTGCGGCCAGAGCGGTTTGTCGAATCCGAGCTGGTGGCGGAGTTCGTCCTTGTATTCTTTGGTGGCCAGCTTGCCGGCAATCCGGTCGGTCGGGTCGCCGCTGATGGCACGGAAGAGCAGGAACGTGATCAGGACGATCCCGATCAGAATGGGAATGACGTATAGCAGCCTGCGGATGATGTAGGCGGTCATCGGGCGTCACTCGCTCTCTTTCAGCCGCCGTTTCCGCAAGGCCATGTCAACCCGCTGATACTTGAGCGTTCCATTGGCGAAGTCATTCGGCTTGTAGTTCTTCAGCCAGTCGTAGTGGAGGATGAACGCCAGCCGATAGTGCGTGATCAGCCACGGGCAATCCTCTATGACGATATCCTCCATCTTCTGATACAGCGGGATGCGATCATTCAGGCTGGGCAGCCCCTTGGCCTGCTCGTAGAGCCGATCGAACTCAGGATTGCTGTAGTTGGTCCCGTTGGGCCCGGGAGATCGGTTCTTGCTGTAGAACAGCAGCAGGAACGATTCGGCGTCGGGGTAATCGGCGACCCAGCCCAGACCGAACAACTGGTGGCTGCGTGTCTTCTGGGCCTCCTGGAATCGAGGCCAGGTCATGTAGTCCACCTCGACGTCCAGCCCGATCTGCTTCATCTGGATGCGGAAGAACTTGCCCATCTGCGTGACCGTGGTGTCGGTCCCGCCCAACGCCAGGCGCATGGGCGGAATCGGGCCGCCCTGGATCTTCTCGGCCTCGGCCAGTTTCGCCTTGGCCAGGTCCAGGTCGAACGCAACATACGGATTGACCTTGTCCGTCCGATAGCCGGGGAACATCGAAGGGATGGGGCCCTTGGGGAGTTCGCCACGGCCGTTGAGGAAGGTGTCGATGTAGACCTGGCGATTGAACGCCAGGCTCATCGCCTGACGTAGCGGCTTGTTCGTGCCGATCACCGGGTCGTCCATGTTGAAGCCGTAGTAGTAGACCGACGGGTCCTTGAACTTGTTCAGGGAGATGCCTTTCCTGGCCAGGTCCGGGCTCAACTCGCGGTCGACGGTGATCGCCTGCGAGAAGTTGTCCTTGGGGATGCCGGCCGAGTCGATGTTGCCCTTGAGGAAGTTCAGCCAGTAAGGCTGGTCCTCCTCGATGATGCTCCACTCGACCCGGTCGATGAAGGGGATGCGCTTGCCCGCATCGTCGAGGAAGCCGGCTTCCTTGTCGCCCGGCTCGCCCTCGGTGGGATAGTGCTCTCCGCGGAAGTTGGGGTTGCGGATCATCGAGAAGCTGCTCTTGCCGGCGTAGCCGCCCACCAGGATGTATGGCCCTGTGCCAACGGGATGGTTGGCGATCTCGCTGTCGTATCTCTCGACAACCTCCCGGGCCACCGCCGCCGTCGGCAGGTGGGCCAGCCAGTAGAGCAGGAAGTTGTGCGGTTTGGTCAGCTTGATCTGAAGCGTGTGACTGTCCAGCGCCTTGAGTCCTTCGACCTCGCGGTCGTAGTCCACGTGGTTGTTGTTGGCGGTGTAGTCGCGGAACTCGTCCAGCCCGACGACGTAACCGGCGAACACCGCGGAGTAGTTCGTCGAACGGTTATTCAGATCGGCCATCCGCTTCCACGAGTAGACGAAGTCCTGGGCCAGCAGCTCACGGCCCCTGCCCTCCCGGAAGGCCGGATCGTCGGCGAACCGTATCCCCTTGCGGATCGGGATGGTCCAGGTCATCTGGTCGTCGCTGATCGTGGGCATGTCGTCGGCCAGCAGGGGGATGACCTCGTAGGGCCGCTTGAGGTACGCATAGGTGTAGAGAGTTTCGAAGATCTGGCTGCCGACCGACGAACTGGTCGTGTCGCCGATGTCCTGGGGGTCCAGCCCGCGAATCTTGGAGCCCAGCGCGATGTGGCGGACCATTTCGCCCGCGTCATCGCCGCTCGAGGAGAGCATGGGAATGATGATGAACGCCGCCGCGAACAGGGCCGCCAGCACGCCGATTCCGATCCATAGCTTCATGGTCAGACTCCCGGTCCGGGATTCCGCTTATTTCCGCCGCTTCAATTGCGGGTCGAAGGCGTCCCGCAGGCCGTCGCCTATCAGGTTCAGGCTCAACAGCGTCGCCGCCAGCATCAGGCAGGGGAAAAACACCAGCCACCAGCGACTGATTACCGGGTTCATTGCGGCCACGCCGTCGCTGGCCAAGGAACCCCAACTGGCCATGGGCGCCTGCACGCCGATCCCCAGGAAGCTCAGGAACGACTCCTGGAGAATCGCCTGGGGGATGATCAACGTCGCGTATACGATAATCGGACCCAGCAGGTTTGGCAACAAGTGGACCCGGATGATCCGCCACGGACCGGCCCCGGCTGCCACCGCCGCCGCAACGTAGTCGTTGTTCTTCAGGCTGAGCACCTGCCCGCGCACGACCCGGGCCATCGTCAGCCAACTCACCGCCCCGATCGCCAGAAACAGCACGATGACGCTCGCGGTCCCCGTCGCCGGTTGATCCCTGCTGCCCAGAATCTCGGCCAACGGTGTCTCGAACGCCACCTTGATCAGGATCACCAGCAGGATGTACGGCAGGCCGTAGAGCACGTCCACAAAGCGCATCATCACGCCGTCGATTCGCCCGCCGAAGTAGCCGGCCACCGCGCCCCACGTCACGCCGATGGTCACCGAAATCAACGCCGCCATCAGCCC
Organism: Phycisphaerae bacterium; assembly: GCA_022072085.1. Lineage (GTDB taxonomy): Bacteria > Planctomycetota > Phycisphaerae > JAJVII01 > JAJVII01 > JAJVII01. The sequence goes on from JAJVII010000033.1 coordinate 46,404, forward strand.
GACGGCCAGGCTCAGGCCCCCGCCGTAGAGCGTGCGGACCATCAGGTCGCGCCCCAGACGGTCCCTGCCGAAGAGGTGGCTCATGCTCGGCCGTTCCAGCACGTGGGCGAGATCCTGCCGGTCGTAACGCTTGTCGTGGCGGGCGTAGAGGAATCCCACCAGCGACGCCGACACCTCGATCGCCAGCAGGGCCATGCCCAGCCAGACCATCTTGCTCCGCCAGAAGCGGCGCATCGCCCGGCGGGCCGGCGAGTCGGATGTCCGGTCGATGCCGAGGGCGGCGGCGCGGCTCATGGCTGGCCCTCCAGGTGAATCCGTGGGTCCAGCCAGTGATACGCGAGGTCCACGATCAGGTTGGCCACGATCAGCAGCGTCGAGTAGATCAGCACCGTCCCGAGGATCAGGGCGTAGTCCTTGCTGGTGACCGAGTCCACGAACGCCCTGCCGATGCCGGGCACGTCGAATATCTGCTCGACGACGAAGCTGCCGGTCAGGATGCTCGCGGTGGCCGGCCCCAGGAAGCTCATCACCGGCAGGAAGGCCTGCTTGAACGCGTGCTTGAGGACCACCTGGCTGCCGGGCAGCCCCTTGGCCCGGGCGGTGCGGATGTGATCCTGGCTGAGCACGTCCAGCATCCCTGCCCGCATCAGCCTGCCGATGTAGGCCGTGAACGGCAGGCTCAGCGCCACCCCCGGCAGCACGAGCTGGCTGGGCGAGCCCCATCCGCCGACGGGGAACAGCGGCCAGGCGAACGCGAACATCCACAGCAGCACGGCCCCGATGACGAACAGCGGCAGGCTGATGCCGATCAGGGCGTAGACCGTCACGAGGTAGTCGATCGGGCCGTGGCTGTAGACCCCGGCCAGGATCCCCAGCGTACAGCCGACCAGGACCGACAGGCAGAGCGCGAACGCCCCCAGCAGCAGCGACCGCGGCAGGGCGTGGCCGATGATCTCGCTGACGGTCATGTCCTCGAACTGGCTGGACAGGCCCAAGTCGCCGTGGACGACGAGTCGGCTGAGGAAGCCCCAGTACATGCGGCCGTTGTCGGCCCACCGCTGGGCGAAGGTCTGGTCCTTCAGTTCCTCCGGGCTGCGGATGATCACGCCGTAGCGTTCGGCGATGAGCTTCTTGTTCTCCGCGGGCGTCTTGTCGCCGACGAACGGATTGCCCCCGTGCATGGAGATCAGCGCAAACGTGACCGTGTAGATCACCAGCAGGATCAGCGGGAGTTGAATCAGTCTGCGAAGGATGTAGGCGGTCACTTCCTGCCCACCCCCTTGAGCATGATCTGTTGCTTGGGGTTGTCCCAGATGCCCGTGATGTTCTCGCGATACAGCAGTTGGCCAACGTACTGGTAGACCGGGATCACCCCCACCTGCCCGTCCACGAGGATTTTCTCGGCCTGCTCCAGCATGGCGAAGCGTTTGGCCGGGTCGGTCTCGGCCGCCGCGTCGGCCAGCAGGCGGTCGTATTCCGGCACATCGAACTGGCCGTCGTTGTTGCCGTCGCCGGAGCGGAACATCTCGAGGAAGCCGTTGGGGTCGGAATAGTCGGTGAACCAGCCGCTGCGGGCGATCTCGAACTTGTGCTCGTCCATTCGCTGGCCCGCGACGGTGAGCACGAGCCCTTCCAGCCGCACGTCGATACCCAGTTCCTTTCGCCAGACGTTGCAGACGTACTGAGCGATCAGCTCGTGCTCCTTGGAGGTGTTGAACAGCAGGCTCATCGGGGGGAACCCCTTGCCGCCTGGATAGCCCGCCTCGGCCAGCAGCCGCCGGGCCGCTTCGGGGTCGAACGCGGGCCCCTCCTGCGGCCGGTACTCGACGCGCCGGCCGGATGCATCGGTCGTGAACAGCCCCGGCGTGACGAACGACCGCTGGGCCCGCTGGCCGCCCGCGGTGATCTGCGTGACGATCCGCTCGCGATCGACGCAACTGGCCAGCGCCCGGCGGACGAGCACATTGTCCAACGGCGGCTGCTTGCAGTTGAGCCGATAGTAGTAGGTCCCGTGCACGGGAAAGACGTGCAGGTCGGGCCGTTCGCCCTGGGCCTTGAGCCGCAGGAGTTCCTTGCTCACGTCCCCCGGCAGGGTGGTCAGCAGGTCGGCCCCGCCGGTCTGGTAGATGCAGAATTGCGTGCTGGGGTCCTCGGTCGCCCGCAGTTCGATTCGCTGGCTGGGCACGTGCTCGCGGTCCCAGTAGTGCGGGTTCCGCCTGAGAAGGAGTCGCCGGCGGAACTCCCATCGCTCCAGCATGAACGGCCCGTTGCTGACCAGGTTCGGCGGCTTGAGCCAATCTGTCGCGTAGTACGGCGGCGCGTTGGAGGGGTGCTCCAGGAACGGCTGCATTGACCCGGCGTGCAGCGGCAGGAACGTCGCGAAGGCGACCAGTTCGGGGAAGTAGGCGACCGGCCTGGCCAGCGTAACTTCCAGCGTCCGGTCGTCGGGGCAGCGGATGGCGACCGTGGCCGCGTCGGGCTGCGGCGGCGGTGATGCAAACTTCGCCCGTTCGTCGGCTGTGCCCCAGCGGCCGGCCTGGTAGTCCTTCATGCGGGCGTAGTATTCCTCCGCCCCGTCGATCAGCGTCATGTAGGTGTAGTAGTCGCTTGCGTTGACGGGATCCAGCACGCGCAGCCAGGCAAAGCGGAAGTCGCCGGACACCACCGGGTCGCCGTTGGACCACCGCACGTCGGCCCGCAGATGAAAGGTGTAGGTTCGCCCGTCCGGCGAGATCTCGTACCGCTCAGCCACGCCGGGGATGACCGCCAGCGTCCGGGGGTCGGTCGTCAGCAGCCCTTCCCACAGTCCGTAGGCCGTGCGGATGTCGTGCATCCAACTCATGCGGGCGGGGTCGAGGTTCTTCACCGGCGCGCCGTTGAGCAGGACCACGTCGGCCCGCGGCTGCGCCGACGTCAGCGCCAGCACGCCGACCAGGGCCAGCACGACCAGCAGCGCGGTGATGACCAGAAACTTGTACATGCGCTGATACCGCAAATGGCCGCCCGCCCGGGGGTCAGCCGAAATCCTGTCGCGGGGCGCCGTGGCGGCGCGGGCGATGCGGCTAGTTTGGCTGGGAGGTGCTGTTGGCGCCGGAAGACGCCGGCGGGGTCAACTCCTTGGCCGGTTCGCGCACGCCCAGGCTCTTGAGCACGAAGTCCGGCTCGCCCTTGGCGCCGACCAGTTGGTTGACGTCGAGTTGCAGGAACAGCCAGCGTCCCTCCGAGAGGTCCTCCCGGGTCTTGGCGTTCAGCTTCTGCAACCGGACCGCCGTCCGCTGATCGTTGGTCCCCAGCAGCAACTCGTCGGACGCCGCCAGCACGGCCTTGGCAGCCTGCGTGGCCACCTCAGCCAGGTCCTCCTGCTGCGACTCGGTCAGTTTTTCGGACTCGGCGTTGCCCAGCAGGGAGACAGCGTACTTGAGGAGTTGCCCGTCGAGTTCCAGCAGCCTGGCGCGGATGATCCCGTCCGTGCGGTAGTTCTTCATCCAGTCCGCGGCCACCGCGACGCCGTGGGCCTCGGCCCTGGCGCTGCTCAGCTTACGCTGGTCCAGCAGCGCGATCCGCGCCGCGAAGGCGTCCACGAACGCCTTATACAACTCGAGCTGTCGGTCGGGCTGGTTCAGCCGCCTGGGGTCGTTCAGCCGCAGGGCGTCGTAGATGGCCTGGGCAACGTAGACGTTGTCTTCCTTGCCGGCCTGAGTGACCAGCGCCTTGAGCGGCTGGCTCCACTGCTTGGGCAGCCCGATCGCTGCCATGTCCGCCTGCGACGCCGCCAGGCCCTGGGCCGCGCAGTAGCGAATGGCCGGGTTGGCGTTGCTCACTCCGTCGGTCAGCACCGAGACCATGTGCAGGTGGCGGATGTTGGCCAGGATCAGCGCAACGTTCACGGCCGTCAGCGGATCCTTGCTGTCAAGGTATTTCCGCATGTCGTCGGCCAGGATCGGCACCACGTCGCGCCGCCGCTGGCCGCCCAGCTTGGCGTTCTGCGGACCGACGTTGTCGACGATCTCCTGGCGGGCGGTGGCCCGCTCGCTGGCCGAGATGTTGCCGCGCGTGTTGGCCAGCGTCTCAAGCCGGGTGTCGATCCAGGCCTTGACCTTCACGTGTTCGTCGGGCGTCAGGCCGTCACTGCTGGTGAACAGGGGTGAGATGTTGACCGCCGTGTCGCCCTGTGCCGCCAGGGTCGCGGGAATGCTGAGCAGGGCCATCGCCAGCAGCAACACGTGGAGGTGCCTCATCGACTGCTCCCAACATGCGACACGGAAATGTCGTCAGCGCGCTTAACAGCAGCATGGCACACGGCTTGCCCGCCGCCGCACCGATCAAGTCGAAGTTAGCAGTGCCCCCCGGCGCTGTCAAGCCTCAATCCCGCGCCGCGCCGGCGGCCTATTGCCATCACCGCCGCAGCGGCCATAATGCACCGCAGGCCCGCGGCGGCGTTGCGTACGCCGCAGCCGGGGCCTCGCACCCGCACCGAAGGAGCCGCCTCGCATGGACCGCAAGCTGATGCTCGAACGCGCCCGACTGGCCGCCCGCTGGGCCATCGCCAACCAGGCCCGCACCCGGCATTCCGCCGACCGCGGCCGCTACCTCCGCTCCTTCGACCGCGAGACCGGCGCCCAGCAGTTGGCCAGCAACTGGCTGCTGGGCGTTCAGATCAAGGCCCTGCTCGCCCTGCACGAGGCGACCGGGGACGACGAGTGTCTGGCCAGTTGCCGCCTGGCAGCCGCCTATCTCAAGACGCTTCAGCAAATGGACGCCCGGCAGCCGGCCGCCTACGGCTACGTCGTCGAGGTCACCCCGCAGGACTCCTCGGGCCACCCGCGCGACGCCCTGACCGCCGCGTGGGCGATGCTCCTGCTGCACCGCGCCGTCGGCGACGAGGAACTGCTCGACCGGGCGCTGCTGTTCGCCGAGTGGTTCGTCCGCTTCGGCATGGACAACGAATACCCCTACTGGACGGTCTGGATGGACCCGGCCAGGAAACCCCTGCGGCTTCGCGGCAGCTTTCATGGCGGATCGCCGGCGTTCTTCAGCGACCTGTTCGACCTGACCGGACAGGCCCGCTGGCTCGACGTTGCCCGCCGCATCGCAGACTTCCACATGACCCGGCTGCTCAAGGCCGACGGCTCGCTGCGGATTGTCGTCATGCCGGACACCGACGAGGACATCACCGGAACCGCCAGACCGATCCCCGACTACGCGCCCGATTTGGCCTGGGAGCACATGCACAAGTTCAACGACGACTTCACCGCCCTGGCGATGATGCGGCTGGGCGAACTGACCGGCGAGGCGAAGTACACCGAGGCCGGCCTGCGATTCAGCCGACACTTGCTGGCCAGCCAGCAGGCCGACGGCGGCTTCGGCGATCCGCAGGTGCCCAGCGCCTCGGGCGTCGGCGCCCTGACGCTGGCCCGGGCGGCCCAGGTCGACCCGGCCAACGCCGCCGCCTATGACGCCGGCGTCGAGAAGGCCGTCGCCCACATCCTGGGCCTCCAGGAAACCCGGAGCGACGATCCGCGGCTGCTTGGCGGGTTCTACGGCCAGTGCGACTCAGCCGACGGCGCCGACTGGCGGACGCAATACGGCCGCCGCACGACCATCCACCTGCGAACGCACGCCTACAGCAGTAGCGCCCTGGCCATGCTTGCGGGCAGATGCAGGCGGACCTACTACAACGTCGCCTGCGGGTGATGAGAGGGACGGCCTACGACCTGCGGGTCGCCAGCCACGACCAGAGGAACAGCAGCGCGAACAGCGCGTCGCAGACCGCGAAGGGTTTCCACATCGCCGGCAGCGGGCCAGCCGACCAGTGGTAGAAGACCACGCCGCAGTAGCTCAGTTTCAGCCCCACGCCCGCCAGCATCAGGTTGCGGTTGGCCTCGGGCCGCACCGCCACCGCGAAGAACATCACCGCGAACACGACCAGCAGGGCCGCGGGGAACTGCACGTAGCCCCAGTGATTCGGCGGCGTGACGCCGAAACGGTCGAACAGCGCCGGCCCAGCCAGAAGAAACGCCGCCCCAAGCAGCCCGTCATACAGACCGGCTGCCAGCCAGAGCCATCGCACGAACGTGATTCGTTTCATGCCTGCATCTCCGGTTGAACGCGGGACGGCCTGAAGTACTTCCGCTCGAACGTCCTCCGCCGCCACTCGGTCTGCTCGCGGCTGTAGAGCCGCACGACCAGGTCGCGGAACCGCGCCGCCAGTTCCTCCGCCGGCATGCCTTTCGGCTGGTAGGCCACATCGAACAGGGTGCACTTCTTCCACGGCCGCTCGTCCGGCAGTCGCCCCTCGTCCCGCAGCCGGGCATGCAGCGGCGTGCCCGGGAACGGCGTCTGGAGCGTCACCTGCACGTCGAACAACTCCAACTCGGCAGCGTAGTCGAACACCCGATCGAATGTCTCGGGGCCCTGCCCGTCCAGGCCCAGGATGAAGCAGCCGTTCACCCGGATGCCGTGCGACTGAATGTTCCGCACCGCCTCATGATACCCCGGCACCCGTCTGCGCTTCCAGTCGCTGTGCAATTCCAGACCCGCCAGGTCGCTGGCACAGGGGCTCTCCAACCCGATCAGCACCTCGACACAGCCGGCGTCGGCCAGCAACTCGAGCAGTTTGTCGTCCTGCCCCACCGACACGTCCGTCTCGGTGAACCAGCGAATGCGCCGGTCGGCCAGCCGCGGCAGAAGCTCCTTCCAGTATCGCCGATCGACGAAGCTGTTGTCGTCGGCCAGCTCGATGAACGGCCGTCGCCACAACTCGCGGATGCGGTCGACCTCGGCCAGCACGCGGGCGGCCGGCTTCTGCCGGTACGTTTCCGACAGCAGCACCGAGCTGGCGCAGAACGTGCAGCGGAACGGACAGCCGCGCGACGTCTGCACGGTCAGTCGATTGTAGCGGCTGATGTCCAGCAACTCGTATGCGGGCATGGGACCGCTTGCCAGATCGAACGGCCGGCCGCCCGATCGGTAGAACGGCTTCAGCCGCCCGGCTTCCGCGTCGGCCAGCAGTTCCCACCAGACCGGTTCGCCGGCCCCGACGACCACGGCGTCGCAATGCGCCGACGCCTCATCCGGCTCAGCCGTCACGTGCAGTCCGCCGATCGCGACCGGCGTGCCGGTGGCGCAATAGCGGTCGGCCAGGGCGTAGGCCTCGTCGGCCTGGGCCGTGAAAGTCGAGATCGCCACCAGGTCGAACGGCTCCAGTTGGCCGCTCAATTGCGTGACGTCCGGCACCTCGCGGTAAATGATCTCATGCTGCGGCGGCGTCATCCCCGCCAGCGTCAGCAGGCCCAGGCTCGGCAGCGAGGCGATCGCCTTGCTGCGTTCAACGAATCCCGGCAGCGTCAGGCCGACGCGCAGCAGTTCGGCGTCGCAGGCCCGGATGCCGCTCATGGCGATCAGTCCGATTCTCATCGCGCCCTCCCCCGAGTCAGAAGCGTGCCAACAGCGGGACGACGAACGCCGCAACCCCTCCGACCAGCCCGATCACCGGGATGAAGAACAGGTGCCGGAACGGTTCTCGCCACGCGGCCAGGAAGCAGTTGACCGGCATCGCCACGGCCCCGGCGATCAGCAGCACCGATGCCGCCGCCAGCCACCGGCCGCTCATGTGCAGTTGAATCGCCGTCAGCGCGAAGCCGAGGTTGAGAAGCCCCGTCCCCAGAAACGCGATGTGCCCCAGGCGCATCAGCCGGCGCCGCCAGCCGCCGTAGCCGCCCATCCATTGTTCGCGATGGAAGCCCAGTCCCAGCAACGCGCCGGTCAGCAGCCCAGTCAGCATCCAGCACCACGCGAACTGGAGATTGGCATGCGCCATGATCCGCCCTCTCGACCGCCCTCACTATATGTTAGCTTACGCTCACTATGGTGCAAGAGAGAAACTCCTCCTACATCGCCGCGAACAGGGCCGGCAGGACGCGGTTGAGCAGTTCCATCGCCCGCGTCAGCAGGTGGCCTTCAATTCGACCGGCCACGTAGTCCTCCACCAGCACCTGATACTCCGCCGACCGCGTGAAGTCGCGGATCTGCTCGGGGTCCACCCGCAGCGGCGACGGCAGGGCGCTCATCGCCGGAAAGCGGTCGGCCAACCGCTGCCGCGCGGACCGCTCGATGTCGGCTGACTCGGCCGTTGCTTCCAGCGCCGCGGTGACGATCCGCGCCGTCGCCTTGCGGGCGAGTTGGACCATCTGGCCCGACGCGGTTCCCGGGTCGGGCTGGGCAGCCGCCCGGTCGCTGTCACGATTGTTCGATTCGACCTGACTCATGGGTTCCCCTTCCGGAGTGTTTGGTGTGTGTCGGGTCTGACATGACGGGCTGGGCGACGAGGCCTCGCTCACGGCGCCGCCTTGGCGGCGGCCGACTGCGCCAGCAGGGCGTTGACCGCCAGTTCCCCCTGCCCAGCCAGCAACTGCTGCTGGAGCACGAGTCGGCGGACCATGTCGGCCATCTGACGCGACACCGCCAGGTCGCGATCGATGCGGGAGAACGCCTCCTCATTGGCAGCCCGGCTGGCGTCGATCTCGGCCGACCGCTTGTCGTAGAGCGCCTTGGCTGCCAGCACGTCGTCGCGGCTCAGCGACGCCGCGGCGCCATCGCCGTCGCCGGGCAGTCGGCGAATGTCCGCCTCGAATGCCGCGTCCAGGGCGACCTGCTGCGCCGAGAGTTGCACGCGGGCTGCCTCGCGGATCGCAGTATTCCCGGCTTGGGCGTCGGCCAGCGCGGTGTCAATGCCGGCCAGCAGCTTGAGGCTCGCCTCGGGCATCCGGCATCCGCCCACCAGGAGCGCCGCCGCCAGCATGCCGCCGACCTTCCACCACGCCGCGAAGCCGGCCCATCCGTCGATCTCCTGTCGCGTTACCATTCCGCTTCCTCCTCCGCCGTCGGCGGAATCATGTCGGTGATGGGGTCCTGACGCCTTCGGTCTGGCTGTCGCCGCGTGTCCTGAGTCGGCGGCGGCTCGGCCCACCGGCTGCAACGCTCGATGAACTCCTCGACGTGGCGGCGAAGGAATGTCATTCGGGATCTGGGCCCGGGCCCGGACCGCAGACACCTCAGCCGACCCTTGCGGACGAGCAGCCGCAACGCCTCCCGCGGGGCCTTCGGGGCCCGCCGGGCCAGGCCGAGCAGTGCGATCACCTCGGCGGCAGAGAGAATCTCGCTCTGGGGTTCCCGCGGCTTCCAAGGGGATTCCGAACGCGTTTCAGACATGGTGCGCTCCCCTCCTCGCCGCCCGCCCGGCCGCCCGCGCCATCCAGTTCCGCTCCAGCCGCCGCACCGCCCGCGCGAGCGGCGTCCACCGCCCGGTCCGTTCCCCCAGGTTCCAGGCCGCCGCGACGCAATCCCCCTCGGCCAGCAGCCCAGGCCGGTCGGCCGGCGACTTCAAGAGGTCGAACATGCCTGGGCCCAACCGCGAGTGAATGCGCGTAAAGCACTCGCTCACAATGCCTTCCAAATCACGTGACAGACCGGACTTGGCGACTGGTCGGAACCGGTGATTTGAGTTGCAGATCATGGATGGCCCCGTTAGGATACCAAACATAATACGAACACCAGACAGTATATCATTCCAAATATTCTAGTCAAAAGATTTTGAATATGAAATATCCAGGCCGCGCAAGTCCCTGCCCTGGCCAACTCTTGCGTTCAACCACTCTTCGGAATAGCACCCGTGCCGGTCAGGCCTGGAGCGGCTCCCTGCCCTTCGGGGCGCAGCGCGACTCGATCGACGCAACTTGGCGGGTCGTCTGGACCAACAGTGTGGGGGCCGCGGAGCGGCGGGATGAACGATGCGGCCGGCGCGGCCGTCAGCGGATCAGGACGATCACCCAGATGGCCAGACCGACGACGGCCGTTACGCCGCCGACAACGCCCAGGATGTTCTTGGCCAGCGCAGGCACCCCGCGGAACGGCCAATCGGCGAGCGTCATCGTCCGGATGGCCGCCGGCCTCCAGGCAAGCCCCCATCGCCGGGCTTTCCGCGGCGTGGACTCTCCCTCGGGCAGGTCCGCGGCATCGAGCAGCGACGCAACGTCCTCGTCAATATCCTGAGCGATCGGCGAAGTCTCGGCCGCGGCCTGGCAGACTGGCGCAGCCACCGGCACGGGCGGACTCTCGCGAGTTGGCCGGGCGGCCTCCCTCGGCGGGGCCTCCTTCGGGGCGACCGACGCGGGCGTAGCGACCGCCTCGGACAAAGTCCGGTCGGCCTGTCGGTCTTCGACCCGACCAGCCGCCGCGGCAGACGATTCGAGTTCGGCTTCCAGGTCCGTTGGGAACTCGTCGGCCGGCGCGGGCGCCGGCTCGGCTGCGACTTGCTCGAACGAATGCGGCGAAGACGGCCGCCCGGCTTCGGCGGGCATCGCTGCGGGCGCAGCCGGCGTCGGATCGGCCAACGCAGGAATGCCCGCGGCCTCCTCGGCCATGATCCGCGAAACGTCCTCCTGGCTCAGGAAGTCGCCGTCGAGGTCGAATTCCGCCTCGTCCAGCGATTCCTGGATGGTCTCCTCGGCATGCCGAGCCAGTTCATCGTCGAGTTCGGCCAACTCGGTCTGCGCCGCCGCCTTGTCGGCCGTCGGCGTCCGGGCGGCCTCCAGCTCGCGAGTGACTTCCTGGCCGACCAGGTCGTCCAGTTCGGCGGACTCCAGGATTTCGTCGATGTCGCCGACGTCGTCATGGATCGCTTCGGCGCCGTCGCCCGGCTGAGGGCCTTTCGGATTGTCCCGCTGTTGGCGTGGCATGGCCATTGGTTCCGTCTGGGTCTCAAGTAGAAGTATCGGCCTGTCGGGGCGGCCTGCTTGACCTCGATGCGCCGGGCCGGCCGGGTTTTCGCTTGCCCCGCCTGACTCCGACGTGCAAGATGCACCGCCATGAGCCCGCCGCCGACATCCAGCGATCTCGAAGCTTTCCTGCATCGCCTGTCGATCGTGACGGCGGTCATCGGCGTGCTGCTGCTCGGGAGCGGCGTAGTCCTCGCCTCGTACATCTATCGCCTGACCGGCAGCGACCCCGGCGGGCGCAGCCTGATCGAGTTCTACCTGCTGCTGTTCTCGCTGCCGGGCTTACTTCTGGCCGCCGCCAGCCGACCGATCTGGACCGGCCGGCGGCGGGGCCTGTGGGTCGGCCAGGTCGTCGGCGGGTTCCTGGTGACCGTCTACGGCATGATGGCCTACCATACGCTCCGGGCCAGGGACTTCCACGCCAACCCGCTGTCAACCCTGTGGCTGGGCCTGGCGGCGACGATGATCGTGCTGGTGGTCTACCTGATCCGCGGCGGATGGACAGCCAACCGCCTGCGGCGCACGAACCGGCCGGGACGCTCGGCCAGGCGCTGAACGACCGGCCCGCGGGACGCACACGTGAGCAAGCCAAGTTACGATCCGCACGCCGCCGAAGCGGCCGCCAACCCCCGGGCCTTCGCCCAGGGCGTGGGGCGCGTCTGCCAGGTCTGGGGGGTTCTGCTGGTCATGGTCATGTGCTGCGCGTGGTCGGCGTCGTCGGAGATTCTCGAGCGAACGAAGCTGAACGAGCAGATCGTCACCGGCGCCGCCATCGTCGCCCCGCTGGCGCTGGGGTTCGGGTTCATGGCCGTCGGCGTCGGGCTCGTGGGGCATCGGATCAGCGCGGCCTGGGGGGCGATGGGCTTCGCCATCGTGCAACTCGGCATGTGGGTCGCGATCCTGGTCGCGCGGATCGTCGAGGCGCCGACGCCGATGGGCCTGGCCGTGGCGATCCTTTTCACGCTGCTCTCGCTGGCAATCCTGGCGCTGTCGATCGGCGCGGTGCGGAACCTGCGAGCCAATCCGCCGCCGCCTGAGTTGTTCGAGATTCCCCCCGACTTCCAGGAGCCGCATTCCTACCTCGACCCCAAGCGGCCCGGCGACAAGTGACCGCCGCCGTCAGAAGGGCGAGTACTCCACGTCGATCGACTTCTTCTCCTCCTCGCGTTTCTTCTGCTCCTGGCGGCGGTCGAACTGGGCCTTGTAGGATCCGGTCCGCATTCGGTCTTCGGTCTCCTGCCCGTCGACGCGGCCGGCTCGCACGACGATCGCGGATTCCCGCAGCAGCCTTTCGGTCGCCACGTTGACTTTGTAGCAGCGCGTCTGGCAGAGCCCGCAGCCGACGCACATCAGCGGGTCCACGACCGGCACGGGCAGCCCGGGGCGGTCCGGCTCGTTGGTCTCCGGGTCGATCCGCGTGTCGGGCGGGTGGCGCATCTCGATGCTGATCGCGTGGTAGCCGGCCGACTCGCACTCGTCGCGGCAGAGCGTGCTGACCGACTGCGTGCCGTCGGGGCTGGTGCGGCTGGTCGTGCAGGAATCAGAGCCGCACGCCGGCAGGCAGGTGGTCGCGTCCACGACCGCCAGGCCCATCCGCGCATAGCGCTTTTCCAGGATCGGAAGGGCCCGGATCGCGCCGGTCGGGCAGACCTGGCCGCAGTTGTTGCAGCTCGGCTCGCAGCCGGACCAGTCGGCGACGACGCGCGGCGTCCACAGGGAGTTGAGCCCGGCCTCCAGGCCCACCGGCTGAAGGACGTTGTTGGGGCAGGCCTTGAAACACTCGCCGCAGCGGATGCAGAGCTGGAGAAACTGCGCCTCCGGCACGCTGCCCGGCGGGCGGACCAGCGGGGCGTGGGGCGAGCCGGTCAAGCCCGCGCGGACGCCCAGCACCACGGCAGCCGCGGCGGCCGTGCCGCCGAGGAAACCGCGGCGGCTCAACGCCACTTCGTGCGTCGGCGGATCGTTCTCGACCTTGAGGTCAGCAGCGTTCAGCCGACCGACGAACTTGATCGCGTGCGTCGGGCAGGCCCCGCCACAGGTCTGGCAGAAGGTGCAGTCGGCGGTCCGCGTCGTGTAGTCGTCCTTGATCGCGTCGAACGGGCAGACCTCGATGCATTTGTTGCAGTTGATGCAGCTCGACTCGACCTTGCGCTCTGTCGCACGGCCGAGGTTGAACACCGAGAACACGGCGCCGCTGGGGCAGACGTAGCGGCACCAAAATCGCGGCTTCATCAGCCCCATGCACAGGACGGCCGCGAACAGGGCGATGGAAACCCAGTGTCCCGCGTTGGGCGGCGGAACCTGATGCCAGCCGCGGGCCGTGCCCATCTGGAGCGGCGCGATGAGGAACTGAAGCCCGCGCGTCACCACCGGGATGGCCGCGACGAACCCGCTGACCAGCACGCCGAACATGGCCGCGATCATCGTGCCGGCCAGGATGTAATACTTCAGGTGGACCCACCAGCCGTGGCCATTGACGCGGAACAGCTTCACACGCTTTCCGACGGCCCAGTCGAACAGGTCGATCAGCGTGCCCAGCGGGCAGATGTAGCCGCAGAATCCGCGCGGCCAGAAGACGCACAGGGCGAGCATCACGCCGGCGGCCGTCAGCGACCAGACCCACGTACGGCCGGCGATGACCGTCGTGATCGACACGAGCGGATCGACCGCGAGGAATATCTCCGCGTCGACCTTCTCGCGGGCCGACCGCAACGCGTCATAGTGGCTCGGCCAGCCCTCGGTCTGCACGCTCGGCCGGGCCGCGTAGGGCCAGCAGACCCAGAAGAAGAGCACGAGGAACGCGACCAGGCAGGCCGCCTGGACGAGCCGCCGCAGGGGCGAGTAGACCCAGGTCGCGCCGACAAAGCGAAGGGCGCGACGGAGCAGGCCGGGCTTGGCCTTCTCCATGTCCGAGTAGAGCGCCGCCGGCGAGATGACCTTGAGACTGCGCAGCACGGCGCCCGTCTTCGGCGGCGACTGGCCCTTGCGGGGCTTCCGCAGGGCCGGCAGGAAGAGATTGAACCTCACGAATTATCTCCGCACGCGGCGGGCCGGGCCGGCCGCGAATGAATGCCGTGCTCCGGAACGCTATTGCCCGTCGGGTTGCGTCGTCGCGGTGAGGATGCCCAGCCGCCAGGGAATCTCGCCGTACTTCTTGCCCGCGCGATCCTTGTCGGAGACGCCCTGGAAGACCACCTGAAGGTGCGCCGGGTCCACGTCCATTTGCTGGTCGAAGCCGGCGCGGATTAGCTCGATGTGGCTGATCGAGTCGGTCCATCGGCCGCCCGGCTGGGTCACGCTCTTCATTGAGGCGAATGCGTCGTCTCTGCCCGCAGCCAGCGGCGTCCACTTGCCGTCGAGGCGGTCGGCGAGGAAGGCCTTGTAGTACCGCCACCCGTGCCCGCCCTGGGCCTCGACGACAGTCATGTACTTCGCCATGCCGGCGAGGCAGTAGGTGTGACTGGCTTCGAAGATGTCGGCCTGGAGGGCCAGCGCCGGCACGGACCACTTGTGCGGGAAGTCAGCCAGCGCGGTCTGCGACCGCCACATCCGCCCGTCCAGCGAGGTGAAGAAGAGATACGCCCGGGCGTCGTCGCAGATGACCCAGAAGTCCAGGCCGACCTTGTCGGTGGGCGTCTTGGGACAGTCCAGCCGCTGGGGCGCGGACCAGCCCCGCCAGTCGGCGATGTCGCGATTGGTCGAGAACGCGGGCCCGTACTTTGTCGGCTGCCAGTCCTCGCCGGAGGCCTGGCAGATGAGATACCACGTTTTCTGCGGAGCGAAGTAGAAGACCTGCGGGGCGCACCAGTAGCCGTCGTAGCCGGGCAGCAGGTGACGCTCGGCCTTGGGGGCGTCCTTCCAGTCGGCGAAGGTGAAATACTCGATGGCGTGCGAGCGCTTGACGCCGCGGACCGAGGTGAACAGGTGCCAGCGGCCGCCGTAGCGGACGATGCTGGGGTCCTTGACGGAGTAATGCCTGTCACCTGGCGGGTCCGCTGGCGCGACCAGCGGGCCGCTGGCCGTCCACTGGAAATGCCCCAGCGGCATGAGGACGGCCGGCACGTCGGCTGCGGGCTGGGTGGCCGGCGGCTCCACGGCGTTACCCCGCAAAGGTAAGGCCAGACTCAGCAGCAGGACCGTCGATGGAAATCGCATCAGCCAATCCCTCCGCCAGCCGGCGGTCGCACGTCAATTCCTCTTCGCCTCTGCCAGCGCCTTGGCCGTCGCGTTGATGATCGCGTCGCAGGTAATCGTCGCACCGGCCGTCGTGTCGATGCCGCGGACCGACTGCTTCTCCACGATCCGCTGGGTCGTATTGGCGATCGACGCGTAGTACTGCTTCTCGTGGTGGTCGACGACCTTGACCGATTCGATGCGGCCGGCTTTGACGACGACCTCGATCTCCACCTCGCCGGCGTATCCGCGGTGGTGGTTGCGATAGGCGCCGTCGGGCACCTTGGACAGGTCGAAGTTGTCAAACAACCTGATGGCGTCGAGGTTGCCCTGCGCGCGGGCGTGGCTGCCGTTGATGCCGCCGGCCCGCTTGCCAATCGGCTTGACCGAGAGGACCTTGTTGTAGAAATCGACGGCCTGCGGGATGCGCCCCGCACCGCGACAGACGTCGCCCCCGATCACATAGGCATACGCCGCCGAGGCCGCCGCCACCTCATCGCCGGGGTTGCGGGAGTAATCGTCGGCCATCCGCTTGACCAGTTGCAGCGCCTTGTCCACGTCACCCATCGACGCCCACAGCTTGATCCCGCGCGTCGTGTAGAAGGGCGAGCGGTTCAGCAGATCCACCGCCATCTGCCGCGAGCCCAGCTTGAAGTAGCACTCGGCCAGTTGCTCGGTCTCACCGCCGTTGAGGGCGCCCAGCTCGCGCGTCTTCTGCCACCACCACGCCGCCCGGGCCCAGTCGCACAGCAGACGCTGATACATCCCGGCCACAGCGGCGGCCGACTGCCGCAGCTTGGCCGAGTCGTTCTTATTGGTCGCCACGACGTGATGCAGCAGTTTCACGCCCTCTTGCCAGCGGCTTTGGTTGGGGTTGATGATGTCCCAGATGTACTGGCTGATATACTTGCTCGCGTTCCAGCCCTGCGGCTTCTGCCAGGTCAGGTCCAACCCCTGCGGCACGACCAACTGGACGTCGTTCCACCAGGCCGGCGGGGTCTTGCCGGCCTTGTCGATCTCGGCCAGCACGTCGGCCTGCGTGCGGCCCCTGGTTCCCGTCGGCGGAGTCGTGGGCGTCACGGGCGGCTCGGGCTTGACCGGCGCCGGATCGTGCTTGGTGACCGGTTCATCGCCGCCGTCGCCCGGTTGCTCGGCCGGCTCATGGGCCGGCGGCTGGGGCGCCGGGGCGTCGCCGATGGTCAACTTCACGATGTGCTCGCGCGACAGCATCGTCTTGGACGTGACCCCGCCCCCGTAATCGACCATGAAAGTCACACGCGACTCGGTCTGGTCGATCACCTTGCCGTTGAGCACGCGGCCATCATCCATCTCCACGGTGTCAGCCAGCGCCGATGCCGTCAGCATCGCCAGGCAGGCCAGCGTCGGAAGAATCGCCCGTCGACAGAATCCGCGAATCGTCATGTGTTCGTCTCCCGTCCCTGCTCCGGCGTTTCGGGGAAACCGGCCGTCGTGATGACCCGTCCGTCCTTGAGCACGAGCATCGCGTCGCTGCGCGGCGTCTGCGCCACCAGCGTCAGCCCGCGCTGCACGCCCAGCACGAAGACGGCCGTCGACATCGCATCGGCCTCGGTCGCGTCGGGGGTGACCACCGTCACGCTGGCCAGTTCCGTCGGTGAACGCCCCGTGGCCGGGTCAAAGATGTGGTTGTCGCGGAAGTCGGCCGAGAAGTGCGTCGCGTAGTCGCCGCTGGTCGCCAGCGCCCGGCCGTCCAGAGCCGCTGCCGCCATCGTCCGTGACGGGTCGCGCGGGTCAGGAATGCCCGCGACCCATGACCCGCCGCCCTTTCCGCCGATCGAACCGACCTCGCCGGTGTTCACCAGGGCATGTTCGATTCCCCGCCGCCGCAGGGCCGCAACGACGCGGTCGGCGGCGTAGCCCTGGGCAATGCCGTTGAGCGTGACGCCCATCCCCGCGTCGGCCAGCCGCACGCGCCGCGGCGAAACCTCCAGCCGCTGCCAGTTCACCCGCGAGCGAACCGCATCGAGCCGAGCCGGCGCCGGCTCGCCCCCAGCCGCCGCCGCGCCGGCGAACAGGCTCCAGAGCGGGCCGACGGTGACGTCGAATGCCCCGCTACTACGGGCGCTCATCGCCTGGGCCCGGGCCAGCACGTCGGCCAGCATCGGGTGCGGGTCGCGCAGTTCGCCGTCGCGGTTGAGCCGGCAGAGTTGGCTGTCACCGTTGTAGAGCGTCATGACACGCTCGACGGTCTGCATCTCGTGGAACGCATCAGCCAGCGCCGCCTCGCCCGTCTGCCGTCGCGGGTGCAGCACGGTCATTGAGACCGTCGTGCCAAACGCGTAGCCGGATCGGCTGGCCTGTTGAAGGCCGGACGCAGGGGGCCGTCTGCCGATCAGCCATCCGCCCGCTGCCAGCGCGCCCGCCCCGGTGACGCCCGCTGTGATGCACAGGAAGCGCCGTCGCGAAAGTGAACTCATAGGGAAGCTCCAAAGGCTCGCAGGTTCCGGAATCCGTATATACTACCAGACTAGTAGGGGCAGCGACAAGATCGCAAATTCCGCGCTGCCCGGCGATTCGGACGGGAACCGATTTCCGTCCCCATACGTCTAACCCGGCGGAATTGAAGAGGAGTCTTCCATGAAAGGTTTACGTACACGCGTCCTGTGCCTGATTCTCCTGACCGGAGCGCCAGCATTGGCTGACCCGCCGGCTGCCGATGAGGATCTTTCGGCGAAGCTGACGCCGGTCGACGCGCCGACCACGCAGCCCGAGGCCGCGCCCAGGCTTGTCAGCCGCCAGGTCGAAGACCGGATCGAAGTGGCGCCGATCGGACTCCAGTTCCGCCTGCCGCCTACTTTCATGACCTGGCAGAAGCAGTTCCACAACAACATCCACGTCGGCCCCGAGGCCCTGGCTGCAATCCGCGACGGCGGCGGTGAGTGGGACACCGAGTACGCCGCGGTCGTCAACGCCGCGCTGCCCTTCGACCGCTGTGTGGCAGCGGCCGGCGAGGAAGGCTGGGGTCGCGACGGCGTCTCCTTCACCGACGTGCAACTTCGCGTCTACGTCCTCGACCAGCCGATCAAGGAACTCATCGAGCGGATCGACAAGCAGGCGCCGCCGGCCATCGCCGGCCTTGCCCACGCCGCCGTCGGCCGCAAGGCCCCGGCCGTGGTTCATTCGCAGGAGGGCGAGTGGTCGCGGGCAGCCTTCACCTTCACCCTTTGGTACGGCGATTACGGCGGCGAGGCGATGGTGGACTTCCGACTGCGGCGGCTGGGCCCGCGGACCGTCGCTGCCGTCTTCATGTATCCGCCGGCCGGCGGACGCCGGGTCGCCCCCGCCGACATCGTCAAGGCGGTCATGGCCAGCTTCGCGCTGACCGAGGCCGTCTCGACCAGCCAGCCCGACACGGCCGGCCTGATCGACGACCTGGGCAGCGACGACGGCGACCGGCGGATCGCTGCGACGCGGGCCCTGCTGGCGATGGACAAGGACGCCCTGGAGCCGCTGCGCAAAGCCGGCGCCAAGCAGGTTTCCCCTGTCGGCACGATCTCGACCCGCCGCATGGACATGGTCTACTCGCTGCTGGAGGGCCTGAGGCCCAACCCGCACGGCGCACGGGCCGGCTACGCGTCCGACGGCTTCGGCCTGCGCGTCGACGCCGGCTGCACGCGGGAGGAGGTCGTCCGGATGGGCGTCAAGTATGGTTTCGCCATCCAGGGTCAGTTCACCCCGAACGCCTGCCCAACGTGCTACGCGAAACTCCAGCCGGGCAGGAAACTGGCCGACGTGCTCAGGGCCGTCCTGTCGGACGAGCCCAAAGTCATCTCCGTGAACCTGAACTACTTTGAAGCATGACCGCCGGCCACGTCAGCCGATGGCCTGTTTGACGCGGGTGACGATCAGGTTGGCGTGCTCGTCGCTGTCGGCTTCGGCGATGATGCGGTAGATCGGCTCGGTGTTCGAGCTGCGCACATGGACCCACCCTCGGGGCCAGTCGATGCGGATGCCGTCGGCGTCGTTGATCAGGCCGCCCTCAGCCAGCGCCTCGACGCGGGCCAGCACCTGCTCGAAGCCGCCCGGCGGCAGCGGGGCCTTGGCTTTGATCATGAAGTAACGCGGGATGTCGCGGACCAGCCGCGAGAGCGACTTGCCCGTGCGGGCCATCAGCTCCAGCACCAGGGCAATGCCCGTCAGGCTGTCGCGGACGGGAACCACACGCGGGTCGATGACGCCGCCGTTGCCCTCGCCGCCCATGACGCACTCGCGCAGGGCCATCTCCTGGGCGACGTTGGCTTCGCCGACCGGCGAGCGGAACACGCGGACGCCGGCGGCCTTGGCGACGTCGTCGATCATCCGCGACGCCGACAGGTTGGTCGCAACCGGTCCGGGCCGGCTCGCCAGCACCGCCTGGGCCGCCAGCACCTGCGTGTATTCCTCGCCGATGTAGCGTCCCGTCTCGTCGATCAGCGCCAGCCGGTCGGCGTCGGGGTCCTGGACCAGGCCGATGTCCACGCCGGCCTGCCCGACCGTGCGGGCGACATCGGCCAGGTTCTCCGCGGTCGGCTCGGGGGGGCGGGGGAATCGGCCGCTCGGTTCGGTGTGCTCCAGCCGCACGCGGCAGCCCAGGGCCTCCAGCAACTGCGGCGTGCCGACGCCGCCGGCGCCGTTGACGCTGTCCAGCAGCACCGACGGGCGGGCCCGGCGGATGCCCGAGATGTCGACGATCGACAGCACCTTCTGCACGTGGCGGGCCGGGGCGTCGGAGTCGGGCTCGACGGCGAACGGTGCGTCGTGGGCGGCCTGGACCTTGGCGAAGGCCCGCTCCAGGAATATCTCGCGCAGCCGGGCCATGCGCTGGGCGCCCTGGCACTGGCCGTCGGACTGCATGAACTTCAGACCGTTATAGGGCGCGGGGTTGTGCGAGGCGGTGATCATCACGCCGCCGACGCAGTGCAGGTCGCGAACGGCGATCGCGCAGGTCGGCGTCGGCACGATGCCCAGCGGGCGGACGGTCAGCCCGCCGCCCATCAGGCCGGCACAGAGCGCCTGTTCGAGCATGCGGCCGCTGGGCCGGCTGTCGCGCCCGACGGCGACCGGCCCGCTGATGCCTCCGCCGCCCAGCAGGGCCGCGAAGGAGAGACCCAGTTCGCACGCGACCTGCGGCGTAAGCGTCTGCCCGACGACGCCCCGCACGCCCGACACGGAGATGATCAGTTCGCTCATGGCGGGCGATCATAGCACACGCGATGGTCGCGCGGAAGGCTGAGGCGGAACTTCACCGTTGCCTCCGCTGTGCATCGGTCCCGATAATCGAGTGGGATCGTCAACTCGGGGATCGAAGGAGGACCGCGCGTGAAGACCCGATCGCTTCTGACGGCGGGACTGCTCTGTCTGTGCTCTGCCGCGGCCGCGTGGGGCGCGGGCATCAGCTTCGCCGTCAAGCCACAGGCTAGCCAGCAGGGGGACAGGACGACCATCCGCTTCGCCGTGTCCGGTCCGACCGATGTGGAGGTCGCGATTCTCGACGCCGGCGGCAAAGTCGTGCAGCACCTGGCGGCCGGCGTGCTGGGCGGGGACAACCCGCCGCCCGCGCCGCTGAAGGCCGGCCTGTCGCAGGAACTGGTCTGGGACGGCAAGGACGACGCCGGCAAGCCAGCCGAGGGCGGGCCGTTCAAGGTCCGCGTCGCCGCCGGCCTCAAGCCGGCCTTCGACGGCTTCCTGCTCTACAACCCGGCCGCCACTGGGGCAGTGCAGGCCGTGGCCGTCGGGCCCAAAGGCGAACTCTACCTGTTCCATCGCGACCCGACCGCCAACGCGATGATGGGCAGCGAAAAGATCGCAATCGTCTCCCGAGAAGGCCGCCACGTCCGGGCCGTCACGCCCTACCCGGCCGACCTGCCGGCCGACAAAGCCAAGGCGTTCGACGCCCTGTTCACCGACTCCGGCGACCTGGTCCCGCTGGTCCACAACTGGGAGGAACTGAGCATCTACCCGGACCCGCTCAGTTCGCGCGGGGTGAGCCGGCCCGGCTCGTCCACGCCGGTGGTGGATTCGCGCGGGCGGGTCTACTGGCCGGTCATGGGCCCGGCCATCGCCTGCCTCCAGGCCGACGGCAGCGCGCCGTCCGAGGGGTTCATCGGCCCCCGGCTGCTGCCCGACGTCAAGGGGCTGCGTATGAGCAATGTCTGGCTGGCAGCGGGCGAACCGGTCGGCATTGCTGTCAGCGGCGACCGTAAATCGCTCTACCTGACCGGCCTGCACACCGGAGATCAGAAGACCCGCAAGTCGCTGGCCTGCGTGTTCAAGGTTCCCATCGACGCCCGAAACGCCGCCGAGCCGTTCATCGGCAGGCCCGACGCACCAGCTGAGGGTCCGGGCGCCCTGGCCGACCCCGGCGCGCTGACCGTCGCAGGGGGATTGCTCTACGTGTGCGACCCCGGCGCCGGTTGCGTCGCGGCCTACAAGGAAGCGGACGGCGCCTTCGTCGGCAGCATCAGGGTTCCCGCGGCCCAGTCGGTGGGCGTCGATCCGCAATCCGGGGCCGTCTACGTGATCGTCAGGAAGGACGGCTACACCGCCGACCTGGTGAAATTCAACGGGGTCGTCTCCGGCAAGGAGGTGGTCCGCGTCGCCCTGCCCCGTCGGGCCGACGGTGTGGGGCACTACCAGGTCTCGGTGGACGCGTCGGCCAAGCCGGCGCGCATCTGGCTGCCCACTTTCTACAACAGCCGCGAGCTGGGATGCTTCGAAGACCTCGGCGACGCGCTCAAGCCGATGAAGGACCCGCGCGACCTGAAGGCCCCCTGGGCCGAGGGCCCGCGTGACTTGAGCCTGGACCGCAGCCGCGGCGAGCTGTACGTGAAGGTGAACTCGACCTGGTACCGCTTCGACGAACCGACCGGCGCGATCAAAGACACGATCTCGCCGCGAGTGAAGACGGGGCTGATGTTCGGCCAGGCGGGCACGCAACTCGTCCCCTCGCCCGACGGCAGCCTGATCACGATGAGCTGGGGCGCGGGCCTGGTCCGCTTTGACCACGACGGCAAGCCGCTGAACTGGGAGGGGCGGGACACCCACTGCATCCCCACCGGCGGGCTGATGACCTTCTCGCTGAAGTACCTGGCCGTTCCCCGCGCCGACGAAATCTACGCCATCCTGCCGAACACGTACCGGGCCGGGCCCGACGCGCCCAAGCCGCCGCCCGGCGTCTGGTTCAACACGGTCAACGTGCTCGGCATGGACGGGCAGACGCGGCGCACCGCAATCTGGCAGTGCACCCAGGGGGCCTGCCTGCGCTCGGACCGCCACGGCAACATCTACCTGGCAGAACCGGTCAAGCCGCTTGGCCGATCGTATCCGGAGTTCTTCGACGGCAAGCTGAAGCCGCCCGGGCGCGGGCGGCCGGAGGAAGTCGGCGCCGCCCGCTTCTGGAACAGCTACATGTACGGCAGCGTGATCAAGTTTCCGCCCTCAGGCGGGGCCGTGTGGTTCGACAAGGATCGGCGGATCTCGCCCAGCGCAGTCGGCCCTCCGCCGCAGGAGCTGCTGGCCAAGCCCGTCGTGAAGATGCAGGCTCACATCGGCTACGATCCCGCGGTCCCGGTGGAAATCCAGGGGGCCGACTGGATCCGCTTCGGCTTCGCTGCCACCGCACTGGCCGCCACCGGCAGCGACACCTGCATGTGCGAGGGGCCGGGGTTTGACGTGGACCCCTTCGGCCGCGTCTTCTACCCCAACCTCGGCCAGTTCCGCGTCGAGGTGGTTGACGCGGGCAACAACATGATCGGCACGTTCGGCCAGTACGGCAACCAGGACTCCGGCGGGCCGAACGCGCTGGTTACGAAGCCGGATATTCCGCTGGCGTGGCCGCTCACCGTCGCAGTCTCCGACACGCACGCCTACGTCGCCGACACGGTCAGCCGACGGGTCGTGAAGGTGCGCCTCGACCACACGGCCACGGAGACCTGCCCGATCGGCGGTCCGTGACGTGCAGGCCGCGGGGCCATACACGCTCTACATGCGATTGGGGCAGCTTGACGGGTCCATGCCGCAACTGCGGCAGGAGGGCGGGAGGTCGCCGCCGGACGAGGGGGAAGCGACGGCTGCGCTGAAGACCGAAATCTGCCGCTCGGCCTTCGTGCCGCACTTGGGGCACTTCTGACGGTCGGCGTCGGCGGAGCGCACCAGTTCCTCGAACGCGTGCCCGCACTTGGGGCAGGTGTATTCGTAAATGGGCATGGGAGGCCTCCGGGGTCTCGTCCCGCGACGATTCGACCGCAACAGCCGTGGGGGGCGCAACGCCCAGCCACGGCCCGTCCAGGCGTCGGGTTCCCTACGCGACCTGAATCTTCCGCCCGGCGCGACGCTTGCGGTTGATGGTCTTGCGGCCGTAGGTGTTCTTCATGCGGGCGCGGAAGCCGATGTGCCGCTTGCGACGCCTGTTGCTCTTCTTGTGCGGATAATGCATCTGTCACCTCGAAGTCACCCGGCGGATCGGCCGGGACGCGTTGCCTCGGAAAAAATCCCCCGGCTGTCGCCAACCGGGGGACGTTTTCAACCCAGTTGCGGAATTCTACCAGATCGCCTACGGTTTGACAACCTCCACGGCGGCCGACGCCACGTTGCCCGCGGCGTCGGTGATCGCCAGGATCACCAGGTGCGGGCCGGAGGCGAGCTTGGCCAGATCGGCCTCGGCGCTGATTGACTCCTTCTGCTCGTCCCAGACCCCGTCGGCAGGCTGCACGACCTGGCCGCTGGAATCGCTGTCGATGCGAATTTCGCCCGAAGCCAGGTGGCTGAGGGCGTCCACCGCGTCGGCCGAGACCAGGACCTTGCCGCCCTTGACGACGGCCTTGAAGTTCTGGATGTCCGGCGCGGTGTTGTCGACGACGAACAGGTCCGTCGTGCGGGCGTCGGTCAGGGCCGAAGCGGTCGGATTGCCCGGCGCGTCGGTCGCAACCACCTTGGCGCGGTAGCGGCCGTCCGGCACGCCGCGGGTCACCCAGCGGAACTTGTTGTCGCCGCGGATCGGCTGGTTGGCCGTCAGCGGAATCCATGCCTGCGTGCCTTCGCGCTGGACATAAACGTTGAACTCCAGCGGGTCGCCGTTGGGGTCAGCCGCCTGCCACATCAGCATCGCGAATCCGCCGGCCGGTCCCTCGCCGCCGCCCCCGGCGCCGGGGCCGGAGGGGCCGCTGCCGCGGCGTGACGGGCCGGACCCGTCCTCGTCGCCGCCGGCCCCGCCGATCATGCCGGGCACGATGGCTCTGACGGACGCGATCTTGGGCGCCTGGTTGGCGTTGGCGTAGGCCAGCGTGACGGCTCGCACCACCGGTGACGCATCGTTCTTCTTGCTGCTACGCAGCAGGCGATACTGGAGAACCCGGGCCGGCGGCGAGCTGATCGGCAGGGCGTCGGACGCGGCTGCCGGCTCGCTCCACGCGCTCCACAGCTTGTCGTCCGGCTCCGCCAGGTTGCCGCTGCGGGTCTGGACCGTCACGGCCGTGCCGTCCGGCGTGTCGCTGGTCTGCCGGATGATACCCCACTGCGACACCTGCTTGGCGTCGATCACGCTGCTGGTGAATTGACCGGTCGGCGAGTAGCCCGGGTCGATCCGGGCGATCATCGCCTCGTTGGCTGTGCCGACCATGATGCTCCCGTCAGCCGACCGCACCATGCTCAGGACCTGCTTGACGTTGTCCAGCCGGGCCAGCGTGTAGACCTCCTCGGTCCCCGGCGAGACTGCCAGCACGCGGCCGTCCGTGCCGGTGCCCAGCACCAGCCGCCCGCCGTCGAAGACCATGCTCAGCAGCATGGTCTTCTGGCGGATGATTTCGGTCGCGAAGCCCTGGGCGTCGATGCGATAGACGGCATTGCCGCCGGACGAGCCCGGCCCGCCCCCGCCTTCGCTGCCGCCCATCCGCTCGCGCATCCGGGCGGCCTCTTCCGGCGAAGAGCCGGCCTTGGGCTGGGCCTCCTGGCCTTCCTCCTCGGGCTGACTGGTCGGGGCAGCCCCTTCTTCATGGTCCGGGACGGCCTGGGCCGACTGCTGCGGGGCGCTGGGCGCCGGCATGGCCTCGACGTCGCTGTCCTGGTCGGCCTCATCGTCCATCGGCAGGGCCGGACGGGCCCCGACGGCGACCATTACCCCGCGAGCCCGCCGGGTGTAGCCGCTCTCGGCCTGGCGATCGGCGGGCATCTCGACGGCCTGGTCGTGCACGACCACGCCGCGCTGCTGGAGCGAGGCGGTCGCGTCGCGGGCCGGCGCCGGCGTGGCCTTGGACGATTCGGGCGCGGTGGTCGGCTGCTTGGACGACCCGTTGCCCGGGGCGGTGGTCGGATGCTCCTTGGCCGGGTGGCCCTCGACGGCGCCGGGGCTGGCTTCACCGCCGATGCCCTGCCGCGGGTCTGAGGTCGAGGCGTAGACGTTGCCGTCGGACCCGACGACCAGGGCGGCGATCTCGGCCTCGGGGGCGTCGAAGAGCAGGAACGTCCGCCGGGCTTCCAGGTCGTAGCGGAAGACCAGCCCGTCAGTGTCGGTGCCGAAGTAGACGGTCTTGTCGTTGGCGACGGCGACCGTCAGCACGTTCTTCTGCTTGTTCTTTTCAGGAGCGTAAAGCACCTCGCCCTCGACGGGCTTGTCGCCGGGGGTC
Organism: Phycisphaerae bacterium; assembly: GCA_022072085.1. Lineage (GTDB taxonomy): Bacteria > Planctomycetota > Phycisphaerae > JAJVII01 > JAJVII01 > JAJVII01. Next base: position 71,989 of record JAJVII010000033.1, read on the forward strand.
AGCAGGAGCAGTTCGGCCTTGGGGCCGGTGCCCGCGACCAGTCGGCCGTCGCTGAGGGCGCCGATGGACCAGACGTAGGCAAGGTCCTTGCGCTTGAGGACGAGCTTGGCGACGCCCTTCTCGGTGACCTGGAGAATCTGCCCGTCGCCGCCGCCGGTGCCGACGTACAGCTCGTCATGCGGGCCGACGGCCAGGCTCAGCAGCGTCTTGCCGCCGACCTGGTAGTAGAGTTCGGGCTCGGCCTGCCCGGGGGCGATGCGGAACAGCTTGCCGGCCGGGGCGGTGGCGGCGTAGATGACTCCCTTGCTGTCGGCGGCAACGGCATTGACGAAGACGACCTCTTTGTCGCCCTTGAGCAGGACCTTGACCTTGTGGGCCAGGCTAAGCTGCCCGCGGTTGTTCACCACGGCGTTTTCGAACTTGCCCTGCTCGAAGTCCTTGGAAGAATCCTGCTGCACGTTGGTGGTCTGGACGGCCCAGGCAGCCGAGACCAGGATCGCCGCCAGCAGTCCGGTCGCCGCGGTCTTGCGCATCAATCCTTTCATGCCCGTCTCCATCTGAGGTTGATTTTCAAGCGTTCGATTTCAGGTTGAAGTCCATGCCCGCCGCCGCACATTCCCGCGCCGGCGTCGGATTACAGGCGCTTGTCCTTGTCGCGGTCCACGGTGATCTGGAAGGCCGTCGAGCCCATCACCGGCATGCCCATCGATTCGGGCCAGACGCGGTCCTTCTGGAACGGCATCAAGTCGTAGCGGCCGGCCTGCTGGAGCATCAGCACGCGGCTGCCGGGCAGCTCGGGGAACCGCTGGTCCCTGCTGACCAGCCCGCCCTCGGGCAGCGTGAGCACGACGTAATAGGTGTCGTTCTGCGGCTGGGCCATCTCCGTGAACGTCGCCAGCATCTCGGTCATGTTCTCGGGCCGGAACAGCCGCGGATTGTGCGACATGACCAGGTCGCCGTAATCCTCGGCATCCAGCAGCATCAGCCGATAGCTGCCGTCGGGCAGGTCCGCGGGCAGCTTGACGCGGAGCGTCCGCTCCACCTTCGGCTTGCGGTAGCGCCGCATCGTCAGGTAGATCACGGCGTCCTCGCCCGGGGCCAGGGTGGAGTTTTCCAGACGGGCCCGCTCCAGGCCGCCGGAGCGGTCCTCGTTGACCACCTCGACGTCCAGGTCGATCGACTCGACCAGCCCCTTGCCCCACATGTTGTTGAGCATGGCGTCGATGGGCATGGCCACCTTGTAGGCGGCCTCGTAGGCCGAGGTCGTCACGCCCTTGAACCGGTAAGGCTCGAACCCCTTGAAGCGGATCGTTCCGGAGTAGTAGAGCGTCTGGTCCCGCGGCTCGCCGTGGTCGGCCGTCACGCTCGAATAGAGCGCCAGCATCGCCATCCGCGGCGAGAAGTACCACTCGTCGGCGATCTTGTAGTGATAGGTCTTTTCGTCGCCGGTCCAGCTCCTGACCTTCACAGTCACCGGGCTCATGTAGGGCACCTGCTCCTTGACGCCCAGGATCGAGAACGACTCGTCGCGGCGGACCGCCCCGACGACCGGACCGGCCGACCCCATCTTGAAGCTCGAATCGTACGACGAGATGAACGTGTGCACGATGCCCGTCGCCATCGGCAGGTTCACCGGGCCCTCGCCGAACATCGGATGGCCGAACGCCAGCACCCGGTCGCCGACCACCGCGGTCACCGTGCCCAGCGCCGAGATGTCCATATCGCCGCTCATCAGCGGGATGGTGATCGTCGTGCCGGCTGCCAGCTTCGCGTCGGCCATCCGCGGGTCCTCGCCGGACGCCCCGCCGCTGCGCACCGCGACAAAGCCGCTGCCGGACAGCTTCTGACGCAGCAGGGCCATCGCCTGCTCCGACCCGCCGCTGACCATCAGCGGGGTCGCCAGCGGGCGCAGCCGCGGCGGTTCGCCCGCCAGGCCCGAGGCCGCGCGGACCTCGCCGGACCCGGCGTCGCGTCGCGGGGCCAGCCGGTCCGGCTTGCGCCCATCGACCAGCCACGCCGGCCGGCGGGCCGAAGAAGCCACCGCGCCCTGGGGCAGGATTTCCTGTTTGTCCGGCGGGACCTCCTGGTGCATGCCGCTGTTGCGGAGCATCTGGGCGATCGGCTGCACGCCGCCGACGGCCTCCTTGGAGAAACTCCAGCCGTACGCGACCGCGCCGATCAGCTTGCCGTTGATGTAGACCGGCGAGCCGGACATGCCCGCGACGATGCCGGAGACGTCCAGGTTGTGGCCGGCGCACTTGACCAGGATCACGTCCGACTGCGGATCCCAGTTGCGTACGACCGAGAGGACTTCGACGTCGAACCGCTCGGGGTGGGCGCCGGCGAAGACCGTCAGCCCATAGCCCTTCATGCCGGGTCGCAACTGGTCGACGGTCATGATCTGGTCGGCGATCTGGTCGGCCGGTATCGTCCCCGGCAGCGCCCCCGGCCCAGAGGCGGCCGGGGCAGCCGGTTGCTGGCAGCCGGTCGCCGCCAGGGCCAGGGCAAGGATAAGCAGGATCAACAGGCCCCCTCGCGTCGATCGTCTTGGCATCATTTCAATCTCGCAGTGGAGAAGAACATAAGGGTTCCCGGCGGACCACCCGAATGGAGGTCAATCTTATTCTGCCCATTACAGACCAGTCAATCGCAATTCACGTCCGAACGAAACGCAGCCGTAGGCGGAACACGGATTGCACGGATTGACATGGATTATACAGAAGACACGATTGTTCAAAGGCCTCTTCTCCCGCCCTTCTTCTCTCGGTGGAATCCGTCCTGCCTGTGCAATCCGTGCTCCTCCCGTTTCCCCAGCCCGTCGGTCGCGGTTCGCTCTGCTTCTTTGACAAACTCCCCGCTGGGCCGTATATTGCTGTTGGAACAAGAATTGGCCCAGATGGCCGTCCGCGAAAGCCGTCGCTGCGCCCCTGACGCAGACGGTTTCCGCCGTCGGCCCATGAGGCGAAACGCACATGAGCGAAACATCGACGGCCGGTCCGCTGCCGGGAGGTCCATTCCAGATCGCCCAGGCGGAACTGGAAGACTGCCAGCAGGCCATCGGCTACCGGTTCAAGACCCCGGACCATCTGGCCGCCGCCCTGATCCACTCGTCGGTAGCCAACTCCCGACTCGAGAGCAACGAGCGGATGGAGTTCCTCGGCGACGCCGTGCTGGGGCTGGTCATCTGCGAGGCCCTCTACCAGCGATTCCCTGACTACCTCGAAGGCGAACTGACCAAGCTCAAGAGCCTGCTGGTCAGCCGAAAGACCTGCGCCCAGGTGGCCGAGGAACTTCGACTGGCTGATTTCCTCGTGCTGGGCAAAGGGATGCACGGGCGGGCCCACCTGCCACGGTCGCTGCCGGCAGCCGGGCTGGAGGCGCTGATCGCAGCCGTCTACGCCGACGGCGGGCTGGAGGCGGCGCGGGAGTTCATCCTGGCCAGTTTCGCCCCGGCCATCGAGGAGGCCATCGCCTCCACGCACCTGCGCAACTACAAGAGCGTGCTTCAGCAGTTTGCCCAGCACCTGTTCGAGCGGGCGCCGGTCTACGACGTGCTTGACGAGAAGGGCCCGGACCACGCCAAGTGCTTCGAGGTCTCCGTGCGGATCGGCGAGCGGCGGTTCGGCTCAGCCTGGGGCCCGAGCAAGAAGGAGGCCGAGCAGGCCGCCGCCAAGCTCGCCCTGCACGAACTGAGCAACGAGCACGACGACCCCCTCCTGAAGGTGTAGCGCCCCCCATTCGGTTTCCGCGAGGCAAATGCGCCCCGTCGCGATTGCTGACGCTCGCGGCTACTGAATCCTGTAGAAGCAATCTTCACCACAGAGAACACAGAGAGCACAGAGTCGGGAGTGTCAAAAAAATCTTGATTTCAGGCATTTCTTGACGCTTCTGACCTCCTCTGTGATCTCGGTGTCCTCTGTGGTGAATGAAGATTTCTTTTGCAGGCCTCAATAGCCGCGACCGTAAGGGAGCGCGCCGATCCCTCCAAGTCAAACGGCCCCAGGCCCTGCGAGCCCCCCGCGTCGCTCCGCCTACACGTGCCGGGCGAATCGGGCGATCCGCGGCTGCTCGATCCTCTCGTAATCCGACCAGCTCATCGTCACCGTCTCGGTGTGCGTGCCGGCGCGGAACGTGATGTGCTCGCGACCGGCAAGCGACTCGTCCACGTAAGTCCACAGGCCGTACTGCGAACCGAACGGCGGCTCGGCGCCGACTTCGCAGTCGCGGAACAGGTCGCCCAGTTCCTCCTCGTGAGCCAGGCGGACCTCGCTTTCGAGAATCTCGCGGGCGCGGGAGAGGTCCACGCGGTAGCAGGCCGGGCAGACGAACATCACGTGCGACTCGTCGGGGAGGGTCAGGATCACCGGCTTGGCCAACTCGTCCCCGGGGATGTGCTCGATCTCGGCGACCTCCTGGGCGGTTACGGCCTTGGCGTGGAGGTCGGTCTGGAACGGGACGTGGTTCCGGGACAGGTAGCGTTTCACGTCCATGGCTTTCCTCCTCTCCAGGCAAAAAGATGTGGTGTTATCGGGGCCCGCTACCCAACTCTACCCCGCAAACCGGACCAGGGCAAATGGACCGGAAAGGCGATCAGAACCAGAATTTCAGGTAGTGCATTTTCGGCCAAGCGTTCATTGCGAACAGCCCCCCGTTGAGCAAGACGAGCAGCCCGGCCAGCATTGACAGGACTGACTTGCGGCGTATTTCCTCGACCACGCCGCCGACCGCGAAGACCGCCCCAGGGCCCAGCGCCGCTCCCGCCAGGAACCAGGCATTGCAGCAAAGCATGATCGAGTAGACGAATCCGACGGCAAGCAACGCGCCGGCCAGGATCAGCCGCAGTCGCGGCGTCGATCCGGGCTTGTCACCCTGCGAGCTTTGCTTTTCAGCCCAAGACTTGCTTAAGGAAGCCGTCACCGTGAAGAAGATCAGGTAGACGATGAAGGCTTCACCGAGAACACCGCCCAGTTCAACGGCAACAGCCCGCCCCCAGTGTGAGCAGGCGACCCAGCAGACCAATCCCACCAGGCCTGCCGCGGGCAGGATGAGGCCACAGATCGCCCATCGTCCGAATTCCTTGGCCATGCTTGAGGCCCCCACTTTCCGCCGGCAATCCTAAACCCGACATTCGCGGCGGATCAACTGGAATCGCATCATCCCAGCAGCCAGACGACTAATGGCAGGACGATCAGCAGGTAGCAGGTCGTGTTGATCACGAAAATGATGCTCGCCAGCCGGTCGTCCAGGCCGAACATGTTGCTGATGAGCACGGCGTAGATCGCCACGGCCGTCGAGGCCTGCACCAGCACGACCTTGCCGGCGGGGCTCGGCAACGGCCAGCCCATCGCAGCCATCAGCCAGACCAGGGCGGCGCCGACCGCGGGCAGGAATAGGAACTTGGCCACGCCGATCGCCGCGAACAGCCCGCCGTGCCGACCCAGCCCGCCGAAGTGCAGCGTCAGCCCGGTCGTCGCGAACGAGACGAAGACCCCGCCGATGATGAGCCAGCGCAGCACGTGATACTCGCCGACGAATGCGGGCAGATGATGGCCGGTCAGGTTCAGCGTCAGCCCCACCGCGACGCCGACCAGCGGCAGCGAGCGGATGTCCCAGAAGCTGTTGAGCACGAGCCGCCAGAGCGGCTGGCCGCCGCCGTGGCCGAAGTGCCGGGCGATCGGATAGAGCACCAGCACCATGCCGAAGTTCCAGTAGATCGTGTACATCGCCGCCAGGCCCAGCCCCTGCTGGCCGAACAGCAGGTAGTTCACGAACCCGCCCATCGTGAAGCCGAGGTTCGACGCACCACAGGTAAGCACGAACGCCCCGGCCTGCCGGTCGGGCATCCGCATCAGCCGCGCCAGCAGCAACCCCAGGCCCAGCCCCGCGCCCATGATCGCGAACCCGATGAACGGCAGCGCGATGTACTGGCGGTGAAACCGAAGACCCAGGATCGCCAGGAAGGCGATCAGCGTGTAGGGGACCATGACGACGAAGTAGCTCATCCGCCGGGCGGCCCGCTCGCCCAGGCCGGCGCGTCGGCCGAGATAGCCCATGCTGATCGACCCCACGATCAACGTGAGCATGAACACGACCAGACCGGGTTTGCTCAGGCCCCACAGGTCCATGCGCATTCACCGTCAGAGGAGATACTTCGGGTCACGGGCGAGCGTCCTGCCGACCTCCGCCGCCAGTTCCTCGTAGGGCTTGCCCTTCCGCCCGAGCAGGCCGTGGGCCGCCTGCTTGCCCAGTTCCACCGCCGGCTGGTCATAGGCGTCGATGTTCAGCAGCAGGCCCATCACCGAGGTGGCCAGCTCGTAGAGCAGGATGAACTGGCCGACGTGCTCGGCGTCCACCCGCGGCCAGAGGAGCGTCAGGTTCGGGCGACCGCTCACGCACAGGGCGTATTCGGTCGCCCGCTTCTCGGCGCTCAGCAGGTGGCCGAGTTCCTTGCCGCCCAGCGTTGCCAGCGTCGGGTCGTCGGGGAAGTCCGCGGGGATCGACAGCTCGGCGGCGTATCGCTCGACCTCGTGCAGCGTGAACAGCTTGTCCAGCGGACCCTCACGATAGAGCTGGAGCTGGCTGTGCTGGTCGGTCGCGCCCAGCGCGACCACCGGCGTGTCGCCGGCGCGGACGAGTCGGCCGTCCAGGTCATGCAGCTTGCCCAGGCTCTCAGCCCAGAGCTGGCGGAACCAGTCGCACAGGCCCATCAGCGCGTCGGCGTAGGGCATCATCACATGGATCCGCTGGCCGCGGTCGTTGGCCGTCTTGTAGAGCGTCCCCAGCAGCGCCGCCGGGTTGGCCCGCCAGTCCGACGCGTCGCGGCAGCGTTCGACCATCTCGCGCCCGCCGCCGCAGAGGGCTTCGACGTCGATGCCGCACATCGCGGCACTGAACAGCCCGACCGCCGACAGCACGCTGAACCGCCCGCCGACGCCGTCAGGGACGGGCAGCGTCGCGTAACCTTCGGCGTCGCTGATCGCCCGCATCGTGCCGTGAGCCGCGTCGGTCACCGCGACAATCCGCCTGGCGTAGCCGTCCCCCAGCCGCTCCTTGAGCAGTCGGCGGATGATGAGGTACTGCGACGCCGTCTCCGCGGTCGTGCCCGACTTGCTGATAACGTTGAAGACGGTCCGGTCGAGCCGGCCGTCCAGCACCTCCAGCAGGTTGGCCAGCGTGCCCGGGTCGATGTTGTCCATCACGAACAGCCGCGGGCCCGGCCGAGCGCCGGCCGCCATCAGGTTGTAGAACGGCGGATTGAGCGCCCGCTGAAGCGCGATGTTGCCCAGCGCCGAGCCGCCGATGCCCAGCACGACGAGGTTCTCGCAGCCGGGCGCGAAGCGGTCGCGCATCGCCAGCACGTCGGCGAGCATCCTCTTGTCCGACGGCAGCCGGCGGTAGGCCCGCTTGCCCGTCTCGGCCTCGATGCGGGAAACGGCCGCGACAGCCGACTGGCCGATGTCGTTGAGCTGGCCCTCGCTGTAGCCGGCGGCGCCGACCTGGTCCTGGAGCACGTTGCGATAGTCGATGCGAAGCATGGCTCACTCCCGTTCGTATCCGTGCAGTCGGCGTCTCGCTCCGCCGCTTATCCCTCGACGCGTTCCACCGGGGCCATCTCCATGATGACCGCCTTGATCCCGCCGCGTTTGAAGTCGATCGTCGCCTTCGTGTAGGGCCCGCTGGGGGTCACCTTCATCACCTTGCCCACGCCGAATTTCGCGTGGCGGACCAGCGTGCCGATCGGCCAGTTCGACGCCTGCGAACTCTCCTGTTCCGCGCGGCCGATGCCCTCCAGGTCCGCCCGGCTCATGCCCCGCCCGCCGCCGGTGTAGAGCGCACTGCCCCGCTTGAGTTCCGCGAAGTCGTCGCTGGCCGTCTCCTCCGCCGGCCGCTTCTGCCACCCGCCGCGCGACCCGCCGCCGTTCCACTGCCGCGACCACCCCGGCTGGAAGGTGTCGTGGACCGGCTCGGACTGGTCCTTCACGTCCAGCACCGCCGCCGGCAGCTCCGACAGGAACGCCGACGGCTCGCGCGGGTCGGTCTTGCCGTGCAGCATCCGGATCGCTGCGTGCGTCAGCACCAGCCGCCGCATCGCCCGCGTGATGCCCACGAAGAACAGCCGCCGCTCCTCCTCGATGTCGCGCACCGAGTCGTCACGCCGGTGCGGGATGATCCCCTCCTCGCAGCCGACGATGAACACCAGCGGGAATTCCAGCCCCTTGGCCGCGTGCAGCGTCATCAGCGTCACCGCGCCGACCTCGGGGTCGATCGCGTCCACGTCGCTGACCAGGGCCACGTCGCGCAGCCAGTCGCCCAGCGTCGCCTCGAAGCCGCTGTCGCGGTCATATTCGCCGGCCGCCGTGATCAGCTCGGCCAGGTTCGCTGACGCCTGCTCGTCGTCCTTGCACATCGCCGCCAGCCCGCTGTCCGAGAGCACGCCTTCGACGATCTGCTGCACGCCGGTGCAGGTCTCATGCTCGGCGCCCATCGACTCGACGAGCGTGACGAACCGCCGCACCGCCGCCGCGCCACGGCCGAGCCGCTCGATCAGCGCCGTGTCCACTGTCGCCGGATCCCCGCCGGACGCCGTCAGCGCCGGCGCGTCGGAGCCCACCCGCGCCGCCGCGTCCCACAGGCTGATCCCGGCAGCGCCGGCGTACTCGGCCAGCCGGTCCACCGTCGTCTTGCCGATGCCGCGCGGCGGGGTATTGACGATCCGCTCCAGGGCAATGCGGTCGTCGGGGTTCACCAGCAGCCGCAGGTAGGCGATCGCGTCCTTGATCTCCTTGCGGTTGTAGAAGCTCACGCCGCGGGCGATCTGGTAAGGGATCGAGCGGCGGCGGAGGCTCTGCTCCAGCACGCGGGTCAGGGCGTTCAGCCGCATGAACACCGCCATCTGCCCGAAAGCCAGCCCGCCCGCCTGGGCCGCGGCGATTCGGTCGGCCAGCAATTCGGCCTCGGCCTCGGCGTCGGTGACGCGGACGACCTCGATGCGGTCGCCCTCGGCGTTCTCGGTCCAGAGCCCCTTGTGCTTGCGCTTGACGTTGTTCTTGATGAGCGCGTCAGCCGCCGCGAGGATCCGCTTGGTCGAGCGGTAGTTCTGTTCCAGGCGCACGACCTTCGTGCCGGGGTAGTCGCGCTCGAAGCGCATGATGTTGTCGATGTCCGCGCCACGCCAGCCATAGATCGACTGGTCCGGGTCGCCGGTGGCGCAGAGGTTACGGTGCTCGCGGGTCAACTCGTGGGCGATCTGGTACTGCGCCCGGTTGGTGTCCTGGTACTCGTCGATCAGGACGTAGCGGTAGCGTTCGTTCATCGCCGAGCGGAACGCCGCGTCGTCGCGCAGCAGCTTGGCCAGCCGCAGCAGCAGGTCGTCGAAGTCCACGGCGTCGGCCTCAGCCAGCACCTTCTCGTATTCCGTCCAGATGTCGGCCAGCTTGCGGTCGCGGAAGAGCCCCTGCCCCGCCGTCTTCGCGTATTCGGACGCCTCGACGAGCTGGTTCTTCTGCCCGCTGATGACCGATTCGAGGTCAGCCGGCGGGAAGTTGGACGGGTCCAGGCCGATCCGCTCTGTCGCCAGCTTGATCGCCCGCGTGCGGTCGGACTGGTCGTAGATGGAGTAGTCGGCGCCCAGCCCGACTTTCTCGTGGAACTCGCGCAGGATGCGGGCGGCAAAGCTGTGGAAGGTCGCCACGGTCGGCCGACCGCCCCAGCCGTCGGGGTCCAGGGGCGTCATCAACGCCTCGACCCGCTCCTTCATCTCGTTGGCGGCCTTGTTGGTGAAGGTGACGGCCAGGATGCTCCGCGGGCTCACGCCGTTGGCAATCAGCCAGGCCACGCGGCGCGTGATGGTGCGGGTCTTGCCGCTGCCGGCGCCGGCCAGCACGAGCAGCGGCCCGTCGATGTGCGTCACCGCCTCGCGCTGCGGGGCGGTCAGGTCAGCCAGGATGATCCGTTCCACTTCGCTCATTCGATGATCCGGTCATAGGAAGACCATGGGACAAAACGGGCCTTATAGCATATTCCGCCGGCGCGGAACAGGCCGGCGCGGGCGGAAGGCAAATGTCGAATGACGAGTGTCGAATGACGAATGAAGACACCATCACCCCAACCCCTCTCTCGAAGACGAGGGAGAGGGAGAAGAGCCGCAGTCCCCGTCCGTGCCCCCCGGTCCCTTCGCCTCTTAACCGTACAATCCGTCTTCTCCGTGCAATCCGTGTTCCGCCTCGCCCCCGCATTCCGCATTTCATATCGGGCGTCGAAAAGTTATCATACGGTGCATGATCATCGGGCACGGCATCGACGTGGTCGAGATACCCCGGCTGGCCGACTCCCTGTCACGCCACGGCGATCGCTTCCTCCAGCGCGTTTTCACGCAGGCTGAGCGCGACTACTGCTGCGGGAAGAAGCGCGAGCTGGAGCACCTGGCCGGCCGATTCGCCGCCAAGGAGGCCGTGCTCAAAGTGCTGGGGACCGGCTGGGTCGGCGGCATCAGCTGGCTGGATATCGAGGTGGTCAACAACGCCGCCGGGGCGCCCGGCGTGAGACTGAGCGGCGAGTCGGCCCGCGTGGCCGAGCGGCTGGGCATCCGCCGCGTCCTCATCAGCATCAGCCACACGGGCGACTGGGCCGCCGCCAGCGCCATCGGCGTGGATGACTGACCGGTCGGCGTCGGGAACGCAGTCGGGCCCCGCAACGAGAGCCGAGCGACATGAACTACCCGTCGGACATGGTTCTGCAACCCCTGCTCAGCGCCGAGCAGGTCGCCCGCCGCGTCCGCGAGTTGGGCGAGGAGATCACCGCGGCCTACTCCGGCCGCCCGATCACGCTGATGCCGATCCTGCACGGGTCGCTGATCTTCACCGCCGACCTGGTGCGCTGCCTGCCGCTGGAAATGGTCATCGAGGTCTGCGGGCTGCGCAGCTACGCCGGAGCCACGACGCGGCCGTCGCACTTGACATGGACGATGCGCCCACCCGGCGACCTGACCGGCCGCGACGTGCTGGTCGTCGACGACATCGTCGACAGCGGCGCGACGCTGCGCTGCGTGCTGGACGCGGTGCGGGCCCAGAAGCCGGCCAGCCTGCGGAGCTGCGTGCTGCTGGCCCGCGAGCCGCTGGAGCTGGCGCCCGACTTCCTCGGCTTCCGCGTCGGGCCGGGGTTCGTCGTGGGCTACGGACTTGACTATGACGGCCGCTATCGCAACCTGCCCGACATTGCCGTGCTCGGGCAGCCGGGAGCCAACGCCCAATGACCGATCCCTGCCAGAGCGAGTCGGCTGTGGGCCGCGGGGCCGAAGCCCCCGCCGCCGACGGCAGCCTCCTGGTCCGCGGGGCGACCAGCATCATCCCCCAGCAGCTCGTCGGCGAAGGGGAAATCGTCATCCTCGCCCTCAAACCGTCGCTCTGGTTCATCCTGCTGGTCAGTGCCCGTTGGCTGGCCGTGTCGGCCTTGGCCATTGCCGCCGCCGAGTTTCTGCACCCCTACATCGACCGGCTCTGGGCGGGGCGCATCGAGCAGGCGGCGCTGCTGGCCGCCGCGGTCCGACTGGTCGTCGGCGCCCTCCAGTGGCAGGGCCGCGTCTATGTGCTCACCGATCGCCGCGTCATGCGGCTGCGCGGCGTGCTCCGCATTGACCTGTTCCAGTGCAAACTCTCGCAGATCCAGCACACCGAGCTGACACTGCCGCTGGCTGAACGCGTGCTGCTGACCGGGACGGTGCTGTTCTACACCGCCGGCACGGACTTCGCCGACGCCGCCTGGCGGACCGTCGCCCACCCGGCCCAGGTCTACCAGACCGTGCTGGAGGCCGTCGACCGCTATCGCAGCCGCCCGGGAGGCTGACCCATGCGCTACCTCGCGGTGGACTTCGGCGAGAGGCGCGTCGGGCTCGCTGTCTGTGACGACGGCCAGACGCTCGTCTCCCCCCTCCGCCAGATCGACCGCCGCAACGACGCCCAGGTTGCCGACGAGATCGCCGCCGCCGTCGCCGACGAAGGCGCCGGCGCCGTCGTGGTCGGGCTGCCGCTGAACATGGCCGACGACAGCGAAGGCCCCCAGGCCCGGCGCGTGCGGCGGTTTGCCGCGCTTCTGGCCGGTCGGCTGGCTGTGCCCCTGCACTTCCAGAACGAGCAGCTCTCCAGTTTCTCAGCCGACGAGCGGCTGGCCGACCGCGACCTGTCCTCCGGCGGCCAGCGCCGGCGGCGCGACGCAATCGCCGCTGCCGTGATCCTCGAAGATTTCCTGAGGGAAAGAAGCCGCGACGCGGAGCAGAGCTGACCGCGGCGTCAGAGGCTGCCGGACGGGACCGGCCGCATTCCGAACTCCACCAGTTCTTCCTTGAAGGCCTCGCGCCTGTCGATGGTCAACTCGTGCCGGACCATGCCGTCGATCGGGGCCGCCGGGCTGATCCAGGTCCGCTCGACCAGCACCTGGCGGCCGTGCGACTCGACCGTCAGCACGATGCAGTCGAACCGTCGGCCGCCCGCCTCGACCTGCTCGCGATCGTAACGGACCGTCCGCGCCGCCGTCTGCACCGGCCGAGGCCACAGCCGCCCCTGCCGCGGCAGGACGAGGTCGCCGGGCGAGCCCACCGGCTGCTTGCCGTCCATCAACTGCTCGCGCACGGTCACGTCGTTGGGCCCCGGGCCGATCGTCACGACCTCGCGGCGGCGGTCGAATCGCCCGGTCATGCTGCTTCTGTAGAGAGCCCACTGCCCCGCCTGGGCCGCGGGCAGCCGGGCCAGTTCGTCCGGCGCCGCCGGGGGCTCGGGCGTTGCCTCCTGGGTTGTCACCGACGGCCCAGCCGTCTCAACCAGCGACGGCACAGCCGGCAGACCGGCCGAGTCGTCGCCGCCGCCGTTCGTGGGCGGTATTGTCGGCGTAGCCGGGAGAGGTGCCGGCGCGGTCGCAGGGGCGGTCGCGGGCGTAACGGGCGGCGGCGAGACGGGGGAAGGCGACGGTGTCGTCGCTGAAGGCGTGATCGGTCCAGGCGCGGGGGCATCGCGATGCGGCGCGGGCGAGGCCGGCCCAGCCGGCTTGGCCGCCGCCTGCTGCCGGTCGCGCGAGCAGCCGGCGGCTGCGAGCATCACGGCCGCCAGCAGCGCCGCCGTGCCGATCTGTCCGGTCCGGCTGTGGGCCATCACCGTTCCCCGAAGTCCTCAAGAATCTCCCCGCTGGGCGACTGGTCCTCGCCGACGGCCTCGGTCTTGACCAGGCCGGTGACCGGCACGCGTGAACTGTACCACGTCCGGTTCACGAACGCCTTGCCGTTGAGATCCTTGCCCTGCCGCGTCACAAGCACACAGTCAAACTCGCCCTTGACCGTCGAGACGACGTCGCGGGAAATCTTCGGCGCCTCGGCGGTCGGATACCGCGGCCCGGCGGTCGACTGGCGGAACTCTCGCGGCTCGCCGATCGCGTGGCCGTTCTCCTCGCTCAGCGTTTCCTCTATGTCAATGAACTGGCGGTCCGGGCTGACGCTGACGACCTTCCAGGTCCGCCGCGTCTTGTCGGCGCCCAGGCTGCGCCAGCGGACCCACTGCCCCGCCCGCGCCGACGGCAGCGGATTGGGCACGACGATCGGCGGCGGGTTCTGGACGGGCGTCGTCGGATTAGAGGGGGTCTGCGTCGTCGTCGGCTGGGCTGGCATGGTGGCCGGCGCCGGTGTCGAGGGCGTCGCCGGGGCTGGAGTCGCCTTCGGCTGGTCAGGCTTGGCCGGCGGGGGGGCCTGCTTCTTGTCGTCGCCGCAGCCGACCAGCAGCGCCGCCAACAGGGCCAGCGTCAGGAGCCCGGTCTCAACCTTGGTGATCCGTCGCATGGGTTCTTCCTTCCCGGACCCCTCCAGGAAAGTTGAAATCGAGGTTCAAGTAGCGTGCAACGGACACTTTACCGCGCCGCGGCCGGGTTGGCCAAGGCGGATTCGCCGCCGCCGCCCGGATGACCCGGCCGCCCGGCGGGGTATAATGGTCTGGAGGCTGCACCCGGACCTGTCGCTTTCGTTTCGCCGTTGGGTGTCTTCACATCTAACCAGGGAGACTTGTCATGAGACGCGCATTGTTGCTGGCGGCGATGGCGGGCTTGATGCTGGCGACGACCGGCTGCCTGGAAGGCTGGTTCGGCGATGACAACCAGACGCCCAACAACACCGGCACGGCCGGAACGAACACCAACACCGGGCCGCAATCCGACGCCCAGGGCCAGCCCAGCCCCAACGTCAGCGGACCGGTCGCGACGCAGACCCCGGCCCAGGTCAGCGAGGACTGTAACAGCTTCGACTGGCGCAACATCCAGGTCGTCCAGGTGCAGGGCAGTTGGAAGATCGTCGAGGGCAACCACTGGATCAAGGATTTCGGCGCCAATCAGGCCGAGGCCCAGAAGGCGCTGGCCATCATGAAGTTCTACCGCATGACCCAGCAGTGCTACGTCCGCCGACCCAACCCGCAGATGACCTACTACCTCAGCAGCGGGCAGTCGCCGGCCGGCGCGATGGCCGGCGAGGACGCGATCCCCTTCAACCCCGACAACGTGCAGGCCACCTACGTCCAGAACCGCTGGAAGGTCGTCGACGGCAACCACTGGATGCTCGACTTCGACCAGAACAAGGACGACGCAGCCAAGGCCGCCGAGATCATCCGCAAGTACCAGTTCCAGTACATCTGCTTCGTCGGACGCCCGAACCCGTCGATGATGTACTTCCGCCGCGACAAGCCGCTGAGCCCCTTGGCCCTGCCCCCGCAGCGAATCCCGCGCCGCTGGCCGAACCGCCAGCCCGGAACGAACACGGGCACGAACACCGGAACGAACACAGGCACGGCCGCCGGCACAACCGCCGCGACGCCAGGCGAGGACTGCGTCTCGTTCGACTACCGCAACATCCAGGTCAAGCAGATCCAGGGCCGCTGGAAAGTCGTCGAGGGGACCCACTGGATCGTGGACACCGGCGCCAGCCAGGCCGAGGCCCAGCGGACGATGGAGATCATGAAGTTCTACAAGGCCACGAAGCTCTGCTTCGTTCGTCGGCCGAACCCCGAGATGACCTACATCCTGCACGGCGACGAGGCCCCCAAGGGCACGATGACCGGCGAGGACGCGATCGCGTTCAACCCAGCCAACGTCAAGGCCTCGTACATCAACAACCGCTGGAAGGTAGTCGACGGGAATCACTGGATGCTCGATTTCGACCAGGACAAGGACGCCTGCAACCTGGCCGTCAAACTGATCCAGAAATACAAGTTCACCTACATCTGCTTCGTCGGCCGGCCGGACGCGTCGTTCATGTATTTCCGCTGGTGACGGTCGGATGAGGGCGTCTGACGCCTCCACTTGGGTCGTGTAACGCCGGCTGGCATGGAACTCGGGCTTGAGGAGAGTGACCTCTTCACGGAGCCGACATGGCACGCGCAACCCAGGCCGGGCTCAAAAGCATGATCCGCGTCGGAAGGCTGACGGAACTGAAGAAGACCGGCGTCAAGGTCGTTCACAGCGGCGATCGGCCGATCGCAGTCTTCGTCAGCAACGGCAGCGTCTTCGCCATTGACAACCGCTGCCCGCACATGGGCTTTCCCCTGCACAAGGGGACCGTCTGCGACGGCATCCTTACCTGCCACTGGCACGAGGCCCGCTTCGACCTGGCCGGCGGCGACGCCTTCGACCTGTGGGCCGACGACGTGCCCGCCTATGACACAAGAGTTAAAGACGGCGTGGTCTACGTCGCCACCCAGCCGCGCGTGGTGCCCGACGAGGCCTATTACCTCGCCCGCCTCCGCCACGGCATGCAACAGACGATCGGGCTGATACAGGCCAAGAGCCTTATCGGCCTGCTCCGGTCCGGCCACCCGATGGCCGACGCCATTCGCGAGATCGCTCTCTTCGGCAGCCGCGAGAACGACGACCTCCAATCAGGCATGACCCTGTTGACGATCGTCGCGAACGTTTCGCCTCACCTGAGTGAGTTGACAGGCTACTACGCCCTCTACCGGGCGACACGGCAGGTGGCGGCCGACTGCGACGACGTCCCGCCGCGGCGGCCGCGCCAGCCGCTGCACGCCGACCGCCACGACCTGGCGACGCTGAAGCGCTGGCTGCGGCAGTGGACGCTCGCCCGCCACCGCGACGGCATCGAGCGGGTGCTGCTGACGGCGCTGGCCGACGGAACCTCTCCGGCCGATCTGACCGACCTGCTCTGCTCGGCGCTGAACGACCGGGTGTATGCCGCCACCGGGCACATCTTCGATTTCACCAACAAGGCGTTTGAGCTGCTGGACAAGGTCGGCTGGCGTTACGCGCCGGACATCTTCCCGCTTCTGTGCAATCAGATGGCGTCGGCCCGCGGGGCCGAGGAGAGCGCACACTGGCACCACCCGGTCGAGTTGATAGAGCCACTGCGGGCAGCCGAGGCCGAACTGCCAGTCCTGATGAGGACCAGGAAGAAGAAGTGGACCGACGACGGCCGGCTCGTCGAGACGCTGCTCGGCGAGAACCCGATGGCGATCATCGAGGCGGTTATGGCGGCGCTGGGCGCGGGGGCGACGCCGCCGGCCGTCGCCCAGCGGGTGGCCTATGCGGCGGCGATGCGGATCGCCCGCTTCGCCGTCACCAACGACGTCGGCGACTGGATCAGCGCGCAGCACGCCTTCACCTATGCCAACGCGGTGCACCAGGCGGTGACGCGTTCGCCCACGCCTGACGTGACTCGGGCGATACTGCACGCGGCGCTGGCAGTCTATCAGGACCGCTTTCTCAACGTCCCGCCCGCCCGCCTGCCCGGCGAGCGGCGGAAGCTGGACGACTTGCCCGAGGGCGGCCAGGAGCTCCGCGATCGGCTCTTGGAGCAGCTCGACCGGCGGGCCGACCCGGACGTGGCCGCCCGCCTGGTCGCCCGCTACGTGCGGCTGGACCGCCCCATCAAGCCGCTGATCGACACACTGACGCTGGCAACGGTGCGTGAGGACGTGGACTTCCACCCGATGCAGGTGCTCGATGGCGTCGTGCGGCAACTCGCTCTGTGGCCCGAGCACAGCCCGCAGCGGGAGCATCTGCTGGTGGCGGCCGCCCGCCAACTCGCCGCCTTCTGCCCGACCCGCCGGGGGAACCTCCAGACCGCGACGATCGCCTTACGGCTTCATCGCGGGGACAGGATCTATGAAGAGGATTGAGCGGACGTCCTTGCGGCGGGGATCCGACGCCGCCACAGTCCCCTTCATGGTAGAATCCCTGACCGGAGCGGGGGAGACAGGGATGCTTCCTGGGCGAGGCACATCCGCAGATCGTCATTGTCGGCGGCGGGGCTGCCGGCTTCTTCGCCGCGATCGCCGCCGCCGAGGCCGGGGCCGGCTGCCGCGTCACGATCCTGGAGCGCGGGCGGAACGTGCTGGCCAAGGTAGCCATCTCCGGCGGCGGACGCTGCAACGTCACCACCTCGCGGACCGAGCCGCGTGAGTTGGCCGCCTTCTACCCGCGCGGCGGCGACGCCCTGCGCGGGCCCTTTTCCCGCTTCGGCCCGCGCGAAACCGTCGAGTGGTTCCAGTCCCGCGGCGTTCGGCTGAAGGTCGAACCCGACGGCCGCATGTTCCCCACGTCCAACAGCTCGGCCACCGTCGTGCAGTGCCTGTCGGACCAGGCGGCCCGCGCCGGGGTCCGCGTGCTGACGCTGGCCAACGTGACGGGCGTCGAGCGCGCCGCGGCCGGCTTCCGCGTGCACCTGCTGAGCGGCGAGGAACTGCCAGCCGACCGCGTGCTGCTCGCGACCGGCGGGGAACGCGGCGGGTTCGCGCTGGCGGCGTCGCTGGGGCACACGATCGTGCCGCCGGCGCCGTCGCTGTTCGCGCTGGAGGCGTCCGACCCGCGGACGGCCGGCCTGGCGGGGGTGGCCGTCACCGACGTGGGCGTGCGGCTGGCCGGCCTGACCGGTCCGGGCCTGGCCCAGCGCGGGCCGATGCTGGTCACCCACCGCGGTTTCAGCGGGCCGGCGATCCTGAAACTGTCGGCCTGGGCGGCCCGTCCGCTGCACGACTGCGGCTACCGCGCCGAACTGCTGGTGAACTGGTTGCCGGCGTTGGAGCAGGAGTCGCTGCGGACCCGGCTGACCGAGGCCAAGTCGGCCCTGGCAGCCAAGAGCGTCGCCGCTTCGCCGCCGCCGGAGTTGCCGCGCCGGCTGTGGGAGAACCTCGTCGCAGCCGCGGGCGTCGGGCCCGAACTCCGCTGGGCCGACCTGAGTAACCGCCACCTGCACGAATTGGCCGGCCAACTCCTCCGCGGCTCGTACGCCGTCACGGGCAAGAGCACGAACAAGGACGAGTTCGTCACCTGCGGGGGAGTGAGCCTGAAGGAAGTGGACTTCGCGACGATGGCCAGCCGCGTCTGCCCGGGCCTGTTCCTGGCCGGCGAGGTGCTGGACATTGACGGTCTGACCGGCGGTTTCAACTTCCAGTCCGCCTGGACGACCGGCCGCCTGGCCGGTGTGGCGATGGCCAGCGTGTAGGCCTTGTCACCACCCGCCCCCGCCTCCGCCTCCGCCGCCCCCGCCCGAGCCGCCGCCTCCGCCGCTGGAGGAACCCGGCGCCGTCGAAGCCGCCGAGAACGCGCTGGAAAACGACGAGCTGAAGGAACTGCCGAACGAGGAGACCAGACCGCCCGAGGCCAGGCCCGCTACTGCGATGCCGCTGCACCAGGCTGGGCTGTAGGTTCCGCCGGCGGCCTGCCCGGCCTGGGCGACCACGTCGCTGAACTGTTCGGCCCACTCATTCTCGACGCCCAAGGCCAGGGCGTAGGGAAGGTACTTCTCGAACAACTCGGGCGTGCGCTGCGGTGGTGTGGCCTGGTTCAACTCGTCGCGCTCCGCGGTCGCCAGGTAGAGACGGAACCCTTCGATGCGATCCATCAGCCGCCGGCCCTCGCGCGTGGGGGCCTTGAGCAGGTGCCAGAAGAGGATGTTCAGCCCGATCAGCACTGCGAACATCAGGGCCACCCAGACGGTGGCGATCATCACCAGCCCGACCAGCGCGGCGACCTCGAAGGCGAAAAACGGAATCGCGAACAGCGTCCCGAACAGCCCGCCGGCGGCACCGGCTGCCCGTCGCCCGGCCGACTCGCCCGGGGCCGCAGCTTTCCGCCAGCCTTGCAAGATGCTCCGCAGCATCGCATAACAGCCGAACGTCCAGCCGGTCAGCCAGACCATCAGGAATCCGACGCCGAAGGCACGCCCGCCGTGCAGGTTCATGGCGATCGCGACGAAGGCCCCAACGCTCATGAGCGTCCCGACGACCGCGTAGGCGGTGTTGGAGACGAAGTAGCGCGGTTTGAAGGTCCGGGCCAGTTTGTTCTTAAGGACCTTGCGGGTCTCGCCCAGACGCTGATGATTGGTCTGCTTGAGTTCGACGGACCCAGCCGACAGCAGCTTGTCAGCCAGCGCCCGTTCGTCTGGCGGCAGATTCTTCACGCCGCGCCATCCGGTCGGGATGACCGTCCAGACGCCACTCATCCGGGCGATCCGCAGGACGCCGCGGACAGCCAGATCGATCACCGCGGCTGTCATGCACTTGATGTCGTAGCCCATGCGCATCACGAACCGCATGGCCGCCGGCGACAGGTCGCCCGGCGGTGTGTATTGCACGACGATCGAGTCGCGAGCCGGGTCGCGCCCCACGACAAACCATACGCCCAGGTAGAACGCCAGGATCACTACCAGCGCGATCGGCCCGACCACCACGACCCTGTTGTCCCGGATGAACCAGTCGAACTGCTGCCGGCGCGTCGGCGGGGTGACAAAGCCCTTGGGCCAACGGACGTCGACGGTGAATCCCTCCCGCGGCTGCATCGGAGAGGTGGTCCAGGCAACGATGCCGTCGACGGAAATCCGGCTGTCGTACCGGCTGCCTTTCTCGCCGCGCCGTCCGGTATAGCCCACGCATGTGATCCCCTCTGCGGGAATACCCTTGGGCAGCGTCACTCGGACCGACGCCTTCTCGATGGGGAAGGCCCAGGAATTACCGGTCACGTTCCACACAAGTTCGTCATGGTCGGCGAAAAAACCGAGCTGGCGATTCGTGCGGTAGACGATCGTGTAGGTATATCTCCCCGGCTTGAGCAGCTTGCCCTCGTCGCCGATGCGGATTCGGGCGTTGTCACCGTCGCGCGAAACATGGTAGGGCTCGGGTCGGCCGTCGCGAAGCACCTGGCGCACCTCGAAGCTGACCGTCGAACGCGTGAACCAGGGGCCCGAGTATTCGACGGGAAGATCACGATAGATGCCGTGCTTGATCTGGTCGCCGGTCGCCTGCACGGCAAGGGTTTCGCGGACATCGAGCCATCCGTCTGACCCGACAGTGACAACGCTGTCGAAGTTGAGGATGCTCTCGGCGGCCGGCGCATCGGCCCGCACCGTCCCGTGGAGGCACGTTACCACCGCGGCGGCCAGGAAGAGGCATCGCCGGCTCATGCGTCATCTCCGGTCGATCGCGACGTGGAACTGTAAGTCAGGATGTGCGGCACGCCGCGGGTCCCCTTGGGCGAAAGGATCGGCGGTCACTTCTCTTCCGGCGGGATGAGGGGGGAGTTGTAGTTGCCGCGGTCGCGGAGTTCACGCCAGTAGGCCTGCACCTTCTTGGCTGCCGGGTAGCCTGTGACATACCCCCACACCACCCAGACAAGAAAGCCGAACATCACGGCCAGCAGGGCGGGCAGAAGTACCCACGTCTCCAGGAATTGCCAGGCCGCCGTCATCGCTCGAGCCCTCCGGTTCCCAAACGTGCTGGATACGCCGCCGTCACGGGTCCGTCCTGGGCGGACGGCGATAGTCACCCCGAACCTGATCGGCTGGATATTTTACCTCATTCTTGGCTAACTTGCGAATGAATGCCGTCGACAGATCGCTGCTGATCGCGTTGGTCAGCGACAGCAGGAACGCCAGGATGTCGGCCATCTCGTCCTCGACCTGCTCGCGGACCCGCGGGTCGGCCAGCGCCGCGTCGGTCTGCTCGTGGTCCAGCCACTGGAAATGCTCGACCAGTTCTGCCACCTCGACCGCCAGGCTCATCGCCAGGTTCTTGGGCCGATGATACTTCTCCCACTCGCGATCGGCCACGAACCGGGCCATCGCCTCGCGCAGGTCGGCCACCGTGGTGACGTTGTCTGCCATCATTTCCTCCGCCGCCAGGCCTCTACTGTTCGCGCTTCACCGGCCGCCGCAGCAGGACCAGCACCGCCGCCCCCGCCAGCACGATCAGCGTCAGCGCCGCCGCGGTCCAGCCCGGGTGCAGTGCCGGCCGGGGAGGCCGGATCGTCCCATCCTCCGGCGGCGCCGAGGCCTCGGCGGCCTGCGTCGTCGCAACGGCCGACGCCCACCAGAACGGCAGTTCGACGTCGGCCGAGTCCTGCCAGGCCGACGCGAACAGGTCCGCGAGAAACGCCGTCGCCGCCTCCAGCCGCTCGGCCGTAAACTCCGTCACCTCGCCCGGCGGCAACGGCTGGTGCAGCGGCGGAATGGCGGCATCCAGTTCGTAGACGCGATCGACCAGGGCGTGGCTGCGGACAATCTCACCGAGGACGCGGGCGAAGAGCCGGTCCGGCCCGACGACCGTCGCACCGTGCACAGCCGCCACGCGGGCGACGTCGGCTGCGTCCAGCTTCCCGAACAGATCGTCCACGCGATTGTGGATGCCGCTGTGCGGCGAGGCCCCGTCGGCGCCGACGCGTCCGTCGTAGTTCACCGTCGTGTGCAGCGGCTGGGTCGCGTCGGCCGCGTAATGGGCCAGGATGCCGGCGTAGAGCACGCACATCGCCCGCACGTCCGGATCGTCCGGCCGCACGCGGTATTCGGCGAACGCGTACATCAGCCGCTGGGCCGCCTCGGCGATCGAATACGGCAACAATCCCACGGCCGACGGCGGCAGCTTCTTCTCGGCGCACAGCGCGACGAACGCGCTCCGCAGCGGCGGCGGCTCGACGCCAGCCAGCAGTTCGAGGTCGCAGTAGTGCTCCGGCCGCTCCTGGTCGCGGAGCTGCGGCGTGTTCAGGGGGACCGGCGGCGTGGGCTTCCACGCGAACACGTCCGGCGACAGCGACGCGCGGGCGATGGATTCAGCCGCCACGGAGAAGAACGGCGGCGTCTGGCCGGCCGCCCGCCTCGCAGCCAGCCGGGCGACCTGCATGTGCCCGCCTTCATGCCACGCCCAGGCCGCGGTCGGCGCGACCGGCATCAGCAGGACGGCGGCGGCAAGCGTGATGAGGCGGCTTCGCATGTTTGCATCTCCGGAAGCCGACGAGCGCCGGCCCGCACATCATCGCCGATCCGCCCAGCCGGTCAAGGCCCGTCCCGGGTTGTCAACGTGTCGCTCGGGGGGTAGCATAATGATGTTGAGCCGCCACTTCCTGCACCTGATCCGGGGATGACATGATGCAAGCACCCGCCGCCGATCTGCACGTGAGATGCCGTCTGCTGACTTCAGCCTGTGGGGTTCTCCTGGTCGGCCTGCTCCTGCTGCCGGGATGCAGCCGGCAGCGACGTTCCTCGCCGTCTCGCGGCGACGATGGCGGCGCCGTTGTCGCAGGCAACGGCGGAGGCCCAGCCGTCGCCGGCGCACCGGCCCGGAACCCAGACGGCAACGGCGGCCAGGTCACGCCGCAGCAGCCCGCGCCGGACAACCGCCAGCCCACCGGCCACCAGGGCCAGGCCCCGCCGCCGACCGGGTTCGAGGGGACCTTTACGCAGACCGGCTATCGCGACAAGCCCGACCGCCTGGAGTTGACCGTCAACGGCGACGCGCTCGGCGGCAAGCTGACCGTCGCGGGCCAGACGTACGACATCGACGGGCAGATCGCCGGCCGCACCGCCAAAGCCAAGTACACCGGCCACTACAACGGCGAGTGCGAGTTCGTCCTAGACGGCGACAAGCTGACGATGAACTACATGAAGGAAGGCCAGGCAGGCCGCGCGGTTCACTTCGAACGAGGCCAGGGTCGCAGGGCCGACCCCGATGCCGCCGAGCGGGCCCAGCGCGAGCTGGAGCAACTGGCCCGGAACGATGCGGACATCGTGAACCACCTCAGGAAGATGGCCGGCGCCTGGGTCAGCACCGACGGGGGGATGCGAACCGTCTGCACCGTCGAGGTTCGCGGCAAGAGCATCACCGCCAAGGCCAGCAACTTCCAGGCAACCTCGACGATGGACGGGGAACTGGACGGCTGGCTGGTGGACGGCAACTGGACGCAAACGTCGGCCGACGGCAGCGGCCTGTTCGACGTGAAGGGGAACTTCACGATGGAACTCAACAAGGACGGCAATCTCGTCATCACCGTCGCGGGCTTCAAGAACGGATACCCGATCCGCGCAACCAGCCTGTTCATCCGCCAGCCGTGAGCCGCAAGGACGCGGGGCCTACCGCGCCGACTTGAGGCCGAACAGGCGAATCGCATTGCCGGCCCAGACGCGGTGTCGCAGGGACTGGGGGGCGTTCACGCGGTCCAACAGCCGCTGGTAGAACTCGACATAGGGCGCGAACTCGTGCGGGCCGTTGTGCAGGTAGCAGACGTCGCTGGCAAAACATATCTTGGCCAGGCTGTCACGAAGCAGATGCCCGTCGGGGGCGAACATCTCGCCCCACATGCTCATCGACCGGTGCAATGCCGTCGCGCCCGACAGGTCGGCGTAGACGTTGGGCTTGCTCCAGCAGACCTTCCACGCCTCCTCCCACCAAGGGTTGGAGAAGTGGGCCATCAGAATCTTCAGATCGGGAAAACGCCGGGCCACGGCGTCCACGTGGGCGGCCCGCATGTCGTCCATCTCGACCGGCGGAATTTCCGGCTGGCTGCGGGCCGCAAGGTAGCCCGTGTGGAAGACGGCGACGGCCTTGCGGTCGAGCACGAGCTGGTAGAGCGGCCAGTAACGTTCGTCGCTGTACTTGTGCAGCGGGGCGATGAACTTGATGCCGCGGGCTCCGCGGTCGAGCCATCGCTCCATGTCGCCGCGAATATCGCGGCCGGGCATTTCGCGCAGGTAGTACATCGGTACGGGGATGACGAAGTCGCCGCCGAACCGCCGGACCGCCTTGTCGCAGGCCTCCCCCGGGGCCAACAGCACCACCGCATCGATGCCGGCGGCGCGGACCTTCCGCACGTACGCCGACGCCGACCCGCGATACTGCACGCCGGCAAACGGCCGGCTGTGCACGTGAACATCCACGCGCCGATAGACGCCGTCCCACGCATCCTGTACCGGCTTGGCCATGCCGCCAGTCCTTTCAACCGCCCCTACGCGAACTTCTCGTAGCAGACAATTTCTTCCATCGTCTTACGAACCTTGTGACGCGGCGGTTCGCCAGACGCGTAGCCCAGCGTCATCACCTCGACCACCTTGGCCGACGCCGGAACGCCCAGCAGCTCGCGCACGTGGTCCTGGTTGAACGCGCCGATCCAGCAGGTGCCCAACCCCTCGGCCGTCGCCGCCAGGGCGATGTGCTCCAGCGCGATAGCCACATCCACCGGATCGCCCGGCACGTTGCAGCTCATCACGCGGTCGGGCATCAGCCCCACGCCGGCGATCACCACCGGGGCCTCGGCGATGAACGCCTGCTCGCGGCAGGCGACGGCCAGCTTCCGCCGCATCCCGGCGTCACGGACGACGACGAACTTCCACGGCTGGCGGTTGGACCCCGACGGCGCCAGCCTAGCCGCCTCCAGCACGCGGGCCAGCTTCTCGTCCTCGACCGTCCGGCCCTGGTAGGCCCGCACGGAGTAGCGATTGCGAATGGCTTGATGCACGTCCATGGGAAACTCCTACAGCTTGCGGTCCAGGCGGCGGTAGTTCACGGCCTCAGCCAGGTGCTCCTGGCGGATGTCCGGGGCGGCGGACAGGTCGGCGATCGTTCGGCTGATCCGCAGGATCTTGTCGTAGGCCCGCGCGGACAGGCCCAGCTCGCTCATCACCTGCTTCATCAGCAGTTGGCTGGGGGCGTCGAGCTTGCAGTGCGTGCGGAGCTGTCGGCCGGTCATGTGGGCGTTGACCATCGCGTCGCCGCCGTCAAACCGCCGGGCCTGCACCTCGCGGGCGGCCAGCACCTGCTCGCGCATCTGCCCGCTGCTCGTGCCCGACCCCTCAGCCGCCAGTTCGCGATAGGGAACCGCGGGGACCTCGATGTGGATGTCGATGCGGTCGATCAGCGGCCCGCTGACGCGGCCGAGGTAGTTCTCGATCTGCCGCGGCGAGCAGTTGCACTTCCGTCGCGGATCGGTGTAGTAGCCGCACGGGCAGGGGTTCATAGCGGCGATGAGCATGAACCGCGCCGGGAATGTCGGGGCGCCCTGAACGCGGGCGATGGTGACGCGGCCCTCCTCCAGCGGCTGGCGGATCGTCTCCAGCACCTGCCGCGGAAACTCGGGGAACTCGTCCAGGAACAGCACGCCGTGATGGGCCAGCGACGCCTCGCCCGGCTGCGGCACGCTGCCCCCGCCGATCAGCGCCGGGGCGCTGGCCGAGTGATGCGGCGAGCGAACCGGCCGCGTCGCCATCAGCGGCCGATCGGCCGGCAGCAGCCCGCAGGCCGAGTAGATCCGCGTCGTCTCCAGCGACTCAGCCAGCGTCAGCGGCGGCAGCACGGTCGGCACGCGGCGGCAGAGCATCGTCTTGCCGGACCCCGGCGGGCCGATCATCAGAATGTTGTGGTCGAAATTGACCAATGCTGCAACCAAGCTACAGTAACCCCTAGTGAAAGGGTAGAAAGTGGTCAAAAACGCCGAGAAAATCGCGGTTTCCTACATCCGGTTTTCATCACCCCAACAGGCTACCGGGGATAGCCTGCGCCGTCAAGCTGAGTGGTCAAAGGGTTGGGCCAAGGCCAACGGCTACCGGCTGGCCGAAAATCTGACCTTCCTTGACGCGGGGGTGTCGGCCTTCAAGGGGGCCAACAAAGACACCGGCCAGTTAAAAATCATTCTTGACTTGGTGAAGGCCGGTAAAATCCCGTCAGGATCAGCTTTACTGGTTGAACGGCTGGATCGCCTCAGTAGGGAAGAAATACCGGAAGCGTTGGAACTTCTTTTAGGGTTACTGAGGAACGGCATTACCGTTGCTACGGCTGAGGGGGTATTCAACCGCGAAAGCGTAAAGGAAATCGGGAACATCATTACCGCAATTGCCTTCATTGCTCGCGGGAACAATGAAAGCAAGGCTAAATCTGATCGGGTTGGCGCGGCTTGGAAGCGGAAGAAAGCCGAGGCCAACAAGGGGCCGATTACCGCCAAAGGCCCCGCTTGGTTGAAGCTGGAAGGCGGGGCTTGGAAGGTGTTGGAAGGGCCAGCCGCAACCGTCAAGAGGATTTTCCGCCTCACGGTTAATGGGTTGGGTAAAAGGGCAATCGTCAAGCTTCTCAATCGGGAAGGCGTCAAACCCATCGGCCGGGCCGGAAGCTGGCATTTTTCGTATGTTTCTAAAATCCTCAGCAACAAGGCCGTCATAGGCGAGTATCAGCCGCATACGGGCAGGGCCGGAAATCGTCAGCCTGTCGGCCAGCCGGTTGAGGGTTACTATCCGGCCATCATTGAAGCCAAGATTTTCTTTGCGGCTCAACAGGCCCAACAGGCTCGCCGCAATGCTCGCGGGCGGGTGTCGGCTTCCTGTCATAATCTTTTTAGCGGGTTACTCTACACGCCTGACGGGGCCAGCCTAACCTATGTCCAAAAGGATAAACACCAAATAGTTGATAGTCGGGCAATGCGTGGGGAAAAAGGCATACCCTATCTGGCCTTTGCCTACAAGCCCGTTGAAACGGCTCTATTGGCTATTACAGGCGAGTTGAAGCCGGTTGAGGATGACGGGGGCCTCAGTGAAGCCCTTCAAGCCCTACAGGGACAACAGGCCGACATATCAAAGCGGCTGGCGGAAGTGACGGCGGCTATCGCGGCCGGGCGGGGCCTTGCGGCCCTGATACCGGCGGCTGAACGGCTGGAAGATGAACAGGGTAAGGTTGAAAAAGAAATAGCCGACCTTCAAGGGAAGTTGGCCAGCCGTCAGGCCGACACCCTCACAGACACACAAGCGTTGATTGAACAGCTTGAACAGGCCAAAGGTGAAGCCCTGTTGGAACTGCGGGAAGCCTTGCGGGGGGCCTTCCGTCAGCTTATCAGCCGGATTACAGCCAACATCTACAAGCCCGACCCTGACGATTACTGGCTGAGGGAATGCGATTTGACCGTCAAGTATCGGTCAGGGGCCGTTAGATCAGTCAGGATTATGACCAGAAAGAATGCCGTCAGGTATATCGGGGTGAGTTGCCTTGATCCGGCCGGGCGGATTGACCAGTCAAGCGCAATGCCTCTGTATCGCAATCCGGCCTTCATTGACGGGTAAATAGAGAAGCAACCAAAAACCCCGCCCCTAACAAGGCGGGGTTTTTATTTATTAATATATATTTAGAACGGGGGCATTCACCGAATAGAGGCCTTTTCAGTGTTTATTAATCCGTCTGGTAATTTATAAATATAGAGTTATTCGGACTTGGTTGTAGCCTGACAGAGCCAAGATTTTATTTATATCTCTACAAACTTATTACCCTTGTCTAATAGGATGCCCGTTTCATCCTACCCACCACTAATCTATTTATTCAATAAATTATGTTCTATGACAAAGTTTCAACTTTACTCTTTGCTTTGACGGATAATTTACTTTTCAATCTTATCAGTCACTCACGCAACAGTTAGTTGATGAAAAGCGAGTGACTTGTTTATTTATATTATATAGTATCCACCATAATAATTACGCATACAAAAATCTATATTTTCGAATAATTTTTTCATACCCATTTTTGGGCTTTACACCAACAATAGAAAAATCAGTTTATTTAACCCATCAGGGGGAAGATTTCTGATACACCTTTCCGCAAAGAGGGTATGATATAAGCATACGGCTATTCATTCATACTCTAACAGAAAGGAATAAAATGAAAGCCAAAGTGTTGATTGAACCTAATACAAAAATCCGCCTCACGTCAATAGGAACAAATCGCATTACTCAATCCCTTTTAGAGACAAGCCCAGCCATTGTTAGTAGCGTTACTATGTGTGATAATCCCGACGGAACGATGGAATATATCTTAGAATTACGGCAAAAGCCGAAACATCCTTTATATTTCAAGGAAGAGGTGGAAATGAGAGTGAAATACTGGCTGAACCTTCTTTGTTATGAAGGCGAAATCACTGTTGCGCTTGATGAAGAATAGATTTCTTTTGAGAAATAGTAGATGAAGCATATATATAAATGAAACACCTACCAGAAAGGAAACACAATGGAAATCGTTCATACAACGCATCTTTATGAATGGGATGAGATAGACAACATTTGGGTTGTTGAGATTGACGGCCTCTTTTATGTCGTCAGGGGGGATGATGTAAAAGGGCAGGTGTCAAGCGTATTGCCTGCGGATCAACCGGCTTCCGGCGGCTGTTGGATCGGCCGGACAAGTGAGGCAGGCGTTAAATATGTCGCCACCGGCCGATCTCGTAAGAATGCTATGGCTGCCTTGCGGCGGCTGAAGAAAAACCCGTATAGCTGATTGTATTCCATTTCATTCCTTGATCCCTGCCAGTCTATGAGGTTGGCGGGGATTTTTTATTTAAAAAAATAGTCAAAGATTTTTAAAAAAAATGAATGCCTCACTCATATATAAGTGTATGAGTAGGGAAGAAAGAACATCTTGGCGCGATAAAGACCTCAGTAAGTTTCTGCGGGAAATTGAAACCGTCTATGGGGTTGAGGCCCCGGCTTGTGATTGCGACTGGCTTCTATACAATTTGAAGACACCTGTAGCTTTAATTGACTTCAAGCGGGAAGGAATACCCTTCAAGGATTGTAGCCTTGAGAATGCTAATATATTGACTCAATCAAAACTGGCTACACTGGCCGGTATTCCTTTTTGGGTTTGTTGTTACTCAGCCGATCTCACTACTTTTGTCCTACATCCCCGCAACCCGATTGCCCACTCATATCACGTGCTATATGGGTTGGCTTCCCCCCTGCGCCTTTCAGCCCCTGCCTTTGCCGAATGGAACAGGGCGATAAGGGAACGGCTCACCGACAAGATGATGGATAAATATAATTCTACTTTGGATAGTATAATTTCTACTGACATTATTATATAAAGAAGAAAGGAAGATGTATGACAGTAATAGCGGCAATAAGAACTTATGATAGAATCATAATTGCGGCAGACCAACAGGCAACCGGCGACGATAAGACATATATCAATAAAATAATAGAGAATGGGGACTATGTATTGTCCTCTTGCGGCGATGCGGTTTTGATGACTGTTTTGAAACATATGGATATACCGCAACGAAGCAAAAAGGATGATGCCGCACAGTGGATTAGCAAGAGATTTCTGCCCGCACTCAAGAAAGAACTGAATGCCTATGGAACCTTGAAAAAAGAGAGCGATAGAACATACTTACCGGGCAGCATAATGATTGCATGGCGCGGCGAGTTGTGGGTAATTGAAGAGAATGGCTACGCCTATTCCGATGATAGCGTTGCGATTGGTTCTGGCGCAGTAATTGCAAAAGGCGTGTTTAAGGCACTTGAGGCGGTCAGATGGATAGACGATTCAATTATTGCATATACAAATGTTGCTGCGGATGATGCGGTTAGGATTGCTGTTGAAACCGCCATTGCAATCGACCCATACTGCGGTGGTTGTGTTGATATAGTGCGAATACATGGGGGCAAATGAAGTATGACAAAAAACACATAGCTTGGTCAAAAGCCGTCAGGGACAGGGCCGACAACCGTTGCGAAAAATGCGGGGTGAAGACCATAAAGGATGAAAAGGGGGAACGGCCAGCACGCCTCAACGCGCATCATATCCTGTCTAAAGAACGCTGGCCGGAATACCGCTATGACTTGGATAATGGCGTAAGCCTCTGTTACAGGTGTCATAGACGGATCGCGCACCTTGACGGGGTTGAGTTTTGCTTATGGCTGGCCCAGTGCTTACAGGATAAGTATGAGTGGGCAAAGAAACGAATCGAAGAAAGGAAGATATGAGTGAAGAAAAAGCTCTATTAGAAGAAATACACCAGATGCTTAAACAGGTATTACAGATACTTTCAACTTTACAACCAAATAAGAGGGAAAAACGGTAATGAAGTGTGCGTTATATAGATAGGAAGAGAGCGTATATCAAATCGGGGGGCTGTTCCCAACAGGCAGAAAGCCGCCGCACCAGCCCCCCAATTCTTCCCTTCCTGAAAGGATGAATATGAAGAAACTACTTATACTTGTCGGCCTTATCCTGATTACTGGTATGGCTGGCTGTCAGTATGCTAAGGTCAGTGAGACTTATCAAAAGACACCAGTAAAGGCCAGCTCGCAAGGGGAAGGGCAGAAAACCTATCGCTTTGTCTATCACGGTAAAGCCTACCTGTTGGTAAAAAGTGAGAATGGCTATAAAGCAATTGAAGAGGTGAAAGAATGAACGCATTGAAACGCATTGGAATTGTAGTAGCTTTCGCGGCTGCCGTCTTGACTGGCTGTAAGAAAGACAACCCCAGCCAGGCCGTTGCGGGTGTTGTGGCTGTTGAGATGCCCAACGGGGAAAGCGTTGAGGTTGAAGAAAGCCAAATCACGCCTTCCCTGACTACCTATGAGGGTGAAGGGATCGCCTACAGCCGTCAAGTGGATCACTTGCGGATTATGTCGCCTTTGGGTGTATCGCCCGGTGAGACAATCAGCCGCCAGCAACCGGCCCAAATACAGACAGGCCCCGCCCCGGCCGTCAGTATTTCCCCCTCTGGCGTGAATGCTGAGGCAACGGATCAAGCCACCAGCTTCAAGGGCGGGGCTGGCCAATGGGGGGCGGTTAGTAGCCTCTGGCAGAGAATCAAGGATTTCACTTTCGGAACCTTTGGCTTTGTGGCTGTCGGCTTGCTTGTCCTTTTCCTTTTCTTCCCCGCCGCTGTCCCTGTTGTTTTCGGCTGGCTTAAAGTTGCCCTTGTCTGGATATGGGATCGCCTCAAAACCGTCTTCACGCTTGGCTATTCAGCAATCGTGAAACAACAGGCTAAACAAGTCGCGCAGGGTGATACAGCCTTTGTTGATAGTGTCAATGCTCGTGTTGATTTATCGCCCGACCAAAAGAAAGCCATCATAGACGCCTTCAACGCTTCTTATACTCAGTGAATTATTCGGGGTTGATGGGTGGGGCGCGCGTAAAGTAAGACCCCCACCCACCCCCGACTAAATAAAGGAACAAATGGATAAACGATACAGGATTGAGACAACATTACATTACCCCTGTAAAGAGGAAGTTTTTAACGGGCTGAGGCATAAACGGGATATGCTGAAACGCAAAGGCTATGAGAATGTATGGATAGTCAGGAATGACGCTTTATCCCGTTATGAGTTGGTGTATCCCTATCGCGGGGCCTGATGATTAAAGTCATAGAAACGAAAGATGATAAGCTGGCCCCGATCTTCAAGTGTGATAAATGCGGGAAGGTTTTACTGAACGGCTACACTAATCACTTCACTATCATAGATAGGGATGTATATGTATTGTGCGGGGATTGCGGAAGGGATTTTACCAACCTCTATCCTCTTACTGAATTGGTGTTGATGTTGCGTAATAACCTATCCACCAAGGCCAGTCAGGAAGACCAGCCCATAAGTTGTTTTGTAAGTGATTTAATTCACTGATGTCATTCGCTGAGGCATATATATAGGTATGGATGAAAATAAATGTAAGTGGTATATGAACCGTTATAAAGATGTTATTGACCTTGAAACTTTCCAAATCCTGAAAGACATTGACTTTGATTTCCGCCTGTTGAATTACCTTCCAGTCAGCCTTATACCTGACGCGATCCAGACAGCCATTTTAGCCAACTTGGAAGGCAAAAGCCCCAACAGCGCAGTTAGATACTTTGAGAAGAAAGAGAGACGGCATAGCCGCACCTTTAAGACAAATGCCTATTCGCCCACCGACATACAAGACTCAGGCCCAAATCAGGAATAGGAAGGCCCGACAAGAAACACATTCAGCCATCTATGATTATAGGTGGCAACGCCTAAGACTAATGGTGTTGGGCCGCTTTCCAATCTGTCAGCAATGCGGGGAAAGGCCAGCCGTTGAAGTTCATCATATGAGCGGAACGGATTTACCTTATCGCTATATGACGGAAACTCTTCAGGCCCTTTGTCGGGAATGTCACGCAGCCATTCATAATGAACGCAATAATAACGCATATAAAAAGTGAGGCCGAAGGGCAAGAGATTAGATATGTCTTGCGATCCATTGAACGCAACACTTCCCTTACGCCAATTATCATTGGGGATATACCCGACTATTATACAGGCCCCGCAATCCAAATGAAACGGCTCGCTTACTGTAATGAAAGAAACTATATTGACGCGCAGGCAAAGCTTATCAAAGCGGCCGAAATACTGGAAAGCTATGTATGGTGGATGGATGATATATTTGCCTTGCGGCCGGTTGAGGATGATTTCTTCAAGCTTCCTTTAGCCGCCTGTAAAAGAGATCGGGATGTCGCGCCATTGACAGGCTACAACCGGATCAAGATAAGGACATTCCATAAACTAAGACAGTTAGGGCGGGAAGTATGGGAATACGGAACGCATATGCCTTTCTTCTTTGAGTCAAATAAACTCTTAGACCTACAACAATATGGTTGGGGGAAGGCCCCTGTATTACTGACCGAAGAGTTGTATTTCAATTTCTATTATGACCAGCCAACCATACTGAACGCTTCCCACCAATATAGGATCAAAAGAAATCATCGGGAAGGCGAGTTGAAGCGGCTAATGGAACACCCGCCGCTATTCTTGAATTGCGTGAATGGAACCTTCAGCCGTTATGCTTTGCCTTGGCTCAGCCGCACCTATGGTGATAAAAGCAAATGGGAAAAGTAAATCCTTTTACAGCAGAAGATACTTATAACCTTAAAGTGTTTCGCCTTGCTTTAAAGATGGCGAAGCTCTCTATGATAAAAAAAATGGGACAAGTAGGTATAGTAGTGGTGGCTTATAAGCTGCCGAAAGAGTTAGAACGCTTCTCTACTCACCTAACTGGATACAGGGTTGAGGCGATTACAGAGAGGGATATAACCTTTCAGGATGATGGATTATTCAACAAAGCCGCTTGCTTGAATATGGGGTTGAAGCGGCTGATAAATGAAGGATGCGACATCATCATACAGACAGATGTTGATTTGATAATCCCGCCTGAGTTGGTGGATTATACAGCCTTACATACAGGGGATAAGCATTTATGGTGTCCCCGCACTACTAATGTTAGAAGAAACCCCGGCGCGTTCAACGCCTTATCCTCTGCTAATTGGGTGAGGGTTGGGGGTTTTGACGAGAGGTGTAAAGGATGGGGCGGGGAAGACAACATCCTTCATACCCGTTGTAGAGAGTTGGGAATTAAAAGGGTTGAGTTGCCTAACTGCCTCACTCATATAGATCATCCTGACAGAGTATGGCGTAAGAGTGACAGGGCAAAACAAAACTATTCATTCAGGTTAAGCAAACAACCTAACTACCTAATATGATACAGCCAGCCTATCGCTTTGGATCGCATCTACCGGCCCTGATAGAACACCTTTTTATTTCAAGTGGGCCAGTCTTGGAATTGGGCGCGGGCCTCTACTCAACCCCGATTCTTCATACTCTCTGTAAGGATCGGCTGTTGATTACGGTTGAGAATGATAAGGAATGGCTGAGGCAGTTTGAGGGAATGAGAAGTAAAGAGCATTGGATAGTGAGTGACTTGAAGGAAGTGGAAGAGCCAAGCCGTTACGGGTTGGTGTTAGTTGATTGCCTGCCCGATCATACAAGGCGACAGGCGATAGATAAATACAAGTCAAGGGCTGACTATCTGGTATTACACGATTGGGGATGGAAGTATAACTATCCCAACCCTTACAAGGAATGGAAGTATGTGAGTGTATATACCAGCTTGGAACCCTTTACGGCCGTCTATGGTCAATGGGTGGGGCCGGGGGTAGGGGGGTGAAAATGTTTTTGGCCCCTTCCTTCCTGACCGTCGCCCCCCATCGCGTTTTTTTTGAGGTAGAAATACAGGGGTATTGAATGACGAAGAATTGCCCGACCTATCTATCACGCCGCGCCAAGGCCGTCTATAAGGCCCTGAAGCCCTTTGTAGAGCAAGGGCCGATCACCCCTGACTTACTGGCCGTCTATGCTGAGGCCGTAAGCGACTTTGAGGAAGCAACGGCCCAGCTCGCGGAACAGGGGAAGGTAATCAAATCCCAAAGCGGCTACTTACAGCCAAACCCTTATGTAGCCATCCGCAATAAGGCGGCTATGACTGTATGGCGATTTGGCGTATTACTCAACCTGACTAAAGGCATAAATGAAGAGGAAGAGGTTGAGAGGATGACGAAGCTGTTACTTAAACCGGCATAAATGGACTACCACTTTGACGAAGTTGAGGCCGATAAGGCGGTTTTATTCATTTCTCAACTCAACCATTGGGAAGGGGAACATAAAGGCCAGCCGTTCATACTGGAAGAATGGGAACGGGATATAGTCCGTCAGGTAGTGGGCTGGAAGAAAGAGGATGGAACCCGAAAGTATAAAACTCTTTTCTTGGCCATCCCCCGCAAGAATGGGAAGAGTAGCTTAGCCGCCGCATTGGCCCTTTACTTTCTATTGTGTGACGGCGAGAACGGCGCGGCCATTTACGGGGCCGCGAAGACGGTTGAACAGGCTGGAAGGATATACAGGCTTGCGAAAGGCTTTGTTAGGAACAGCCCGCTTCTCAGGCCGTTGATAAGTAAAAAGAAGTTGGCCATAAGGGAAGACCTTTTCACTTACGGGGATAATTCATACCAAGTCATTTCCGCAAAGAGTGAAGGCAAGTTAGGCTCTAACCCTTCAACAATCATCATAGCCCTGATTATTCACGAGTTTCACGCTGCTGCGCATAAGAACGGCCTCCGAAGCCCTGTATAATGCGGGTATCTGAAACATCCGCTTACACCAGGCAGGGAGGCCGATCCGTGACAGACTGTCGA
>JAJVII010000060.1 GCA_022072085.1 Phycisphaerae bacterium
CAAGGACAGGGACAGGGACAGGGACAGGGGCAAGGACAGGGCCAAGGACAGGGGCAGGGACAAGGGCAGGGACAGGGACAGGGGCAGGGACAAGGACAAGGCCAGGGACAAGGGCAGGGGCAGGGGCAGGGACAGGCCGGCGATCAGGGGCAGGGTGGCGGGCCTAACGGCAACAGCGGCCAGCAGAGTCAGGGCGGCTCCGGCGGCGCAGGCCAGACCGGCGCCGGCGGCCTGACCGAAGGCATCCAGACCGGCGGCGGCGCCCTCCAGGGCCAGACGCCCGACAAACGCGGGCCGATCGACGACCACGAACTCGGCCCGCAAGGCTCCGGTTCCAATCTCCAGACCGTCGGCAAGGCCATTGACACCGCCGCCGACCAGCTCCGCAAGGGCGAGCAGCCCGACCCCGAGTTGCTCAAGAAGCTCGGCATGGATGCCGGTGAGTTCTCCAGCTTCGTCGAGAAGTACAAGGAGCACTTCGACCGCGTCCGCCAGGACGCCGTCGCCCGCGACAACAAGGCTGCCAGCGACGACAAGGCTCGCATGGCCGGCAAGGAAGGCCTCCAGTCCGGCACCGGCGTCGGCCAGGGCCTCGGCGGCAGTGACCGCCAGGCCGACGTCAAGGAAGACAAGCAGCGCCAGCTCCACGAGGACCATCGCAGCGATCTGTCCGAGGAGATG
The DNA here is from genome assembly GCA_022072085.1 of Phycisphaerae bacterium. Lineage (GTDB taxonomy): Bacteria > Planctomycetota > Phycisphaerae > JAJVII01 > JAJVII01 > JAJVII01. The sequence continues at coordinate 682 of JAJVII010000060.1, forward strand.
CAGCAGATCACCGACGATTTCTACCGCGCCATCAGCGGCGGCGGGTCGCAGTGATCGCGACCGGCTGGGAGGTAACGTCCATGATTCGCCTGGGCCTGCGGGCGCTCGTGCTTGTGACTGCCGCCGCCGTCGCCGGGACGATCGCCGGCTGCGAGGCCGGCCCGCCCGACATCGTCGACGCACGCAGCCAGGTCGAACTGAACGGCCATCTCGACGAGCTTCAATCCGGCTGGGCCCTCGAGCGGGTCTGGGGCGCCTGGCAGATCGGCCTGATGGGCCCGGGCGGCCAGCGGGCCGTCCCCTATCTCGCCGATGCGCTGGCCCGCGATCCTGACGCCTACGTGCGGACATACGCCGCCGAGGCGCTCGGCCGCATCGGAGCGGCCGCGGCGCCGGCCCTGCCCGCGCTGGAGGCGGCCCTGGATGATCCCGACGACGGCGTGGTCCAGGCGGCTGCGCTGGCCCGGCGTCAGATCCGCGCTGCAATGGGCCTGCGGGCCGCCCCGGCGCCCCCGGTGCAGACAGCGCCGCCCGTGTCGCCTCCGCCGACCACGACGACTCCGCCGCCGCAGCCGCCGATGCAGGCCCCGGCCACCGTGCCGCCGGATTCGCCGCCGGCTGCGCCGCCCTCCACAACGCCGCCGCCCCAGCCGCCCCAGGACGATTCGCTGACCCCGGCGTAGCGGCCGGCGGGGCGACAGCCTTTCGTTTCCTGCGGTCCCAGGCCGGCTGGGCGGGGTTGACAGATGAGTGTCGCAATCGGCCCCATGCGTGGGGCCCGTGTTGGAGTTGGAACGCAGGATGTCCGAAAGATTTGAACATCTCAGCGACGAGGCGCTGATGAAGCGCTTCGGGCAGAAGCTGGACGAGTCGGCGATCGACGAACTGATTGCCCGCCACCTACCCAGCGCGCTGGCTGTCGCGACGCGCCTGCTGCACGACCGGGCGTCGGCTGAGGACGCGGTGCAGGAGGCCCTGCTTCGCATCGTCCGCCACCGCAGCCAGTACGACCCCGACCGGCCGTTCACGACGTGGCTCTACGCCATCCTCCGCAACATCTGCATGGACGTGCTGCGTCGGCGTCATCGCCAGCGGCGGGCCATCGAGCAGGCCTCGCTGCTGATCCGCGAGTACGTTCCGCCGGCCGCTCCGGCTTCGGGCGAGGGCGACCTGCTGGCCCGCCTGCCGCGCGGCGAACGCGACGTGCTGTCGCTGCGGATCGTCGAGGATCTCCCGTTCCGCGACGTGGCCGCCGCCCTGGGCATCAGCGAGGACGCCGCCCGTAAGCGGGCCCAGCGCGGCCTGGACCGCCTCCGCCAGACCTACGCCGCCGGCCGATCGGCCGACCTCCGTTCCTAAGCGATCCCGAATCCCGTCACGCCGCCGTCACTCCGGGCGTATTCTTGTTTCGAGGAGAGGTGATGAACTGCGAACGGGCAGGCGAACTGATCGCCGCGATGGCGCTTGAAGGGCCGGGCGTCGGACCCCGGGCAGAACTGGACGAGCATCTGGCCGCCTGTGCGGACTGCCGTGCCCTGGCCCGTGAATACGGCGACCTCGTCCTTGGCGTCGCCGCGGGCGAGGTTCCGACGGCCCCGCGGCCGCAGTTCGCCGCGGTCCTGGGGGCGGCTGTCGCCAGGGAGATTCGCGGCGTCCGGCGCGGGCGCTTCCTCCGCTGGTTCGCCGTCGGAGGGATGGCGGCTGCGGCGGTGCTGCTGGTCCTGTCGGTGCGGCTGTATCTCCACGACACCGACCGCCCGGTCGACGCGCCGGCTGCCGGGCCCGTCGCGGCTGAATCCCACCTCCAGATCTGGCAGAGCGGCGGGGCGCGCTCCGCGGCCATGTCGCCGGCTGACACGGCCATCATGGCCGACGGCCGCATCTACCTGATGTCCGGCCTGGGCGACATGCGCGTCGCCGCGATGAACGCTTCGGACGGGCGGCGGCTGTGGCTTTCGCCGATTCGCAGCATGGGCTACCTGGCGGCCGACCGCAACCGGGTCTACTGCCTCAGCGAACAGAGCGGGTCGGTTGGAATCGTGGCATTGGACGCCGCGACCGGCCGACCCCTGTGGCACTATCGCCCGGACCACGCGGCCCGTCCGCTCCAACTCCAGCGCCCCGTGCTGATGGGCGACTCGGTCTGCTGGTCTAGCGAGCGGACGGTCCACATGCTCGACGCCGCGGGCCAGCCGCGCTGGGTCCGGCCGATCGACGGCGAGGGGCTGGTCTCCTCCGCGGCCGGGGACGGCGGGCGCGTCTACGTCGCCACCGACCGGGCAGCCTACGGCCTGAGCGCGGACGACGGGCGGATTCTCTGGCGTGAGTCGTTCGACCAGCCGGGCATGTCGTTCGACCGTCCGGAACTGGCGGTGGCAGGCGGAGGGCTCTGCGTATCGCGCCGGTTGGCGGACGGGGGCGAAATCTGCTGCCTCGATCCGCAGTCTCGCCTGGTGCTCTGGAGACGTTCGAGCGATCCGGCGCAGCACGTCCTGGCGGCGGACGGGCGGCTCTACATCCGCGGCAAGTCGGTCCGTGCGATCCGGCTGGCAGACGGCCAGCCGGAATGGGAGCACGCGGCCGAGGGCTGCGGGCCGTTGACGCTGGGCGAAGGCAAGCTCTACTTCGCCGACAGCCGCGGCAACGGGAGTGTTGTGGCCGTTGATATTGCCGACGGGCAGGTCCGGTGGCAGCAGGAGGACCTGCCGTCCTGCGATCCGTTCCTTGTAGCCGGCGAGCGGGGCTACCTCAAGACGCGGGATGGCGTCATCCACGCGGTGGCCCTGGCCGGCAGGTCTTGAGATCCGTATTCCCCGGCCAACGAAGGGAGCATCACGGATGCGGAGGGGATTGTCTGTACTCATCGTTCTTGGACTGGCCGGCACGGCCGCGGCGGCCACGGTGTCGGTGGACGTCATACCGACGGCGGACACCTACGTCCGACAGAATGCGTCCACGTCCAACTACGGCACGAACGGCGCGCTGTCGGTCGCCGGTGCCGACGCGCTCAACGGATCGGGCAGCCTGACAGGACTGGCCGACACGTTCATCCGGTTCAACGTCGCCGCAGCCGTTGCGAGCCTGGACGCGCAGTTCGGCGCGGGGGCGTGGACCCTGACGGGCGCGACGCTGAAGGTGTGTGAGTTCGGCGAGCCGTCCAACAACAACTTCGGCCGCGGCGCCGGCACGTTCGAAATCCGCTGGCTGGCGTCGGACAGTTGGTCCGAGACGAGCTTGACCTGGGATACCCTGGGCAGCTACCTGAGCGCCGTCAACGACGTGTCGCTGGGCAGCGCGTTCGCCAACCTGGGCTCCGGCGACCAGACGATTGCGTCGCAACGCGTCCACAGTCTGCCGCTGGCGGCGGCGCTGTTGGCCGACATCCGGGCCGGCGGCGACGTGAGTTTCCTGATGGCAGCGACCAGCGACTCGATCGGCTTCACGTTCAACTCCCGCAACATCACCGGCGCGACGCGCCCCATGCCCGTGCTGACGCTGACGGCTGTGCCCGAGCCGGCGACGGCGGCGCTGCTGCTGGTCGGCGCGGCAATGGGCGTGGGGAGGCTGAGGCGGCGATGACTCGATGCGGGCAGTCCGGTGCGGCGTTCACGCTGATCGAACTGCTTCTGATCCTGGCGATCATGGCCCTGCTGCTGGCGGTGCTGATGCCGGCGTTGGGCCAGGCCCGCGCGCAGGCCGAGTCGGCTGCCTGCCAGTCCAACCTCCGCCAATGGTGCATCGCTTTGCAGATGTACATGAACGAGCACGACGACGTGATCCCGCGGCGAGGGCAGGGCATCCAGGAGTTGTCGCGCATCGACCGGCCTGAGGACTGGTTCAACGTGCTGCCGCCGCAGGTCGGCGAGCCGGCTTACGTCGACGCCGTCGCCGCCGGGCGGCGCGTCGGCGATGATCGGCGGTCCATCTTCTGCTGCCCGTCGGCCCGGGACCCGGGCAGCGCGAACTACCTGCCTTACGCGATGAACATGTACCTGTCGCCGTGGATCCGGCCGCGGCCGCATGTCCTGAGCGAGTTCACGCGCCCCGAGACGGTCGTGTTCATGGCCGACGCCCCCGGGCCGTACGCCTCGACCGTGCCGTCGATGCTGGTATACAGCGTGCTTGCCCGTCACATGGGCCGGGCGAACCTCTCCTTCCTCGATGGCCACGTCGAGAGCCGCAGCGGGACCGAACTCGGCTGCGGCGTGGGCGATCCGAACCTGCCCGACGTGCGATGGCAGCCGGGTACCACGGGCGTCAACCAGGGCCCCGTACAATAGGAGCGTGACCATGCGGCTGACCGCGATCGCCTGCTGCCTGTTGACCTTCTCGACGCTGGTCGGCTGCTCGGGCAAGCCCGACGCCCGTGCGGGCGGGCGCCCGGGCGTCGTGCGCGTCGCGGTCATCGGGGGCATGACCATGACCGGACTATGGGAACGGGTCAGCCGAATGTTCGAGGCCGACACCGGGCTGAAGGTGGAAGTCGTGGCGACGGGCCCGCGGCCGGTTCTGGACCTGGCGATGCGCCAAGGCGGCGTTGATCTGCTGACGATGCACTCGGGCGACATTACGACGGACCTTGTGGCTGACGGCTACGGCAGGCGGATGCGGCCGTGGACGCGGAACGACCTGGTGATCGTGGGGCCCGTCGACGACCCGGCCAAGGTGCGCGGGCTGACCGACGGCGCGGAGGCGTTCCGGCGAATCGCCGCCGCGGAGGCGCCGTTCATCGACTTCTCGGGCATCGGCAGCCGGGAGATGTGCCACAAGCTCTGGAAGCAGGCCGGCATCTCGCCGGCTGGGGCGTGGTATCTCCAGGACGAGGGGGTGGAGCACACGCGGATCCTCGACCTGGCGGTGAAGCGGCACGCTTACGTCGTCGTCGGCCGAATGCCTGTGCTCTATGAGAAGCTCAAGGGCCAGGAGATGGAAATCCTCGTGCAGGGCGACCCGCAGATGCGGCGGCCCTACGTGGTGATGGAGGCCGACCCGGCCAAGGCGGGCGAAGTGAACGTCGAGGGGGCGCGGAAGTTGGCCGACTACCTGCTGTCGGAGAAGGTGCAGCGATTCCTGGCCGAGGACTCGGCCAACCGACGCGACGGCATGCCGCTGTTCTACCCGGTGGCGGCGGGGCAGTGAAAGTCAGAACGCGATGGTCTGGCGCGGAACGGCTGATGTGGTGGTTGTCGCGGTGTTGCCGCCGACGTTGAGCGTCATCGAGAGCGTCAGCCGCGGCGGGTTGGTGGTCCACTGCGGCGAAGGGATCGAAAACGCGTCGACGTGATCGACCGTGCCGAGGCTTTCGACGGCCAGCGTGTCCAGGTTCATGCGTGAAAGCGTGACCTGCTTCTGGCCCGCGGAGTAGACGTAGATGTACTGGTAGTTCTCGTCGGGGGTTTCCACTTCAATCCGGTTGCCGCTGTCGCTGACGTTGAGGTAGCTGCTGCGCCGGGCCTGGTTCATGATGCGATAGCTCAGGACGCGGGCGGCCTGCGTGGCGTCGGCCAGCTCCTGGTTCTCGGTGTAGCTGGAGAAGCTGCCGTCGAAGGCGATGCTGACGGCCATCAGCAGCACGGCGGTGATGGCCAGCGCTATCAGCAGTTCGATCAGGCTGACGCCGGTGCGGCGGGCGCGGGATGTGCGAACGCGCCTGGTCACGGCGTGATCTCCTGGTAGCTGCTGGGCACGAGCTGGAGAACCTTGAGCTTGTCGAAGACCAGGCCGGCCGGGACGTCGTCCGTGCCGCCCTTGATGAAGTAGAGGTCCACCGAGTCGAACTTGGTGAACTGGCGGCGGCGGTCGACGAGGATCGCCCCGCGGACCGTGCCGGTGGTCTTTCCGTTGAGGTCCAGTTCACTGGTGTAGATCGTGCCGTTGACGGTTCCCATCGCGCCGTTGAACTCGGTCTCGTAGTCCGGGGCGAGGATGAATGAGCCGGTCTTGTCGCGCAGCCCGGCGTACTCGGCCGTATCGGGCAGATTCTCCACGCCGCTGCTGGTGACCGCGCCGTTGAAGCGGAGCAGGTTGGTGGCCGGGTCGTCCACGTCGGGCGTGTAGGGCGGCGGCTGGCAGGCGATGATGCCCGTGATCGTGGCGCTGCCGTTGAAGGTGACGCGGTTGGGCCACTCGATGTAGATCAGCCCCTGGATGTTGACCCCGCTCTTGAAGGTCGGATTGGCGCCGGCCTTGATGAGGACGTTGTGAAGGCTGCTCATCGAACTCGTGTCGGTCGTGCTCGTGACGACCGTGCGGGGCAGGGCCGCGATCAGGGACGCGAACGGCGCCGTGTCGACCGTCGGCCACTGGGGCTCCGGAACGCCGGAGTGCGTGTGGGCGTCCTCGTTGCTGTCGTAGGTCGTCCCGTCAGCCGACAGGAAGGTGGAGTTCGTGTTGTTGAACACGTCGGCGCCGGTCAGGCCGTCCTTGGTCATGTAGAAGTCGCCGTCGAACTGCCCCGTTCCGTTGACGCGGATCGGCCGCCAGGCTTCGGTGTCCAGGCTCATCACCGCGCTGCCGCCGGGGATGTTCGACCGCATGGTGGCTGCCCCGTTGAACACCAGGGCCCCCTGGCTGCTGATGCCGTGCTGGAGGATCATCCTATCCAGGGGACCCTCGGCCTCGGCGAAGTCGATGCGGATCGTGCGGCTGACGTCGCGCATCCTCCCGGTCACCTCGAGGATGTAGGTCGTTCCGTTGCGGGAAATCCTCGCGCTGAAAACCGTATCGGGCATGGCGGCGTCGGCGGCGATTTCCGGTACGAGAATCTGCGTCTGCGAATACGCGACCGAGTGGCCGCTCGTGTTCATCGTACCGTCGAACTCGGCGGCGAGCTGCTGGCCCAGGCCAGTGAAGATTTCGTCGCTGCTCAGGTTGCCCTTGAACGTCAGCCCGGCGATGTGGTAGCGCAGAATGCTCAGGCCCGACTCGGCCGCCCGCATCGCCCGGTCGATTCGACCGACGTTGGCGCTGGCCTCGGTGTTGGCGCCGCTCATCGCGACGTAGGCCGTCGCCAGCGAGGCGAACAGCACGACGTAGACCGTCGCCATCAGCGACGAAAAGCCCGCACGGACACGAAGGGCACGTCTGTCGGTGATCATGGCATCACTTCCCTGCCGGCCTCACGGCTCGGCGTAACTGCTGGGCACGACTTTGAGCACCTTGTTGCTGGGGAACTGGAGGCCGGCCATGTCCTCGTCGCCCTCCTGAACCTCGAAGTACACGTTCATCGAACCGTTCTTGCTGAACTCCAGCCGCCGGTCCACGATGATCGAGCCGCGAATCGTGCCCGACGTGGCTCCGTTCATCCGCAGGCTGCTGGTGTAGATCGAGCCGACCACATTCCCGAACGCCCCGTTGAACGTCACCCCCGTGTCCGGCGCCAGCAGGAACGTGTGCAGCTTGTCGCGCAGCCCGGCGTACTCGGCGGTGTCCGGGAGGTTGTCCGGGCCCCGGGCGTTGATCGAACCGTTGAACGTCAGGCTGTTGGTCGGCTCGGCGTTCACGTCCGGCTCAAACGGCGGCTTCTCGAAGACGATCATTCCGGTGATGTTCAGCGACCCGTTGAAGCGGATGTCGTTGGGCCACTCGACGTAGACCAGCCCGTTGATCGTCGTCGTGCCGTTGAACCTGACGTTCGAGTTGGCCGGGATCAGGACATTGTGCAGGTCCTGCACGCCGTTCTGGTTACTGTTGACCACGGTGTGGGGCAGTGCCGTGATGAGGTTGGCGAAAGTCTCGGTGTCCACCTCTGGCCAGGTCGGCTCGGTGATGCCGGCGTGCACGTGGGCGTCGGCGTCGGTCTCGTACTGGCCTGTCTCGGCGTTCAGGAACCGGTGCGAGCCGTTGAAGATGTCGCCGGCCTCGACGCCCGCCTTCACGGTGTAGAAGTCGCCGTCGTACTGGCCAGACCCGTTGACGTGGATGGGCTGCCAGGCGTCGGCGTCCAGGCTCATCACCGACGAGCCGCCGGGGACGTTCGACCGCAGGACCGCCGACCCGTTGATGTCGATCGAGCCGCGGCTGATGATGCCGTGCGTCGGGAACCCGCCGCTGCCCGGGGCATTGGCTTCAGCCAGCGTCAACTGGAGTCGGCGGTCGATCCCGTGACAGTCGCCGGTCACCGTGAGGACGTAGTTCGCTCCGTCGCGGGTGATCGTCGCGGCGAACGTGCTGCCCGGCAGCGACGAATCGGTCGAGATCGACGGGATGACGATGCGGCTGCCGTCATACTGGACGTGCTGCGTGCCGGCGTTCATCGTGCCGTCGAACGTGGCCGCCAATTGCTCGCCCAGCGCTTGGAATACCTCGTCGCTGGTCGTGCGGCCGGCGAAGGTCAGGCCGGCCATGTGATACCGCAGCACTGACAGGCCCGACTCGGCTGCGGTGTAGGCCACCTGGTCGCCGCGCGTGTTGCCGGAGACCTCCGCGTTGGACCCGCTCATGGCCGCGTAGGCGACGGCCAGGCCCGAGAAGAGAATCAGGTAGAAGGTGGCCAGCACCGACGAAAATCCGCGCCGCGTGCGGCCCAGGAACGGCGGCAGGCCCGTCGGCCGGGGCGGGTCCGGCGGACCCTCGACGCCCGGATGCACCTGCCGTCGCGGCCGGACGACGGGACGGCTGCCCGCCCCCGCGTCGTTCTGTCGCGTCTGATCGCTCATGGTCAGTTCCCCGTGTCCTGCGTGGCGAAGTCGGCCACCAGCCATGACATCTGGTGGACCTGCTTCGTCCCCTTGTAAATTCGGACGGTGACGCGCACGAAGTCGGTCGACCCCTGCGGCACGGTCAGGTGGCCGGCCAGGTTGTTGGGGTCGACGCTCTCGACGGAAATTTGCTGCCGCCAGTCGCTCCACTCCTGGCCGCTCAGCGTCTGCCGCTGGGCGTTGACCGGCGGGGAGAAGCTTCGGCCGTTGAAGTCGTCCAGGTCGTCCCATGCGGCCAGGGAAGTCTCGCCGCTCTCGGCGCCGAAAGTCGTGCTGCCCTCCTCCCGCATGGGCAGGGGGGCGAGCATCTCCCGAACCTCCTGGGCCAGGAAGATCGCGCGGACGAGGTCGCGGCTGCCGGCGTTGCTGCGGGTTCCGGCGCCCATGACGGCCAACAGCGCGACGACGGCCACCCCGATGATGACCGTCGTCAGGGCCGCTTCAATGAGCATGAAGCCGCGACGGCCCGATCGGCGCGGAACGGGTACGAGTTTCAAGGGTCGGCGCAACATGCCTTCTGTCCCTCTGGATCGTTCTGCCTCGCCTGGCGGCCCAGCCGCCAGCGCTTCTCACATCAAGTTTCCAATACGGGCAGGGGGCAGTGCAAATGCGCGGGGCGGGAAAATAGCGTCCGGCAGCGGGCGGGCGCGCCGGCTGCCGGACCTGGAAGGCGATGCCCATGACGGGCGCCGCGTTGACGATTTTATCGGCCTGTCGGCCGCTCACTTCACCAGGCTGGAGAGCTTGAAGATCGGCAGCACGATCGACATCGCGATGAAGCCGACCACAAGACCCATAATCACGATCATCAGCGGTTCGATCATGGCCGTCACGTTCTTGATGACCGTCCGAAGTTCCTTGGAGTAGAAGGTCGAAACGTCGTCGAGCACCTCGCCCAGGCGGCCGGACTCCTCGCCGCTGGCGATCATCTGCACCACCGAGCGGGGCAGGTAGTTGGACCGCAGCAGCGGGGCCGAAATCTTCTTGCCCTGCTTGACCGAACTGAAGACCAGCATCCACAGGTTGCGGTAGTGCACGTTGCCGCTGATCTGGGCGGTGATCGAAATCACGTCCAGCATCGGCACGCCGGCGTTGACCAGCACGCCCATGGTGTGCAGGCTTCGGCTGATGTAGAGGGCCCGGCACATCCGCTTGAAGATCGGGATGCGCAGCTTCACGCCGTCCCACCAGGTCCGCCCGCCGACCGTTCGGATCAGCAGCAGGAAGCCCCAGATCGACGCCCCGATGAGCATCAGCAGCAGCCACCAGTACTCGATCATGAACCCGGACATGCCCAGCAGCAACTTGGTCGGCGCGGGCAGGGCGGCTTCCTTGCCCTCGAAGATCGTGACGAACTTGGGCAGCACGTAGGTCAGCAGGAACACGGTGGTAGTGACGGCCATCACCGCGATGATGATCGGGTAGATCATGGCCGACCGGACCATCGAACGGGTCTCGGACTGCTGGGTCAGGTAGTCGGCGATGCGGTCGAGCATCTTGCCGAACGAGCCCGACATCTCCGACGCCCGCACCATGTTCAGGTAGAGCGGCGAGAAGGTCTTGGGGAAGCGGGCCAGCGAATCGCTGAGCTGCTTGCCGCCCTCGAGGTCGCGGCGGACCTGGTCGAGCATCTCCTTGAACTTCGGCTTGGAGGTCTGCTCGGCGATGCCTTCGATGGCGGCTCGCAGGCTGATGCCGGCCTTTATCATCACGCCGAGTTGGTTCGTGAAGTTCAGGACGTCCTTGAGCGTCGGGTTGCCGCCGACGCGGAACTGCATGACCGACGCCCCGCCGCCGCTCTTGCGCGGGGCGGCTGCCGGCGCCAGCGCCAGGATGTGCCCGCCCTGGCGGCGCAGCATCTCGCTGGCCTCGGTCATGTTCGTGGCGACCATTACGCCCGAGGCGACCTGGCCTCCCGTCTGCCGGATTTCAAACCGATAGTGCGGCATGGCTCTTCCGTCCGCGTCAGCCAACCGGCGCCGTTCCTCGACCCCCGGCGCCCGTTGCTGTCGTGCCTCTCCTGTTCCCTGGTCTCTGACCTCTAGCCCTAGCCCCTAGCCACTGGCCCCTCTCTTCTCTCATGCACACATCGCCTGCTGGAGTTTGTCGGGGTGGGACGCCTTGCTCAGGGCGTCGTCCCGGCTGATCCGGCCGTTGAGGTAGTGCGTCTTGATCGACTCGTCCAGCGACTGCATTCCGATCGCCCGGTTGGTCTCGATGACGTTGGGAATCTCAAAGATGCGGTTCTCGCGGATGCAGTTGCGGACCGCCGGCGTGCAGATCATCACCTCGACGCCGGGGACCATGCCCGGCTGGTCGATCCGTTTGAAGAGCACCTGGCTGAGCACGGCCTGTAGCGTGTTGGCCAGCATCGAGCGGATCTGGTTCTGCTCGGTCTCGGGGTACATGTCGATGATGCGCTCGATCGTCTGCGACGCGTTGTTGGTGTGCAGCGTCGAGAGGACCAGGTGGCCGGTTTCGGCGGCGGTGATGGCGGCCCGGGTGGTCTCCAGGTCGCGCATTTCGCCGATGAGGATGACGTCGGGGTCCTGTCGCAGGACATGCCGCAGGCCGCTGGCGAAGTTGGGGCAGTCCTGCCCGATCTCGCGCTGCTCGATCGCGCTGCGATTGCTCTTGAGCGAATACTCGACGGGGTCCTCCAGCGTGATAATGTGCTTGGCGTAGTGCCGGTTGACCTTCTCGATCATCGCGGCCAGCGTGGTTGACTTGCCCGAGCCGGTGTCGCCGGTGACCAGCACCAGGCCGCGGGGCAGGTGGGGCATCCGCGAGACGGCCTCGGGCAGGTTCAGCTCTTCCAGCGGGCGGACGCGGTCCTGGATCGCTCGCATGGCGATCGCGACCGTGCCGCCCTGGAAGTGGGCGTTGACGCGGAATCGGCCGAGGCCCGCGACCTCAGTCGAGAAGTCGATGTCGCGGTTCTGCTCGAATCGCTCCATCCGCTCGGGGCCGAGCATCTCCTCGGCCATCCGCTTGGCGCCCTCGGCGGTGGTGATGGGGTAGTCGGTCCGCTGCAACTCGGTGTGCAGCCGGATCAGGGGGGGCAGCCCGACGATGATGTGCACGTCGGACGCGCCGGCCTGCAACGCCTCAGCCAGTATCTTGTTCAGAATGCTCATTTCCAATCGCTCCGGGCGGCCCGTGCCGCCTTCAGGTTCAGATCGCACTTTCGGTCACGCGCAGGATCTCGTCGATCGTCGTCACGCCGGCGGCCACCTTGGCGAAACCGGCCTCGCGCAGGTTCACCATGCCGCGTTCCTTGCAGAACCGCCGCAGCTCGGTCACCGACGGGTTGCCCACGATCATGTCGCGGCAGGTGTCGTCCAGCACCAGCAGTTCGTAGATGCCCGTACGCCCGCTGTAGCCGGTCTTGCGGCACTTGTCGCAGCCGCGGCCGCGGAAGACCTTGTCAGACGGCAGGCCCTGGGTCTGGAGGAAGTCGCGCACCTGGTCGTCGGGCTCCTCCGGCTCCTTGCAGTGGTTGCAGATGTTCCGGGCCAGCCGCTGGGCCAGCACCGCGTTGACCGACGCGCTGATGAGATACGGCTCGACGCCGATGTTGATCAGCCGCGTGATAGTCGCCGGGGCGTCGTTGGTGTGCAGCGTCGAGAGGACCAGGTGGCCGGTCAGCGAGGCCTGGACGCTGATGCGGGCGGTCTCCTCGTCGCGGATTTCGCCGACCATGATGACGTCGGGATCCTGCCGCAGCAGGGACCGCAGGGCGGCGGCGAAGGTCATGCCGATGCGCTCGCTCACCTGCACCTGGTTGGCGAAGGGGAGCTGATACTCCACCGGGTCCTCGACCGTCGAGATGTTCAGCGAGGCCCCGTCCATCGTCCGCAGCGCCGAGTAGAGCGTCGTGGTCTTGCCCGAGCCGGTCGGGCCGGTCACCAGCACGATGCCGTGCGGGTTCTCGATCTGGCGCTGGAAGATGTTCCGCGTGTCCTCGTCCATGCCCAGCCGCTCCAGGCCCAGCAGGATGGAGCGGTTGTCCAGGATTCGGATGACCGCCTTTTCGCCGTGGGTGACCGGCAGCGTGCTGACGCGCAGGTCCACGTGGCGGTTGTTGATCATCGCCTGGATGCGCCCGTCCTGCGGCAGGCGGCGTTCGGAGATGTCCAGGTTGCTCATGATCTTCAGACGAGAGATCACCGCCGGGTGCAGCGACTGGGACGGCCGCGACTGCTCGAACAGCACGCCGTCGATGCGGTAACGCACTTTGAAAGTCGTCTCGCCCGGCTCGATGTGGATGTCCGACGCCCCCTGGCGGACGGCGTTGTAGATCAGGTAGTTCACGAACCGGATGACCGGGCTCTCGCCGGCGAATTTCTCCAGGTCGCCGATCTCCTCGACCTGGGTGTCCATGATCTCGACCTGGTCGTCGACGCCTTCTTCCATCTCCTCGAACAGGTCGTCGACGTCGGCCTCCATCGGGTTGCTGTTCAGCTCGCCGAGGACCTTGCGGATGTCGGTGGCGGTTGCGACGACGATGTCGACGGGTCGGCCGCCGGCCTTGCGCCGCGCCTCCTCGTGCAGGAAGATGTTGGCCGGCTCGCAGGTCGCGACGACCAGCGTGCCCTCGGGCGTGATGCGCAGCGGCAGCAGCAGCGAGTGGGTGAGGAAGTCCATCGGCAGGGCGGCCACCGCGTCATCCTGCACCTGGGCCCGCGCCAGCCGCTCGAAGGACAGGCCGTCGCGCTCAGCAAGGCAGGCCATCAGGTCGGTCTCGTTGATCGCGCCGCTCTCGACCAGAGCCTGGCCGATGCTCTTGCCGGGATGGTCGGCCGTCAGTTTCGCGGCGTTCTCGATCTGCTGCGGAGTGACCAGGCTGCGGTCGAGGAGGATTTCCTCCAGGCGCATGGGGCGGGTGATCTGCTCGTCGGGGACGTAGAGCAGGTCGAACCCTTCGGCGCCGTTCTGGACCGGCTTCTTGCCCATCAGTACGTCATCTCCAGGCGGAACTTGGCCCCGTCGCGCGAGAGGGAGACCCATCGCGGCTGGATATCGTCGACGGTGAAGCCCTCAATGACCGAGCCGGGGCGGACGATCGTTGAGTTGATCATCGCCTGGTAGCCGGACGGGCCGCTGAGGATCGACTGGAGCGTGAGCTTCTGGAGGTCCTTGGCGGCCAACTCAGCCTTCTTCTTATGAGCGGCTTCGTCGGCTTCCTTTTGTTTGCGGGCGGCCTCGGCGGCGGCCTCGGAGTCTTCGAGCTTGAACTCGAAGGGGTTGGCCCGCAGGTCTTCGAGGGGGACCTGGTTCTTGGCGGTGAAGTTGTAGAACATATCGACCAGACCCTGCGTGTCTTTCATCAGGGCCTCGGGGGAGCGGCTCTTCTTGCTGGCGTCGGCCGCGGGCTTGTCGCTGGACGACTGCTGGATCGCCTCCTGGCGGGCCAGGAACTTCTTGATCGCCGAGTCAACTTCCTGCTGCTTCTTCTCCTGGGCCGCCGACGACTTGTCAGGCCCGCCGCGCAGCGACATGAACGCGACCAGCCCGACGCCGATCAGGAAGATGCCGAAGAAGAAGATGTTCGCGCGGGTCATGTAGGCCTTCAGGCCGGTCGCGGTCTGGGCGATGGGCAGACCTTCCTCGGCGGCGGCCTCAGCCGCCTGGAGTTCGGGACGCCAGGCGGCGAGGGATTCCTCCTGCGGCGTCTGGCCGGTTTCGACCAGCGTCTGGCCCTTGGCCGGCGAAGGCGCGGCCCCGGCCGTCTTGAACGACTTGGGCGTCATCGAGAAGCCATCCCCGGCATCGGACGGATGCGGTTCTTTCACCATCGCGAACCTCCATGCGAACTGCTGCTGCCGGACGACTTGCCCGAGGTAATGGTCGCCGGGTTGAAATCAGTGACCTTTTCGCCTCCCTCGGGCTCAAAGTAGATCAGCACGACGAGGGTCACCTCGACCTGGCCGGCGGTCGACTTGCCGTCGCTGCGGATTTCCATCTGCTGAATCCGCGTGATGCGGGGCAGGGCCTCCAGCGCCTTAAGGAACTGGTAGAAGCCCTCGAAGCTGCCGGCGATCTTCATCTCGATCGGCTGGGCGACATAGTCGGCCGACATCACCCGCTTCTGTGTCAGGAACGACCGCGACGAGAGCTTGTATCTCTCGCGCAGGGCCGTGACTTCCTCCAGCACGGTGTCGATCTGCTGGCTGTTGGGCAGCTTGGACTCGAAGAAGTCCAGGGCCTTCTTCAGCTCGGTCAGCTCCTTGTTCAGGCTCGTCGAGGCCTGACCGAGCTGGTCCAGTCGCGCCAGCCGCGTTTCCTTCTCCTGCGTGCTGTTGCGTAGCTCAGCCACCTGCTTGAACCGCGGCACGAACACGAAGAAGGCTGCGCCGGCCGGTATGGCCAGCAGCAGCAGGAAGAACGTCAGTTCGCGAAGTCCGAATTTCATTCCGGCACCTCCGGCTACCGAGCGCCCGTCGGGCTTACTTCATCGCCTGGGCCTTGAATTTCTGGTTGCGGGCCATCTCGGGGGTGACCTGCACGTTCTCGTTCACGTCGATCAGCACCAGGAACTGCCGCACGACCTCCTTGTCGTAGGTGAATTCCTTGCTGAACAGCAGGTTCACCTCGTCGAACAGCTCCGACTCGCCGAGGTTGGCGATGAACTTGCTGACCACCTTGTCGTTGGCCGCCATGCCCATAACCTTGATCTGCTCGGTCACCTTCATCGGCGTGGGCTCGTCGTCGGGCCGGGCGGGCTTGACGGCCCGGCTGGTTCGGCTGTTCTTGACGGCCGTCTTGGCATCGGTCTTGGGCTTCTCTTCCTTGGTGGTCAGTTCCACGCTGGTCAGTCCCGCGCCGTTTGGCAGGGCATTGGTGATCTCGGCGATGATGTAGTGCCGCGGCCGGCGCTCCAGCAGCGAGGCCGTCACGTCCGCCTTGTGGATCATCTTCTGCTTCTGCTTCTCCATCTGGTCGATCCACGCGAGCTGCTGGCCGACGTCGGCCAGCCGCGTGTTGACCCGGTCCTGGTCATCGGCCGCCGCCGCCTGTCGCTTTTCGACGAGCATGAACGCGCCGATCAGCCCGGCCATCACCACCCCGAACAGCACCAGGCAGAGGATGTTCGTCCTCTGCTGCCGGCGCTTCTCCAGGTAGTCTTCCGGGAGAAAGTTGATCTGGTTGTCCTTGGCCATGTCATTCGCCTCCCGCTGGAGGAGTCCTCATCGTCGCCGCCGTCACTCCGACTCGGTCCGGGCCATGCTGCATCCGAACGCGATCGCCCATTCCGGGGCCGGCGTGCCGACCGTCAGGTCGCCGCAGTCCACCCCCGCGTGCGTCCCGTGCAGCCGCAGCATCGGGTCGCCCAGCATCGCCGGCAGCCGCAGCGCCCGGGCCACCTGCTGGCAGACGGCCGTGTGATGCGACTGGCCGCCCAGAAAGACCAGCCGGTCCACCGGCCGATCGGGAAACAGCGACTGGTAATACCGCAGGCAGTAGGTCAGCTCGCGCGACAGCCGCTCGACCTGCTCCTCAGCCGCCTCGCGCAACTTGGCGGCCCGCTCGGCCGTCAGCTTGACCGGCGCCGAGACGGCCACCGCGCCGGCCATGGGCAATTTGCACGCCGCCGTCGCCTCGGACGGATCCGCGGACTCGGCGGGAATCTCGCGGTCGCGGGCATCGGCCTCGGCCAGTTCCCGCCGCAGACGGGCCGCGTCGTCGCGCGAGCAATCCAGCCGCGTCGCGACGCCCGCGTTGATCGTGTGTCCGGCGACGGGGATCTGCTTGACGAAGACGACCTTGGTCGAGTGCGTAATCATCGCGCAGGTCTGGCTGGCGCCGATGTCGACGAAGAGCGTGGCCATGTCCTGTTCGTTGGACCGGGTGAAAAGGAAGCGGAACGCCTCGATGACGGCCAGCGGCGGGACCATCACCGACTCCACTTCGAGTTTGGCCCGGGCGATTGCGCCGAGGTGGCGCTCGACGGCCGGCCGCGGGGCGGCCATCAGGATCACTTCGGTCTTGGCTTCGTTCTCGACCATCAGCTCTCCGGCGATCAGGTGCCGCAGCACCGCGTCGCGCGTGGGGAAGGGCAGCTTGCCCTGGGCCTCCCACGGCAGGGCCTTGGCCAGGTCGGCTTCGCTCATGCGGGCCATGCGCAGATGGCTGGCGAAGAAGTGCTCCGCCGGCACCGCCGATACGACGCGCTTGCCGCGGAACGGGTGGCTGGCCATCACGTCGCGGAGCGACTCGGTCAGGAACCGCGCCATCGCCTGAGGGTCGCCGGCCACCGTGGAGGGCACGTCGCGTCGGGCGGCTGCGACGATCCGCGTCTCGCCGTTCTCGCGTGCGACCTGGACGACCTTCAGGGAGTCATTGCCCAGGTCGATGCCGATGGGGCAGCTCTTGGCGGAGAACCACTTTTTCAGGTTGACTCCCAGCACTGCCGCTCTGCCTCCTCGCGTTGGAATTCCGGCGCCGGCTTCATGCCGGCCAGGCGGGCGTCGTGCGCCTGCCTTCGCGGGCGACTGGGATGGGGATGCGCGCGGGAAAAAAGGCCTGACCGCCTCAGGGGGCGGCGCCCGTCGGGGGATTTACGCCCCGGCTCATCGGGGCGGGCATCATGGGCAGCCTGGCCGTCCCGGGCGTGCCGGGACCCAGCGCTTTGCGTCTCCACCTTACGATGGAGTTGCCTTTTTCCATCTCAGCCTTCCGCGCCAAACCTAAAATCCAGCGCCCTTCCAGTCAAATCACCGCGGCGCCGACGCAACGCAGGTCGGCGTGGCTTTCGCCTTCCCAGGCTCGGACCCCGCAGGGCCTCGCCGTACGCATATCGACTCGTTATCCACGACGGTTTAGATAGCGGCTCTCCATTTCGCCGGCGCCCTTGCGGGCAGGCGAAGCGGTCTGGATGCCTGCAAAATCCCGCGGGCGAGGGTACGATTCCTGTTGAATGTGACCTGCGGTGCTGCTAATTTCACCAGCCACGGCCCGGCATGACGCCGTGGCACATCACAGCTTTCGCTACTCGTTTACACGGCTTGACTTGGAACCAGCGCGGGCCAACAATAACCCTGTCGGCAGCTCCCGGCAGGCCGACCGCGCGGCTGTTATCGGTCCCAATTGGCGATCCGTGCAGACGCGCGTCTGGCGGACCAGAATCGTGATTCAGTCGGTCGCGACTTGTGCATTCCTTCACGAGTCGCCCGACGCGGCAGCAGAGACAAGCGAACCGCGCGGCACGCAAACCGTGGAAACAAGGCGCCCAGGCAAGGACGGCTGAGTTGGCCGACAGCGAACAATCCAGGCAGACCTGTTCCCGCTGCGACTTTCAGAACGCAGCCGAGGCCCAATTCTGCTCGATGTGCGGGCAACCGCTCGGCGGCGCGGAGAAGGCCGGCGGCGAGCCGGACGCCGGGCAGTCGGCCGACCAGGCCGAGGCCGCCCCCGGCGGGGCGGCGGCGGTCGAGCAGAGCACCATCGGCGTGATCGCCCGGCTGTTCGTCCTGCCGCTGCTGATCGTGGTCGGGTTCGTCGGGCTGGTGATGGTGCTCAGGATGGCCGGCTGCTGGGCGTCGAGCAAGGCGTCGCCGGAGGCCAACCTTCAGACGATCAGCGAGGGCGTCAAGAACGACTGGGGCGACCCCGGCGCCCTGGGGACCGTGGGCCCGCGCAGCAAGAAGGTGATGATCGCGGCGATCAACTTCGCGTTACAGGTCCAGGAGATCGACGAGCCGGCCCGCAAGGCGGCGCTGGCGTCGCAGGTGGAAGGCCTGCTGGCCGAAATCGACAGGAAGCAGGAGCAGTGGCGGCGGCAGAACCCCGGCCGCAAGCCGGCTGAGGCGTCCAACCGCACGTTGCAGGACTACCTGGTGAGGGCGCTGGCGCAGTTGGCTCAACCCTCCTCGCTGGAGACGATCCTGCGGGCGATGGAGAACGAGTTCGATGCGACGACGCGGCAGGACGCGGTCTGGGCGGTCAGCCGACTCAGCGAGGCTGGCGCTCTGAAGGACCTGTCGGACGCGAAGCGGAACGAGGTTGCCGACGCCATCGTGCGGCGGCTGTCGGACGATCAGATTCGCGTGCAGATGCTGGCGGCCCAGGCGGCCGGTCACATTGGCGCCGACGGCAACGCCCGGCTGATCGACGCGTTGAAGCAGGCCGCCGGCGGCGGGATGGGCGAACTGGTTGCCTGGAACGCCGCCCTGTCGCTGGTGAACATGCACGCCGACGCGCCGGCGGCCCGCGATCTGGTTCGCGACAAACTGCTGAACCGGCCTTACCTGGAGTCGGCCGAGGTGCGGACCGACGAGGGCGGCCGCGGCAAACTGCTGGCTGAGAACGTCCGGGCGACGCTGATCGGGGCGGCCCAGGCCGCCGGTGACAGCGCCGACCGATCGTTCGTCGCGGTCCTGGAGAAGCTCAAGGGCGACCCGGAGCCGGCGGTGCGGGACGCGGCCATCAAGGCGCTCCGCAGACTGGAACCGACGCAGTGAGGTGCGTAGAGTTGGCCTTAAGAACAGGACGGGCGAGACGCGGGCGACGGGAATGACGAGTGCCGAAGGCCGAATGACGAAAGAATGACGAATGCTCAAGTGACGGATGGGGGGGGCGACGCGGCTCTTCGACATTGCCCCGGGCCTTCCGGCGCGGCGATAGGCAAAGGTAGCAACGATGCCAGGTGCGGATTTCCAGGTTGTCAAAGTTTGGATCGAGCCGGGCTGCATCGTCTGCGATGCGTGCGAGACGGCCTGTCCGGACGTTTTCGACGTGCAGCAGGAAACGTGCGTCGTCAAGCCGGGCGCACAGTACGCCGGCATCTCCGCGCAGATCCTCGAAGCGACGACCGGCTGCCCGGTGGATGTGATCCGGTTCGAGACGGCCGACGGCAAGGTGGCCACCAGCGACGGCCTGCCGGGGATGGAAGAGGCGGCGCCTGCGGCCGTTGAAGCCGGCGCCCCCGCAGCCGACCGGCCCGCGGTCCCCAAGCCGCGCAAGGACGTAGCCCCCGACGAAGGCGTCCAGCGGATGCTGGACAGCGCCAACGTGACCCCGGGCCGATCAACCCGGGCAGGGGAGGCGGCCGGCGGCAAGCCGGCGGTCGCCCGCCAGCTCACCGATGTCCGCATCCGCGACGACTGGCCGGCGGACCTGAAGTTCGCGGTGCTGCTGGCCCGTCCGCGGCAGACGCTGGTGAAGCCCGAGCCCGTGCCGCGGGCGATCGGCGAGCAGTCGGGCATGTCGCGGCGGCAGTTCAACGTGGCGCTGGCGACGGCGTGGGGGGCGTTCGCGGCGTCGGCGGCGATCGGGCTGGGGGCGATCGGGCGGTTCATGCACAAGTGGTACGTGCCCAAGAAGCCGCCGCGGTTCCGGGCTGGTCGCATGGAGAACTATCCCGACGTCAACGTCTACGAGGAATACAAGAAGAGCGAGCAGGTCTGGATTGTCCACCTGCCGGACAACACGCTGGTGGCGCTGTCAACGATCTGCACGCACCTGGGCTGCACACCCAACTGGCTGCCGAACGACAACAAGTTCAAGTGCCCCTGCCACGGCTCGGGCTACCGGATGACGGGGATTAACTTCGAGGGCCCGGCCCCGCGGCCGCTGCCCCGCTATAAGATAGAGAACCTCAACGACGTGGTCTGGGTCGACAAGAGCATCGAGTTCCGCTGGGAGAAGGGCGACTGGGGCAAGCCCGGCTCGTTCATCCAGTTGGTCTGAGCAGAGGTCCACCATCCGGCAGGAGCAGGCGCATCGATGGGCAAGCTCGGCAGCTACATTCGCAACTCGCAGGTCTGGAAATCCATCTTTCGCCACGGCGTGCCGCGCGACCGGCGAACGCGCGTCATGGCCATCATGAGCAACGTCTTCCTGCACCTGCACCCGGTGACCATCCGCAAGAGCGGCGTGCGGCTGAGCTACACCTGGTGCATGGGGGGGCTGACCTTCTTCCTGTTCCTGGCTGAAACCATCACCGGCATCCTGCTGATGTTCTACTATCGGCCGACGCCGGAGTATGCCTTCCCCGACATCATCGCCCTGCGGTCGGTCATCACGCTGGGCCTGCTGCGCGAGATTCACCGCTGGGGCGCCCACGCGATGATCATCGCCATCTGGCTGCACATGATGCGGGTGTTTCTGACGGGCAGCTACAAACCGCCGCGCGAGTTCAACTGGGTCGTCGGCGTCATCCTGCTGGTGCTGGTCATGCTGCTCAGCTTTACCGGCTACCTGCTGCCGTGGGACCAGTTGGCGATCTGGGCCATCACGGTCGGCTCGAACATGGCCCGGGCGACGCCGTTCGCCGGGCACGAAGGACCGGGCTCCTCGCTGCTCACGCTGGGCGGCCAGCCGCTGGTGCACGCCGGATCGGACGCGAAGTTCATGCTGCTGGGCGGCCCGCTGGTGGATGAGAATGCGCTGCTGCGCTTCTACGTGCTGCACTGCGTCTTTATCCCGTTCGTCGTGGTGATCCTGATCTCCGTCCACTTCTGGCGCGTGCGGAAGGACGGCGGAATCAGCGGGCCGCTGTAAGCAGGAACGCTGAGTGCTGAGTGAAGAGCGGAAGCCGGGTCGCGACCGGTGAATGACGGGAATCCATGGACGCAATCACACAGATCAAGGACTGGATCAACCTCGTCAGCCGCCCGGAGATATTCCTGGGCGCCGCCACGCTGCTGTTCGTCCTGATCCTGGTGTTCTACAAGCAGCTGACCCACCCGGCGGCGGCCATCGTCGTGCTGCTGGCGTCGGTGGGCGGATACGCCGCGTCGATGCTCGACAAGAACTTCCGGGCCATCGTGGGCAAGCCGGACAACGTGCCCATCACGATGCTGCTGTTCATGACCGGGTTCTTCCTCTGGCTGGCGCTGCGGCAGGCGGCGGTGAACGACACGCGGATGGAGCGGGGCGAGCCGCTGCTGGAAGGCAAGCCCGACGACAAGGTGCTCGTCTGGCCGGACCTGGTCTACATCGAGTTCATGATCGCCTGCGTCTGCACGATCGTCCTGATCGTGTGGGCCATCGCATTCGCCGCCCCGCTGGAAGAGCCCGCCAACCCGTCGATCATCCCCAACCCCTCCAAGGCGCCGTGGTACTTCCTCGGCCTCCAGGAGATGCTGGTCTACTTCGACCCCTGGCTGGCCGGCGTGGTCTACCCCTCGCTCATCATCCTGGGCCTGTGCGCGATCCCCTACATCGACGTCAACCCCAAGGGCAACGGCTACTACACGCTGAAGGAGCGGCGGTTCGCCATCTTCACCTGGCTGTTCGGGTTCCTCATCCTCTGGGTCGTGCTGATCGTGATCGGCACCTTCTTCCGCGGGCCGAACTGGAACTTCTTCGGCCCGTACGAGGCGTGGGATCCCAACAAGGCCGTCGCGATGGTGAACGTGAACCTCAGCGAGCTGTTCTGGGCGATCTGGCTGCACAAGCCGATGCCCGACAACCCGCTGCTGCGCGAGCTGCCGGGGATCGTCGTATTCCTGGGCTACCTGATGCTCATTCCGCCGCTGGCCCTGGTGGTCAGGCCGGTACGGCGGCTGTACGAGAAGATGGGGTTCATCCGCTACTCGCTGATGATGGTGCTGGCGCTGTTCATGGCCCTGATGGTCATCAAGCCGGTGCTGCGGTGGACGGTGGACCTGAAATACATCATCTCGTTCCCGGAGTACTTCTTTAACATCTGACGACCTGAGCCGAGTGCCCCGATGGCGACGCCGACCGAAACGTATTACAACATCCGCAAGCTCAACCGCATCTTCGCGGTGATCGCCCTGGCTGGGCTGGCGTCGATCTGCTGGCTGGTCGCCCGCAACTACACCCAGCCCTGGCGCACTCAGCAGCGCGACGCCCAGAGCTGGGACCGCTTCCTGCTGCGGCAGGAGATCGAGCTGCGCCGCAGCGACGCCGATCGCAATATCGCCGAGGCCCAGGACGAGGTCGACCGGGCCCAGGAAATTCTCGACGACTTCGAAGCCGTTGCAGCCGACCTGACCGCAGCCGAGGTCGAGAAGTTCGCGGGGCTGGGGGACGAATACTATCGCCTCAAGGACGAGTTGAAGGCCCTCAAGGCCGAGTCCGACGACATCCAGCGTGAGATCGGGTTCGTCAAGGCCAACCGCGACAAGTTCAACCAGGACATCGAGCAGGCCCGCCAGATGAACCCGGCCGCCGTGCCCGATCTGATCCGGGCCCGCGAACAGAGCGACCGCATGCTGGACGAGTACCTCCGCAAGCAGTACGAGAACAACAATCAGATCGCCGAGCACGGCGACGACATCAAGGCCATCGAGGACACGGTCGGCCTGACCGCCGCCCGCAAGAAGCTCTCCGACGCCCAACGCGACTGGAACGCGCTCAACGAGCAGTTGGCGGCCCTGGACCCCAACCTGAGTTTCGAGCTGCGCAGCGCCCCGCTGATGGACTTCCTCGCCCCCACGCAGGCCCCCAAGCAGGTCTTCCTGGCCGACATCTACCAGGACCTCGTCTTCGCCAAGGTGCCGACGACCGACCGCTGCATGACCTGCCACGTCAACATCGACAACCCGCGCTACGAGCGGCCGCAGATGATTGCCGACATGACCTTCTACCTCAGCCGCATCGGCCAGGCCGACCTGCTGTACGAGGTGCAGGATCCGGCGACGTGGGACCCGGCCCCGCCGCCGTCGCAGGTCAAGACGCTCCAGCAGTGGTTCTACTATGACCTGCTGTCGGCCTGCCCGCCGGACGCCGGGCCGGACCTCCGCGCGATGTGGCAGGAATTGATCGACGAGTCCGTCTTCCAGGGCTACCAGCAGGCGTGGGAGGAGATCGGCCCGCAGTTCGACGAGGCCGCCGCCGGCGCCATCATCGCCGCCCTGACGGCCCGCAAGATCGACCCCGAGACCGGCGGCGCCTCCGAGGCCGGCGGCAAGGTCTCCATCTGGTCGGCCAAGGACCGCCTGGCTGTCGGCCAGTCGCTGGCGTCCAAGGGCGACGCGCTCCAGTCATGGACTTGGCTGGTGCAGACGGCGGTGCAGCACGGTTTCGCGCAGGCCGTCCCGTCCGTGTTGCGCGGCGTACGCTACACGCAGGACCAGCGCGACCGCTTCGCCCGGCTGCTCTATGAAATGCAGGTGCTGGACTACGACGTCGCCCCGCCGACCGGCATTCCCGCGGGCGTCGCACCCGAGCAGGCCTACCTGATGACGCTGCTGGAGAGCGTGAACAAGCAGCGCAAGATCGACAAGCTGGACCCGCTGGACTGGAGCAACGCCCTGCTGGCCCACCCGCACCTGGAGCAGTATGTCGGGCCGGACTCGCCCCACCCGCTCAACAGCATGGGCTGCACGGTCTGCCACGAGGGCAGCGGCGGCGACCTCGACTTCACCCTATCGGCCCACACGCCCGACTCGTCGCTTCAGCGGGCCGTCTGGTCGAGCAAGGACTGGTCTGAGGTCGGCGAAAAGCTGGGTTACCTCGACCCGGCGGCCCGCGACCGGCAGGTCCGCGTCGCGAAGCTGAACGGGTGGCAGCCGCACGACTGGGAGGTCAACCATTTCTGGGACCGCCCGATGCTCCCGGCGACCTACGTGCAGGCCGCCTGCGCCAAGTGCCACACCGGCATCTACGACATCCAGTCGGCGGCCCCGCGGCTGGCTGAGGGGCGCAAGCTCTTCAGCGAAATCGGCTGCGCGAACTGCCACGCCGTGAGCGGCCTGGAGAACGACAGCCGCCGCGTCGGTCCAGACCTGGCCCACATCGCCGAGAAGACGACCCCCGAGTGGACCGCGGACTGGATTCGCGACCCGCGCGGCTTCCGGCCCTCCACGCGGATGCCGCACTTCTTCCGCCGGCCCAACAACAGCGACCCCGACAACCTCTGGCGGACCGAGATCGAGATCGACTCTGTCGCCGACTACCTGTTCGACCGCTCGATGCCGTCGCAGAGCGAGAAGCCGCCGGCCGGCCTGGCCGGCGACGCCAGGCACGGCCGCGACCTGTTCAACAGCGTCGGCTGCCTGGCCTGCCACAGCAACCTGGCCGACAACGGCGGCGAGTGGATTGCCCAGGCGATGGTCGATCGCAAACACGGCTACGTCCCGCCGGCCGACGACGCCCAGCGCGACGCCTGGCAGCAAGCCGTCGACGCCGACTACGCCAAGGCCAAGGCCCAGGCCGCCGCCATGAGCTACGACCAGCAGGTCGCCTGGATGCTCAGCAATACGCCCGAGCGGACCAGCCGATTCGCCCCCGAGCTGTCGCGCGTCGGGATGAAGACCACCGCCGCCTGGCTCTACGGCTGGCTGCGCGATCCGAAGCATTACAGTTCGACGACGAAGATGCCGAGCCTTCGGCTGGGCCAGCAGGAGGCGATGGACCTGGCGACGTACCTGGCGGGCCTCAAGCTCGACCCGCAGGAATACGCCCAGTCGGTCAGCGACAAGCTGGCGGCGGCGTATCTGGAAAAACGCCACCCGACCGCCCATGTCGAGTCGCTGGACATGAACAAGCTGTTGGCGACGGCCGGCCGGCAGCGGCTGGCGGCCCTGGCCGACCAGCTCAAGAGCGACCAGCCGCCGACGCCGACCGAGATCAAGTACGCCCTGATGGACGAGATCGACCGCGTCGTGGTCGAGCTGCTGGCGTCCAAGAGTTCCAAGCCGGTAGCCATCGACGAGCAGGTCTGGACGCTTCCGAACCTGGAGGACTGGGACGCGCTGCTGCACCCCGAGGAGGGCCCGGCCGTTGACCTGTCCAAAGCCACCGTCGAGAGTCTCCGCCAGAAGGTGCGCGAGCTGTCGGCCGAGGACGGCGAGAACGCGGGCCTGGTCGAGTCGCAGCGGCTCAACGCCCTGCGACGCGCCCTGGTGGAGGAACTCGTTCCCTACTGGGCCGCCGAGAACGCCCCGGCTGCCCGCCGAAAGGCCCAGGCCGACCTGATGGACCGCTTCAAGGTCCAGCCCGACGACAAGCAGGTTCGCTACACGCCGGGTCTGCTGACGGGATACCGCCGCCAGACACGGCAGGCCGAGCGGCTGTTCGTCGGCGTCAAGGCGATCAACAACTACGGCTGCTTCGGCTGCCACAACGTGCCGGGCTTCGAGGCGGCGACGCGGATCGGCACAGACCTGAGCGACTGGGGCGACAAGAACCTGCACAAGGTGGACTTCGCGTATTTCGACCCGGTCTACGAGGGACGCGTGCCGTCGGCCATGCTCGCCCCGGGCACGGACGAGCAGTATCAGCCCGCCTGGTCGCGCATCGACGACCCGCCGCAGCGGGTGCGGCACGAGAAACTGGACTGGCTGTTCTGGAAACTGCACTCCCCGCGGATGTGGGACCGCGGCAAGTCGGCCAAGGGCCCGTACGAACTGCTCAAGATGCCGCAGTTTGGCCTGACGCGCGACGAGATCGAGGCGATCCAGACGTTCATCATCAGCCGCCGCGATCCGCTGGTCGCCCCCAGCCTCCAGCAGACGGGGTCGCCGGAGATTCCGCGCGGCCGACAGCTCGTGCGGACGTTCAACTGCATCGCCTGCCACCGCGTGGATGACAACATGCCGCTGGTGGCGCACACGTTCCGGTTCAACCAGGACCAGCCGCTGCCGTTCCGCTTCTGGATCGACCGGCTGAGCACGCAGGCGCCGCCGCTGCTGATCGGCGAAGGGGCCAAAGTCCAGCCGCAGTGGCTGGTGGGCTTCTTCGGCGACGTGATCCCGTTGCGTCCAGCGTTGAAGATCCGCATGCCGAGCTTCAACCTGACCCCGCAGGAGAAGAGCGACCTGGCGCAGTTCTTCCGGGCGACCGTGGACAAGGCCCACCGTGAGCTGGCCGCCGTCGTGCTGGACAAGGACGGCAACCCGGTCCGCGAACTGACGCCGGCGGACCTGGCGAAAGTGCGTCGCATCTTCAACGTGTCGGACAACCAACTCCCATCGGCGGACCTGCTGGACGGCCCGGCGGCTAGGCTGGTCCGCGGCACGCTGCCCAAGGTGAGCGATGCTCAGTTCATGACCGCGATGGCGCTGTACTACTGGAGCCTCTACGGCGGCGTGGGCGTGGACAAGCCCTACGACGTTTCGATGCCGGCGAACCCCGACATCGACCGCAAGGCCACCGAGGAACTGCTGGCCAGCGCCTGCCTGAACTGCCACGCGTTTTCGGGGCTCCAGAGCGGCGGCGGATTTCGCGCCCCGCCGCTGTCGCTGGCCCGCGAGCGTCTGCGGCGAAACTGGGTTGAGCAGTTCATCGTCGATGCCCCGGCGGCCATGCCCGGCAGCGGCGTCTACCCGCGCGTGGTGATGCCGATTCCGCCGTTCGCCCAGCCCGGCCTGGACGAGATGAGCACGCCCGCGCCGCTCCATCACGCGATCCGGCCGGGCACGCCGGAATACAAGGACTATCGCCAGTTGATGGACTTCCTCTACCTCGAACATCCGCTGGCGCCGTCGCCGACGACCCAGCCGTCGGGCCCCTGAGCCCGCGCGGTTGACCCCTTCGGGGGGCCCGCGAATAATTCGAGGTGCGACGGGAGCCGCGAAGGCGCGGCCGGACGGAACGATTGAGATCACGTTGCAGGACCGGCTGGCCATGCAACAGGGATGACGGGAGGTTGACGATGAAGCGCAGTCTGACGATTTCGCTGATGGTGCTGTTGATGGCCGCCCCCGCAGACCTGCTGCTGAGCGGCTGCGGTGGCGGAGACGAGCAGAAGAAGCCGACCAGTGGCAAGCGGCCGACCCGCGGCGCGCGTCGCACGGGCGGCGGGGCGCCCAACGTGCCCCCGCCGGTGAACGTCGGCGTCAATACGGGTGGGTCGTCCGGCGGCGTGATGGGCCCGGGCGAGACGGCTGACTACACGCCGGGCAAGGTGGACAACGGCGGCTCGCTGACCGTGCAGGTGAACTGGACCGGCGACGCCAAGGCGATGAGCGAGCTGAAGGACTTCCCGACCAAGGGCGTGAACGCCGACGTCTGCAAGTGCGCGGAACCGGGGGTCGGGCCCAACATGATCCAGAACAACCGGCTGGTCATCAACGCGGACAAGAGCGTGCAGGGCACGCTGGTCTACCTGTCGGACATCACGGCGGGCAAGGATTGGGCATCCGACTGGCAGCCCCCGCTGGTCGACCAGAAGGGCTGCGAGTATTACCCGCTGATCAGCATTGCCCGCCAGGGCAAGCCGGTGAACGTTCGCAGCGACGACCCGACGCAGCACACGGTCATGTTCATCCCCTACGGCAAGGACGACTCGGCGGCTGTGGACAACCTGAACTTCGACGCCAAGAGCGAAGGGAAGATTCAGCAGGAGAACAAGTTGACGCCGGGGCTGTACGAGCTCAAGTGCCAGGCGGGCCACACCTGGATGGATGCCTACATCATGATGAGCCGCAACCCTTACGTCGGCGTGACCGACGCGAAGGGGCAGGTGACCTTCACCGACGTGCCGGCGGGGACCTATACGCTGGTCGTGATGCACCCGAACTGGAACTTCACGACGCTCCCGCAGGACAAGGGCGCCGACTCGTTCATCTTCCCCAAGATGATGCAGGTCGAGCAGTCCGTCGAGGTCAAGGCCGGCGCCGCCGCGACGACCGTGGCCGTCGAGATGGACGAGGCCGGGCTGTCGGCCAAGATGGCCTCGGCGCAGTGACGGGGATTGTGCAGCCGCCGGCCGGGGTCCGGCGGCGTCGCGGGGGTGAGGGATCCGGAGGCATCCGCCCGGGAGGAGTAGACGCTTGAGCACCGCCGCATCCGCAGCCGCCGGGTCGCCGCCGGCAGACGAGCCGGCCGTCCCGGCTGTCCGCGCCGATGAACTGGTCGACTACCGCCTGGTGAAGGCGTTCATCATCGCCAGTTGCGTCTGGCTGTTCCTGGCGCCGGTCGCCGGCTTTCTGTTCGCCGTCAAGTTCAGCGTGCCGCACTTCCTGAACCTGGCGACATGGACCTCCGGTCCGCTGATCCGCCAGTTCCACGTCAACGGCGTGATCTTCGGCTGGTTCACCTCCGCGACCATCGGGCTGAGCTACTACATCTGTCCCAAGCTGTGCGGCCGCCCGATCTGGTCGGTGCGCCTGGGCTGGTGGAGCTTCTGGATCTACAGCCTCGCGTTCCTGGCCGGCGAAATCTGCATCCTGGCTCAATACACGCAGGGCATCGAACTGGGTGAGTTCCCGCTGCCGGTGGACATCTTCTTCGCGCTGGGCTTCGTCACGGTGACGATCAACCTGTTGATGACGATCCTGACGCGGCGCGAGAAGCAGATTTACGTCGCCTTGTGGTACCTGATGGCGGCTTACATCTGGACCTGCCTGAACTGGTGCGTGGGCAACTTCCTGCTGCCGTACGCGGCCGCGGGCCCCAACTCGGCGGCCCTGCACGGGTTCTACCTGCACAACCTGGTCGGCCTGTGGATCACGCCGTCGGGCTTGGCGATCATCTACTATTTCCTGCCCCCGGCCGCCAAGAACCCGCTGTTCAGCCACAAGCTCTCCATCCTGGGCTTCTGGTCGCTGGCGTTCTTCTACCCGTTCAACGGGACGCACCACTACATCTTCTCGCCGATCGACGCCTGGGTGCAGACCATCGCGATCGTTGCGTCGATGTTCCTGTTCATCCCGGTCTGGGCCGTCTGTGCGAACTTCTTCGGCACGCTCCGCGGGCACTGGGCGCTGCTGCCGCGCTCCGGCGTGCTCAAGTTCCTCATCATGGGCGCCGTCTTCTACCTCATCGGCTGTGCCCAGGGGCCCATCGAGGCCCTGCGGACGGTGCAGGCCTGGACGCACTTTTCGGACTTCGTCATCGGCCACAGCCACGTGACCATCTTCGGCACGTTCACCTTCTGGGCATGGGCGGGCATCTACTTCGTCTGGCCGCGGATGAGCGGGCGGCAGATCTGGTCGTCCGCGCTGGTCGGGCTGCACTTCTGGCTGGCGACGCTCGGGTTCACGCTGATGTTCCTGGCGCTGACGATCAGCGGCTTCGTGCAGAACGCCATGCTGCACGGCGGGACCTTCTACGTCGACTCGATCGTGCCGCTGAAGATCTGGTGGCTGCTGCGGAGCGTCGGCGGCGGGGCCATGGTCCTGAGCATGTGGGTCTTCATGTTCAACATCTACATGACCAGCCGCCACGGCAAGCCGCTGGTTGACGCCGTCGGCTATCGCGACTACATGCCCGCGGCAACCGAGCGGTACAGCCGGCCCTGGGAACGCCCGCAGGCGGCACCCCAGCGACTGCGCGAGCAATATGACCGCCCGATCCCGGTCGCCTTGGACGGCGGACAAGGCGAGGACGGCAACGGCGACGGCAACGGAGAACGCGGCTGATGGACAAGGCGAATCTCTACATCATCGTGGCCGGGGTGCTCCTGTTTGCCCTGGCGTTCTCCGTGATCGGCGCCATCCCCTGGATTCTCGACCACCAGGTCCGCACGCACACGGTGACGCTGGCCACTGGACCCAAGGCCGGCCAGACCTGGACGGTTCCCGACCCGTACCACATCGAGGGCACGCGGCAGCTCACCGTGCTGGGCGAAGCCAAGGACTACTACCAGGTCCAGATCTGCTACCAGTGCCACAGCCAGTTCGTCCGACCGCTGGCCCACGAGGTCGATCTCTACGGCCCGCCCAGCCAGGCCGGCGAGTCGAGCTGGGATACCCCGATGCTCTTCGGCACCAAGCGGACCGGGCCTGATCTGGCCCGCGAGGGCGGCGCCCACACCGACGACTGGCACCTGGCCCACTTCTTCG
This sequence comes from Phycisphaerae bacterium, assembly GCA_022072085.1. GTDB lineage: Bacteria > Planctomycetota > Phycisphaerae > JAJVII01 > JAJVII01 > JAJVII01. The sequence continues at coordinate 31,085 of JAJVII010000060.1, forward strand.
ACCCAGAGTCGGTCGTGCCCGAGTCGGTCATGCAGCCGTATGACCGCCACTTCGGCTTCGCCAAGGGCGGCGGGCCGATGCCCGACTTTACCGACGAGGACCGCCAGATCGCCGACGCCTACCTCAACCCGCCGCCGCTCGACCGCAAGGCGTCAGCCGCCCAGCGACAGCAGGCCCAGGTGGACGCCAGGCGGGCCGCCGACGATTTCGGCGCCCTGCTCAAGGCCTTCATGGGTCCCGGCGACGACGCGGACAACCCCCAGGGCCTGGCGGCCGCCGACAACACCGACCCGCAGGAGCAGCCCTGGCAGTGGCGCGACCGCTGGGTCCGCGCGGCCCTGTTCCTTTTCGACCAGGACGGGAACAATCGCCTGGACGACAAGGAGAAGAGCCTCTTCGTCAACGCTGGTCTGCCAGCCCAGTGGGGCCAACTCATCCAATACCTCGATTACGACGGCGACAAGATCGTCACGCTCTCGGATGCCAGACCGACGCCCGACGCCGACATCGAGAAGCTCGTCCACTATCTCCAGTATCTCGGCACGACCATCGGCGACTGGCGCGAGCAGGCCTACACCGGTCATCCGATCCGACCGGCCGCCGACCCGGTGGTCCGGCTCCAGCGCGAGATCATCGATCTGGACCGGACGATCCGCTCAGCCGACCTGGCCAGGCGGCTGGACGAGCTGAAGAGCCGATACGCCGGCCTCATCGAACTGACCGAGGCCCAGTGGGCCGACGCGGCCGCGGTGAAGAGCGCCCTGACAGCCTGCCGCTACGACCTGATCGCCACGCAGCTCGTGCCGCTGTGGAAGAGCGACCGCGGGCAGCGCGTCTACGACAACAAGTGCGTCGGCTGCCACGGCGAGCAGGGCGACGGTTCGGGGCCGTCGGCGATGTTCCTCGGCCGCGGGCTGAACCCCTACCGCTACACCCGCTACGGCGACTACGAGCAGCAGCTCGACCAGCGCTGGGCCCGCTCGGCGTTCGAATATGGCCTGGACGAGAAGAACGACCGTCCAGCCAAGCTCGAGCCGGTGGACGAGGAGACGTTCAACAACGAACTCGAACCGCGACTGTTCGGCGACTATCTCGAGATGCCGCGCGACTTCACGCAGGGCTTCTACAAGTTCGAGTCGCGGCCGAAGTCCGGCGTGAAGGACCAGGTGCCGACCGACGAGGACCTGTTCGCGACGATCAGCCGCGGCGTCAACGGGTCGGCCATGCCCGCCTGGAACCGCCTGCCCGAGCAGGACCGCTGGGCGGTGGTGGACTACGTCAAGGCCTTCTCGCTCAAGCCGGTCGAGGGTGCCTACTCCGGCCCCGGCCCCGACGACGAGTGGAACACCGGCGACGACGTGCCGGCTGTCGACAGCCCGTTCCTCCAGTCGGCCAGGCAGACCCCGCAGATCGACATCCCCGAGCCGCCCGGCGACGTGGACGGCGACAGCCAGGTTTGGCGGGGCCGCTTTATCTTCATGTCCGTCGGATGCCGCCAGTGCCACGGCGCCGACGGGCAGGCCGAGGACTACATCGACCGCGAAGCCTGGACCGGCCGAAGCATCCAGGCCCGCAACTTCGCCAAGGCCCCGCTGCTCAAGGGCGGAAGCGAGCCGCAGGACATCTTCCGCACGCTGCGCACGGGCATCAACGGCACGCCGATGCCGGCCTACAGCGCCGACAAGTTCCTCTTCGCCGGGGGCCCGCAGGCGGCGGCGGAGGACTACAAGGACAAGTCGGCCGAGGTCGTCGACGGCCAACGCGTCTTTGCGGACGACGAACTGGTCCCGATGCGCGACTGGCTGGCCGCCCAGCCGACCGCCGACCAGCTCAAGGCCATGACCGACGCCCAGCGCGACGCCGTCGCCCGCGAGCGGACCTACGCCCTGGTCGCCTACGTCCGCTGGCTCATGCGGACGCACGGCGACGTGAAGTTCCCCCAGGGCGTCCCGCCGAAACGATGACGCCTCCGCGTTCGAGGGAACCAGCGCCATGCCGCACGCCGTGGGTTACATCGCGTTCTTCGCCGCCAACCTCGTGCTGAGCTGGCACTGCGTGGGCATGTGCGGGCCGTTCGTGCTGGCTGTCGCCGGCGCGGACCGCTGGCATGGCCTGTCGCGGCAGATCGCCTACCACGCCGGCAAGACGACGACCTACCTCATGCTCGGCCTGGGCGCCGGACTGCTCAGCCAGGCCATCGCCCGCAGCTCGAGGCTGACCTTCGCCCAGGATCTGCTTTCGTGGATCGCCGGCGGCTTCCTGCTGCTGATCGCGCTGCACCTGATGGGCCTGTTCCGCTGGTCGCCGCCGCTGGATCGCTTCCTGTCCGGCCAGCGATGGGCGTCGGTCTGCGGACGTTTCCGACCGTCGAACTCGCACTCGGGGGCGCTGGCGATGGGCCTGCTCAACGGCTTCATGCCGTGCCCGCTGGTGATGGGGGCGTTGGCGGCGGCGGCGTCGGCCGGCTCGCTGCTGGGCGGGCTGGGCTACATGGTCGCCCTGTCGCTGGCGACCGTGCCGGCGCTGACGATCCTGGCGATGGGCGGAGCGTGGATCCGGGCCGCCCTGGGACGACGCGGCGTGCGGCTGGCCGGCGGGCTCATGCTCGTGCTTGCCGCCGTGGCGATCCTTCGCCCGTCCCCCTGGCTGCACGCGGCGATGGGCCATCACCACAAGAACCACGAGGGCATGACGGGGATGAACCACGACGGCCACATGGATCACGAGGGCCACATGGATCACGAGGGCCACATGAACATGGACCCGGCCGCCGGCGGGCACGACTGCTGCACGCCCATGCCCGCGCCCGCGACCCAGCCCGACGACTGACCGCAAGCCGAGACGCGCATCATGCCGCCACGGACACTCACCGGCGAATCGCACTCCGCCGCCGGGTTCTGCGCCCACTGCAACACACCCGTGCGGCGCGGCCTGTTCTTCCGGCCCGTTCAGCGCGGCGACGACCTGTTCTGCTGCTACGGCTGCGCGGTCGCGTCGCTGATCGTCGGCCAGACCGGCGAAGGCGGCCGGGCGTCGTGGCTGCTGGCGCGGTTCGCCTTCGGCGTCTTCCTGGCGATGAACGTCATGCTTTTCTCCGCGCTGCTCTACTGGCCCGAGGCATCGGGCCTGCCGCGGGAATACGTCCCGGCGATCCGCAAACTCGTCTTCGGCCTGGCGACGCCCGCGATGGTCGTGCTGGTCTGGCCCTTCGTCCGCAACACCGTCGCCCAACTCCGCCGCGGCAGGGCGGGCATGGACAGCCTGATCGCCGTCGGCTCGCTGGCGGCCTACGGCTACTCGACCTGGTCGGTCTTCGGCGGCGGCGGGCAGATTTACTTCGAGACCGCCACCATGCTGCTCGTGCTGGTGACCCTCGGCAAGTTCCTGGAGGCCTCCGCGCGGGCCCGCACCGCCGACGCGATCGAGCGGTTGACCAGCCGAACGGCCTCGGTGGCCCATCGCCTCGACGCCGCGGGCCAGCCGCAGGACATCGCCCCGGCCGACCTCTCGCCCGGCGACCGCATCCGCGTGCTGGTCGGCGAGTGCCTGCCGGCGGACGGGCGACTCGTCGCCGGCGCGACTGAACTGGACGAGTCGATCCTGACCGGCGAGTCGCGGCCGGTGTCCGCCGAGGTCGGCCGACTCGTCCTAGCCGGCTCGACGAACCTGGGCGCGCCGGTCGAAGTCGAAGTGACCACGGTCGGCGCCGACACCGTCGCCCGGCAGATCGAGCGGATGATGGACATCGCCCGGGCCAGCCGACCGGCCATCGCCCGGCTGACCGACCGCATCACCGAGTGGTTCACCCCCGCGGTGGTCGTGACCGCGACCGCGGGCGGGGCGTGGTGGTGGGTCCACGCCGACCCGGTCAGCGCCCTGCGGGTCTGGCTGGCGGTGCTGGTCGTTGCCTGCCCCTGCGCGCTGGGCATCGCGATCCCCGTCGCCGGCAGCGTCGCGCTGGGCTGGGCGGCTGCTCGCGGCCTGCTGGTGCGTTCCATCGAGTTGTTCGAGGGGATCGGACGCGTCCGTACCGCCTGCTTCGACAAGACCGGCACGCTGACGCGCGGCTGCGTGTCGCTGACGGCGACGCAGGTCTTCGCGGGCAGCCCGGCGAACGGAGCCGAGGCCCGGGCCCTGGCCGCGGCCGTCGAGGCCCATTCCGAGCACCCCTTGGCCCGCGCCTTCTCCTCCGGCGATGTGGCGCAGCCGCCCCCGGCTGCGCGCTGCGACTTCCGCGTCGCTGACGTGCAGGTCATTCGCGGCGGCGGCCTTGCCGCCCGCGAGACCGCCCGCGGCTGGGACCTGCTGCTGGGCAGCCGATCGATGCTGTCGGCCCGCGGCGTGGCGACCGACGCCGTCGTGGGGCAGGGCGGCGACGAGGGCATCGAGGTCCTGCTGGCGATTGACGGGGCGCTGTCTGCGAGGTTCCTGCTGGCCGACGAGCCGCGGCCGGAGTCGGCGGCCGCCGTCGCGTCGCTTCGGGCTGCGGGCGTGAATGTGGTCCTGCTCAGCGGCGACCGCACGGGCGTCTGCCGGTCGCTGGCCGGGCGCGTCGGCATCGACGAGGTCCACGGCGACCTTCCGCCCGGCGGCAAGCTGGCCGAGATGGAACGCATCCGCGCGGCAGGCGGCGGGCCTATCGCGATGATCGGCGACGGCATCAACGACGCGCCGGCGCTCGGCGGGGCGGACCTGGCGATCGCGGTCAACTCGGCCCGCGACCTGCTGCGGCTGAACGCCGACGTCTGCCTGGTCAGCGAGGATCTTCGACTGGTCCCGGCGCTGGTGCGGCTGGGCCGGAGGACGCGTCGGGTCATGCGAGAGAATCTCGCGTGGGCGTTTGCCTACAACATCGCGGCGATTCCGGTGGCGTTGAGCGGCTGGCTGCACCCGTTGGTGGCGGCCGGGGCGATGGTGCTCTCCAGCCTGATGGTGGTGGCCAACTCGATGCGACTGGCCCGGAGTTCGCACCGCGGGGCGGAAGGCCTATAATGGGCGGGAAGGAGGGTGCAACATGCTCGGCGTCGGCGGAGCGACAATCACGGTCATCCTGTTTACCGCGGCGGTGCTGATGGGGCTGGCGGCGTGGTGCTTCTTCCTGCTGGCTACCCGCGGCGGGCAGATGAGGAACCTGAACGAGGTGGCCAATCGCCAACTTCAACTCGAGGATTTCGAGACGACCGACGACTACGAGAAAGGCAGCGGAGGATCGAATGGCCGACAGTGACGCGAAAGACCAGGCGGCGGGCGAAGCGGCTGCGGATCGGCCACAGGGCGAACCGGCGGCCAATGCGTCGGCCGAGGCGGCTGCAGCGGCCACGGAGCCCGAGCAGAGCCGGCGCGACGAGCAGCACAACTACTACTACGCGACCGCTGAGATCACCGAGCGCAGCGGCATCTTCCCCAAGTGGATGATGGCCGTCGTCGCGTTCTTCGTCATCTTCGCGGTCGTCTACGTCATGCGATACTGGCACGGCGCCAATGACATCGAGCCCCCGCGCGTGCAGCATTCCCAGCAGGCGCCGGCGTCTGAGAGCGGACAATAGCGAGCCCCGGGTCGCTGAATTGACCAGGCCGGGCTGCTACTTCTTGTTGTGCTCGAATGTGAACGCCGAGGGGCAGAGGTCCGACAGGCTGCACGCGTTACAGTCCGGCTTGCGGGCGTCACAGACACGGCGTCCGTGCTGGATCAGCGCGTGGGCCAGGAATATCCACTCTTTCCGAGCCACCACGTCCATCAGGTTGCGCTCGACCTTCTCGGGATCCTGCTGATCCTTGCCGGTCAGCGCCATGCGCCGAGCCAGTCGCCCGACGTGCGTATCGACGACCACGCCGACCGCGTCGCCGAACGCGACGCCGAGGATCACGTTGGCCGTCTTGCGTCCGACGCCGGCCAGTCGAGTCAGTTCCTCCATCGTGCGGGGGACCTGGCTGCCGTGCCGGCTGACGATGTCGCGGCAGGCGTTCTGGATCGACCGGGCCTTGTTGCGGTAGAAGCCGGTCGAGCGGACGGCCTCCTCGAGGTCGGCGATGTCCGCGTCAGCGAAGGCCTTCGCGTCGGGGAACCGCGCAAACAACGATGGGGTCACTTTGTTCACCCGCTCGTCGGTACACTGAGCCGACAGAATCGTCGCGACCAGCAACTGGAGCGGATTGACGTGGTCGAGCGAGCACTCGGCGTCGGGGTAGAGCCGGTGCAGGCTGCGGACAATCCGGGCGGCTCGGGCCTTGAGTTGCGACTTGCTTTCACGGGGCACGGTTCACCTCGTAACGCCGAGGGCTTCGACCAGTGAGAGCAGGCCCAGTCCGCCGGCGACGACCGACTGGAGCCAGACGGCCCGGGCGTGCAGTTTCTCGAACGGCTCGGCGTGCGGGTTGGGACCCTGGCCTCGGAACGCGTTGCGAAGCTGCCGCTCGCGGGCAGCCGACGGGATCGCCCATGTCGCGGCTGCCAGGGCGACGGCCAGCGTGGCGCCGAGCACGGCCAGCCGTGCCCAGGCGACCCAGTTGGCGTTGCGGACCAGGGTCCAAGCGGCCCACGCGACCAGCGGCGGCATGCAGGCGTAGCTCAGCCGCGACATGGCTGCGAGGCAATGTCCGATCAGGTCGCCGGCTTCGCCGCCGGCGTGGCGGAAGAGGATCACCGCGGCGATGATCAGGTAGACCAGCGAGCCGAGCCAGACGATCAGCGACAGCGATGCCAGCCAGCGAAGGATGAATTCGATCAGCGTCACGGCGTTTGCGTTCTCCTGCGTGCGCCGTCGGTTGGGGCGGGGTGCACCCAGCGGCCGGCCGACGGATCGGCGAAGACCTCTTTCTTCCAGATCGGGACGGCCTGCTTGACCCGGTCGATGCAGAACCGGGCTGCGTCGAACGCGGCGGCGCGATGGGCGGCCGCCACTACGATGACGATCGACGTCTCGCCGACCGCGAGTCGGCCGAGGCGGTGCACGACGGCGATCGCGGCCACGGCGAACCGGGCCATCGCTTCGGCGCGGACGGACTCCAGTTCCGACAGGGCCATCGACTCGTAGGCTTCGTACTCCAGCGCCAGCAGCGGCCCGGCGGCCGGGTCGGTCTCGGCCCGCACGTCGCCGCTGAACGTAACGACCGCGCCGCAGTCGGGCGGCTGCCCGAGTGCGGCGGCGACGGACGCGGCGTTGATCGGATCACGGGTCAGTCGGATCATGCTCAACCCCCGCTCACCGGCGGGATCAGCGCGACCTCGTCGCCGTCGCTCAGGACGGTGGCCGCTGACGCGTAGGTTCGGTTGACCGCGAGCATCAGGCTGCCGCGGCGGTCCGCCAGCGCCGGCAGGTCGGCGGACAGGAGGGCGATCAGGTCACCTGCGGTCGCGCCCTCGGGAAGGTCCAGCACCCGCTCGCGGACACCGGCTAGGTCGGTCATGGCGGCGAAGAAAAGTACGCGCACCTTCATCTCATCGCGCCCATACGGTGTATTCGAAGCCGTTGCCTACCGGGACCGTCAGGCTGACCATGTGCGGGTCGTTGCGAATGGTCGGGAGGTAGTCCCCGAACCTGGCTTCGTCGTGCGTGGTCAGGTTGTCGGTCAGGATCACGGCGCGGTCGGCGAGTTTGTCGCGGAACGCCTGGAAGTAGGCCAGGCTGTCCTCCTTCACCGCGTCGACGAAGACCATGTCGAAGGGACCGTGGACTTCACCCAGTACGTCCTGGGCCGGCCCGCATCGCTGATCGACGACGCCGCCCAGGCCAGCCATGCGGAAGTGCTCGCCGCTGATCTTCACCTTACGCGGGTCGGCGTCGATGGTGGTCAGTCGGCCGCCGTTCACCTTGGCCGCCGCCGCCAGGTGCAGCCCGCTGAAACCGTAGCTCGTGCCGATCTCCAGGATGTTGCGGGCGCCGACGGCGATGGCCGTCGCGAAGAGGAACCGCCCGCCGTCGCGCGGCACGTTCCACGCGTCCTTGCTGTGCTCCTCGCAGAAGTCCCAGACCTTCTCGATGGCTGATTCGTGTTCGTGCAGCATGGGTCACTCCAGGTTGTGGTCAGCCGATGCCAATGGGTTTGTGGCCGGGGGCGTTGGCGGCGTTGCGGCCCTGCTGGTCGGGCTGGCCGATCGCCCGCGGCGGAGGCTTGGTGAGATTACGGACAGTGATCTGCCCGGCCAGGTTGCGGACCATTTCGCTGAAGGCCTGACCGGTCCGCTCGTGCTCGAACAGCCGCTCGGGACGGCCCTCGTCGCCGGCGGCGCGGATCACGCCGTTGATCGGAATCTCGCCGAGGAACGGGACGTTCAACCGGTCGGCCGACTGTTTCGCGCCGCCGCGGCCGAAGATGTCGTCTTCCTTGCCGCAGTGCGGGCAGGCGTAGTAGCTCATGTTCTCGACCATGCCCAGGCACTCGACGCCGACGTCGCGGAACATGCGCACGGCCCGGCGGGCGTCGATGAGGGCAACCTCCTGCGGCGTGCAGACGACGACCGCGCCGGTCAGCGGGACCGATTGGGCCAGCGTGAGCGGCACGTCGCCGGTTCCGGGGGGCAGGTCGATCACCAGGTAGTCCAGTTCGCCCCAGTCCACCTGGCCGAGGAACTGCCGCATCACGCCGTGAACCATCGGCCCGCGCCAGATCAGCGCCTTGTCCGGGTCGATCATGAAGCCTATGGAGATGACCTTCAGCACACTCTGCGAGCCGGGCAGCCGCCACTCGATGGGCAGAATCCTTTCGTTCTTCACGCGCGGCTGGGCGTCGCCCAGGCCGAGCATCGTCGGGATGCTGGGCCCGTAGATGTCGCCGTCGAGCAGGCCGACCGTTGCCCCGTCGCGCAGCAGGCCGACGGCGGCGGCCACCGCAACGGTGCTCTTGCCCACGCCGCCCTTGCCGGCGCCGACAGCCAGGACGTTCTTCACGCCGGGCAGGGCGTCGGCGAGCGGGCCGGAGGACGGCCGCACGCTGGCGGAAAATTCGACCATCACCTGGGTGACCCCGGCGACGCCGCGGACGGCACGCTCGACGTCCTTGCGGATGACGTCCTTGAGCGGGCAGGCGGGCGTGGTCAGCTCAATCTCGACGCGGACGGCGCCGTCGCAGACGGCGACGCTCTTGACCATCTTGAGCTTGACGATGTCCTGGTGGAGTTCGGGGTCCATGACGCCGCGCAGGGCGTCGGTGATCTGTTCCTTGATGCGCTCGTTGCTCACGTTACCTCCGCGGGCAGGGGTCGGGTTCGCCCAATTATAGCGCCGCGTCAGTTGCCCGCCAGCGCAATCGCCGGGGCGGCCGGGCGATCGTGCCGCTCTGCATGGGCCTGTGTTGGCCTGCGAGAACCTGTATCTGAGGGGTGGCCGGAAACCGCGGGCGGGCCTGGAGTTCGGCCGGCTCGTCGGCCGAGCCCGGCCAATGCGATCTGACGCAATCGGCCGGGTCGCCTCGACCTGGGATCGACCAAATCGGCCTCGTCGGCCCTGCGCAAGCGGCCACCCCTTAGAACGCAAGCGGCCGCCGGGGGTCACTCGACTGGCGGCAGGCCGAGCTGCTTGCGGACAGGGGCAACGGCTTTGATCAGGCCGTCGGGGCTGTTGTAGAAGTCGACGGGGAAGAAGATTTTCACGACCTCGCCCTTGCCGTCCAGGAAGACCAGCGCGGGCTCGCCGGTGAGCTTGTACTTGTCCTTCAACTCGCGGCCCATTGAGAGCGACGTGTTCACCTCGACGGGCAGGATGCCGGCCAGCGCCTTGGCCGCCTGGCCGGTCGGCCAGACGTCGCGCTTCATGATGTTGCAGTTGCCGCAACTGGCGGTGACCATGTCCAGCATGACGGGCTTGCCCTCGCTGCGGGCCTGCTCCAGAAGCTGCGGCGAATACTCGTGCCACTGCGTGCCGCCGCGAACCATCGCGCCGCCGGACTTCTCCGCCGGCCAGCAGAACGCGATCAGTGCGATCGTCCCGCCCAGCGCGACCAGCCGCGGCAGCCAGAGGACGCCGGTTGGCGTGGTGAGCTTCCTGCGCTTGAAGACCCCGGCGGCCAGCCACAGCGCCGCCGACAGGCCGACGCTCGCCCAGATCGCGTAGAGGAACCGGTGCGGCTGGAGTCCCGACAGGACGCTGACGCCCAGGCCCAGCAGCACGAAGCCCAGGGCCATCTTGACCAGCTCGGTCCATCGGCCGGAGCGAGGGGTGCGTTCCAGCAGGCCAGGGGCGGCGGTCAGGAGCAGGTAGGGGGCCGCCATCCCGATGCCCATGCCGGCAAAGACGGCGACGCCCACCGCGGTCGGCAGCAGGGCGATCAGCCCGAGCATCGCGCCGATGACCGGGCCGGTGCAGGGGGTCGAGAGGATGGCCGCCAGGGTGCCCATCAGCAGCGCCCCGCCCAGTCCGCTTCGCCCGCCACTGAGTTTGGCGATCGAGCCGGGCAGTTGCACCGGGTAGACGCCGAACATGCCCAGCGCCATCGCGACGATGAACAGGCCCAGGCCGAAGACGACGGGTTGGAAGTTGAACACTTCGCTGAAGTTGGCTGTCCCCAGCACGACCAGCACGCCCAGCACGGTGAAGACGCCGACCAGCCCGGCCGAGAAGGCCACGCCGGCCAGCAGGATGCCGCCGCGCCTGCCGCCGCCAGCCGACTGCTTCTGCGACTGGTGGAGGAAGAATCCGACCGTCAGCGGAATGACCGGCAGCACGCAGGGGGTCAGGTTGAGCAGCAGCCCCACCGGGACCGACAGCAGCAACGCCAGCAGCCAGTTCTCGCCGGTCAGCGTGTAGCCGAGGATCGTGAAGGTCCGGTTCGACGGAGTCGCGGCGGCGGGCGCGGGCGTCGGCGCGCCGGTCGGCGGGGTCGCTTGGCCGCCCGGCCAACCCGCGGTGACGTAAGGCGCGAACAGGTCCGCGTGCTCCTGCGTTACGGCGGCGCCGGCTGGGCGGATCGGCAGCATCAGGTCGAACTGCGGGTGATCGCCGAAGCTGACGAAGCAGGTCACGTTGTTGCAGATTTCGAAGTTGGCGTTGATACGAAGCTTCAGATCGCCCGGAGACAGGGCCTTGTCGGCGCGGACCGCGACCACGGCGGCGAAGTCGCCGGTGAGTTCGCGAAAGTGGACGTTGTCGCGGAACGTTTCGTGGCCGGCGGGGTAGACGATGGAGGAGAACTCGACGCCGGGCGTCGGCTCCGGCCGAAGGGTCAGCGGCGATCCGAGGACCGTGCCGTCTGGCAGGGCGGCGCGGTGGTCGTGAGCGTAGACGTGCATGCCGTCAGCCAGCTTGAACGTCAGCGCCAGGTAGACCGTGTCGCCCGGTCGGACGGCGTCCTGGCTGGCGAGCAGCTCGACCGTGCCGGCCTTGTGGACGAACTTTGCGGGCGTGGACTCCGCCTGCGGCGCGACGGGGAAGCCGTCGGTGAAGTCATCGCCGGCAACCGGTCGGCCGGCGGCGAACAGGGTCGCGAGGATCAGGCAAGCGGTGCACAGGCGTGCTGTCATGTCAACAGGTCTCCGTTGGCGTCTGCTCATCACTGCTAATTCTACTCCGTCCGACAAGTCGCGGCGAGGCGGTCTCAATCGCCCGCGGCGGTCGCTCTATCGCTGCGGGCGATCAGGACGGGCAGGTGCGGTTGGCGGGCGCGAAGTGCCGCATTGACGAGGTTGCAGGAGGACGATGCGGCCGTGGGCGCCTTCCCATTCCGCCGGCTCGGTCGCGACCCGCCAGCCGGTGCGCGGGGCGTCTTCGAGGAATGCGTCGGCGGCCTGGCGGTTGGGGTCGGCCAGCACCGCCAGCCCGGCCTGTTCGAGGCATTCGTGCAGGCATTCGAGGATCGGCTGGTGGTTGCGCCGCTCGTAGAGCACGTCGGCCGCCAGAATCACCGGGAACCGATGCGGCGGCGGGGTTCGCCAGTCGACTCGAACCGTGCGCAGGTGCACGCGGTTGAGTTCCGCGTTCTGCTCGGCGTAGGCCAGCGCGTCGTCGTCGTAGTCGCTTGCGGTCACCTGGTAGCCGTCCAAGGCGGCGAACAGCCCCGGTAAGGCCAGCCCGCAGCCCAGTTCGAGCAGCCTGGCAGGCGGCGGCGGCAGGCCGACCTCGGCGGCGGCCTCCGGGCTCGCGGCGTGGCGGATCAACCAGCCGGCGAGCATGCAGGCCGCCGGCCAAAGGTGCGCCCAGTAGGGCATGTATTCGTCGGCGGCGAAGGCCTCCTCGACGGCCGGCAGGTCCAGCAGCGCGTAGGGGTTGTCCGGGGCGATCAGGTTCAATTCGCGCCCCGCGACGGCGATGTGCAGCCGGCGCGTCGGCCAATCGGAATGCAGTCGATGATGCCTCATGCCTGTTCCGTACGAGCAGCAACAGGCTATCAGTTTATCCGCCCGCAAGCCATACCCGTCGAGTATGCCTTCAGTGAAAACGCGAAGTCATGAACGCAGAGGAAGAGCATCTTTGATAATTCAGTTCGCCGCTGAGGCGCAGAGACGCTGAGGGAAAGGACTTGGTTCAGAACGGGCGTCGGAAGTGATCGAAAGACTCAAACGCAACGCCTTCTATAGACCATTGTCCCTCTGCGACTCAGCGCCTCAGCGGCTAATTATGAACAGTCCTCGGGTACAGAGGCGGGGACAGAGGCATTCATCTCTCAAAGAATTCAAGACTCTGTCGGACCTCTGCCACTCATCCGCTCTGCGTTTGATCCGGTCGCCTGGACTTTGCGATTGCCCTGAGTATGCCTCGGGGAATCCTGACATTTCTGCCGGATTTCGCTCAATCGGGTCTGTCCCATAACCGATGCAAATCGACGGCTGGACGCGCAACCGGGACTGGGGAAGGCCCCGGCGACCCCAACGGGAGACAGGCCTTGAACGCGACACGAAACGGACACTTCGGTCTTGTCGCCGCGTGCTGGGCGATCTTGCTGCTGACGGCTGCGCCGACAGCCGCCGACACGTTCAGCATCGACGCTGCTTCGCCGTCGGCTGGTGCGTCGCTGCTGCCGGGCAGCGTGCTGGCGTTCGGCCCGACCACGCACGTGCCGCAGCAATCGTTCGGACTGGCGATCGGCGACGAACTGGACGCCCTGTCCGACGGCACCGACATCGGACAGATCATCTTCTTCAGCGTGGGGCGCGGCTCGACCGGGGCGGCCGGGCAGACCGACCTGTTCACCGTCGGCGGCCAGGCGTTGCGGGGCCAGCAGGCCGGCGACGTCTTCGTCACCGTGACCGCTGACGGCGTGCTCTCGCGACCGGTCGGATACAACCAGTTGGCGACCGACCAGACGCAATATGGCCTGTCGCCGATCCTGGCGCCGTTCTTCTACAACAGCGGCCCGCTGGACAACCTGGACGCGCTGAACTTCAGCGAGTTCGACACGCTGCCGGTCGGCGGCGACGGCACGCCCGACCGGGCGATCTTCTTCTCGCTGGCGGCCGGCAGCCCGACGCTGACGACGCTGGGGGCGTCGGCGGCCGACGTGCTGCTGTGGAACCCGGTCGACTCGACGCTGTCGATCTGGCAGCCGGCGACGACGCTGGGGCTGACTTCCGGGGACGACCTGGACGCGCTGGCCCTGGGCGTGGTGGCAAACCCCGACGGCAGCTACACGCCGGTGCAGGCGTGGTTCTCGCTGGCGCCGGGCAGCCCGTCGCTGGGCGGCGACTCGGGGGCCGATATCTTCCACACGACCTTCGGCGGCGACTACTCGCTGCTCTACACGGCCGAGCAACTCGGCCTGTCCGATGCGGACAACGTGGACGCGCTGGAAATCTCGCCCGTCCCCGAGCCGGCGACGCTGGCATTGCTGCTGGTCGGCGGGGCGTTGGCCATCGGCTTAGCCCGGCGACGCCGCGTCCGCTGACCCATCTTCCACGGCTGTCTCCCCCTCCGCCGGTCGCGGCCGGCAGCCATTTCCCCTCGCACAACACCCGATAATTCGCTTGATCCCCCGCAGAATTGCCAGCTATTATGGACATCGAGGAAGGGAAGCCCTTCCGGCATGTCACTTGCCGGTTGGCGGCGGGCCCCAGTGAGAGCATCGGCCGGCCGCACCCCAGGTCATCTCCGGGCATGGATCGCCCGCGGCCGCGGGATGTGACCCAATCGCCGTGAGGAGAGAGATCCCATGTCTCGGACTCTTGACGCCCTTCGGGCGGCCGGCGGTAGCCTTGTACTTGCACTGGCAGTCCTGCTGATCCCCGCGACGCTTTCGGCTGGCACGTTCGCCACGTTCTCGATCGACAGCGGCTCGACCACCGCGCGGTCGGGGGCGGCGATCCTCTCGCCCGGGACGGCTGTGCCGGTTCACCTGACGCCGTCGGCGATCGGCCTGACGAGCGGCGACGAACTGGACGCCCTCTCCGACGGGCAGGACGCCGGGAACGTGGTCTACTTCTCGGTCGATCGCGTGTCGGTCGGGCAGAATCTCGGCTACGGGTTCAGCTACGGATTCCTGACCATCTACGACCAGCATGCCCTCGGCCACGCGGCCGCCGATCTCTACGTCACGACCAACGCCGTCTACGCCGGGTCCGCGCCGCCGTCGGTCGGGAGCGGCCTGCACATCCTCGACGGCTTCGGACCGTCGGGCAACCAGGCGGCGTTCGGCCTGTATCCGACCAGCGGATATGCTTCGAAATATACGGGCGGCAGCCCCATCGACAACATCGACGCGATGAACTTTACTGACTTCGACATCAGCCCGGTCGGCGGCGACGGGGTGGCCGATCGGCCGGCCTTCTTCTCGCTGGGCGCCGGCTCGCCGACGCTGGGTTCGCTGAGCGCGGGGGCCGCCGACGTGCTGGTCTGGACGCCGGGGGGCGGGCTGAGCATCCTGGCGACGGCGGCGCAGGTGGGGCTGACGGCCGGCGACGACATCGACGCAATGGCCCTGGTCACGTCGGGCCTGCCGGGCACGCCCACGCCGGTGGGGCTCTGGTTCTCGCTGGCCCCGGGCAGCCCGTCACTGGGCGGCGACTCGGCGGCCGACATCTTCTTCTCTCGCTTCGACGGCAGCTACTCGGTGCTCTACACAGCCGAGTCGCTGGGCCTGCTGAACAGCGACAACGTGGACGCCCTGGAACTTCAGCCGCTGCTGACCGTGACGCCCGAGCCGGCGACGCTTGCGCTGCTGGCGTTGGGCGGCGTCGGGGCGGCGATCGGCCTGCGGCGACGGCGACGAAGGTGATGCCCTGCGGGGAGCCATGGCATGGCGCAGAAAAACACCCGCCGCCTGACGAACCAGGCGGCGGGCTGTTTTGTGAGGCTGCCACCAGGCAGCTGCGTGACTGCCTAGAGCAGCCCTCCTATGTCATGTAGCACTGGATCACCTCCTTATTCTGCGGCTGGCCGGGTCGCTCGGGCGTGCGGCGCGATCGAACGCCATACCCGAGAGGACCGGACCTGCCAGGCTTCCCCAGCCGCCATCCGCGACACGTTTCCGCACGGCGCCGGTCCCGGGTAAACGGGATTGGGCCACCGCACTTCCACGCCCGCGAACCGCCGGGCTCCTTTTCCCGGAATCGCCATCCCGGGCCCTGGCCCCGAGCGGGTGATCAGCCTCGCTCGCGGTCGTCGAATCGCGCTGAGCATTCGACTCTCTTACTCTACACTCTGTCGGCTGATGGGTCAATTTTCGATCATCATTTTCGCGCTGCCCGTCGCCGGTCCGCGACGCCCTGGCGGAGGCGGGAACCTTTTGGTCGTGGTACAATCTAACGGTACATATCCGGTGGAGGCCCACGCGATGAACAGACGACACTCTTGGCGCATCGGACGTTCGGGGCTGCATTCGCTGTCCGCACTGTTGGCGGTGTCAGCCGTCGTGCTGTCGGTCTGGCTGACGCTGCCGGTGATGGTGAACGCCGGCTACCTCGAAAGCGACTACCCCCGGCAGCAGGAACAGCCGCAACCGCAACCCCAGCCCCAACCCCAGCCGCAGCTGCGGCCGCTGCCGATCGTGGACAACCCGACGACTCGGCTGATCCGCGACGTGACCCTCGGCGACGCGATCCGCTGGGGCAACCTGGTGCTCTATCCCGTGCGGCTGCGCGACGCCGAGCCCGTGGCCCGCGTCGAATCGCTGGGCACAGCCGTCGATCGCGGCTGGGTGACGATTGGCGAGACCGACCCGCCCGCGGTCGGCAAGGCCGTGCTGAACAACACGAGCGACCGCGTCGTGCTCGTGCTGGCGGGCGAACTGATCCAGGGCGGACGGCAGAACCGGTCGGCCCAGAAGGATCTGCTGCTGCTGCCGCACACGAAGGTCGAAATGGACCTCTACTGCGTCGAGCACGGGCGCTGGGAAGGCGGCGAGAAGTTCGCTGCCCGCAAGCAGCTTGCCCCCCAGTCGGTGCGGTCGGGCAACGTCGCCGGCGCCGACCAGGCCGAGGTGTGGGAGAACGTCCGTCAGTTCAACGACGCCGCCAAGGCCGACAGCCGCAGCGAAAGCCTGCTGGCCGGCCTGGACAGCGCCGCCGTGAAGCGGGAACTGGACGACTGCCGGCGGGCGGTCCGCCCGAGGCTTCCCGACGACTGCGTCGGCCTGGTGGCCGGCAGGGCGGGGCGGGTCATCGCGGCAGACCTTTTCGTCGACCGCGACCTGTTCGCCGCCTACCGCGACATGCTGATCGACAGCTACGCCGGGCAGGAGGTTTACTGGAAACTGCGGCAGCCGGTGGCGGTCGAGCGCGACGCCGAAGGCCGCCTGATCCGCCGCCCGATCCCCGTACCGCCGCCGGGGCGCGAGGCGGCTCGCGAGTTCCTCGATCTGACTTTGCGGGCGAACTACGCGGACCTGGGGACGCCGGGCGGCGGCAGCCTCTGGCGGATCACGCGCGGCGATGTGAGCGGGCAGTCGCTGGACTATCGCGGGCAGACGGTGCACGCGGCGCTGACGCGCCCGTCGCCGATCGTCCTGCCCCCGCCTCGGCCGATTCCGCGGCCGATGCCCAATCAGCGAGAGGATGATCGAAACCTGGGACGATAGAGCCCATGCCTTCGCGGCCAGCGGGTGACGAAACATCAAACGATTTGCGTGCTGGAACGTCATAGATATGGGGCGGTCCGTTCGCGGATGCCCGAGTCGGCGGTGAAACGAACGCACACAAGGAGCGAACAATGAACAAGACAGGGATGGTTCTCGTGGTCGGGCTGGCGATCCTCGCGGGGGCGGCGTCGGCCTGGGGGCAGGGCCTGCTTGTGCCGACCGACACGACGCTGCCGCCGCTGGCGATCAAGAGCCAGCAGGTGAGCATCAGCATCGACAACCAGGTCGCGACCACCACGGTCAAGCAGGTGTTCATGAACTCGACCGGGCGGCAGCTCGAAGCCAACTACGTCTTCCCCATGCCGGCCCAGAGCACCATCCGCGACTTCTCGATGATGATGGACGGCAAGAAGGTCAGCGGCGAACTGGTCGAGGCCAAGGAGGCCCGCCGCATCTACACGCAGATCGTCTCGCAGATGCGCGACCCGGGCCTGCTGGAGCACCTGGGCGACAACCTGTTCCGCGTGAACATCTTCCCCGTGCCGGCCAACGGCACGCAGACCATCGAGCTGACCTACAGCGAGGTCGTTAAGGGCAACGGCGGGGTCTACCGCTACGTCTACCCCTTGCGGACCGGCAGCAAGGCGTCGCAGGTGCAGGACTACTTCAGCGTCGGCGCCAAGCTCGCGAGCAAGGTCGCGATCAAGAGCGTCTACAGTCCCACGCATGAGATCGGCGTGACGCGCAAGGGCGATCACGCCGCGACCGTCGGGCTGGAGATCAACAAGGCGATCCTCGACCGCGACTTCTCGCTCTACTGGACGGTCAGCGACAAGGATTTCGGCCTCAACGCCGTCGCCCACCGCGCCGACGAGAAGCAGCCGGGCTACCTGATGCTGCTGATCTCGCCCAAGTCGGCGGTGAACGACGACGAGATCGTCGCCAAGGACGTGCAGTTCGTCTTCGATACCTCCGGCTCGATGAGCGGCGACAAGATCGAGCAGGCCAAGAAGGCCCTGCGCTACTGCATCGAGAACCTGGCGGCCAAGGACCGCTTCAACATCATCTCCTTCGCCACCGACGTCACGCCGTTCAAGGAAGGTCTGGTCGAGGCGAGCAAGGAGAACCGCCGATCCGCGATCGACTACGTCAACAAGCTCCAGGCCCAGGGCGGCACGAACATCCATGACGCCCTGGACGCGGCGATGAAGACCGCCCGCGCCCAGAAGGACCGGCCACAGATCGTCGTCTTCCTGACAGACGGCCGGCCGACCATCGGTAACGTGGAGACCAAGGACATCGTCGGTCTGATCGGCAGCGAATCAAAGGAGGCCGCCGCCAAGGCCGAGCATGTCCGCGTCTTCACCTTCGGCGTCGGCAACGACGTGAACACCAAGCTGCTGGACCAAGTAGCCGGCAAGTCGGGCGGGCTCCCCGAATACGTCGGCGACGGCGAGGACATCGAGGTGAAGGTCTCCGACTTCTTCGCCAAGGCGTCGCATCCCGTAATGACCGGCCTGTCGCTGGCGTTCAGCGGGTCCGCCAAGATCGACGACATGCTGCCCAAGGCGCTGCCGGACCTCTACTTCGGCCAGCAGATCGTCGCTTTTGCCCGCTACGACGGCGCGGGCGACGTGGCCGTCACTCTCAGCGGCACGGTCAGCAACGGCAAGACCGAGAAACACACCTACGAAGTCGCGCTGCCCGGCCAGACCACCGAAAGCGATTTCGTCGAGCCGCTCTGGGCCAACCGAAAGGTGGGCTTCCTGCTCGACCAGATCCGCCTCAACGGCGAGAGCAAGGAACTGAAGGACGAGGTGATCCGGCTGAGCAAGGCCTACAGGATTCAGACGCCCTACACCAGCTACCTCGTGCTCGAAGAGCAGCACCGCCGGCAGTACCTCGACCGCGTCGCGTCGGGGAACGACTACGATCGCGATGGCCGTCGTTGGCGGTCCGGCCGCGAGGGGCAGGACGCCCCGCCGCCGCCGACTGCACCCGATACGTCCGTAACGCCGGTGACGCCGGGCGTTACTACCGGCAACCGTCCGGACGCCGAGGCGCCGGCCAGACCCGCGGAGGACCAGAAGCGACTGGAAACGGCCCTGGACATGGCGACCCGGACAGAAGGCGACGGCGGCGGCCACGGTGGCCCGCGGGGCCAGAAGGCCGATCCGGGGTCCGGCGGCTGGGCCGACAATGCGCCAGCCGACGAGGTCCTGGCCCTCCGTCGCGACGCGCTGGAGAAGGAGTCCGGCGAAGCCGCCGTCGAGGTGGCCAAGGACATCGCCCGCAAGAAGCAGGCCGACAAACTCGACGACGCCGGCAAGTTCAGAGCCGGCTACTATGGCGTGGTCAGCCAGGAGGCGGGCGGGCGAACTTTCTACGCCCTGCGCGGCTTCTGGATCGACGGCGATTTCGACGGCAAAGCCAAGCTGACCTTCGTGAAGTGGGGCAGCGAGGCCTATTTTGACATCGTGTCGGCCCACGTCGAGTTGAAGGACGCGTTCGCCCTGGGCAAGAGCCTGATCGTCGTGACGGCTGAGGGCCGAGCCCTGGTCGTCAGTGAGACCGAGGGCGAGGAGAAACTCACCGAGGAACAGGTGAAGGCCCTGTTCACGGCCGTCGCCCCGACGACGCAGCCGGCGGAATAGCCGCAAGGCCTGTCAATCCATGAGGATGCAACCGGGGCCGGTCCCGCAGAGCGGGGCCGGCCCCCTCTCTTTTCCGCTGCGTTTCACAGGGGCCTGCGTCGCCGAATATCCGATATCTCCTTGCTGCCTCCATGTATTAGTGTATACTAGTTTAGTGTACGCTAATCTCTGGAAGGAGGAGCCATGCGACAGGTCACGGGGTCTTCGGGGCGGGCGGAACGGACGGAACGGACGGATCGGGCAGTCGGCGCGGCGGCCATCCGATGCGTCGTGGCGGTTGCGGCAACGGCGATCGTGCTGGCTGCCGGCGGGTGCGGCGGTGGTGACTCGGTATCGTGGCAACTGGCCGGGCAGGGCGGCGGCAAGGTCTACGTCCAGCAGTATGGCGGCACGATCCTGGGCGGGCGCGACAGGGAGGACCTCCAGTCGTTGGACATTGCCAACGGCCGGTGGGACGTCGTTCAGCCGAGCGAGGCGAAGGAGGTCCGGCTGGCCTCGCTCGGCGACCGCCCCGGGCCCAACTACGCCGAGTGGCGTCAGGTGCAGTCGGCGGTGGAGCGAGACAGAGGCGTCCGCCTGCTGAACGGCGGATGGGACGGCTATCGCAAGGGCTACTGGTGCGTGACCAATGGGATGGATGTCTACCTGGCGACGCGTGACGAGGGCGGCCGGTGGGAAGCGGAGTACTGGGCGCACATCCAGGCCCCGGATGTCGGAACGCCCGACAGCGTCATCGCGGGCGAGCGATTCGTCTGGTTCGTCACCGGCGGGCGGCAGCGGCTGGTGCTGTTGGATACGCGGACGCTGGCGACGCGGGTCATCCGGCTGCCGGTTGAGGCGGGGCCCGACGCGCGCTGGCGGGATATGCAACTGGCGTGCGAATCGGCAGGGCGGCTTTACTACCCGGCGGCGAAGGCCTGGGGTACCGATCACCCGACATGGCAGTTGCTGTCGCGGTCAGGGGAGGACCCCGAGGTCGAGACGGAAGTCGCCGACGTGACGCCGCTGATGAGCCAGGATCGGATGGAGCGCGTCACGGCGATGTGCGTCGCGGACGGGCAGGCGGTGGCCGTCAGCGTCCGAGGGGTGTGCGTCATGCCGGTGGCGGGCGGGGCGGTTGCCTTCCACGCCTTCCAGGACAGTCGGGCCGTTCCACGCGGGCTGGCCAACGCGGCCTTGGCGCCGGCGGCGGTGGCGGCGGGGGCGGCCTACGTGGTGGTTGCTCCGGCCGCTCTGCTGCTCTGGGCACTGACGGCGGACTGAAAGGCGGTCAGGTGCGAGGCGTGCTCTTGCGCCCGCCAAAGCCGGTCCCGCGGGCCAGTTCCCCCTGGTAGCAGCGCATCAGGGCCGAGCGGGTGACCAGGCCCGCGACCCGTTCGCTGCCGTCGGGGGCCAGAACGGGCATCGCGGAAACCTCGTGGCGGCTGAAGGTGTCGTGGACGTCGGCAAGCGAGTCGGTCAGGCGGACGACGGGGATCTCGGGGCGCATCAGTTCGCCCACGAGCAGGAGTGGGACGGCTTCGCGTTCGAGCAAGGCGGTGCGCAAGTCCTCGGCGACGACCATGCCGGCGTAGCGGTCCTGGTCATCGACGACGACGAAGTCGGCGGTGGGGGCGGCGGCGGCCTTGGAGATGAGCACGGCCAGCGGATCGCCGCTGCGGACCGTGGTCGCCGGCGCCAGGCTGACCTGGGCGACAGTCAGCCGCCGCAGCAGGGTCATGTCGGCCAGCGAACTCATCTGCACGCCGCGGCGCTTGAGCTTCTCGGTGTAGATCGACTCCCGCTTGATCAATTGCGAGATGACAGTCGCGACGGTGGCGGCCAGCATGACCGGGACCATCACGCGGTAGGTCTGGGTCATCTCGAAGAGCATGACGATGCCAGTGAGGTAGGCGTGGGTCGAGCCGGCGAAGACGGCGGCCATGCCGACGACCGCGTAGGCCAGCGGGTTCACGTCCATGCCCATCCGCTGGAGCAGCAGGCCGAACGTGCCGCCCAGGCAGGCGCCCATGAACAGCGCGGGCGAGAAGACGCCGCCGCTGCCGCCGCTGCCGAGGGTCAGGCTGGTGCCGATCAGCTTGGCCACCAGCAGAAGCAGCAGCAGTCCGACGGGATAGTACAACTCGCCGCCGAACTCATAGCTGTCGGGGATCAGCAGATCGCGGACGACGGGGTAGCCGTTGCCGAAGATAGCCGGCTGGCCCTGGATCGGCGTGTGGACGATCAGCACCAGCAGGCCGACTCCGCCCAGCAGCAGCCCGCCCAGGGCCGGGCGGACGATCGGGTGCAGAACCTTGCCCAGCCGGTCGTCGAAGACGTCCTCGGCCAGGTAGAGCGAACGCGTGTAGGCCGCCGCCAGCACGCCGGCCAACAGGCCCAGCACGACGTAGTTGCCGACCTCCCACCAGGCGAAGGTGTAGGAGTTTGCGAAGGACGGGGGCAACTGGAGGATCGCGCGATTGTTGTGGGCCAGCGCCTGGGTGATCGTCGCGGACATCACCGCGCTGATGACCACCGGCGTGAAGGTCCGCAGCGAGAAGTCGAACAGGAAGATTTCCAGCGCGAACAGCACGCCGGCGATCGGGGCCTTGAAGATGGCGGCGATGCCCGCGGCCGTGCCGCAGCCGATGAGCATCGGCAGGTAGCGGCGCGAGACGCCCATGAACTGGCCGGCCGACGAGCCCAGGGCCGCGCCAATCTGCACGATGGGCCCCTCGGTGCCGGCCGACCCGCCCGAGCCGATCGTCAGCGCCGACGCGAGGGCCTTGGCGATGGAAACCCGCGGGCGGATGACGCCGTTGCGCCGGGCGATGGCGTCCATGACTTCGGGGACGCCGTGGCCCTTGGCCTCGCGGGCGAAAAAGTGCGTCATCATCCCGACCAGCAGCCCGCCGACCGCCGGGAAGATGAGGAACACCAGCAGCAGCAGGTTGTCGCTGTGGCGGCCGGCCCGTTCGCCGACGAGCCTGTAGCAGAAGCCCGTCACGCCCTCGAGCAACTGGGCGAAGACCCAGGCCCCCAGCCCGGTGCCCAGGCCAATGACCACCGCCAGCACAAGCAGCTTGCTGCCCTCGCGCCCGCCGAAGGCCCGCAGCGAGGCAATCAGCCGGCGGTGCAGGCCGGTCCATTGGCTGGGCGGTGTCGAGTCTGGCTTGCTCATGCGGTTGGCCGCCGTTCGAGGGAAGCATTCGGGAGCGAGCGTGTTCAGCAGAAGAATACTCGCCCGACCCGGTCGGCGAAACCGAAAAAGCAAGCGGGAGACGCGGGGCTGGCCGGCGGGCGGACGCTCAGGCCGGCTCGCTGCCGTAGCCCGAGCGGGACTGGAGTTTCTCCTGGTAGCAGCGCATCATGGCCGACCGCGTCACCAGGCCCAGCACGCGGTCGCTGCTGAACAGGTCGACCACCGGCAGCGAGGCGACCTCGTGGCGGGTGAAGTGGTCCTGGAGCGCCACCAGCGAGTCGTGGGGGTTGATCAGCGGAATCTCCGGCCGCACCAGTTCCTTGGCCAGCAGCAGCGGCACGGCCTCACGCTCGAGCAGGGCGACGCGGAGGTCCTCGGCCACGATCATGCCGCAGTAGCGTTCCTGGTCGTCCAGCACGACGAAGTCGGCGGCCGGTGTGGCGGCGACCTTCTGGATCAGCACCGAGAGCGGCTCGTTCTCGTGGACCGTGACAGCGGGGGAGAGGGGAAGCTGGTCGACGTAGAGCCCGCGCAGGAGCGTCATGTCGGCGATGCGTCCCATGACCACGCCGCGGCGGGCCAGGGCCTCGGTGTAGATCGACTGGCGGCGGAGCACCTGGCTGACGGCTGTCGCGACGGTGACCGCGAGCATCGCCGGCAGCATCATGTGATAGTCCTTGGTCACCTCGACCAGCAGGACGATCGCGGTGAGATAGGCGTGCACCGTGCCGGCCAGCACCGCCACCATGCCGACCGCGGCGTAGGCGATGGGGTCGATGTCGGCTGAGGGGAACATCTTATTGAGCACCAGGGCCAGCAGCGCCCCCAGCGTCGCGCCCAGGAACAGCGCCGGGGCGAAGTTGCCGCCGTCGCCGCCGCTGCCCAGCGTGATGCAGGTGGCGACCAGCTTGGCGGCCAGCAGCAGGCCCAGGATCAGGACCGTCAATTGGGCGGCTTCGGCGGCGTGGGTCGCGGGGTTCAGGATGTCCTGGATGAAGTCGTAGCCGCGCCCGCTGATGACCGGGGCGCCGGCGGCCGGCTGATAGACCTTCATCAGCACCAACCCCATCAGCCCGACGACCAGCCCGCCCAGCGCCGGGCGGAGCAGCCGCGGCACGGCCTTGAGCGCCCGCGAGAAGAAGTCCGACGCACGAAACAGCATTGCGATGAACGCGACCGACACCAGGCCGGCCAACAGGCCCAGGATGACGTAGTTGCCCAACTCCCACCAGTGGAACCTGTAGCTCACGCGGACCAGTTCCAGGATGCCCCGGTCGCCCTTGATGGTCTGGGTGATGGTGGCCGAGATGACCGAACTGAGCACGACCGGCGTGAAGGTGCGGAAGGAGAAGTCGAACAGGAAGATCTCCAGGGCGAACAGCACGCCGGCGATCGGGGCGTTGAATATCGAGCTGATGCCAGCGGCGATGCCGCAGCCGACCAGCACCGACATCGCCCCGCGGCGGACGTGGAAGAGCTGGCCGATCGTCGAGCCGATCGACGCGCCGATGGCGATGATGGGCCCTTCGGGACCGGCCGACCCGCCGCTGCCGATGGTCAGCGAGGCGGCGGCTGCGGTCGTCACCGAGACCCGCGGCGGGATGACGCTGTCCTTGCGGAGGATGGCGTCCATGACTTCCGGGACGCCGTAGGCTTCCTTGCTGTGGCCGTGGGCGGTGAACCAGGCATGGATCGTCCCCACGAGCAGGCCGCCCAGGGCCGGCAGGACGGGCATCAGCCACCACCACGAGCCGGTGAACAGCCCGGGCGAGCCCTGCTTGCCGAAGCAGAACTCCTCGGTGCTGACGACCAGCCAGTCGAAGCCGACCGCGCCGACGCCGGTGCCCAGTCCGATGACGATCGCCAGGACGAGGAGGAACGAGTCCTCGCGAAAGCCGAGGCTGCGGAACAGCCTGAGCAGCCGGGTCTGAAACCGCCAACTCAGTCTGGCCAGGCCCTTGCGTTCCATCGTCGCGCACCGTCCCGTGAAAACATGCAAAATCGAGACGTTAGCAGGTGAGGGGGAAGCGGTCAAGGCACGTATTGGAGGAGTTGAAATCATGCCGGGCGCGGGGACTGTCGTAAGAAATGCGTCCGGCGCGGTCGGAGCGGGATGAGGCAGGGGGACGCTTTTTTGCTTGACACCCACAAGACGTAATTCTACCCTTCATCGTTTCTTAGGGCGGTCCGCCGCCCGTTCTCCGTGCAGAGCCTGTGCGGAAAATGAGAAATGAGTTAGAATGTAGCCCGGCCGATCCTGGGCGACCAGCGGCAGAGGCGGAGACGGCCTGATCGGGCCGGGGAGTCAAGCAAGATGCAGCCCAAAAAGAACACGAGCAGGTCGCGCAAGGGCAAGAGGCGGTCGCACCAGGCGATCACGCCCCCGCACGTGGACTACTGCCCGAAATGCGGCGCCCCGCGGAAGTCGCAC
Source organism: Phycisphaerae bacterium (assembly GCA_022072085.1). Lineage (GTDB taxonomy): Bacteria > Planctomycetota > Phycisphaerae > JAJVII01 > JAJVII01 > JAJVII01. The sequence continues at coordinate 56,289 of JAJVII010000060.1, forward strand.
TACGCGTGCGGCCGATGCGGCTACGTCAACCCGCGAGTGAGCCTGCCGGTTGAAGAGGAGAGCTGAACCGATGCGCGTCGGTGTGGACGCCATGGGTGGTGACCATGCGCCGGGCGAGATCGTCAAGGGCGTGCTGGAGGCCCTGCCGACGCTGCCCGAGGGCGTGGAGGTCGTACTGTTCGGCGACCAGGCCCAGGTCGAGCCGCTGCTGTCGGGCGACTGGCAGAAGCGGATGACGCTGGTTCACTGCTCGCAGTCCATCGGGATGAACGAAAGCCCGGTGAACGCCCTGCGACAGAAGCGCGACAGCACCATCTTCCAGATGGCCGTCCGCGCGGGCGAGGGGGAACTGGACGCGGTCGTGTCGGCCGGCCATACCGGCGCGATGGTGGCCGCCTGCCAGATGAAGATGCGCCTGTTGGAGGGCGTGAACCGCCCGGGCATCGCGGTGGTGATCCCGACGTTCCATGGACCGGTGACGATCTGCGACGTCGGCGCCGTGGTCCAGTGCAAGCCGGTCAACCTGCACCAGTTCGCCCAGATGGCGACGATCTATGCCCGCCGGGTGCTGAACATCCAGAAGCCGCGGGCGGCCCTGATGAGCATCGGCGAGGAAGACGCCAAGGGCAACGAACTGGTCAAGCACGCCCGTGAATTGATGAAGTCGGACCCGAACCTGAACTTCGTCGGCAACGCCGAGGGGCGCGACGTGTTCAACGGCCGGCTGGAAGTGATCACGTGCGACGGGTTCGTCGGCAATGTGATCCTGAAGCTGACCGAGGGGCTGGCTGAAGGCCTGTTCAAGACGATCGGCCGCGAGATCGCCGCCGAAAGCATGGAGTTGGCCAGGCAGTTCGAGCCCGTGGTCCGCAAGATCTGGAGCAAACACGACTACAGCGAGTTCGGCGGCGCCCCGCTGCTGGGCGTAGACGGCATTTGCATCATCTGCCACGGCTCCAGCGACCACCGGGCGATCAAGAACGCGATTCGAGTCGCCATCGAATACGCCAACCAGAACGTCAACCAGCGAATCATCGAGGAGTTGGCCCAGTCGGCTGCCGGGTCCTGACCGGCGCCGGTTTGACGCCGCCTCGCGAGGCGGCCGGACCCTTTCCGGCTGCACGCCTCACCGGTCGCATCCCCTTTGGAACGACCGCCGCAAGGGTCAAAAGCAACGGACGGATTGCGGATGAGCCAAGCATACGGAATGGCCCTGATCGGGTCGGGTTACTACCTGCCCGCGAAACGCCTTACCAATGCCGATCTGATGAAACTCGTCGACACCACCGACGAGTGGATCACCTCGCGAACGGGCATCCGCGAACGGCGGATCGTCTCCGACGGCGAGACCACCGTTTCCATGGCCGTCTCGGCTGCCCGCGACGCCCTGCGCGAAGCCGACCTGTCGCCGCGCGACCTGGACGCGATTATCTGTGCGACGGTCACGCCGGACCTTATCCTGCCGTCCTGTTCCTGCCTGATCCAGGCTGAACTGGACGCCAGCACCTGCTGCGCGTTCGACCTCGCGGCCGCCTGCTCGGGGTTCCTCTACGGCATCGTGCAGGCCGACCTGATGGTCCGCCACGGCGGATACCGCAACGTCCTGCTGATCGGCAGCGAGTCGCTCAGCCGCGTCACCAACTACACCGACCGATCGAGTTGCATACTGTTCGGCGACGGCGCCGGCGCGATGGTGCTCCGCCGCACCGACGACGCAGTGCGGGGCGTGAAGTTCCACAACCTCGGCGCCGACGGCAAGGGCTGGGACTTCATCTATGTGCCGGCAGGCGGCACGCGCACCCCGGCCACGCCCCAGACCATCGCTGAGCACCAGCACGCGATCCAGATGCGCGGGCGCGACGTTTACAAGTTCGCCGTGACCACCATGCACCGCCTGATCGAGGAGGCGATGGAACGTTGCGGCCTGACGCTGGACACCGTCAAACTCGTCGTGCCGCACCAGGTCAATCAGCGCATCATCGATTCGGCGGTCGAGAAGATCGGGCTGGCCCCCGAGCGGGTCTATGTCAACATCGACCGTTTCGGCAACACGTCGGCCGCCTCGGTGCCGATCGCCTTTCACGAGGCCCGCAAGCGCGGCCTGATCGAGCCCGGCGACGCGATCATCCTGGTGGGCTTCGGCGCCGGGCTGACCTGGGGGTCGGCGGTGCTGCAACTCTAGCCGGCCCGATCGCGCGACTCTTCACGAGGCTGACATTCGGCGGCCATACTCAGGACCAGACTGCAACCGGCTGACCCCGCACTTGGAAGGTGGATGATGGGACGCACCGTATTCCTGCTGCCCGGACAAGGCGCCCAGCACGTCGGCATGGGCAAGGACCTCTACGAGGGCAACGCGACTGCCCGCGGCGTGTTCGACCTGGCCGACCGCGAGTTGGGCTTCGAACTGACCCGGGTCTGCTTCGAAGGGCCCGAAGACCGGCTCAACGCGACAGACGTGAGCCAGCCGGCCATCTTCGTCCACTCCGCGGCCATGCTCGCTGCCCTGGGCGAAAAGGATGCCTGGAAGAGCCGCCGCCTGGAGTTGGCCGCGGGACTGAGCCTGGGCGAATATTCCGCCCTTTACGCCGCCGACGCGATGGACTTTCAGGTGGCCCTGCGGCTGGTCGCCCGCCGCGGCCAGTTGATGCAGCAGGCCTCGCTGGCGGCGCCGTCGGGCATGGTCTCGATCATCGGTCTGGACGAGGAACAGGTGGTCAAGCTCTGCGCCGAGGCCGCCCAGGGCCAGGTGCTCGCGCCCGCCAACTTCAACAGCCCGGGGCAGATCGTCATCTCCGGCAGCAAGGAAGCCTGCGAGCGGGCTGTGGTGTTGGCGCCCAAGTTCGAGGCCCGCGGGGCGATCCCGCTGAAGGTGGCTGGGGCGTTCCACACGGCGCTGATGGCCCCGGCGGCCGCCGAACTGGCCAAGGCCGTCGCGGCCGCGGACATCCGCATGCCCAATGCGCCGGTCATCGCGAACGTCACCGCGAAGCCCTACGAGTCGGTCGATGCGATCCGCAAGGGCCTGGTCGATCAGCTCACCCATCCGGTCCGCTGGTCGCAGTCGATGGAGCGTGTCGCCGAGGAAGACGAGGTGTTCGAGATCGGCCCGGGCAAGGTGCTGGCCGGCCTGATGAAGCGGATCAACCGGAAGGTGAAGGTCACCAACGTCAGCACGGTCGAGGGATTGGCGGCGGTGTGATGCCGCCGGCGCCGCCCAGCCGATAGAGAGCAGGAAGCGTCGGAAACGGCTGGGCCGGGGAGTGCCCCGGGGCTCTCTGACAGCGATAAGAGCGTGTCCATTTTTTTCGAATTTCCCGCTCGCAGTTACGCTTGACGCGGGCGAAAATGCCGCTACATTTGCCCTGTTGCCGACGGGGCGGCAGGCGGCGAACCCAGACGGGAGGATGACGGAGCATGCAAACCGACTCGATGAAGGGCAAAGTGGCCATCGTGACCGGCGCCGCACGCGGCATCGGCCGCGAGATCGTCCGTGAACTGGTCAGCGGCGGCGCGACGGTCGTGGCAGTGGATCTGCTGGCCGACGCGATGGCCGACCTGGCCCAGGCCGTCGGGGCCGCCGACGGGCAGGTGGACTGCCGCACGCTGGACGTGACCAACAGCGAGGGCTTCACCGCCCTGGTCGAGGATGTGGCTGCCAGGTATGAGCACATCGACGTGCTGGTCAACAACGCGGGCATCACCCGCGACGGCCTGTTGATCCGAATGGAAGACGCGGACTGGGAGAAGGTCATCAAGGTGAACCTGACCAGCGCGTTCATCGGCACGCGGGCCGTGGGCAAGTACATGGTCCGCCAGCGCAGCGGTTCGATCGTGAACATGGCCAGCTACAGCGGCATCGAGGGCAACCGCGGCCAGGCCAACTACGCCGCGAGCAAGGCCGGTCTGATCGGCCTGACCAAGACGACCGCCAAAGAGCTGGCCGGCAAGAAGGTCCGCTGCAACGCGGTTGCGCCGGGGTTCATCAAGACCGACATGACCGACGCCCTGCCGCAGCAGGCCAAGGACATCGCCCTGAGCCTGATCCCGCTCAAGGAAATGGGCCTGCCGCAGGACATCGCCAAGGCGGTGGCGTTCCTGGCCAGCGACGATTCGTCGTATATCACCGGCCAGGTGCTCAGCGTGGACGGTGGGATGCACATGTAGGCGGTCCGGAAGGGGGGGCGCGGATCGCCTTGCATCCGGGCGGTCCAGTGGTTATAGTGTCGCGATTCCGGTGGACCCGGTTCGTGTGGATAAGGTGAGAAAGTTCCTCTAACCGGTCGTAAACGAATCAGGGAGGCACGAAAGTGGCCGACGAATTGGAAGCCAAGGTCATTGAAATCGTCAGTGACCAGATGGGCGTTGACAAGGGTGAGATCACCCGGGACACGAGCTTTGTCAACGATCTGAACGCTGACAGTCTGGACACCGTCGAACTGGTGATGGAGTTCGAGGACGAGTTCGAGATCTCCATCCCGGACGAAGAGGCGGAGAAGATCCAGACGGTGGGTCAGGCGATCGACTACATCCGTCAGCACGGTAAGAAAGAGTAGCCCCGGAGGCTCCACGCGAGCGATGTCGAAGAGGCGAGTTGTAATCACCGGCATGGGCGTGGTGACAGCCCTCGGGGAAACGCTCGATACTTACTGGGAGAACCTCGTTGCCGGACGAAGCGGCATCAGGAGGATTTCCCGTATCGACGCGAGCCCCTTCGCTTCCCAGGTGGGAGGCGAGTGCACCGATTTTGATCCGGCCCGGTACGTCGATCACCGGGAGATCAAGAGGCTCGACCGGTTCGCGCACTTCGCGATGGCCGCCGGCACGATGGCCGTCACCGACAGCGGCCTGGACTTCTCGAAAGAGAACGACCTCCGCTGCGGCGTCATGGTCGGCAGCGGCGTCGGCGGCATCGAGACCATCGAGCAGCAGCACGAGCGGATGCTCGAGAAGGGCGCCGACCGCCTCTCGCCGTTCACCGTGCCCAAGATGATGGTCAATGCCGCCAGCGGCAATCTCTCCATCATCTATGGCCTGCGCGGGCCCAACTCGGCGGTCGCCACTGCCTGTGCGTCGGCCGCCAACGCCATCGGCGACGCCTTCCGCATCATTGCCCGCGGCGAAGCCGACGTCATGATCACCGGCGGCTCCGAGGCCGCCCTGACCAAGATCGGCGTCGGCGCGTTCTCGGCCATGAAGGCCCTGAGCACCCGCAACGGCGACCCCGAGCACGCCAGCCGCCCGTTCGACAAGGACCGCGACGGCTTCGTGATCGCCGAGGGCGCGGGCATCGTCGTGCTCGAGGAATACGAGCACGCCCGCAAACGCGGCGCCCGCATCTATGCCGAGATGGTCGGTTACGGGATGAGCGGCGACGGCTCGCACATCACCGCCCCCGAGCCTGCCGGCAAGGGTGCTGCGGTTTCGATGCGGGCCGCGCTGGCCGACGCCGGCCTCAACGTCGACCAGGTCGACTACGTCAACGCCCACGGCACCGCGACGCCCCTGGGCGACGTCGCCGAGACCAACGCCGTCAAGTCGGTCTTCGGACCGCAGGCCTACAAGGTCGCCATCAGTTCGACCAAGTCGATGCTCGGCCACCTGCTGGGGGCCTCGGGCGGCGTGGAACTGGTCGCGACCGTGCTGGGCATGAATCGCGGCGCGATTCACCCCACCATGAACCTGGACAACCCCGACCCCGAGTGCGACCTGGACTACGTGCCCAGGACGGCTCGCGAAATGACCGTCAACGTCGCCATGAGCAACTCATTCGGCTTCGGCGGCCACAACGCCAGCCTGCTGGTCCGCAGCGTCCAGTAAGCCGGCGACATCCGAGCAACCCGCCGGGCTCAGCCGCACAGTCGGCTGGGCCCGTTCCGTTTCCGCTGTTGCCCCAACTTGTCCGCTTCAGGGACCGGGCCCGTCTGGCCGATAGTAGACGGGGTGCGGCACACCCGCCGCCGGAGGTCGCCTTGAGTCAGGCCGCCACGCAATCCGCGTCCGACGTTCAATCCGGGCGGCTGCGCGCGGACGTCACCCGGCTGTTGCGGCTGGGCGTCCCGGTCATTGTCAAGCTGGCTGAGCGCCGCATGCGGATGAAGGATCTGCTCCAGGTCAGCCCCGGCGCGATCATCGAGTTCTCCAAGCCCGCCGAGGAGCCCCTTGACTTGCTGGTGAACAACGTCCGCATCGGCTGTGGTGAGGTAGTGAAGGTAGGCGAGAACTTCGGCCTGCGGATCACGCTCATCGGCGCCGCCGCCGAGATGATCCGGGCGATGGGCCCCGGCCAGGAGCCGGTCGCCGCGACGCCCGGCGATTCAGCCGAGCCCGGCACTGAACAGGATATCTTCGGCCCGCCGCAGAACGCCCCCGTCGAACCCGCGCCCGGAGCGCCCGGCCCCGCCGGTCCTTCCACGCCGACCGCGTAAACCGTCGTCACCCAGACCGCATCGCGATCAACTCGCGCGCCCGCGCCACGGCCGCATCGCGCGACGCCAGGTGGCCTTCCAACTGTTCGTCGTAGAGCGTCGCCAGGATCGCCCCGACAGCCGGTCCCGCAGCCACGCCCAGGCCCATCACGTCGCGGCCGTCCAGCAGCGGCGGCGGGGCAACCTGATCGGGCGGAATCTCGGCGGCGCGGGCGAGGTTGGCCGCCAGTGCATCGGCGGCCGGCCCCTGTGCGGGCGTGACGACGGCGGCGACCTGCGCCAGCCGGGTCCAGTGCGGACCGGCCATCAGCTTCTTGAGCGGGGCCAGCGACAGCGGCCCACCCGACAGGTCGCGGGCGTGCTCGATCAGCCAGGCCGTGCCCGTCCGGCGGTCGTTGTCGATCGTCAGCGCCCGGCAGGCGGCGTGCACGTCTACCGTCGGCAGGTCCATGAGCTGGCAGGCCAGGGCGGCCACCTCGTCAGCCGAGTCTGGCAACGCCGCCAGCCGATCGCTGATCGGCCCCGCCAGAGGAATCAGGCCCGGCCAGATCGCGGCGACCAGCCCGGTTCGCTCAGCCAGTTCCCATCCGCGGGCCCGGTGGCGGTCAGCCAGCAGCTTCCGCCACTCCTGCCAGATGCGTTCGGAGGAAACGTTGCCGATCCGGCCGACGTGGGTGCGGATCGCATCCGCGGTCGCCTCGTCCAGCGCGAAATCCAGCACCGACGCGAACCGCACCGCCCGCAGCATGCGGAGCCGGTCCTCGGCGAACCGGTCAGCAGCCGAGCCGATGGCACGCACGATCCGGGCGTCGAGGTCGGCCCGCCCGCCGACGTAGTCGATCACCTCGCCGTCGGCTGGCTGCATGAACATGCCGTTGATCGTGAAGTCGCGGCGGAGGGCGTCGGCGCGGGCATCGGAGAACTCGACGCGGTCGGGATGGCGGCCGTCGCTGTAGTCGGCCTCGCTGCGGAAGGTGGCCACCTCGATCTGGCGTCGGCCGACAAGGACGATGACCACGCCGAACTGCGCACCGACGCGCAGCGTGCGTCGGAACAGCTCGCAGACGCGGTCCGGCCGGGCGTCGGTGGCGATGTCGAAGTCGGACGGGGAGCGGCCCATCAGCAGGTCGCGCACGCACCCGCCGGCGAAGAGGGCCTCGTGGCCCGCCTCGACCAGCCGGGCCGCCACCTCCTCGGCCGCTTCCCGCTCCGTCGTCGCCCTGTCGCGTCTCGCGGACATGGGCACATCTTACCACCGGCGGCGGCGGGGGCAAAGTTGTCCGGGGCAGCGACTGTCAGGAGGCGTCAGGCTGAGCCGGGGCGGTCGGGCTGTCGTCGAGGGACAGAGCCGGCCGAAGCCCCGGGCCCTCGGCCGGTCGGCTGCGGTTGGCCAGCTTGGCCTCCACCGCCAGCAGCACCAGCACGATCGCCAGCAGCCACGGCCAGATCGGCGAGCCCTTGCGGAACTTCTCGACCTTGGCCAGCAGTTCCTTCATCGACTGCCCGACCAGCACCGGCCGATCGCCGGGGATCTGCGACTCGAACTCCTGCTGGGCTGCGTCGATCGGCGAGACGCCGCCCGAAGCCGGCGCGTCCTGCCCCAGCCGCCGGAGGTCGGACTCCTCGGCCGGCACGTTGACGACGAACTCGCCCGTGGCGTCCTTGTTCGCGCCGTTGATGACCCGCCAGCGATAGACGCCCAGGTGATCCAGCGCGGTGAAGACCGGACCAGCCGACTTGTCTTTGCTGTCCGGCGGAGGCTCGGCGGTGATCTCTCCGCCGCCCGGCGGCGTGATCGACACCTGCATGTCCGCGACTGCGTCGGGGTGGGGCACTAGCGAAGCGAACTCGACGCGCCCGTCCTCGCGGTATTCGTGGATCGTCGGCGCGGTCCGCCCGCGGGCCGAGGCCAGCAGCATCTGGTAGATCGCGAACGCCTGCGGCTGGCGCAGCCATGTCGACCAGGCCGGCAGCGACGAGGTCGTGAACAGCAGCACGCGGCCGCGGCCCAGCGGCGTCTCGACCACCAGCGGGTCGCCGGTGTTCAGCATCGCCAGCACGCGGCCGGGCTGGGCCGGATCGCGCTGGAGCAAGGCGTGGCGGAAAACCAGCACTTTGCGATAGGGCTCCATCGCGCCGGGAGGATACACGTCGCGGAACATAGGGTGCTCCAGGTCGACGGCCTGGATGTGGACGGGCTCGCCCTCGGTCGCGGTCCCGCCGGACGCCTGGCCGACGTATCGCGCCAGCACGCCGCCCAGCAGCGACGGCGAACCGTCGGACTGCGGGCCCAACTGGCGGTTGCAGGCGTCCAGGTCCATCGTGGGGCCCAGCCAGATCATCCACGTGCCGCCGTCGGCGACGAATCGGCGGATCGCGGCGACCTGTCCGGGCGAGAGCCCGGCGGCGGGGGCCTCGCCGGCGGCTGCCAGCGGCATGTCGCAGGTGATCAGCACCTCGGCGTCGGCGAGTTCGGCGTCCAGCCCGTCCATGTCCGCGGGCGTCCGCTCGCGCAGCCGGATCGCCTGGGCGACGTTCTGCGACAGGCGCAGCCCGCAGAGCTGTCGCAGCAGGTAGCCGGCGTCCAGGCTGCGGTCCAGTTCTTCGCGCGGCTTGAGCAGCAGGGCGTCCACGCGGTCGGCGACGTCCACCGCGAAGGCCCGCCGGTTGTCGGCCTCCAGGTCGTCGGTGCCCCAGGCGTCGGCCTGGTCGGACAGCCGCCGCTGGAGTTGGAAGATGCCGTGATGGTAGCCCGGCGTGTCGGGCGTGAAGGCGAACCGGAACTGCCGCGTCGAGCCCTCCTTGCCCGTACCGGCCAGCCGGTCCTGCTGCTGGTCGTAGGGCTGTTCGCGAGTGAAATCGTTCTGGCCGTCCAGGAAGAAGTTGACGCGGACCTCCTGGCCCAGTGGCGAGTAGTTCCGCACGGCCACGTCGACGAAGATCTTCCGCCCGGCCATCAGGCTGGGCTGGTTTAACTCGATGCCGGTGATGGCGAGGTTGACCGGGCCGGCCGACTCGGCCGGCATGGCGGGCGTGATGGCCAGGATCGACGGAGGGGCGGCGCGGAGTTTCTCGGGCAGCGGCAGGTCGCGCAGCCGCGTCGTCGAGGCGGTCTGGAGATCGCTGAAGAGGTAAATCTCTTTGTTGGGCGCCGGATCATTGGCCAGCAACTCCTGGGCCCGGGCGATGGCGGCGCTCAGGTCGGCTTTGCCCGAGCCCGGCGGGGTCTTCTGCTCGTCCAGCGACGTGACGACCTGGGCCGGCGTGCTCATGGCGTCGGGCAGGTCGCGGGCGGGCTCTCCGTTGGTGACGATCACGACCGCGCGGGGGAAGTTGCGGTCGCGGAGCAGGTCGATCACCTCCTGCCGGGCTGCGTCGAACCGCGTTCGGCCGCTGTCGCGGACCTGCATCGACGCGGAGTTGTCCAGGACGATTGCGACGGCCGTTTCGTTGTCGCCACCGAGCCTGCGGGCCGACGCCCTGATCAGCGGCTGGGCCACCGCCAGCGCCAGCAGCGCCAGGGCCACCATCCGCAGCAGCAGGAGCAGCCAATGCTGCACGCGACGACGTCGGGCGGTCTTCTCCATCGCCACCCGCAGGAACCGCAGTGTGGGGAAGTAGACCTGCGGCGCGCGGACCTTGGCCAGCAGATGCAACAGCACCGGTATCGCCGCCGCCAGCATGCCCAGCAAGAGCAGGGGGGCCAGGATTTGGATCGGCCCGAGATTCATGATCGCTCGCGATCAAATGTCGAAGGACGAATGCACGCCACATTGGACATTGGGGATTCGTCATTCATTCGACATTCGTCATTCGTCATTTGTCATTTCCCCTGTCGTCTGGCCAGGTAGCCCCGGAGCATCACGTCGTAAGGCGTGTCGGTCGCGGCGACGACGTACTCGATGCCGCTGTCGGCGCAGTCGCGGCGGTACTGGGCCAGGAACTGCTGCACCTGCTCCTTGTAGCTGTCGCGGACCATCTTGGGGTCCACCTGGATGCGGCTGTTGTCCTCCATGTCCACGAACGTCAGCAACTGGTTGAACGGCAGGTCCAGTTCCGCGCGGTCCATGACGTGGAACAGGATCACCTGGTGCTTCTTGTGGACGAAGTGCCGCAGGCCGCGCATGACCTCCTTCGGGTCGTCGTAGAGGTCGCTGACGATGATGACCAGCCCGCGCTTGTGAATCTGCTCAGCAAGGTCGTGGAAGACCGGCCCGATCCGCGTCAGCTTGCCCGGCTGGATGCCTTCGAGCCGCTTGAACAGCTCGTCCAGGTGGGCCGGCGTCGAGCCGGGCGGCATGCGGAACCTCGCCGCCTCATCGAACGCGACGAAGCCGACCATGTCCTGCTGACGGGCCATCAGGTAGGCCATCATCGCCGTCAGGTAGCAGCCGTATTCGAGCTTGGTCACGTCGCCGCTGGCGTAGTCCATGCTGCCCGAGACGTCCAGCAGGATGTGCGTGCGGAGGTTAGTCTCCTGCTCGAACTGCTTGATGTAGTAGCGGTCCGTGCGGGCCAGCGCCTTCCAGTCCAGGTGGCGGATTTCGTCGCCGACGGAATACTCGCGGTGCTCGGCGAACTCGACCGACACGCCGCGGTGCGGGCTCTTGTGCAGGCCGGTGATGAATCCCTCGACCGCCATCCGGGCGACGAAGCTCAGCTTGCCCAGCCGAGACGCCTGCTGCGGCTGAAAGTACTTGTATCGCGAGGCCTTGGCCATGGAGCACCGGGGAAGATGTCGGATGATGAATAGCGAGTGTCACATGGCAGGACGCGGCTCACAGTCCTTCATTCGACATTCGACATTCGTCACTCGACATTGCGTCTTGCGTCAGCACGATGAACGTCAGCGTCTGCGAGCCGTACTGGCGTTCCTGGTCGATCTTCAAACCGGCCGCCGCCGCCTCGGGCAACTGCACTCGCTGGTGCTTCTCGTGCCGCCAGACGATGACCGCGTCGGACGCGAACAGGCTTTGGTCGACGGCCTGGCACAGTTTCAACCACACCCGTTCGGCGTCGGTTTCGGTCAGCTTGTAGGGCGGGTCCAGGAAGACCACGTCCAGCGGGCCTGCGGGCGAACGCGGAATCGGCCGCATGAGGAAGTCCTGGCGGAGTACCAGCGATCGGTCGGTCAGGCCGAAGTCGGCCAGGTTGTCCTTCAGCGCCGCGATGGCCTTGCCGTCCTTTTCGACGAAGACGACGTGCTGGGCGCCGCGCGACAGGGCCTCGATGCCCAGGCTGCCGGTCCCGGCGAACAGGTCGGCGACGACCATGCCGGCGAAGTTCTGGCCGAGGATGTTGAACAGGTTCTCCTTCACCCGGTCGGTGATCGGTCGAGTGGTGTCGCGCCCCTGTGGCCCGCGCAGCAGCCGCCCGCGATGTGTGCCCGCGATAATCCGCATGGCCGGATTATATTCCGAGGCAGGGGCTCGGGGCCAGAGGTCAGGGGCGGTTACCGATCGCTAGCCTCGGCCTGTGTCGTCCCAATTGGACTTGCCCGCCCGGCGCGGGCTATCATTGCCCGTTCCGATGGTCAGCGAAATGGAGCCTCGCCATGCCCACCGACGTCTTCGTGAAACTGTCCGACCGCCTGGCGTTTGCCGATCAGCCGACCGAGGCCCAGTTGCGCCAGCTCAAGGACGAGGGCTTTGCGACTATCGTGAACCTCCGCGGCCAGGGCGAAGCCAATCAGCCCCTGTCGCCGGCGGACGAGGGCCGTCTGGCCGAGTCGCTGGGCCTGGCCTATCTGCACATCCCCGTCACGCCGCAGACGCTCGGCGTCGAACTGGGCGAGCGGTTCCTGGCCGCCTGCCGCGAGGCCGCTGGGCCGGTGCTGGTTCACTGCGCCGCCGGCATCCGGGCGGGCCTGTTCGCGATGATCCCCCACGCCCTGGACGCGGGCCTGGACGATCGGGCCGCCCTGGGCGAACTGGACCGGCTCAATGGCGGGGCTCCGTTCGGCAGCCCGCCCATGCGGGCCGTGGTGGCCGAGACGATCCGCCGCCACACCGGCAAGTAGCTCGGCATCCCCGCCATACGCCGGCCTCGCCGCTCGGGCTGATTTCCCCATAACTTTTCCCTCATTGAACCGATACCAATTGCGGGTATCATCCTCGATTCATCACCAACCCGAGGACAGGACATGGCTGACGAGAAACAGAACGAGCGGATGGAAAAACTGGTGTCGCTGTGCAAGCGGCGAGGGTTCATCTTCCCGGCGTCGGAGATCTACGGCGGTCTGAACGGCTTCTGGGACTACGGGCCGATGGGCGCCGAGCTGAAGCGCAACATCAAGAACGCCTGGTGGCACGACATGGTGATCGATCGCCCGATCGGCCCGGACGGCCAGGAAGTGTCCATCGTCGGCCTGGACTCGGCCATCATCCAGAACCCGCGGACGTGGGAGGCCTCGGGGCATCTGGCGGGGTTCACCGATCCGATGGTTGACTGCAAAGAGTGCAAGGCGCGATTTCGGGCGGATCAGGTATTTGTGCTTGGATGGATAAGTGAGCCAGAACTCCGCAGATTCAACGAGGAAGTACGCGTACTCTTCATTCCTGAAGGGGAATCGCTCTCACAGATAGACACGGAAGAGGTCGAGAGGCTTCTGAAGCACGAGGTGAGAAGAGCCCCCAAGCCTTACTTGAAGAGCGTTGTGGCTTCAGAGGCGGGGGAGGCCGAACGTAACTGCAAGCTATCGAGTCGGGAAGCCAAGCACTTGGGAAAGACATTCCCAATGAAACCGTACAGGTTGACTGATTTTGTGGTGACTTTTGCGAACAGACTGCCACCGGCGCCGTGTCCAGGATGCGGAAAGGAAGGGTGTCTGACATCGCCGCGTCAGTTCAACATGATGTTCAAGACGTTCGTCGGGGCGAGCGAGGACTCGGCTTCGGCGGCCTACCTTCGGCCGGAGACGGCCCAGGGGATTTTCAACAACTACCTCAACGTCCTGAACACGTCCCGGGTCAAGGTTCCGTTCGGGATCGCCCAGGTGGGCAAGGCGTTCCGCAACGAGATCAACCCCCGCAACTACACCTTCCGCTCGCGCGAGTTTGAGCAGATGGAACTCGAATTCTTCGTTCCGCCGGACAAGGGGCGGGAGTGGTACGAGTTCTGGCGCAGCCAGCGGATCGAGTGGTACAAGAAGCACGGCCTGCGGTCCGACCACCTCCGCCCGCGCGAGCAGGGCAAGGACGAGCTGGCCCACTACAGCTCGGCCTGCACGGACATCGAGTATCTGTTCCCCTTCTCCGACGAGCCGCAGGAACTGGAGGGCGTCGCCCACCGCGGCTGCTACGACCTGTCGCGGCACCAGGAATTTTCGGGCAAGGACATGAGTTTCTTCGACGACGAGGCCTGGCTGGCCGACCAGCCGAAGTTCGCCGACAAGTCGAAGGAGGAGCAGACGAAGATCAAGAATGCCGAGCCGTACCGCTACATCCCGCACGTGATCGAACCGTCGGCTGGCGTGGACCGGTTCACGCTCGCGGTGCTCTGCGAGGCCTACACCGAGGACCAGGCGCCCGACGAGAAGGGCGTCATGCAGACCCGCGTGGTGATGAAGATTCACCCGCGGCTGGCCCCGATCAAGGTGGCCGTCTTCCCGCTGGTCCGCAAGGACGGCATGCCGGAGATCGCGACCGAACTCTACGGCCGCCTGAAACGCCGCTGGGTCTGTGACTACGACGAGAAGTCCGCGGTCGGCCGGCGTTACCGCCGCCACGACGAGATCGGCACGCCGTTCTGCGTGACGGTGGACGGCCAGACCAAGGAAGACGGCACGGTGACCATCCGCGAGCGGGACAGCATGACCCAGACGCGGGTGAAGCTGGAAGAGACGGAGGCCTGGATCGCCGAGCGGCTCACCGTCTGAGGTCGAGCGATGACGGCTCTTGCAGATGAACTTCGCGCGATGCTGATCGCCCGCGGCGCCGCCCGCGTGGGCTTCGCGGACCTGGAGTTTCTGCCGGCGGAGACTCGCGGGGGCCTGCCGCGCGGGGTCGCCATCCTGGCGGCCCTGGACCCGAAGATCATTGCCGGCATCACCGGCGGCCCGACCCGCGTGTACTTCGGCGAGTATGAACGGGCCAACACCCTGTTGACTCGCCTGGCTGAGGAGGCGGCTGAGTTCCTCCGCGCCCGCGGCTACCGGGCGGTGGCCGCTGCGGCGACGCTGGCAACCCTCGACCGCGCGACACTCACCACACCGCTGCCGCACAAGACGATCGCCACCCGGGCGGGCCTGGGCTGGATCGGCCGATGCGCTCTGCTGGTCACCGAGGAATTCGGTTCGGCGGTCCGAATGTCCGGCTTGGTCACCGACGCGCCGCTGCCGGTCGGCCAGCCGATCGAGACGTCGCACTGCGGCGACTGCGAGTCCTGCGTGCGGGCCTGCCCAGCCGGCGCCCCGACAGGGGAGCAATGGCAGGCGGGCATGGCCCGGGGCGAGTTCTTCGACGCCTTCGCCTGCTGCCGCATGGCCGAGTCGCTGGCGGGCCGGGCGGGGATCGACCGAACGATCTGCGGCATCTGCATTGCCGCGTGTCCCTGGACGCTGCGGTATCTTCGACAGGCCGGCGTGCGGCCCTGAGCGTCGGCGGCTTCCTGCCGCGTGCGATGCGGCGTTCGATCAGGGGGCAGGGGGCGTGACGGGGGACTTCTCTTCCACTTGTGCGACGCGCAGCACCCAGTCGTTGTCGATCTGCTCGACGACGTAAAGCACCGGCGCGTCCGGCGCCCAGGCGGCGAAGAACTGCCTGCCGGCGTCCATGTCCAGCAGCGTGCGTCCGTCCATGGCGACAATCGCGATGTGCCGCACGCCCGGCTGGGGCGACCAGCTTCCCGCGACGAATCGGCCCAGCGGGGAGATGGCCTGGACGTTCCATCGCGGGGATGTAGGCTCGTCCTGCGGCTGCGTCGTCGGCGCGGGCAGCCGGACCATGCCGGGCGTCAGCCGCGAGAGTTCATCTCCCCGCCAGTCCAGCCGCACGACGGCGCCGCCGGCCTCAGCCGCCAGGATCGACTCGCCGTCTGACGCGAGCGTGAGATGGTCGTAGAGCGGGCCGGTGCGGATCGGCCGCTCCTCGTGCGTCGCCTCGACGAAGAGGTAGAGCCCCGGGTCGTGTCGGCCGGGGAAGCCGATCCGCGAGGCAACCCATCGCCGCCGCCCGCCGGCGTCGATCATCTCGGTCGTGCCCGCGGGGGCCTGGACTGCTTCGTGGTCGCCAGTCTTGGCGTTGAAGCGGAAGAAGACGCTGCCGGCACGGATGAGGACGCTTTGCTCGCTGAGCAGGGCCAGCCGCGGACGTGCGGCGTCGAAGCCGATCAGGGCCCGCTTGAACCCCTGCTCGTCGGGCGGCTCGGGCTGGGTCGGATCCCACTGGGCGATCTGGAACGGCGTGGCGAACACCACGCGATCCAGTCGCGGCATGTAGACGGCGTCGGTGACGTTTGCGCCGACGGTCTGGCTGTAGACGGCCGGCTGGACGGAGAGCTGGCCCTGCGACCAGCAGGCGGCCCGGAAGCCGTCGAACGAATGGCCGGGCGATCGGCCGGTCGTGACCAGCCAGCCCTGCGGCGAAACGGAGAGGGAGCGGACCTGCCAGCCATCGGGCAGGGGAAACTCGTAGACGGCGACTCGGGGCAGTGGCGGCGGGGTGAAGTCGAGATCGACAGAGCCTCTCGGGCAGCCGGCCAGCAGGACAGCGGCTGCCGTCAGGAGCAGGCTCAGGATGGTCGCTCGCGGTGTCACGTGGACGCTCCTCGCAAGGCCTATTTTGGCAGCAGGGCGGGTGCGGATCAAGCCCTATGCGTGAAATGACTGGGAAAGCGCGACCTGGTCTCGCGGACGACCGTGTCCGGCGGGTCTGTTCAAGAAATGGGCTATCAAATTGCACGCCGACCGGTACAATGCCTGACGATTGGGCATCTGTCAGGATTTAGCGTGCGCAAAGAATAGGCAATATGGCCAATCACTCTGTCAATTCGATGGATACGCTGGCCGAGGTCACTCGCCGGATGTCGGCCAGTCTTTCGCTGGCTGAGGCGTTCCCCGACGCCATGGCCGTCCTGGGCGCCCATTTGGATGTCAAGCGGGCGGCCCTCTATCTCCGCGACGAACGCAGCGAGCAGCTCGTGATCCAGGCCTCATGGAACATGACGACCGAGCAGATTCACCGCGGGCGGTTCAGCCTGGGCGAGGGCGTCGTGGGCTCGGTGGTGGCCAACGGGCACAGCCGCATCATTCCTGACGTTACGCGCGAGCCGGACTTCCTCAACCGCACCGGCGGCCGGGTCCTCGACGGCGCCCCGCTGAGCTACATCTGTCACCCCCTGGTTCTGTCCGGACACGTCATCGGGGCACTGGCGATCGATCTGCCGCACGTCAGCGAACGGCAGCTCGCCGACGACGCCCGCCTGCTGCGCATCGCCGCGGACATGATCGCCCAGCAGATTCAGATTCACCGTCTCGTGGCCCAGGAGAAGCGGACGCTGCTGGAGGAGAACGAGCAACTGCGGCAGTCGCTGGGCTCGCGCTACCGGTTCGACAATCTGGTCGGCCGATCGTCCGCGATGGAGCAGATATTCGAGACCGTTGCCCAGGTGGCCGTGACGCGCGCGACGGTGCTGATCACCGGCGAGACGGGAACCGGCAAGGAACTGATCGCCAAGGCCATCCACTACAACAGCCCGCGGCGCAGCGCCCCGTTCATCCGCGTCAACTGCGGGGCGCTGGCTGAGACGCTGCTGGAGAGCGAGCTGTTCGGCCACGTCGAGGGCGCCTTCACGGGGGCGACCCGCGACCGCATCGGCCGGTTCGAGGCGGCCAACGGCGGGACCATCCTGCTGGACGAGATTCAGTCGCTCGAACCGCGGCTCCAGGTCAAGCTGCTCCGCGTGCTCCAGGAGCGCGAGCTGGAGCGCGTCGGCGCGACCACGCCGGTGAAGCTCGACGTCCGCATCATCGCCTCGTCCAATCTCTCGCTGGAGGACCGCGTCGCCGAAGGTGACTTCCGCGAGGACCTTTACTACCGGCTCAACGTCGTGCACATCTCGCTGCCGCCGCTGCGCCAGCGGCGAGAGGACATTCCCCGGCTGATCGACCACTTCCTGGACCGCTACAACCAGGAGAACTCGGTGTCGGTGACGCAGATCAGCCCGGCCGTGCTCGACCTGCTGCTGCGCTACCCCTGGCCGGGCAACGTCCGCGAACTGGAGAACGCGATCGAGCGGGCCGTCGTGATGTCCCGGGGCCAGGAACTGACCGAGAACCTGCTGCCGCTGGCTGTCCGCAACTGGGCCGCCCGGAACGAGTCGAGCATCCGGTCGCTGCCGTCGCAGTGGCCCTCCGACGTGGCCAGCCTGGCCGACCGCCTCGTCCGCCAGGTCCAGCACGACCCCGGCGGCGTGCAGGGCGAACTCTGGGAACGGGCCATCAGCGCGACCGAGCGGGCCCTGATCCAGTGCGGCCTGGAAGCGACCGACGGCGTGAAACTCGCCGCCGCCGACTACCTCGGCATCAACCGCAACACGCTGAACGCGAAGATCCGCAAGCTCGGGGCAGAGTGACGAAGCCAGGGGGAAATGGCTAATTCCGAATGACGAATGGCGAATCAATGACCAATTGCCAATGACGAATCAAGAATGGATCATCGCAGGGGCTTCATTCGGGCTTCGTCATTCGGTATTCTCTAGTCATTGGGGTTTCGTCATTCGTCATCGCCCCTTGGAGCCGCCATGGCCTGCGACTATCCGATCTTCCTGGACGTGAGCGGCCGACTGGCTGTCGTCGTCGGCGGCGGGGAGGTGGCGGCGCGCAAGGTTGACAAGCTGCTGGCTGCCGGCGCCCGCGTGCGCGTGGTGGCCCCGCAAGTCTGCGACGCGCTGGCTGCCCGATCCGACGCCGGGCTTCAGATCGTCCGCGAGCCGTTCCATCCCAGGTATCTCGCCGGCGCCCTGCTGGTCTTCGCCTGCACCGACAACCTCTGCGTCAACGGATCGGTCAAGACCGCCGCCGAGGACGCCGCCGTGCCGGCCAACATCGCCGACGATCCCGACGTCTGTGACTTTATGGTTCCCGCGGTCCACGCCGCCGGGCCGGTGAAACTGGCGATCAGCACCGGCGGGGCGTCGCCGGCGCTGGCGCGCGAAATCCGCAAGTGGCTCCAGGCCAACCTGCCCGCGGGGCTGGGCCCGCTGGCCGATGAACTCGCCCGCGCCCGGCCGATCGTCCAGAGGCGTGTGCCGGCCGAGGCCGACCGCCGGGCCCTGTGGGATCGTCTCTGCGCCGCCGAGTCGATGGAACTGCTGGCTGAGCAGGGCCGCGACGCCTGGCGGGCCTGGCTGGAGCAACTGATCGCCGCCGGGCGCCAATGAAAGACGCGAGATGAAGAACGCCGTCCGATACATTACGCTGTCGCTGATCCTGGTCGCGGGGGGCTCGCTGTCGCTTCTGGCCGGCTGTGACGAGGGAGAAGACCAGCCGAAGTCGGGCACGCTGGAGGACAAGGCGGCGCTGCTGGCCGACGTGCGGGCGGCTCACGCCGCGGAGGTCGATTCGCATGCCCGCTACGCCGCGTGCGCCGCCCGCGCGGATGAGGAGGGCTACGCCCGTGTGGCGGCCCTGTTCCGGGCGATCGCCCGATCCGAGCAGGTCCGCGCCGCTGCCCACGCCGCGGTGCTTACCGAACTTGAACCTGGCGGTCAAGCCGACGCCAGGCCCCGGACGCCCGCGGTGAAGTCGACCGTCGAGAACATGGCTGATGCGCTGCAATCCGAGACGCTCTATCGTGACAAGACCTATCCGCGGTATGTCCGCGACGCCTTCAACTGCGGTGAACCGAACGCCACCCGCTCGATGGACACCGCCCAGCGGGCCGAGGTCGAGATCGTCCGCCTCCTTCAAGCGGCCCGCGACAGCATGGAAGGTTGGAAAGCCGCCGGCACGCCCTTCTACGTCTGCCCCGTCTGCGGCCTGGTCAGCGAGCAGCCGGTGACGCAAAAATGCCCCGCCTGTTTCACCCCCTGCGAGAAGTTTGAAAAGGTCAACTGAAAGGCGGTCTTGCGGATCGCGCTCCCTTACGGTCGCGGCTATTGAGACCTGCAAAAGAAATCTGCATTCACCACAGAGGACACCGAGATCACAGAGGAGGTCAGAAGCGTCAAGAAATGCCTGAAATCAAGAATTTTTTGATACTCCCGACTCTGTGCTCTCTGTGTTCTCTGTGGTGAAGATTGCTTCTACAGGATTCAGTAAACCTTCCGCCGCGAGCGCAAGGGAGCGCGCCCGGTGCAACCGTTCAACAAACCCCTTCCGACGCCAGGCAAACGCGCTGCCGAAGTGGCGCGCCGCCTTCTCCCCCGTCACCGCCGGCTGCGGTCGCGGCCGCTGTCGCGGCCCCTGCCGTCGCGGTTGCTGTCATGGCGGTCGTCGCGGCGATCGATCGGCTTGATGGTGCGATCGTTCAGCCGCACGGTCGCGCCGGGCCGATCGTAGTGCCACCCGTCGGGCCGTCGGTCAAGCGGCGCGACGCCCACCCGCCCGTTGCCCAGGTGAACGGTGACGCCCGGCTGGTTGTCGCGGCAATCGTCGCGGCGGATCGCGGCTGGTGTGGAGCGGATGACGACCGGGGCCGAGTAGTAGGTCGTGTAGGTTCGCCGCGTCGGCGTGTAGAGGCTGTAGCCGTAATAGCCGCCGTAGGTCACGGCCGGCGGCGTGCAACTCGGCGCGACGTAATAGGTCGTCGGGCGAGGTGCGTAGGTGAACGCCTGCGGCGTCGGCGAGCAGACATACGGCTGCGCTGCGGCATAGTCGTAGTTGTAGTTGGGAACCGCGCCCAGGTAGACGAAGTTGGACTCGCCGGTCGTCGCCAGGCCAGTTGAGACGTTGGCCGCCAGCGGCACGGGGTAGCGGTAGGCGTCGGCCTGCGACGTCGAAGTCCCCGGCGGGTAAACGAGCGGCGACGGGCCTGTCGGCGTCGGGGCAACGTAGCTGCCCGGCACGCCCGGATCGGCCGGCGTGAAGGTCACGCCCGGCTGCTCGGCAGGCGTGTAGGTCTGGCCGTTGATGATGACCTGCCCCGTCTGCGGCTGGGCCGGCGGGACCGTGCCCGGTTGGCCTGTCGGGGTCGCCGACTGCTGCGGGTACGCCTGCGGGAAGTAGGGCCGGTAGCGGTCGTCGGCATAGCGGGTGATCTGGCGGTGCAGGTCGCGAGCGGCGTCGCGGGCCTCGTCGCGGCTGTCGGCGTCGGGGTCGAACACGGCGGCGAACTCCAGCGGCGACACTGCCCGCGTTGCGGACGCCTCGCCGAGCGTTAGCCTGCCGATCTGCCTGGCTGCCAGCCGTCGGGCGTCGGCGTCAGCCGATCCGAGCATCGCGGCGATCAGCCGATCGAGCGGGTCCGAAGCGGCCGTGATCTGCGGCGTCGGCGGCGTCGGGCGTCGCTGGCCGAGGATGCTCAGCACCGCCGAGCGGGCCGAGTTGCGGACCTCGCGGCTGGGGTCGTAGACGGCTGCCAGGTGCAGCGCCTCCAGCGTGCCGTCATCGGCGGCCCGGGCGAGTTGGTCGGCGGCCTGCTGGCGGTCGCGGTCGTTGGGGGCGAACTGAAGCTGTTGGACCAGTCGGCCCGGATCGGCGTTGGCGTCCGCGCGGGCGGCGTGGGGCGCGGAGCAAGCCAGCCAGAGCCCGACTGTCAGGCCGGCCAATGCTACCGTGAGGGGCAGGCGATGGGCGAACATGAGGATCTCCTTCCACGTGTTCGACGTAGGCCGGGGGTCTGTCCGAGGTGCGACCCGAGGTGCAATACTCGTACAGGCTATTATTTGCCTGTCAGTGATAGTTGACAACCGTGAACCAACCGGGTTAGGCCGATTCCGCGTCTCGCGGGCCGACTCAAGATCGCCCCGAACTTGCCGCTGAGGCGCGGAGACGCTGAGAAGGGAATGACTTACAGAAGGAGGAGGCGTGGGCCTTCTGTCCGCCGACCGGGTGAATTCCCCCGGGATCCTCAGCGACCTGGGGCGAATCAGTCTTGTCCGCGACGCTACTTTCCAGCGCAAGACTATCTGGAGTCCTTCTGCTCAGCGTCTCAGCGGCTGTCCGAATCGGAGTGTCGAACGTCGCTCTCTCGACGGCGCAAAGGAATCGCCCGGGTGGGGTGGCCCGGGCGATGGCGGTTGGTCATTCTACCGCCGATTGGGGGCTTGGGTTCAGAATCCCAGTCGGATCGTCGCATTGCCGATCCGCAGGGAGATGCCGGCGGCCGCCCGAGGGGCCGGGGCCGCGTAGACCGGCGCTGGAGTTGCGTAGACCGTCGTCGGCGCCGGCGTCGTGCAGATCGTCGCCGGGGCCGCGGCGCAGGTCGGCGCCGGGGCGCAGATCATCGCCGTCAGTTGCGGCGGGTTTCGCCGGTCGTTGTACTGCGGCCGCGGGTCGCGAATCTCCAACGCCGCACCGCGGGCCTGCGACCGGACATCGTCGTCCCCGTCGAACATCGCCGCGTAGACCAGCGCCGGGATTGCCTGCTCGTCGCGGGCCTGGCCCAGCCAGCGGGCGGCCGCCTCGCGGTCGTTGTCACGCGGGGCGCCCAGGAGTTGGCGGACCGCCAGGTTGAGCTGCGTCGGGTAGGCCGGGATCAGGTCAGCCGTCGGCGGCGGCGTCTGGCCGAGGATCCGGATGATCGACTTGCGGGCCTCCTTGCGGACGTCGCTGTCGGAGTCCAGGAGGACGGCCTGCGTCAGATCGTCGATTGCCTCAGTGGCCCTCAGGTCGCCGAGCTTCTCGGCGGCGTCGGCCCGGTCGTCGCGGTCGTTGTCCCACCGCATCGTGTAGATCAGCCGCGTGACGCGGTCGATCTGCGGGGCCGGCGGGGGGAACCGCCGCTGGATGTTCAGGATCGCGTTGCCAGCCGCCAGGCGGACGGCCGGGTTGATGTCGGCGGCGGCTGCCTGCTGGAGCAGCGGGATCATCTCCAGGCCCGCGACCAGCCCCAGCCGGTCAGCCGACCGCTGGCGGTCGATGGGGTTGGCGGCGAAGCGGAGCATGTTGGCCAGGAAGTTGACGTCGGCGTAGTACGGGCTGCGGACGTCATACCACTGGATGTATTCGACACGGCTTTGGACGAACCGCTCACGCTCCAGACGTTCGCGTTCGAGCCGGTCGCGTTCGAGCCGGTCGCGTTCAACCTGTGCCCGCAGTTGGGCCAGGCGGGCTGCTTCGAACTGCGCTTGACGCTCTCGGGCCAGCCGGGCGGCGTCTATCCGCGTGTCGATGCGCCCGCCAATTTGGATCGTCGGCCGCGGCGCGGGCTGAGGGACGACGATGACCGGGGCCGGGGTCCGAGCGGGCTGGGCCGCCGGGCGGCTGCGGTCGTCGCGGGCATCCCGGGCGTTGCGGTCGTTGGTGTTGCGGGCGTCACGGTCGCGATTGCCGTTGTTCTGTGGCCGCCCGTGATCGGCTGCCAGGGCAGCCGCCGTTGACCCGAAAGCCAGCGTCATGGGCAGTGCGATCGCCAGCAGGAGCCTTCGCGTGATCGGGGTGTTCATGGCTATCTCCTTTAGCGTAAGCGTGTTAAGTAATTCCAGTCCTTTGGAGTCCCAGGTGTTATTTACTTTCTTTCTGCAATAGTTGACAGGTGTGAATTAAGCCGGTTAGGGGGTTTCCAGAGAATTTCAGACAGGCAGCGCCCGTCCCGGGCCGGCGCTCAGGGCTGCGTCGTCGACGCGTCGGGGGCGGTCGTCGAAGCCGGGGCGGAGGTGGCTGACAGGAAGGCCTTATTCAGTTTCGCTCGCTCATCAACTGAGAGATGGAAGTTATGCGATACGTCGCAGGCGCGGATGATGTCGTCCAGCCGAAGGGCCTGGGCGTAGGCGTCGGCGGCCGCGTCGGGGCGACCGGCGGTCAGGAGGGCGTCGCCGTATTGCTGCCAGACGTAGGGCGAAGCCGGGTTGGCCTCGACGCCGCGGGCGATCAGCGCCAGGGCTGCGGACCGGTCGGCGTCGTTGGCGGCTAGAGCGAGTTCCAACTGCCCGGTCCGCATCCGCGGCAGGAAGTTGTCGGGATCGCGATGCAGGCCCGCGCGGTAGAGCCGAAGCCGCGTGCGGGTGTCGTCCTGGAGGCGAGGCTGGTCGGCCAGCCACAGCGGCAGCGTCGGTTCGAGCGGGTCGGCGTCGAGCACGAAGTCGGCGTCGGGCAGGGCGTCGTCTTGGCCTGCGGCGAAGTAACTGGCCATCCGGTTCTCCACGCGCGCGACCGGCGTGTAGACGACGGCGAGGAACGCGACCAGCGCGGCGATCCCCGCGGCGGCGCCGACGGTCCATCCTTTCCGCCGAGGCGGTTGAGCAGGCCAGCGGGCGTTCTTCTCTTTCCCCCGAGCCGGCTGCGGAAGCGGCCGGGTATTCCCTTCCTTCCCTGCGCCCCGCACCGCCCCCGCGACCCCCACCGCCGCCAGCGACCAGAACAGGGTCGCCGGGCCGGCCTGGAACATCGCGAAGTCGATCGAGCAGGCCAGCAGGAAGCCGGCCAACCCGCAGCCGATCGCCAGACGTACCCAGTCCTCGTCCAGGTCGCCAGGCCAGTCGAGGCGGTCGCGGCTGACCAGCAGGGCGGCGGCGCAAATCGGGCCGACGAGCAGGGGCATGATCTGATTGGCGATGCGGGCAGCCAGCCCGCCGCCGGCGGCGGCCGGCAGGATCGCGAGGAACAGGAGCAGCCCCGCGAGCACAACGCCGGGCAGCCAGAGGACAGCCGGGACCGCGGCGGGTCTGGCGGCAGCGGCGTCCGGGTCGGGCTTCGCTCGCGGGGGCTGTGGCTCGGGCGCCGGCGGGGCGGGCAGGGCCAGCCGCCAGAAGATCCAGCCGAGCAGCCAGAGCAGGCCGACGCAACCAGCCGGTCCGAACTCGGCCAGCGACTGCACGGCGAAGTTGTGGGCGTAGCGTGGGTCCTCCAGGGCCTCGGGCAGTTTGTAGTGGAGGTACCCGGTGCGGAAGTTGCCGCCGCCGATGCCGGTGAAGGGGTGATGGCTGACGATGCGGGCGGCGCCCGTCCAATACTGCCAGCGGTAGAGCAGGCTGCGGGCGGCGCCGCTGCGATACCAGACCGAGCCGGGCGCGGGCTGCTGCATGCGGACGCAGAAGAGGACGACTCCCAGCGCGACGCAGGCGACCAGCACACCGGCGGCGGCCATCGCTCCGCGGCGATGCCGGGTGAACCAGCGTCGGCCGACCGCCAGAGCCGCCAGCAGGATGGCCGCGACTGCGGTGGCCAGGATGCCGCCTCTGCTGCCGGTCAGCCAGACCGCCCACAGCGCCGCGAGCGCGGGGATTGCTGCGATGCCGGCCAGGACGCGCCGCAGCGGCGCCGCCGGTCCGCGCCACTTCTGGATCGACCAGCCGGCCGCCCCCAGGGCGACCAGCAGCATCGCCGCGGCCCCGATGTTCGCGGTCAGGGCGAACCCCTTGACCTCAGCCGACCCGACGCGTTCGTTGAACTGCCGGGCCTCGGCGCTGTCGGGCTCGACGTGGTGCGTGCGGAAGAATTCGTCGCGGAGCCTCGGCCACTCGACGTTGACGAAGTGCGGGTTGTCGACGTACTTCTGCTGGAGGGCGTAGGTGACGAAGACCGTCCCGGACGCCAGCAGCAGCAGCAGGGCGAGCTGCCGCTTGAACCGCGTGTCGAGCAGTTGCACCAGCAGCCAGAACGCCAGCACGATGCCCGCGAGGTTGCAGGCGGCGTTGCGGGCAGCGGCCTTGTCGCTGGCGGCCAGCGTGGAGATGAGCAGGCCCGCGGCCAGCAGGGCCATCGGCCAGAGCGCCCGCCTGCCGAGCAGCGGCTGAGGACGGAAGGCCTGGGCGAGCAGCCAGCAGGCCGTTGCGACTAGAATCCAGGCCGTCAGACCCATACTGGTCGCGGGCGTCGGCCAGTTCACGTCGGTGACGATGCCGGTCCATGAGGGCAGCAGCGTCTCGTTGAGCAGCGTTCGGCTGAACGCGAGCAGCAGCAGGATCGCCAGCGCCGCGGCACGCAGCACGGCGGCGGCGTCCAGACGCCGGTGCAGGCGGCTGGTCGGCGGCGCGGGTTGAGGGCGGCGATGACTCATGGTTCAGGCTGGTCCCGCCTGGAGGTTGCGACTTCCAGCAGGGCGATAATGCCGACGATGCAGAGCGTCTGGACGACGACGATCCAAGCCAGGGCGGCCGGCACCTGCATGAGGAAGACGCTGGCCAGTCCGGTAGCCAGCACCGCCAGGTAGATCGTCAGCACCGCGGCCCGCGGGGTCATGCCGCGTCCGACCAGGCGATGCGAGAAGTGGCTGTGGTCGCCGCGGGCAATGCTCCGCCGCTGGACCAGCCGAACAAGCGTCACTGAGGCCATGTCGTAGAGCGGAATCGCCAGGATGATCAGCGGCATGAAGACGGCAGCCGGGTGGGCGGCGAAGTCGTTGGTGTAGGTCGTCTGCACGGTCAGCACGCCGAGGAAGTATCCCAGCACGCTGCTGCCGCTGTCGCCCATGAAGATTCTCGCCGGCGGGAAGTTGAAGAGCAGGAACCCCCCGGCCGCTCCGACGACGACCAGCAGCAGCGCCGGCACGAAGAGCTGGCCGTTTACCGCGGCGGCCGCGGTGAAAACCAGCCCGCACAGCGCGACCACGCCGGCGGCCAGCCCGTCCATGTTGTCCATGAAGTTGATCGCGTTGACGATGGCGACGATCCAGAAGACGGGCAGGGCTATCGCGATGGGACGCGGGAGGAATGCCTCGACGACCGCGAGCTTGAGCAGGAGCACGACGGCCAGCGCGACGGCGGCCTCGACGACGAACTTGGCCAGCGGACCCAGGGGGCGGTAGTCGTCGACCAGGCCCAGGACGAACATGGCAGCCGCCCCAGCCAGCAGGATCAGGGCTGCCGGCACGCGCGAGAGCAGGCCCGGCAGATTCACCCAGACCACGGGCGGCATCCACGCGGGGCGGTGGCCTTGCGTCGCCAGGCCGTCGAGCAGGTGGACGGCCGCCGTGCCGGCCAGCATGACGATCGCGATGGTGAGGAAGATGGCGATCCCGCCGCCCAGGGGCGTGGCGACGGCGTGCTGCTTGTGGCCGCCAGGCCGGTCGATCAGCCCGATCCGACGCGACAGCGGCGCCATGACCATCGTCAGCAGGCCGCCCAGCACCAGCGACCCGCCCAGCAGCAGCGTGGCCATCAGCAGCATGCCGACAGTCTACCGTACTTCGCCCCCCAGGCCAGCGGCAATCGGACGCACGCGGGCAGCTGGGAGAAGAGGAACACGGATTGCACGGATGGAAGAGGATTACACTGTGGGAGAGAGTCGTCGGAGATTGGGCATTTCTCATAATTCAGTTCGCCGCTGAGGCGCGGAGACGCTGAGGGAGAGGACTTGGTTGAAGACGGGCATCGGAAGTGATCGAAAGACTCGAACACAACGCCTTTCATGAACCTTTGTCCCTCTGCGGCTCAGCGCCTCAGCGGCCAATCTTGAAGAGTCCCGAGACTCTCTCTTCACGCAAGACTCCTCCTTCTCCGCGAAATCCGTGTAATCCGTGCCATCCGTGTTCCTTCCCCGCCCGCGAAGGCTCACCCGATTGCATTTTGGGGACCGTTCGGATATGGTTCTCCAAAAGGAGCCTGGCATGGACAAGATCGTCGGTGAGGGAATCACCTTTGATGATGTGCTGCTGATCCCCGGGCGGTCCAACGTCGTCCCCAGTTCGGTGGACACCTCGACCCGCGTCTCCCGCAACGTCGCGCTGAACATCCCCCTGCTGTCGGCGGCCATGGACACGGTCACCGAGTCGGCGCTGGCGATCGCGCTGGCCCAGGAGGGCGGGCTGGGCATCATCCACAAGAACCTCTCCGCCGACGCCCAGGCCCGCGAGGTCAACAAGGTCAAGCGCTCCGAGCACGGCGTCATCACCGACCCGGTGACGCTGGGACCCGACGAGCCGGTCTCCCGCGTCCGCCAGCTCATGGCCGAGCAGAACATCTCCGGCGTGCCGATCGTCACCGCCGGGCGAAAGCTCGTCGGCATCATCACCCGCCGCGACATGGCGTTCCTGGAAAAGGACGACCAGCTCATCCGCGACGTGATGACCAAGGACAAGCTGGTGACCGCCCCGCCGGACACCGACCTGGACCAGGCCGAGAAGATACTCAACCGGGCCAAGGTCGAGAAACTCCTGCTCGTTCACAACGGCAACCAACTGGCTGGGCTGATCACGATGCGCGACATCTCGCGGGCCCGGCGATTCCCCAACAGTTGCCGCGACGAGCGAGGCCGCCTGCGGGTCGGCGCCGCGGTCGGCGTGCACGACCTGGGACGCGTCGAGGCGCTGATCGCCGCGGGCGTGGACCTGATCGTCGTCGACACCGCGCACGGCCACAGCGACAACGTCATCGAGACGGTGCGGAAGATCAAGGCCAACAAGTCATGGTCGATCGACGTGGTGGCCGGCAACATCGCCACCGCCGCCGCCGCCCGCGACCTGATCGCCGCCGGCGTGGACGGGCTGAAGGTGGGCATCGGGCCCGGGGCCATCTGCACCACCCGCGTGGTCAGCGGCGTGGGCGTGCCGCAGATCACGGCGGTGATGGACGTGTCGGCTGTCGCGGCCGAGGCGGGCGTGCCCGTAATCGCCGACGGCGGCATCCGGCATAGCGGCGACATCACCAAGGCCATCGCCGCCGGCGCCGACGCGGTGATGATCGGCTCGCTGTTCGCGGGGCTGGACGAGAGCCCCGGCCAGACCGTCATCTACAAGGGCCGACAGTTCAAGGAATATCGCGGCATGGGCTCGCTGGGGGCGATGGTGGCCGGGTCGGCCGACCGCTACGGCCAGGCCGGCGCCAAGAAGGACAAACTCGTGCCCGAGGGCGTCGAGGGCAGGGTTCCCTACCGCGGTCGGTTGGGCGACTTCGTCTACCAGCTCGTCGGCGGGCTGCGTGCCGGGATGGGCTACTGCGGCACGCCCGACATCGCGGGGCTTCGGACGCGGTCGCAGTTCATCCGCGTCAGTTCAGCCGGCGTGACCGAGAGCCACCCGCACGACATCGCGATCACCCGCGAGGCCCCGAACTACACGCCGGACAACACGCTGGACGCATAGAGAAGTGCTGAGTGCCGAGTGCTGAGTGGTGAGTGGTGAGGGCCTGACGCGTCTTGGGAGGCAAGAGCCATGCGACTTGCAACGATCCTGTGTGTCGGTTGCGTCCTGACGCTCCTGTCCGGCTGCGGGCTGGTTGCCCCGGCGTCGCCGCAGATGGCGGCCATGCCGGCGTTACCGGCTGATGCGCTGACGGCGGCCGGCGACAGCGAGCCGCACCCCGGCGGCGTCGAAGCCGACGCGAAGATTCCCAACGGCCCGGCTGACCCGGTCTACCGTCACCCGACGATTCCTGGCGGCAGCAAGGAACTTGTCGTTACGCGCGAGGGCGAGTTCCGCCACCGCGACTGGGCCCCTGCAGCCGCGACCTACGTTCCCTGCCAGGTCGAGCACATGCAGCGCTGGTTCGCCGACCCGTACGACGACGTGACGCGGCTGGGCCCCGCCGGTTTCGGCTGCACGTGCGACGACCTGCTGGCCGGCGTCTACTGCCCGGCCCGGTTCATGGTGAACCTCGTCGCCCTGCCGGTCAGCGTCATCGTCAAGCCGATCTGCGTGCCCGAATACAGCGGCGGCCAGCCGCGCATCGTCGAGACCGACCAGGGTCCCCGTATCCAGGAGTGAGCCCCCGCGTGGACGCCAAAGAAACGATCGCCGTGCTGGACTTCGGCAGCCAGACGGCCCAGCTCATCGCCCGCCGCATCCGCGAACAAAACGTGCACAGCGAGTTGCTGCGCCCGGACATCCCGGCGGCTGACCTCAAGGCCCGCGGCGTCAGCGGCATCGTGCTGTCGGGCGGGCCTGCGTCGGTCTACGTCCAGGGGGCCCCGGACTGCGACGCGGGCATCTTCGACCTGGGCGTGCCCGTGCTGGGCATCTGCTACGGCATGCAGATCGGCGTGCAGAAGCTCGGCGGCGTCGTCGAGCCCACGCCCTCGCGCGAATTCGGCCGAACGAAGCTGACCATGCTGGAAGCCGAAGGCCTGCTCGCTCACCTGCCCGACGAGTCCACCGTCTGGATGAGCCACGGCGACCAGGTGCAGCGCGTCGGCCCGGACTTCGTCCCGCTGGCGACGACCGGAACCTGCCCGGTCGCGGCGGTCCGCCATCGCAGCCGGCCCTTCTACGGCGTGCAGTTTCACCCCGAGGTGACGCACACCGCGTTCGGCACGCAGATCCTCCGCAACTTCGTTTACGACGTCTGCGGCTGCACCGGCGCGTGGCAGATGGGCAGCTTCATCGAGCAGCAGGTCGAGTCGATCCGCGCCCGCGTCGGCGATGCGAAGGTCATCTGCGGTCTGAGCGGCGGGGTGGACTCGGCCGTCGTCGCGGCCCTGATCCACCGGGCCATCGGCGACCAGCTCGTCTGCATCTTCGTGGACAACGGCCTGCTGCGCAAGAACGAGGCCGAACTCGTCGAGGCCACCTTCCGCGGCCACTTCCACCTCGACCTCCGCGTCGCCCGCGCCGGCGAACGCTTCCTCGGCAGGCTCAAGGGCGTGACCGACCCGCAGGAGAAGCGGCGAATCATCGGCCACGAGTTCATCGAGGCCTTCAACGCCGAAGCCAAGACCATCGCCAATGCGAAGTTCCTCGCCCAGGGGACGCTTTACCCCGACGTCATCGAGAGCGGCGCCAGCGTCGGCGGCAAAGCCGACGTCATCAAGGGCCACCACAACGTCTGGGGCCTGCCCGCGGACATGAAGTTCGAACTGATCGAGCCGCTCCGCGACCTCTTTAAGGACGAGGTCCGCATCGTCGGCGAACACCTCGGGCTGCCCGAGGAGATCGTCTGGCGGCATCCGTTCCCCGGACCCGGACTGGCGGTCCGCATCCTGGGCGAAATCACCGAGCCGCGGCTGGCCATGCTCCGCGACGCCGACGAGATCGTGATCGAGGAAATCCGCGCCGGCAATCTCTATCGCTCCATCGCCCAGGCGTTCGCCGTGTTGCTGCCGATCAGCAGCGTCGGCGTGATGGGCGACGGGCGGAGCTACGACTACACCATCGCCGTGCGGGCCGTCGAGACGCGCGACTTCATGACGGCCGACTGGGTCCGCATGCCCTACGAGGTCCTCGCGGTCATCGCCAACCGCATCATCAACGAGGTCCGCGGCGTCAACCGCGTGGTCTACGACCTGTCGAGCAAGCCGCCGGCGACCATCGAGTGGGAATGAGTCGCGTACGGAGCGCGGGGTGCGGAGTGCGGAACGGGGGACCGCCGCGGCGCCGTCCGTTCTTCCTGACATCGCGAGGACTCCACGCATGGATCCCACGACACTGACACTTCACACGCAGTTCCGCGTCGGGCCGGTGGACGAGCGGATCTTCGGCGGGTTCCTCGAACACATGGGCCGGGCGGTCTACGAGGGGGTCTTCGAGCCCGGCCATCCGGCCGCCGACGCCGATGGCTTCCGTACCGACGTGTTGGACGCCCTGCGTGGGCTGGGGATGACCGCGATGCGCTACCCCGGCGGCAACTTCGCGTCGGGCTACCACTGGCAGGACGGAATCGGGCCGCCCGACCGTCGGCCGACCGTGCGCGAGTTGGCCTGGCAAAGCATCGAGCCCAACCGGTTCGGCACCGAGGAATACCTGCGGCTCTGCCGCGCGATGGGCTGGACGCCCATGCTCACCTGCAACCTGGGCACGGGCACGCCGGAGGAGGCCCGCAACTGGGTCGAATACTGCAACGCCCCAGCCGGCACACGCTACGCGGACCTGCGCAAGTCAGCCGGCTCGCCCGAGCCCCACGGCGTGAAACTCTGGTGCCTGGGCAACGAGATGGACGGCGCGTGGCAACTCGGCCACGTTCCTGCGGACCACTACGCCATCCGCGCCCAGCAGTCGGCCAAGATGATGAAGGACGTGGACCGCTCCATCGAGCTGGTCGCCTGCGGAAGTTGCGGCGTCGGCATGAAAACCTACATGGAGTGGGACCGCGTCGTGCTGGAGCACCTGGGCGACCTGGCCGACTACCTCAGCCTGCACCGCTACGTCGGCAACCGCGAGAGCGACACCGCCGACTTCCTGGCGGTGACGAATTCCATCGACCGCCAGATCGAGGAGGCCGACGCTGCCTGCCGATTCGTCCAAGCCAGGCTGCGCAGCCGCAAGCGGGCGTTCCTCTGCTTCGACGAGTGGAACGTCTGGTACAAGAACATGGAGAAGGACGGGCACGGCCAGTTCGCCCCGCACCTGATCGAGGAGGTCTACAACGTCGAGGACGCCCTCGTGGCCGCCGGGTTCCTTAACAGCTTTGTCCGACACGCCGACTGCGTGCGGATCGCCAACATCGCCCAGATCGTCAACGTCATCGCCCCGGTCCTGACACGCGGGCCGGACGTGCTGATTCAGACGATCTACTTCCCGTTCCGGATGATGTCGCAACGGCGGCGGGGCGTCTCGCTCACGCCGGCCCTCGACGGTCCGGGCTACGAGGGCAGGACGCACGGCTGCGTCGCGTTCGTGGACGCGTCGGCCATCCTCGACGAGTCGGCTGACCGGCTGAGCGTCTTCGTCACCAACCGCAGCCAGTCCGACCGCGCGCCGCTGACGGTCCGGCTGGAGGATCGGGCGATCCGCGCCCTGGCCGACGGCGAGCGGCTGGCCGGCGACGATCCCAAACTGGCGAACACCTTCGAGCGCCCGCATCGCGTCCAGCCGAGGCCGGTGGACGGCGTGCGGATCGCCGACGGCGCTGCCATGCTCGAGCTTCTGCCCCTGAGTTTCACCGCCCTGAGTTTCAACCTGGCCTGACGGACGGACATCGGCACCCTCTGGCCGACGGGCACGAGCCATTTCGGTGTTGATGTGGTTGTCAGCGGCAGCAGTCCCAACTACCAGTATCGTCTCAGCGAGTACAGCGAGACATGGCAGCCCGTGCTGTTCATCGACTATGCCCCCGCTGTGGCGGCTCCCGAACCGGCGACGCTGGGCCTGCCGGCCTTCGGGGACATGGGCATGGTCGGCGGGGCCGTCCGCCGCCGTCGCAGGACATAGGTCGGTGTCCTCGGACTGTTTTGCGAACAGCGCCCCGGCCGGTCGGCTGGGGCGTTCTGTTGCGCCTCTTGCGAGGGGACGCTAGAATACCTGACATGGATCCTGTCACGCACATGGCGATGGGCGTCGTGGTCAGCGAGGCCACCTTCCGCGGGCGGATCGGCAGAAGCGCGACGCTGCTCGGACTGCTCTCGGCCGAGATGCCCGACATGGACACGCTGCCCGGCCGGTTCGTTCACGACCCCTGGTTCATGATGGCCTTCCATCGCGGGCTGACCCACTCGTTCGTCATGATCCCGCTGCTGGCGCTGCTGCCGGCGGGCCTGGTCTGGCTCTTCCGCCGCCGCCAGTTCCGGCTGATGTATGCCGTCGCCTGCCTGGCGATGCTCACCCACCCCGTGCTCGACCTGGTGACGACCTACGGCACGCAGATCTTCTGGCCGATCACCAATCATCGGTTCGCCTTCGACTTCCTGCCGATCGTGGACATGTTCTACACACCGATCCTGCTGCTGGCGATCGTTGCCTGCGCGGTCGTCCGCCGCGCGGGGACGCGGCATCTCTGCGCCAGCGAGATCCGTCGCGAGCGGCTGGCCCGTCGGATCGCCCTGGCCGCCCTGGTCCTCTCGACCGGCTACATGGGCGTCGGTTTCTGGGCCGACCGGCAGGCGCAGTTGCTGGCCCGCCGAACAGTGCCGGCCGACCACGGCGAGGCGCTCGACGTCCGATGCCCGCCGATGATCGGCAACGTCTTCGCCCGCCGCCTGGCCGTCCGGACGCCCCAGGGCTACTACGTCAGCCGGCACAACCTGCTTACCAGCACGCAGCCGCCGCAGTGGAACTGGGCCGCCAGCGCGTCGGGCCCGGACGTGTCCGCCGCCGATCGGCTGCCGCACATCGAGTTGTTCCGCTGGTTCACGATGGACATGGCCCGCCCGGTGCTCGACCGCGAAACCGGCGGCGGCGACCTGGTGCGGATCACCTGGTACGACATGCGTTACGGCTATCCAGCCGACGCGACCGAGTCGTTCTTCTCGGCGATGGTCGTCATGGAGTCCGGCAGCGACAGGGTGGTCTACGGTCCGACGCGGAGCCGCTGGAGCGGCCGCCTGCCGGGCCAGGAACCCGCCGGCGTGCTGTCGCAGTTCGCCCCGCCGCCAGGCAACCCGATCCTCCGGGACCGCAGCATCGGAACCCTCTGGCGCGAATCGTGGCGCCCGTGACGAGGAAGGCACCCGTGCAACGCGACGCAAGAGCCGGCTCCCCGAAAAGCCCCAGGGAGAGGGGGTCAGGCACGCCTTTGGCCGCAAGGCCGGCCAAACGCGAGCCAGACCCCGGGGCTTTTCGGAGTCTTCCGCTCTCTGCGCGACTGACAGCGCTGGCCGACTGCGTGCCGGCCGGCTGTGTCGTCGCCGACGTGGGCGCCGACCACGCTCTGCTGCCGGTCTTCCTCGTCGAGCGCGGCGTTTGCCCGCGGGCGATCGCCGCCGACCTGAACGTCGGGCCCCTGGCGGCCGCCGCCCGACGGGTCCGCGAGCGCGGGCTGGACGGCTGCATCGACCTGCGGCTGGGCGACGGCCTGTCCGTCCTGACGCCCGGTGAAGCCGATGTGCTGGTGATGGCCGGCCTGGGTGGGAACACGATCCGCGAGGCGCTGGCCGACCGGCCCGAGATCCTCGCGGGCTTCAAGCTGCTCATCCTTCAGCCGATGTCCGACGCGGGCGACCTGCGGCGATGGCTGTCGGCCAACGGCTGGCGGATGCGCGACGAGCGGCTGGTCACGGAGGAGGGCCGCATCTACCTTGTGATCGTCGCCGAGCCCGGCTGCGAGACGTCGGCCGACCCGTTCGCCCTGGAGGTGGGCCCGCGCCTGCTGGGGGGCAGGGACCCGCTGCTGGCCGACTATCTCGCCGGGCTGATCGCACAGCAGGAGCGGATGCTGGCCGACCTGGACAAGGCCCGTGGCGAGGCTGCTGCCCGCAAAGCCGCCGCCGCCCGCGACCACCTGACCCGACTCCGCGCCGCCGCGTCACGCGCCGGGGCGTGATGACCAGTCTGATCGCCGCTGCGCAGTGGCCGCCGTGACGCGATCGGCCGTTTGCGTTCTAAGGGGTCTCTGTTTGCGCAGGGCCGACGAGGCCGATCCGGTCGACCCGGAGTCGAGGCGTCCCGGCCGAGTGCGTCAGATCGCATTGGCTGAGGTCTCTTGCAACACGTTGCCCGCCAACAGGTAAGGATACAGGCAGATGCAGGCTTTCGCAGGTCGATACAGACGCGCCTTGTCTGCTTCGTGAACCTTCGTGGCCCTTTGTGGGCGATTCTCTTCCCTCCGCCGGGCGGTTACGCGGCTTCGGCTGAGCGGTTGTCGCCAGCCGAGTCGGTTGGCCCGTTTGCTTCTTGATTTGATGCCTCAAAAAGCGGAAACTGCACCCGTCCGGGCCTTCGTTCACAGCGCCCGAGCACCACGAGGAGAATGAATGTCTGAGCCAAGCCAGGATCGGACCCGGCGCGGGGTCTCGCGAGTTACCGGCTGTGCGCTGACGGCCCTGTTCGTCATCGTTCTGGCTGCGGCGCCCCTGCTGGCGCAGCCGGCGACGCCGTCGGCCCCGGCCCTGACCCCCGAGCAGATCGTCCAGCAGCAGAACGCCGCAGCCGCCCAGATGCAGGCGGCGGCCGAGGCGAAGTTCCGCGAACTCCAGGCCGCCTGGCTGGTGACGATGGCCCGCTCGCTGAAGGACCCGCCGCCCAGCCCCTTGCAGGCGCCCCCGCCGACGCCGGCGTGGAAACTCCAGCGCCGCGCGGACCTGCTGACGGCGGCCCTGCGGATCGAGGAGAACTACCCCGAAGCCAACTTTGGGCTCTACGAAATTCAGTCCGGCCAGGCGTCGGCCGACCGGGCCCGCGCCGAGCAACTCGAAGTCGGCGTGCTCCAGGCCCGCAAGGAGGGCAAGCCCGACATCGCCAACGACCTGGCCGAGCGGGCCAAGCGGCATCGCGAGTCGGCCGCCCGCCTGCGGCTGTCGGCGGTGAACGCCCTGGCCAAGTACGTCGCGGTCAGGCCGACCGACGTGCCCGCGTGGAGCCGGCTGCTGTCGGAACGCATGGACCTGATGGATCGCGTGGAGGATCGCATCGCCTGGCTGACCGGCGAACTGGCCGCCCTGCGCAAGCAGCAGGCCGACCACGACGCCGAGCAGAAGAAGGCCGATGCGGTGACCGACGGCCCCAAGCCCTACGTGACCCCTGCGCCGCCCCCGGAGAAATTCGCCGAGGCCCTGACGTTGCTGGCCGACTGCGTCGCCCGGCAGCGCGGACCCGGCGGGGCGCCTGCCGCCGGCGTGGCCGCGACCCAGCCGGCCGACGAATCGGCGCGGTCACCGGAGGAACTGCTGCGGCAGGCGATCGGGCTTTCGCCGCTCTACTACCCCGCGCGTGCCCGGCTGGCCGACCTCAAGGGCGACAAGCGCACCGCCGCCGATGACCTGGAGTTGCTGTTGGTCACCTTCCGTCAGTCTCCGCTGGACATGGCGACGGTGATAGCGATCGGAACGATGCTGAAGGACCAGGGCATCTACAGCCTGACGGTCGACGGGCAGGACGTCGGGGCAGTCGGTTTCGAGCAGTATCAGATCGACCTGGAGAAGAACCTGGCCGGGGCGGCCGCTTCGCCGCGCGGCGTGCAGATGGAACTGGCCGACACGCTGGCGCGGGCCGGACGCGGGGCCGAGGCGGCCAAGCTGCTGGGCGAAGTCATCAAGGCGAGCGAGTCGGTGCTGCCGCTGGCCGGCGGGGGCGATCCGCTGGCCCCGCTGCCGCAGTTCGACTTCCCGGCCCGCGTGATGCTGGCCGGGATCTATGGCGAGTTGCGCAGCCAGGCGATCAACGACGCCGGGCGGCAGGCCTACGAAGCGGGGATGAACGAGCAGATCGACGCGGTGCTCAAGTACTACGCGGCCCACAAGGACAAGCCCGCGATGGCTGAGAACGCCCGGGCCTTGGCGCTGGTCGCGTGGATGGATCTGCGCGTCCGCGGCCTTCGCGACGAGGCGCTGGCGATGGCCCGCCTGGCAGCCAAGGCCGACGCGAGAGATTCCATCGTGCGGCGGAGCCTGGGCGCGGCCCTGGCCGACGGCGGCAAGGGCAAGGAGTTGGATGAGGCCCAGGTGGAGTTGGGCGACCTGGCCCGCGCGGGCGAACCGTGGGCGATGTATTACTTCGCCCAGGCCGTCGCCGGGCAGGACAAGCCCGGCGACGCCGCCAAGCTGTTTGAGGCCCTGCTCAAGCGGCATCCCGGGCACCCCGTATCGGCTCTGGCGGCGGCGAAGCTGGCCGCGATGGGCGGGCCGGCGGCCGCGGCGGCGGCGGACCTTCGCGCCGCCAGCCTCAAGGACCAGGACGCAATCAGGGCCCTGCTGGGCAGACTGCCGGCGGCGCTGTTCCAGTTCTACAAAACGCCGGGCAAGTTCGCCCCGGTCGAAATCCGCATGCTGGCTGGGGAGCAGCCCTACGAGCCGGTCACGCTGGCCGTCCGCGTTCGCAACGACAGCAACAAGGAGAACGCGGCCGCGGGCTTCCCGGTTTCCATCGGCGACGGCAAGATGGTCGTCCCCTTCGTGCTGGTGTCGGTGGCGGTGCAGTTGCCCGGCGAGGAGTCGGCGCGGGTCTTCCGCGACTACTACGAGGTGCGGCTGGGCGGTCCGCTCTTCCTGGCGCCCGGCGACATGCAGGCCGTGATCCGAACGATCGACGTGGGTCCGGTCTGGCAGCTTCTTCGCCTGACGCCGCAGGCCCGCAGCCAGATTTCGCTCCAGGTGATCGTGAACCCGGCGCCTGCGGTCGGCGGCGGATGGACCTGGGGGCCGGGTGGCTACGCCATCCCGCTGGGTTTCGTCCGCGAGGGGTTCAGCGTCGCATCGACAGCGGTGGACGAACTGCTGCTGCTCAGCCGCCAGGGCTCGCCGGACCGGAGGATCCTGGCCAACCGGATCCTCGGCTCGCTGCTGGCTGAACAGCAACTGGCCAAGGCCAAGCGGTTGAGTTATCGCGCCGCCGCCGTGGCTGACTATCGCCTGGTCAACCAGCTCGTGGCCGCCGCGACCGACGCGACGCCCGAGGTCCGCGCGTTTATGACCGACGCGGTCTACCCCGCGGGTCTGGATCGCAAGCTCCGCGAGGCCGCCGTCGGCCTGGCCGCCGACAACAACTGGCTGCCGCGGCTGCTGGCGCTTCGTCTGATCGGCGACCGCCTGGCCGCCAGCGACGCGCAGTTGCTGCGCGACGCGGCCGCGAAGGACACCGACCCGCTCATCCGCGACTTCGCCCGGACCTACGTGCAGCAGTGGGAGCACTGAATTGCCTGGCGATGGCCGGCCACGGCGCGCCGAGCGGTTCCCGTCAAGCTGCACCCTTAACAGACTATTCGCGTCCGCCTGACGCCTTCTCCACGCTTTCCCCCTAAAATCAGGGCCGTTGAGAAGTTGGTGCTAAAGTTCCGCGCCGACCTGACCGTTATATGAAGCAGGCCCTTTCTGTCGGGGGAGTGAGTATCCGGCTCTTATGACCGTCGGGCCGCTTGGCGCCAGGGAGTCTTCACCATGGTTTCCACCCGCTTTGACGGACGCGTCGTGTTCCGCTTTCTCGCCCCCGGCGCAGCCCGCGTGCAGGTCGTGGGCGACTTCACCGGCTGGTTGGCCAGGCCCATCGAGATGGCCCCCCGCGACGGCGGCTGGTGGGAAGTTTCTCCGCGCATCCTCTCCGGCGAGCATCGGTTCCGTTACCTCGTGGACGGACGCTGGCACACCGACTTCGCCGCGTTTGGCGTGATCGCCAACGAGTTCGGCCAGTTCGACAGCGTGCTGGTCGTGCCCGAGGCCGACCTGGGCGTCGTTCAGCCGATCGCCGCCGCCTGACGCCCTCACGACAGAACAACCGCCCCCGGGTCGCTCGCGGCCCGGGGTTTCCTTGTACCGATCGCGCGGCGTGTTGCGACCTCGCCAGGAAAAGAAGAGCGGCCACAGATGTACACGGATGATCACGGATAAGGGCGGATGCGCCGCCTCGGGCTTTCTTGATTATCTGTGTGCATCTGTGCCCATCTGTGGCTCATGTCCGCGTTGGAGATTACTTCGATTGCGTCATGGCGGCGGCCTTGTCGCGTGTGATCCGACCCCTAAGGGGCTCGCCGGCCAGGAAGGCTTCAAGGTCCGCGACGACCCGGTCGCCGAACTGGTGCTGCCGCCGCGGGACCGGCCCGGCGCAGTGCGGCGAAACGATCACGTTGTCCAGCTTCCACAGCGGATGGTCCGCCGGCAGCGGTTCGGGCTCGGTCACGTCCAGGGCGGCGCTCAGCCGACCGCTGCGGCATTCAGCCAGCAGCGCGTCGTGGTCGATCAGGCGGCCGCGGGCCGTGTTCACCAGCACCGCTCCGTCGGCCAGTCGGGCCAGTCGCTCGGCGTTCATGATCCATCGCGTCTGGTCGTTCAGCGGTGCGTGCAGGCTGACGACGCGCGACTCCGAGAGCATCCGGTCCAGTTCGACCTTCGTCCCGCCGGCGGCCGCGATAACGTCGGCCGACTCGGGCGCCGTCACCAGCACGCGGCAGTCAAAGCCGTTGAACATGCGCACGGCCCATCGGCCCACGTCGCCCAGACCCAGGATGCCGACCGTCTGGTGGGTGATCGAATCCATCCGCGCAGCCGGTTCGGACCGCCGCCAGCCGACCGGCCCCCGCAGCTCGCGGTTCACCTCGCCCCAGCGGCGGAGGCTCATCGACGCCAGCGTGACGGCCCACTCGGCCACCTGGCTGGACATCGCCGAGTTGGCAGACACGACCGTGACCCCACGCTGCCAGGCCGACAGGTCCACGACCGGCGCGACCGTGCCGGCGCAGTGGCCGATGAAACGAAGCCGTGTCGCTCCGGCCAGCAGTTCTGCTGACAGCCGCGGCGCCCCCCAGCCGGTCAGGACGACGTCCGCGTCGGCCAGCCAGGCGGCCAGCTGCTCCTGCGTCCAGACCTTGGCTGGGCCCGCCGGCCGCACGACGCGCCCGATCCGTTCGAGCCGCTCGACGGCGGCCCGCTCCAGCACGGGGTAGACCGGCAGGTCCTCGAAGAGCATGTAGATGTTGAGAGATTCGCTCATGGCCGGGCATTCTACAGCGTCGCGGGTGGCGGGCAAGGGCGCCCCGGGCGATGAGCGATCCGGCGTCCTGCATGTCCGATATTGCCGCCGACGATCGTGGCCGCGTCGGCCGATGCCTATCGACATCGACGTTTGAAACGGCGGCCCGGCGACTTATAATTGGGCCGAGTCAACGTGCCCTGGCGGCTGGGCCGCCATCATCTCGGATTTGTGCATCCAAGCCGGGGAGAGCGATGTCCGCGAAACAATGGGTGGTTGCGGTGGCGGCGACGTGGCTGGCCTGCTTGGCGCTGATCGGATGCGTCCAGCCCGAGACCTACCGGGCGATGATCCAGTCGGAAGACGCGCTGAAACGGGCCAAAGGTTGTCGGATCGCCGGGGAGTACCGCGACAAGAAGTGCATCCCGCTGCTGGTCGATCGCCTGGAGGACCGCGACCGGGCTGTGCGGCAGATGGCCCGCAGCGCCCTGCGCGAAGTCACCGGGCGCGACATCGGCTACAGCGAAACCGATCCGCCTGGCGTGCAGGCCGAGGCGATCCGCAAGTGGCGGGATTACGCCCGCCGCTTCGAGCAGCCGTCCGGAGGCAAGTGATGACGTCCCGATCGGCGGCCGCTCCGGTGATGGTTCGCATCCTGTCGGACCCGAAGTACCTGTGCGTTGCGCGATCGGCGGCTGAGCGGTTCTGCACGCTGGCCGGCCTGGACGCCGCGTCGTCCCACGCGGTCGGTCTGGCGCTGGACGAGGCGCTGGCCAATGTCATCCGGCACGGCTACGAGGGCCGCTGCAACCAGCCGATCCACATCGAGTTCGACCGCGTCGAGCCGGGGCCCGAGGGGCCGGACCCCGCGCTGCGCATCCGCATCCGCGACTACGGCTGCCAGGTGGACGCGTCGGCGATTAACCCGCGCGACCTGGACGAACTTCGCCCGGGGGGGCTGGGCGTGCATATCATGCGTTCGGTGATGGACGAAATCCGGTGGCGGCGGCGCGGGCTGACCGGCATGGAACTGGAGATGACCAAACGCATCGCCCCCTCCGCGGGCAGCGCCGGCGGCTGCGGGCAGGAGCGAAGTTGATGAGCAGTTACGATTCCTCGGCCATCTCGCAGGTCCGCGCCCTCCGCACGCCCGGCGGCGTTCAGGCGGTCGTCGTCACGCTCCAGGGCGAGGTGGACCTCCAGCATTCGCCCGCGGTCCGCCAGCAGTTGATCGACGAAGCGGGCAAGCGTCCCGGCCGCCTGGTCGTGGACCTTTCGGCGGTGAACTACATGGACAGTTCCGGCGTCGCGTCGCTGGTCGAGACGCTCCAGCGAGTCCGCGGCTACGGCGGCGAGCTGATCCTGGTCAACCCGACCGCGCGCGTGCGGTCGATCTTTGAGATCGCCCGGCTGGACCGCATCTTCCGCATCCTGACCGACCTTGGGGAGGCCATGGGCGAGTGAGCGAGTCGGCCGGCCGAAAACTCGGCGTGGTCGCCCGGCTGGGATCGGCCCTGCTGGGGCTGTTCCGCTACATCGGCGGGATGGGCTGGCTGCTGGCCGACACCGTCCGCCTGGCCGCCCGCGGGCTGTTCGTGCCCGGGGTGAAGATCGGCCGACCGGCCCTGGCGGCGCAGATGATCCGCGTCGGCGTGCGGAGCCTGGGCATCGTGATGCTCGTTCACCTGTTCATCGGAATCATCCTGGCGCTCCAGATGGCGCCCGTGCTGCGCGACTTCGAGATGGTCGACCGCGTCGCGACGATCGTGGCCATTGCCCAGGTGCGCGAGCTGGGTCCGCTGATCACGGCTATCGTGCTGAGCGGTTTTGCCGGGGCGGCCATCGCGGCCGAGCTGGGCACGATGGTCGTCGGCGAGGAGATCGAGGCCCTGCGGGCGCAGGCCCTGGACCCGGTGCGGTTCCTGGTCGTCCCCCGCGTGCTGGCGACGGTGGTGATGACGGTCTGCCTGACGGTGCTGGCCGACCTGGTGGGCATGTTCGGCGCCTACCTGACCGGCGCCGGCGCGCTGGGCATCAGCACGTCCGTCTTCTACCACACCAGCGTCGATGCCCTGACGGTTCGCAGCTTTCTGACCGGGCTGACCAAGGCCGGCATGTTCGGGCTGCTCATCAGCGTGATCGCCTGCTTCGAGGGGCTGCGCGTCGGCGGCGGGGCCGAGGGGGTCGGCCGGGCGACGACGCGAACCGTCGTCTACTCGATCTTCAGCCTGATCCTGGCCGACTGCGTCTTTACGATCCTGTTCTACGCGTACGACCTGTAGCCGACGCGAGGGAATCGCCGTTGCCTGAAGAGATCGCCATCTCGGTCGAGGAACTGGTCAAGAGCTTCGACGGACACGTCGTGCTGGACGGCGTGAACCTCCAGGTTCGCCGCGGTGAGACGATGGTCGTCATGGGCGGCTCGGGCTGCGGCAAGAGCACGCTGCTGCGGCACATGATCGGCTCGATTTTCCCCGACTCCGGACGCGTCGTGCTGCTGGGTGAGGACCTCAACGAACTGGACGGCGCGGGCCTGGACCGGCTGCGGCTGCGGTTCGGCATCCTGTTCCAGTCCGGCGCCCTGTTCAACTCGATGACCGTGGGCGAGAACGTTGCGCTCCCGCTCGTCGAGCACACCGAACTGGACCCGGCGACGATCGAGATCATGGTGAAGATGAAGCTGGAGGCGGTCGGCCTGCGCGAGCATGCCGACAAGATGCCCGCCCAGATCAGCGGCGGGATGAAGAAGCGCGCCGGACTGGCCCGGGCGCTGGCGCTGGACCCGGAGATCCTCTTCTACGATGAACCGTCAGCCGGCCTAGACCCCGTGAC
Source organism: Phycisphaerae bacterium (assembly GCA_022072085.1). GTDB lineage: Bacteria > Planctomycetota > Phycisphaerae > JAJVII01 > JAJVII01 > JAJVII01. The sequence goes on from JAJVII010000060.1 coordinate 98,785, forward strand.
CAGCGCCGAGATCGACCAGCTCATCATGGATCTGTCCGGCAAGCTGGGCGTGACCAGCGTGGTGGTGACCCACGAGATGGACTCCGCGTTCCGCATCGCCAGCCGAATGGCCATGCTCGACCGCGGCCGCGTCGTCGCGGTGGGCACGCCCGCGGAGTTCCGCGACAGCGCCGATCCGATGGTGAAGCAGTTTATCAACGGTCTGGCGGAGGGGCCCATCACGGCCCGCCGACAGGAGAGCAACTACGAAGAGGACATCCTGGGCGTGAGCCCGAGGCATGGACGGTGAAGGCCAATGTCGAATGACGAAACTCGAATGACGAAAGAATGTCGAATCACGAATGGCGAATGAAGGACGGGCGTCGTTCTTTTCGTCATTGGTCATTCGTCATTCATTCGACATTCGCCATTCGACATTTGTCATTCCCCCTTGAGGTGCGAGATGGCGAAGAAGAAGGGACGCAACGAGCTGATCGCCGGGACGTTCATTGTCGTCGCGATCGTGCTGTTCGTCGGCGTGCTGCTGGTGCTGGCGGACTGGAAGAGCCTCTGGCAGGACCACCAGAAGGTGCAGGTGGTCTTCCGCCACCAGTCGGTCCACAAGCTGGCCAAGGGCGCCGCGGTCAGCTTCCGCGGCATCGGCATCGGCAGCGTCTCGGACGTCTCGCTGGACATCGGCAACCCCGAGGAGATTCGCGTCACCCTCGCCCTGCCGGAAGAACTGAAGATCTACACCAATGCCTCGGTCTACATTTCAACCGGCGGGCTGGTGGGCGGCCAGCCGGAGGTGGCGATCAGCGACGTTGGCGGGCCCGAACTGGCCCAGTCGCTCGGCCAGCCGGAGCCGAAGCGGGCCGGCATGAGCGACCCGATCATCGGCCGGACCAGGCCGAACCCGCTGGTTTCCGACGCGGCCCAGGCGGCCGGCGTCAACGATCACGTCCGCACGCAGCTCCAGAAATCGGTCGATGACATCAGCCAGATTATCGCCGCGATCCACGACTCGCTGCTGGCGCCGGCCAACGGCCCGCCGTCGGCCAGCCCGTCGCGCGTCGAGAAGGTCATTGTCGATCTCCAGACGGCTGTGGGCCGACTGGACGCGCTGGTCGCGTCGGTGCAGGGCGACCTGCTGCCGCCGATCCGCAACGCCGCGCTCAACGTCGAGGCCGTCACCGGCGACGCCCGCGTCGTGTCGGCTGAGCTGCGCGAGAAGGGCCCGGGCCTGATCGCCCGGCTGGACAAGATCACCTCCAACGTCGACAAGCTGGTCATCGATCAGACGCCGGTGCTCGCCGCGGCGATCGGGCACGTCGAGCGGATCACGGCCGTGTGGGACACCGGTTCGCAGGCCGAGCTGGCCAACCTCGACAAGGCCCTTGTTCAGCTCAACGCGGCGCTGACCGAGGCCCGCGACTCGCTGGGCAACATCCGCCAGATCACCGCCACCGCCCGCACGCTGCTGGAGGCCAACAGCGAAGGACTCAGCGACACGGTTGCGAATTTTCAGGAGGGCTCCGACCATTTCCGCGCGACGCTGGCCGAGGTCCGCCGCAATCCCTGGCGGCTGCTCTATCGCCCCAAGCCCGAGGAGGTCGAGCAGGCCAACGTGATGATGGCCGCCCGCGCCTTCAGCGAGGGGGCGACGCGGTTGCGCGACACGACCACGCGGCTGTCGGCCCTGGTCGAACGGGCCGACGCCCCCGAGGCGCTGCGTGACCAGCAAGTCCGCAAGATGCTTGCCGACCTGACCGACAGCTTCCAGCGATTCGAGAAGGCGCAGGAGGCTCTTTACCGGGCGCTGAAGGTACCGTAACCTGCTGCCATGGCTAAGGCGAGATCGTCCTCCCACGATGCGCTCGTCATCGGCGACGGCGTTGCGGCCGCGCTGACCGCCCTGACGCTGGCTGCCGGCGGCAAGCGCAAGCGGTCCGTCTGCCTGCTGGGCACGGGCAACCCGTCGCCCGCGGACGTGGTAGCCGCCTCCTACGCGCTAATCGACCCGCACGCGTTCACCCCGATGGGCATCGCCCGCGCGAAGGTCGGCCTACTGACCGACGGCGCCCTGCGCGGCATGACCGTTGCCGGCGTCCGCGACGCGGCTCGCGCCCAGTACGTTTCACGCTCGGTCAGCGGCTGCTGCGCCGACGGCGCCCGGCTGCTGCGCGGCCTGCTGTCGCTCTGCCGCTCGGCCGGCGTGACGCTGGCCCGCGGGGCCGCCGACGCCCGCTGCGTCGTCGCCGACGGCGGCGTCGAGGTGACATGGTCCGGCGGCCGGGCGAGCGGCCGCGTCGGCCTGCTGACCGACCTGGACGCCGGCGTCCAGGCCGACAGTTTCGGCCTGCGCCAGGTGCGCATGGCAGGGCGACTTGCGCGGTGCTACGGCACGGTCCTGCCGTCGACGCCGGCGCGAATGCGCAAGGCCTTCGGCGCCAGCCCGGCGTTGCAGACCGTATGGCAGCTCGACCTGGAGGGCTTCGACCTCTCGCCAGAGGCCGTCCGCGACTCGCACGCCTGGGTTCTTCCGCGCAAGGACGCCGCCGCCGTCGGGCTGATGATCAGCGGCGAGCGCGGCGAGTCGGTCGCCCCGGCCCGCGTCGAGCAACTGATGACCCGCGTGCTGGCCCAGCTTCGCGAGCAGCGGGCCCTGCCGGTGGAAACCGAGAGCGACGCAGCCGCCCACGGGCCGATCGAGACCTGGCAGCTCCCGCCCGCGGCGGCGCTGGAGATCGAGTCGCACGTCGGCAAGCGATCGCTGGCGCTGGGACTGATGGGCGGATTCGTCGCGGCACTGTCGGGACAGTGGATTGGTCCGACCGTGCAGGCGGCGGCTATCGCCGGGCTGGTGCTGGACAAGGCGGCGAAGGACCCGCGGTTGCAGGACCAGCTCGGCGCGTTCAGCGTGCAGTGGCGGCAGAAGATGTCGGACCGGCTGCGGAGCCCCAACACCCGTCTGGCGTTCCTGCTCCCGCTGGCGTTCGCGAACCAGCAGATCGCCGACCGCTTCTGCCGCGCCTACCTCTTCGGCGAAAACTTCTAGCAGACCAGGCGAGTGCCCTGTCCGACCGCGAAGGAGTGCAGCCATGAAACTCGCAAGCCTTGTCGCGCTGATGTCGCTCGCTTTGGCTGCGACGGTCCGGGCCCAGTCGCCGCTGGCCGACCGCGATGCCGGACGCACGCTCGTCTGCCGCGGATACGAGGACAGCGGCAACATCACCGAGGACCAGCCGATGTGGCCCTGCCACCTGGTCACGCTTTTCGTCACCGGCAAGGACCCGCACTCGGCGATTTTCACGCCGGCGGAGCACTGCGCCTGGGCCGCCGATGCGGCTCACTCCTACGTCGACGACGGGACCGGGGCTTTGGTCGTCTGGGCCCACCCCAACGCGCGGGACGCCGAGGCCCTCCTGGCCACGCCGCACCTGGCCGGCATGGAGATCACCCACGGCGGCGACTCGTCCTATCGCGAGGGGCTCTGGGACCGCGTGCTGACCGGATGTCACGACGCAGGCCGGGCGTATCTCTGGGGCTTCGCCTCCGACGACACGCACAGCAGGATGCCCGACGAGATCAGCCTGTCGTTCTGTATCGCCCGGCTGGGCGAGTTCAGCGAGCGGGCGCTGAAGGAGGCGCTGGCCCGCGGCCGCTTCTACGTCTCCAACGGCCCGCTGATCGGCGACATTCAGGTCGCCGGGGGGAAGATCACGATCTCGCTGCCGGCGGCGGCCGAGGTCCGCTGGCTGCGCAGCGGGCAATACGGGGCAGGGCGGGGGGGCCTGGCCGTCGGCCCGGCGCCGGGCGAGAACCACTGCCTCCAGCGCGACGTGAACGTAAAGCAGAGCAGCTACGCGCTCAACGACGCAGACGGCACGACCGACCCCAAGGCCGCCCGGTTCATCCGCGCACTGGTCATCGCGCCCGGCGACGGGAAGCAGGGGGAGGAGAAGTTCGCACAGACCATGCCGATGCGGATTCTCGCCGACGGGCGGCTGGACAATCCTTACCCCGCCGAAGGCAAGTGGTATCGCGGCCAGACGCACAACCACTGCGACAGCACGGGCCTCAAGGAGACGGCGATCATCGACTACCACCGGGCCTACGCCTCGGCCGGCCACCACTGGCGGTTTGCGACCGACTACGGCTACTGGGCGACGCCGTTCGAGATCGAGCCCGACACGCTGGTGCGGATCAGCGGTGTCACGCCGGACCGCGGGCCGCGGGGCGCCGCGACGCGCGTGACGATCATCGGGCGCATGATGCCGGCCAAGCCGCGCGTGTTGATCGGCGGGCGCGAATCGGCCGACGTCCGCTGGGTCTACGACAATCGCGTTGAGGCGACCGTGCCGGCCGACCTGCCGCCGGGCGTCTACGACGTGACCGTGCTGGACGGCGCCGGCTTCAAGGATACGCTGGCCGACGCGTTCACCGTGCAGTCGCCCGGCGCCGACAACGCGGGCTGGCGATCGTGGAAGTCGGCGGACGGGTTCGCCCCCGGCGAGCGGACCTTCGCCGTGGCGTTCGAGAAGGACGGCGCCGCCTGGGTCGGCACGGAGTTCGGCGCGGGGCGGCTGGACGCCGTGGGCGGCCGATGGCAGGGGATCACCCGGCTGAACAGCGAGTTCATCGGCGACCCGGTCCGCGGCGTGGCCGTTGACGGCAAGGGCGGCGTTTGGTTCGCTCACTTCCGCGGGCTGACCCACCGCAGGCCCGACGGCTCGTGGGAGGTCTTCGACGCCAGGAGCGGCCTGCCCAGCCGCGACGTCAACCGCGTCTTCGTCGCCGCGGACGACACAATCTGGATCACGTTCAACGGCCGAAGTTCCATGCTCTCGCACTACGACGGCAAGACGTGGACGAACTTCGCCCCGCCCAACGGCAAGGACCAGCCGATGAGCCTGGCCGTCAGCCAGGACGCCGCCGGGCGAATCCTCGTCGCCCCGCGCGACAGCGGCGTCGCCGCCTGGGACGGCAAAGCGTGGGCCACGTGGACGGCCGCCGACAGCGGCCTGCCCGACAACATGGTGCGCCACATCCGCCGAGGGCCGGACGGGACGCTCTACTTCGCGACCACCGCGATCAGCGGCAAGCCCGTCGGCGGGCTGGCCGTCCTGCGCGACAGCAAGTGGACGACATACCCACAGTCGGCCGGGGGCCTGGCCAGCTACCGCGTATGGGACGTGCTGGTCGACCGCGCGGGCAACGTCTGGTGCGCGACCTCATGCGGCGTCAGCCGGTTGGCGCCCGACGGCAGGTGGAAGACCTTCACGACCGCCAACAGCGGACTCGCGTTCGATTTCGTGATGGGGCTGGGCCAGGCGCCGGACGGGGCGATCTGGTTTGCCACGGCTCGCGGGGTCAGTCGCTTTATGCCGTCGTGACGGATTGCCGCGCCGCCGCCAGCCGGACGGTCAGGTCAGCAGCCAGCCTGCCAAGGTGAAGTAGAACAGGAGGGTCAACAGGTCGGCCGCGGCCAGGACAATCGGACCGGAGGCGATTTTGGGATCGCCACGGAATAGCCGCACCGCCGACGGCAGGAGCACGCCCAGTAGGCAGGCGGTGATCATCGACAGGCAGATGCTGACGCCGATGGCGGCAGCGACGTGCCACTGGCCCCGCCACAGCAGGGCCGTCCCGCCGACGATCAGCCCGCCGCCCAGGCCCAGCAGGCAGGCGGTGAGGAACTCGGCCGACAGAGTCCGGCGGAACCGGGGCCAGTTAATCGCCTTGCCGTGCAGGCTCTGGAGCGTGAGGGTCATCGACTGGATGCTGACGCTTTCAGCCAGGGCCAGCACCACCGGAACGAACAGCGCCAGCACGACGGTGGAGCCCAGCAGCGACTCGAACCGCCCCGCCAACAGAGCGCACAGGATGCCCCCGACGATGTTGCACAGCAGCCAGGGGAAGCGCATGGCGAAACCCCGCGCCGGCGAGCGACGCTGGCCGTAAGCCACGTGCATGCCCATCAACTGGAAGACGTCCTGCACCCGCCACTGCTCGCTGAGGCCCAGCACTTCGTCGGTGAACAGCGAGAGGTCAATGGCCCCGACCAGCCGGCCGGCGGCGTCGACCACCGGCAGGGCCAGGAAGCGATGCTGGAGGAACGACTCGCAGGCCGTCAGCACCGTCGCGGACTCGGGCAGGCTGTGAACCGTGGCGATCATCACCTCGTCGATCAGCCGATCCGACGGGCTCATCAGTAGCCGTCGCGTCGGCACGACCCCGCGCAGGCCCCCCTCGGCGTCGGTGACGTAGAAATAGACGATGCGTTCGCCCAAGTCGGCTCGTCGCAGGCGCTCCAGAGCCTGCTGGACGGTCAAGCCCTGACGCAGGGGGGTCACGTCGCGACTCATGTGCCGGCTGATCGGCTCGTCGAGATCCTCCGGTCCCAATCGTTGCTTGGCCATCGCTGCTCCAGGTCGTCCGGCAAGAAGAGGGTGCGGGAAGTCTAGCCGTCGCGGCCGGCCCGAGCAAGCCCGAACGTCGCGCCAGCCGGGCAACTGGGCGAACCGTCGGCGATGGTCCGACCGCCCCGCCGGCGCGAGCGCCCCTGCCCCTTGCTATGAGGCCACGCGTCAAGGGTCGCGTTGGGTCGGCAGCGAGGGTTTCTTCTGGACCAGCGTCAGGTCTCGGCCTGCTATTCGTGCTCGAAGGCACAAGTTAGATGCTTCGTAAGACTTCACCCGTCTGCAACGGATTCTACGGGTAGTGGCGGGAGTTGGCCAGAGGTCAGGTAGGCGCGCAGGGCGTTGGCGATGGTGGTCATCGGGTCGTGGCCGCGGAGCCGCAGGGTGCG
>JAJVII010000051.1 GCA_022072085.1 Phycisphaerae bacterium
CACCATGCCCGCACGCTGCGGCGAACGCGTCGGTGGGTGGACCTGAAGATCATGGTCTTCTTCGCTCATCAGTCCTTCTCGCAGCAGCAGTTAGAGAACGCAGCGTGATTATGAAAAATCCTGTGTCTCTGTGGTGAATCCCTGGGCGCCGGCTCAGGTGCGGGCGCGTTCGAGGTATTCGCCGGTGCGGGTGTCCACGCGGATGACCTCGCCGTTCTCGATGAACGGGGGCACGCGGACCTTGGCGCCGGTCTCGACGACGGCGTCCTTGTACTGGTTGGTCGCGGTCGCCCCCTTGATGCCCGGCGGCGTGTCGGTCACCGTCAGCTCGACGGTGTTGGGCAGCTCGATCATGATGACCTGCCCGTTGGTCAGCATGGCCATCACCTGCTCGTTGGGCTTGAGATACTGGAGCATCTCGCTCGGCAACACGTCCGCGCCGACTGTGAGCTGCTCGAAGTTGGCCAGGTCCATCAGGACGTGCTGCTCGGGCCCGGAACTGTACAGATACTCCATCGGCTTCTTGTCGAGGTAGGGCGACTCGAGCTGCTCGTCGACGCGCAGCCGCTGGTCGATGAGCTGGCCGGTCTGGAGGTTCTTCAGCCTGGCCTGGATGTAGCTGCGCCAGTTCCCCTTGGACACCTTCTGGACCTCGTGGACGATCCAGATGTTGCCTTCGTAGATGACGGCCGTTCCCTTCCGCAGGTCGATCGCTTTGATCATCTCGACATCTCCACCACCAGAAGTAACTCTTGCAGCCCGCGTGCGACGGGAGGGCCCGTGTCGGCCAGTCTGAGCCTCTGCTTCCGGGCCGACGCCGCCGAAGGCGGACACGGGCCTGTCAGGACCGGCCGGCACGATCCGAGCCCCAGCCGGGCCGCATAGTGTAAGGAACATCCGGGAAAATAGCAATGCCCGCCCATCTGCCCGGCTTCGACGCGAGGGGCCGCGCCGGAAGACCGCGAACGGAAGGCGGTTGGGCGCGTTTCAAGTCGCGGGTTTCAAGTTCCGAGTTCAGAGTTTCAAGCTGCGGGTGAAGACGGGGCGCTCAGGGGGCGAACTGGCCGGCCTGGACGCGGTAGCCGTCGGCCAGGCTCACGTTCATCCGGACGACCTGCTGCATGAAGCGGCGGGCTTCGGCGGGGGCGGCGGCCAGGGCGGCGGCGGCCTCGGGCGAGGTGATCGCCCGTCCGGGCGGCACCTTGACGCCGTCGCCCAGCACGACATCCTGCACGACGCCCGAAGTGTCGACCAGAACATTGCGGCCCAGCTCGGCCCGGAAGACCACAGCGCGGAACCCGACGAAGCATCCCTCGCCCAGCCGCGCCGGTCCGTGAACGATGCAGCCGTGGGAGAGGCTGCACTCGCGGCCGACGTGAACTTCCCGGCCGGCCAGAGTGTGGACAATCACGCCGTCCTGGATGTTGCAGTCGTCGCCGATGACGACGGGGGCGACGCGGCCGTCGCGGTCGTGCTCGTCGGCGCGGATGACGGCATAGGGTCCGACAAAGACCCGTCGCCCAATGCGGACGTTGCCGATGATCTGCGCGGTCGGATGGATGAAGGCCGTGGGATCGACGCGCGGGCGATCGCCACGCGCGTTGGGCCGAACGGTCGAGTCGGCTTCTTTCATCATGCAATGCACCTGTGTGAAGTCAGCCTGTCCGGCCGGGGCGGCGCGGGCCCGCCCCGCGCGATCAGGTCGAGGCGGCCTGCGGCGCCGGCTCGTTCTGGCGAGCGGCGGCGCTGCGCGAAATCTGTTCCAGCAATGCGGCGGCGGCCTCCTGCGGGCCGGAGGCCTCGCAGCCCGGCACGCCCAGCCGCGTCCGCATCTGGGCGACGAAGACGCCCTGCTCGAAGGCGGCGGCGAACACCTCGCGGGCCAGCTTCTCGTGGACCTCGCGATACTGCGGCGGCCCGAAGATGTTCGCGAAGTAACTGTGCACCAGGCCGGTGGCCGAGGTCGTGCCCTTGGCCATCGCGGCGCCGTGGCGGAAGGTCTCCAGGGCCTTCTCGGCGTCGGGCAGGCGCTCGAGGATGGGATGGTCCTCGTCCACCTGCTCGTAGTTGTTGGCGTAGAGCAGGATGTCGACCGGATGCCCGGCCAGGACCTCGTCCAGCGTGGTCACCGGCAACACGACGCGGGCGTTGACCTTCTGCGGGCTCATGATGATCGCCCGGTCGATCTGGCCGAACGCGTAGCCCTGCTGGAGGTCGTCCAGGCGGATGAACGCCCCGACCTCGGTGCCGTATCCGAGCACGCGCCCGTCGTCGGCGACCTGAAGGGAGCCCATGTCGTCGGCGACGATGCGCAGGTCGCGGATGTGCTGGCCGGCCATGATCCGCAGGGCTTCGAGCGTCTCGCTCTTGCCGGTCGCGGTGTCGCCGATGAGCAGCAGGTTGGCGGCGGCGCCGTTCTTGAGGCAGATGCGGCTCATTGCGCCGTGGAAGGGCATCCGCCCGCGCTTCATCATCACGATGTTGTGCAGCGTGAGCGTCATCTTCTTGAGGTAGCCGAAGTAGCCGAAGCGGTCCTCCGCCGGCACGGCGCCGACCAGCAGGTCGCTGTCGGGGTCGTCGTAGAAGACGGTCGGCAGGTCGCCGAACCGGGCCAGCGACTCGGACGGGGCGCCGTAGACGTAGACCGCGTCGGGCCCGGCGGCGATCTGCTCGTCGCGGGCCAGCTCGAAAAGGTTCGCCAACGCCGTCGCAAGCCCCATGAACCGCTGGTGGAAGTAGATGAAGATCGTCAGCGGGCCGACGCACGCGGGGTAGCACATCCACTTCTCCCGCTCCAGTTTCATGCCGACCAGCGGGTTCTTGTCGATGCGCTGGAACTGCCCGGTTCGCTTGTTGGTCGGCGGGTCCAGCAGGAGCGGCGGGTGGATGAGCACCTGGCGCACGAAGGGCAGACCCTCGAGGACCTCGCAACCAGCCGGCACGGTCCAGGGCTTGGGCACGGCGATCAGCCCGACCTGGCATCCGGCGGCCACCTGGCGGAACACGCGCGGATGATCGGCGGTGATGTTCTCGCAGATGTCGCGGTAGGCCGCCCGCACCACGTCGGTCAGCCGCTCCATCGTCGAGTTGAACGTGCGATAGGGCCGCCGGTCGCCGCCGTCGGGCCCGGTGTTCTCTGAGTGGCAAACCATGAACCGGTTGAATCGCCGCCAGTAGTCGTACAGCTCCTCGACCAGCCGATGCAGCAACTGCCGTCGGTTGGGGAGGTCGGCCATCCCCGGCACGATCCGCGCGACCCGGTCGATGGGCGAGTCGGCCAGGGCCCGGAGCAGGCTGGCCAGCCGCGCCCCGTCGTCGTTGGGGGCGATCACCTCCAGCAGCGGCGAGCCCTGCTCGCGCAGCGAGGCGACGTGAAAGCGGACCACCTTCTCGAAGGCCCGGCTGGTGAGCAGCTCGGCGGCCCCGGTGCAGACGGCGCCCTCGGCGTGCAGGACGATCTGGCTTCCCTCGCGATCCAGGCTTCGGACGGACATGGTGCGTTCCTTTCGGTGGACTCCAAGTGTCGGCGACCCGAAAAAAAAGGGCCGGGACCTGCACGCCGTCCGGATCGCCGATGCGGTCCGTGGCTGCGCAGGTTCCGGCCTCACTTCGCGCCGCGCGCTCCACGCGGGGCCCGGGCGCAACTTGAATGCCTTGCGTTGCGGGCACAAAAAAAGCCGCCCAAGCGACCATTGTCGCCGGCGGCCTACCCCGCGGCCGGCCCGAAGGCCCTCCGCGGCATCTGCCCTGACTCACTATTTGTAACCGCCTCGACCTCCGAGGTCAAGTCTCGGCTCGCGCCAAATCCGGCGGGGCCTCCAGGGTGAAGATAATCACGCGCTCGCCGGCGGTCGTGCTGATGTCGGTGTGCAGGCTGCGGACCCGTCGGCCGGTCAGGGCCTGGATCACGGCGTCCAGCAGCGGGCGACCCTTTTCCAGCAACTCGATGCGGACCTGCTTGATGAGGTCGCGGCCGCGGGCCCCCTCGTTGGACTGGGCCAACTGGTGCTCCGCGGGCGTCAGGACGCCCTGAAGCCGCACGATCACCATGTCGTCGACGATATAGGTCCGGGCCTCCAGGGGTCCGCGGCCCATGTATTCCTTCTCGAACTTGATCAGCGCCTCGCTGATTTCGGCTTCGATCTGTCCGCGGGTCTTGGCCATTCGCGTCTTCGGGCAAGGAGTTGCCGGGCGGTCGCGCCGGCGGGGGCGGACAGCCGATGGAGGGATTTGAACCCTCAACCCCGGCTTTACGAAAGCCGTGCTCTACCGTTGAGCTACATCGGCGGCAGACCCGACACCTATAGCCGAAAGACGCCGTTTCGTCAAGGTTCCCGCGCGCCCGCGGGCATTGACCGGCCGCCCGCAGCCGACGAAGATGGGGCTGGCCCCGCCGCGGGGCCCGGAGAGACGCCCATGCGAATGCTCGTGATCCTACTGTCGGCGGTGCTGTCGATTCCGAGTCTGGCGCTCGGCCGGTCGCCGACCACGCAGGGCGAATCGGCCGACGTGGCGGCCACCCAGCCGGCCGGGGCCGACGCGATCCGTCCGGGGTGGAAGCTCGTCTGGAACGACGAGTTCGATGCGCCCGGCCTGCCTGATCCCGCGAAGTGGGGCTACGAGGAGGGCTTCATCCGCAACCACGAATCGCAGTATTACACCAAGGCCCGCCGCGAGAACTGCCGCGTCGAGGACGGCGTCCTGGTCATTGAGGCCCGCAAGGAGCGGTTCGGCAATGCACGCTACACGTCGGCCAGCATCCACACCCAGGGCAAAGCGTCATGGACCGGCGGACGGATCGAAATCCGCGCCAGGCTGCCGCGCGGGGCAGGGGTCTGGCCGGCGTTCTGGACGCTCGGCGACAATATCGCCAAGGTCGGCTGGCCCTCCTGCGGCGAGATCGACATCATGGAGTTCGTCGGCAAGACGCCCGACCAGGTCTACGGCACGCTGCACTGGAACCGCCGCGGACACCAGCAGAAGGGCGGCAGCCTGAAGGCGGCCCAGCCGTGGGCAGACTTCCACGTCTACGCGGCCGAATGGTCGGTCGACCGAATGGATTTCTATTTCGACCGGACGCGCTACGCGTCGATCGCGTTGTCCGACGCCGACATCCGCACTCGCGACGGCGCCGTCGAGAACGCCTTCCGACTCCCGCACCACGTCAAGCTCAACTTCGCGCTGGGCGGCGACTGGGGCGGGAAGGTCGACGACAGCGCCCTGCCGCAGCGGTTCGTCGTCGATTATGTCCGCGTCTACCAGAAGGCCGACGCACCGACCACCCAGCCCGACGATTACCGGATCACTTGCAGGAATGCACGGGACCGCGTCGCGGCCACCACGGAGGACGGCTGCACGGTCTTCACCGTGGCCAGTCCCGGCGGGATCGGCCAAGCGGTCATCCAGCGTCCGGGGAACGGTTGGCCGAAGGCCGTCGAGCTTCGGCTGAATCTGAAGGGGCTCGAATCGCTGCGACTCTCCAACGGGCAGAAGCGATTGTCGGTGTCAGTCAATCGCGACGGGGTCAGCCTTTCGTCCGACGGAAAGATGCTGACCGGCCGCCCCGACGGCCCCGCCGACCCGCTCTGGACGAACGTCCGGTCCCCCGACGACGCGGGACACGGTTTCAGGCTCGTCGTTCCCCCGGCGATGCTCGATGCGAACGCCGCAAGCTTGTCCATCGAATGGATCGACTTCTACCGGGGCTGAGACGACTGGCGCGGATGATCGATTTCATGCCGAGGCGCCTGGCTTAGCCGGCTTGGGCGTATAGGAAAAGCGGTAGGCCGGTCCCACCAGCGTCCGGGTCATCTGCACGATCTCCTGGGCGTGCCCGCGGAAGTGGGGCACCGAGCTGAAGATGGCCTTGATGCCCGAAACCTCCGAGCCCTGGACGTTGCGCGCTCGCAGCAGGTCGGCGGCGCCGGCGGCCTTCAATGTCGTCGTCGCGTCGCGGACGGCCGCGTCCAGGCGGGCCAGCAGATCGGCACGAGAGATGGGCCCGCGCTCGGAGAACTCCTTCGGGCGGTCGCGGTCGAATTTCGCCCCGCCCATGCCGGCCACCAGCCACTGCCGCACGTTGCCGCACAGGTGCAGGATCAGGTTGCCGATGCTGTTGCGGTCCTCGGCGATCCGCGACCAGACCTGCTCGTCAGCCAACTGGTCCAGGCAGTGGCGGATGAGCCTCGCGGCGTCGGCCAGGGCCGCGGCGGCCTGTTCGGTGACGGCCGACGCGAGTTGGGCGGCTGCGACTTCCTGCGACTTGTCCATGACGGATGCCTTTCGACGGTGACCCGGGGTCGGCCGGCCCGGCCGACACATCGGCCGGCGATCTGACTATTCTCTCACCGATCTGTCGCCAGGCAAGAGCCAGCGTGGCCAAAGGAAAAGCCCCCGCCGGCGCGAAACGGGGCGCGCCACCGGGGGCATGGTGTTGATCCCGGCCTCGAACGGACGGTCAAGGGATTTCCGATCAGTCAACCTTCGTCGGGCGGATCGGGACGCACGCCGCCGATACCGGGCCCCGAGGCCCAGGGCGCGGCCGACAGTCGGCAGAACCTACATCGCCAGTCCGGCCAGGACCGTCATCTTCGTTGTGCGTCCGATTGCGTGCCCAATCATTCGCATCACCCCTTCCGGGTAATTGCGGCGAACAGTCTTGCTTGTCAGTGCATTGGGTCCGCGGCGGGCCCGGGCAGGCCCGTCCAGATGGAATGTCCGATTCATTTCGCGGGCAGGCAAATCGGGGCAGACGGGTCGTGAGGCCGGCTGGCAGGTGCCGGCGGCTATGGGTCAGGAGATTTCCGCTTCACCCAGCAGGGAAAAGCCCTTGCGGCGGAGTACCGTGGCCGCCATTTCCGGCTCGTCGACGTGCAGCGCGACCGCCGACTGGCCCGTCTGGCGGACGAGCATGGGGTAGGCGTAGTGGATGTTGACCTCAGCCGACACGAGCACCTCGCACAGGTCGCGCAGGGCGTCGGGGCTGCCCAGCTCGGCGACGACCATCTCGGTCTCGCTGAAGGCCATGCCGGCCGACCGCAGCATACCGCGGGCCTCGTCGCTGGGGGCCAGGATGCAACGGACGATGGCACAGTCAGCCGAGTCTACGACCGTCAGGGCCGCGAGCTGGACGTTGGTGCCCAGGAAGAGATTGAGCAGTTCGCGGAGCTTGCCGACGCGGTTGTCCAGGAAGACCGAGAACTGGACGACGCGTGGGAATCGGTAGCGCGGATCGGACTCGAACGGCTCCATGGGTTATATGATAGCCGCAGCCGGTGCGGTGAAAAGGGCGTGCCGCCGCGATCAGCCCAGAAAAAAGCCGCGGGTAGAAACAACGATGTGGAGGGGAGGCATCGCCGAACCACCCGCGGCAAGTCGTCGTCCAGTCAGATATACCAATGCAACAGTACCAGCGAAGGGGGCCGGCCGTCAAGCCCTAACTCCTTTGCCGCCTGTGAAATGCGGCACGGATAGGGCCTGACGGACGGCTTCGGGCCATCCGCGGGGGCCGCTTACTCCTTCACTTCGAAGTCCGCGTCGATGACGTCCTCGTCGCTCTTGGCCGGCTCGCTCGCCTGGCCGCCGGGGGCCTGGCCCGCGTTGGCCTGCCCGGTCTTATAGAGTTCCTCAGCCAGCTTGTGCGACGCCTGGGTGAGCTTCTCGGCCGCCCGCTCGATGGCGGTCTTGTCCTCGCCCTTGATCGCTTCCTTGAGCTGGTTGAGGGCCGACTCGATGTTGCCCCGGTCCTGGGCCGACACCTTGTCGCCATGCTCCTTGAGCGTCTTCTCGGTCGCGTAAGCGAGCTGGTCGGCCTGGTTGCGGGCGTCGATCAGGGCGCGGCGCTGCTTGTCCTCCTCGGCGTGGGCCTCGGCGTCCTGACGCATCTTCTCGATCTCGGCGTCAGTGAGCCCCGAGTCGCTCTTGATCTCGATCTTGTTCTCCTTGCCGGTGGCCACGTCGCGTGCCGACACGTTGAGGATGCCGTTGGCGTCGATGTCGAAAGCGACCTCGATCTGCGGGATGCCGCGCGGCGCCGGCGGGATGCCGGTCAGCTTGAAGCGGCCCAGCGTGCGGTTGTCGCGGGCGAACTCGCGTTCGCCCTGGAGCACGTGGATGTCCACCTCCATCTGGTTGTCGGCGGCGGTGGAGAAGGTCTCCTTCTTGCTGGTCGGGATCGTCGTGTTGCGTTCGATCAGCCGGGTCATCACGCCGCCGAGGGTCTCGACGCCCAGGCTCAGCGGGGTGACGTCCAGCAGCAGGATGTCCTGCACTTCGCCGGTGAGCACGCCGCCCTGGACGGCCGCGCCGATGCCGACCACTTCGTCCGGGTTGATGCTCTTGTTGGGCTCCTTGCCCGCGAAGATTTGCTTGACGATCTCCTGCACCCTGGGCATCCGCGTGCTGCCGCCGACCATCAGCACCTCGTCGATCTGCGACGGGCTCAGCTTCGCGTCGCGCAGGGCCTTCTCGACCGGCCCGCGGATTCGGCTGAACAGGTCGTCGCAGATCGACTCGAACGTCGAGCGGGTGATCGTGATCTGGAGGTGCTTGGGCCCCGAGGCGTCGGCGGTGATGAACGGCAGGTTCACCGTCGTTTCCTTGGTCGTGCTCAGCTCGCACTTGGCCTTCTCGGCGGCCTCCTTCAGCCGCTGAAGCGCCATCGCGTCCTTGCGCAGGTCGATGGCCTCGGCCTTGCGGAACTCGTCTGCCAGGTAGTCGATCAGCTTCTGGTCCCAGTCGTCGCCGCCCAGGTGCGTGTCGCCGTTGGTGCTGAGCACCTCGAAGACGTTCTCCTCGCCGATGTCCAGGATCGAGATGTCGAACGTCCCGCCGCCCAGGTCGAACACCGCGACCTTCTCGTTCTTCTTGCGGTCCATGCCGTAGGCCAGCGCCGCTGCCGTCGGCTCGTTGATGATCCGCTCGACCACCAGCCCGGCGATCGTGCCGGCGTCCTTGGTCGCCTGACGCTGGGCGTCGTTGAAGTAGGCCGGCACGGTGATCACCGCCCGCTGCACCGACTCGCCCAGGTAGTTCTCCGCGGTCTTCTTGAGGTCCTGGAGGATCATGGCCGAGATCTCCGGCGGCGTGTACTCCTTGCCGCGGATCTTGACCTTCACCAGTTCCTCCGGCCCGCCGGTCACCTCGTAAGGCACCAGCTTCTCTTCCGCGCCTACCTCGCGGTGGCGTCGGCCCATGAACCGCTTGATCGAGAACACCGTGTTCTTCGGATTGGTCACCTGCTGGTGCTTGGCCGGCTGGCCGACCAGGCGCTCGCCCTTCTCGGTGAAGCCGACCACCGAGGGCGTCAGCCGCGAGCCCTGTTCGTTGATCAGAACCTTGGGCTGCGTGCCTTCCATAACGGCGACGACCGAGTTGGTCGTGCCCAGGTCGATGCCAATGATTCTGCCCTTCTTGTCTGCCATTGCGTCTCACTCCCTCTTGTGTGCATCTTGCCGGCCGGTCCGACCCGCGGGCCGACACCGGCCTGCCGGTGTATAGAGCAAACGCCGTGCCATCGCCGCCGGCCCGGGCACAATCGGCATAAATATTGCAGGTATATGGTCTTGCTGCATTCCCCTCCGCCCGCGACCCCCGCCCGCCCCATGCCATTTTGGCAGCATTCCCGCCCCCGCCCGCCGTCCCGGGGGCCCTGTACGCGCCTGCCCCTGCGCGTCGCCAGACCGTTGACGGGGGCTGGCCAACGCGGCGTCAGGCCCGCGAATCTCGCTGTTCCCCCTGCGCCCGCGACCGCGTATCATGTTCGCGCCCTGTGTCGGGGCCATCCGCGAGGAGTATCGAGAATCCATGAGCCTGGTCGGATTGATGCTGGCGATCGGGGCCGGGCTGCTGGTCAGCCTGCTGCCCGTGCTCAGTTGGGCGCAGGGCGAGGGGCTGGAGCGCCAGCTCTGGATGATCGTCTGCGGTCACGTGCTGGCGCTGTGCGTGCTGGGGTGCTACGCGTTGGGGACCGGCGCGGCGTTCGGCGGGCCGCGGTTCGTCGCGGTCGCGCTGGTCTCGGGCGTCTGCAACGGGCTGAACGGCTCGATCTACTACGCCGCGGTGATGCGCCGCGGGCCTGTCTCCATCTCCTGGTCGGTCGTCTGGATGACCGCGGTGGTCGTGGCCATCCTGGGCTGGGTCGTCGTCGGCGAGCCGATCTACGCCGCCCAGCCGGTGGCGCTGGCGTGCTTTGTCGGCTGCCTGACGGCGATGGGCTGGGCGACCTACCAGGCCAACCGCCAGAAGGGCGCGGTCGCGCCGATCCGCCGCGGCTTCTGGGCCTACCTGTCGGCCGCCATGATCGCCGGCGTCGCGGGCGTGCTGGTGGTCAAGGCCCGCCCGACCGACGGCGGCAGCGACGTCGCCTTCGTTGTGCTGCAATTGGCCGGGCTGGTCGCCGCGCTGGCCGGCTTCGCCCTGTTCCGCCGCCTCCGCCTGCCGCGCGATCGGCGGACGCTCTGGCTATCGCTGGCGTTCGGCGCGGTGATCGGCCCGCACTTTGTGATGTGGGTTGCGGGCCTGAGGCTGAGCGACGTGTCGGTCTTTCAGCCGGTGCTCTCGGGCGTCGCGCTGGTCGCCGGGACGGCCTGGGCGGTGCTGCGCGGCGAAAGGCCCAGCCGCCTGGTGCTGGCCGGCGCGGCCCTGGCGATCGCGTCGATCGTCCTCATCAACCTGAAGTTCGGCCTGCTGCGCGGGTGACGGAGCGGTGCGATGTCGATGACCGCGTGGATCTGTGCCATCGGCGCCGGGCTGCTGAACAGTTGCGCCCCGACCATCTCGCAGCGGCAGGGCCCGCAGCTTGCCCGCCAGCTCGGAATGCAGATGGTGACCGCCCTGCTGGCGGCCTGCGTCTGCGTGGGCTGGCTGGCGGCGAGCGGGGCGGGGATTGGCGGGCCCGAGTTCCTGCTGATCGCCGCGGCCTCGGGCCTCTGCGCAGCGATCAACGGGCCGACCTACTACATGGCTGTCGTCCATCGCGGGCCCGTCTCCATCTCCTGGGCCGTCGTCTGGACGGCGGCGGTCGGCGTCGCGATCCTCGGCTGGTCGGTGATGCGCGAGCCGCTGTTCGCCAGCCAGGCGGCGGGGATCGTCTGCTTCCTGGCCAGCCTGGCGGTGATGGCCGCCGCGATGTATCGCGTCAACCGCCTGGCCGGCGCCGTCACACCGATCCGCCGCGGCTTCGCGATGTTCCTGGGCGTCTCGCTGCTGACGGGCGTGGCGGCCAGCTTCCTCATGCGGTTCAAGGATGTCGCCCCGGCCCAGGGTGACCACGTCTCCTTTATTCTGCCGCGGTTTCTGATGATGCTGATCCTGCTCGGCGGGCTCTCGGGCGCCCGGCGGGTCAGGCCCGTCTTCGACGGCCGCACCTGGCTGACCGGCGCGCTCTATGCGGCCTCGGTCGTCGGGAACATGATCCTCGTGCTGATCGGGCTGGACCACGCACCGGCGTCGGTCATCTTCCCCATGACCGCGGGCGTGGCCATCATCGGCGGGGTCGCCGTCGCCCAGTTTCGCGGCGAGCGGACGAGCCGCCTGGCCTGGCTGGGCGTCGCGCTGGCAGTCTCCTCGATCGTGCTGATCAACCTCAAACTCGGCCTGCTGCGTGCCGGAGCGTGATCACCGATTCCCGGGATCGGCGGATCGGACGAAGGCTCACGGACGGGTTGGCTCATGACCGTCTCCCTGGGCGACGCTTCCCGGCAGGCCGGCCTCGCGGCGGAGGCGGGCGACATCCAGGCGGGTGACGAACTCGTCGATCGGCATCACGTCGGGGTTATACCCGAACCCGCCGCGGATCAGCTCGTCGATCGCCTGCTCATGCGTCCAGCCCTGGACGGCCATGCGGTAGGCGGCCACCATCAGCCCCGTGCGATCGCGCCCAGCCAGGCAGTGGACGAAGACAGGTCCGTTTCCGGGCTCGGCGAACAGCCGCAGGAACTGCACGACCGCCTCCTCCCGCGGGTCGAAGGCGTTGCAGGGGATCTGCACGTAGTCCATGCCGGCGGCGGCGACGGCTTCAGACTCGTCGTGCGCGCCGCGCAGGTCGATCACGGTGCGGACGCCGAACTGCCCGAGGCGGCCGATGCCCTCGTCCGTCGGCTGGGCCCCGCGGTAGAGGCCGTTGCTGACCTTGAAGAAATTGGGCAACCCGTCAGATTCGATCGGCAGGGCCCATGCGGGCGGCCTGGGGACCGGCGTCGCCGTCGACGTGCAGCCGGCCAGCGCTGTGCAGGTCAGCAGGAGCGCGGCGGCCGCGGTTCGCGGCGTCAAGGACGATCCTCCTGCGTGGTCGGCTCGGGCAGGCCGGCCTCGCGGCGCAGCGTCGGCACGTCCAGTTCCTGGACGAACTGCCGCAGCGCTGCCGGGTTGCCGTCGAAGCCGAATCCGCCGTCGAGCATCTCCTCCAGCGCCCGCGCTCTGGACCAGCCTTCGACCGCCAGCCGATAGACCAGCGTCATCGTGCCCGCACGGTTGGCTCCGCTCTTGCAGTGGAAGAAGATCGGCCAGTTGGCCCGGTCGGTCGCGACGCGGAGGAACTCGACCATCTGTGCCTGGCTGACGTGCCAGTTGGTCGTGGGGATCTGCCGGTATGCGATGCCGGCGGCGCGGGCGTCGGCCGACTCGTCCAGCTCGGCCCGCAGGTTGACCAGCGTGCGCACGCCCAGCCGCTCGTGCAGGATCTGGAGGCCATCGAACTGCGGCTGGCCTCCGCGGTAAAAGTGGTCGTTGATGCGGTGCAGGTTGGGCAGGCCCGGCAGCCTCATCGGCGCGGCGAAGGACGGGTCGCGCGGGTTGGGGTTGGCTGAGAGGTCCGGCGCCTCCGGGGCCGGCGGCGTTGCGGGGGACGCGGCGACGGGGCAGGGGGCGGCGGGCGCGGCGGCCGGGCGGCGGTCCGCGGCTCGCTGCCTGAAGATATAGACGCCCATCGCCAGCCCGCCCAGCGCGACGATCGCGAACAGGATGGCGACGACGTTCCGGCAGGCGCAGGGCGATTGCGAAGGGGTCGGCTCGGTCATGATCGCGCCATTATAAGGCCGCAGCTTCCCGCCCGCCAACCATGCGCCAGGCCCCCTTACCACTTGTGAAAGATGACGAACACCGCCAGCACGATCAGGGCGAAGCCGACGAGGTAGTTCCAGCGGAACTCCTCGCGCAGGTAGAGCACCGAGAATGCCGCGAAGACCACCAGCGTGATGACCTCCTGGATCGTCTTGAGCTGCGCGGCCGTGAACGTTACGTGGCCGATGCGGTTGGCCGGCACCTGGAGGCAGTACTCGAAGAACGCGATACCCCAGCTCACCAGGATGACGATCCAGAGCGGCTTGCTCGTGAACTTGAGGTGCCCGTACCAGGCGAAGGTCATGAAGACGTTGGAGAGGGTCAGCAGGATGATGGTGGGCATGGAAGTTCCGGCTCCCGACAGGCCAGCCGCCCGGCCGGTCCGTTCCAACGGTCCCTGTCGCCGGGCGGAATGTGCCCCATTATACCTGCCCCGCCCGATCGCCGGAGGCCCGTGCCTGCGCGCGGAGCAGTCCGATCAGCGCAAAGCCGATCGCCACAGCGAGGCCCAGCGTGACGTCCTGCACACCAGGGAACCAGAAGACGGCCGGGGCGCCGCATCCCCAGATCAGGCCAGCCGCCAGCCAGCCGACGCTGCCGGACATGCCGGCGATGACGAGGCCGGCCTCGCACAATGCCAGCAGTAGAATCGTGTGGCCCAGGGTGATGTTCCCCGTCAAGCGGATCACCAGGACCGTCATGCCGATGACGGACAGGGTGATTCCCAGGCCCAGGACGGTCGCTTGCATCCCGGGCGGAACCGAGTCCGCCGACGGAGTGGAGGCCAGACGATCGTACCGCCGGACCAGCCACACGACGGCGACTCCGAAGGAGCCCCAGTAGATCAGCGGCGTGAAAGACGGCGCCGCGATGCGCGGGTTCGTTCCCCAGAACAGAATCGCTTCCCCGAAATAAAACGAGGCGAAGAACAGCGCGATCCAAAGCCACGCCTTCTGGCGGCGGTCCTCGATCCACCTGATGCTTCCCATGATGTCTGCCAGCCTCCATGGAAGACAGTCCGCGCCTCGGCAGCGAGGGGGCGGCCGATAAAGAATTCACCGAGGGTCGCCCCGGCAGCATGACGGTACACCAATCCGGCGGTTGCGGCAACGCGCCGTACCGGCGAGGTCGGATGCCGGCGAGAGCCCGCTTGAAATTGTGCGGGGGATCGGTAAGTTGAACCGTCCATACACCTGCTGCCTGGAGGTTCGGATGGCCAATCGAAAGCCTGCAATCTGGTGCGCGGACCTGGTCGTTCCCGTTTCGCCGACGGAGCCTCAGGCCCAGGCGACCGCGGAGGGGGACGGGCCCGCCGCCGCCAATGAAATCTGGGACGGGGCGGCCGCTACGGTTCGGCTGGCTGGGGCCGCCAACGAGGTGCTGGCATTCCAGCTCGTCGTCGAGAAGCGGGCCGGGCGCGTCGAGTCGATCGACCTGGACGCCGCCGGGCTGGTCGGCGGGCTGTTCCTCAACGTGCCGGTCGCCCAGGGCGAGCGCGTCTGCGACGACGTGCTGGTCCCGCTGGCGTTCGGGCCGGTCGACGACGCCGTCGCTGCGATCACCCGCAAGGCGCCGCGGTTCACCGGCCGCGGACGCTGGACCTTCACCGTCGAACTCTACATTCCCCCCGGCACGCCCGCGGGAGGGCGCGACTTGGCGCTGACCGTGCGGGCCGGCGGGGCGGCCCACCGCGTGAATGTCGCGCTGAAGGTCTACGCCTTCGAACTGCCGGCGGCGGCGACCTGCACGGCCGACCTGAACAACTACAGCGTGGTTCCCGGCGCGGGCGTCGAGGAGCAGGATCTCGACTACGCCGCGTCGATCAAGCTGACCGAGGCCTACTTCCGGCTGGCCCGCGATCACCGGGCGCTGTTCCACCTGCTGCCCTACTCGCAGGCCGGTCGGATCACAGGCCGATACGCCCCGCTGCTGGCCGGCCGCGGGCGGGACCGGCGGGTCGTGGACTTCGAGCCGTTCGACACGTTCTGGGGCGGGTTGCTGGACGGCAGCGCCTTTGCGGGCAGCCGCGGCGGCGAGCACCCGATCGAGTATCTCTATCTGCCGGTGAACGGAAACTGGCCTGCGACGTTCGAGAAGTATCCGAGCCCGGGCTACTGGCACGAGTATCGCCAGGTGATCAGCCAGATCGCCCGGCACCTTAGCGAGCGCGGCTGGCGGGGGACGAAGTTCGAGGTGTTCTTCAACCACAAGGCCCGCTGGAAATTCTTCCCGTGGGACATGGACGAGATCCGCTTCGACCGCGACAACTACGCCACCGCGGACTACGGGCGGGCGGCGCTGGAGGCGGCGGCCGTCGCGCCTGACGCCCAGATCATCAACCGCATCGACAGCTCGTGGATCTTCGACCGCACCGCCTTCGAGCCCTGGGCCAAGGACATCGGCCTGTGGGTGGTCAACCGCGGATCGCATTCGGAGGCGCCCGACGCGTCGGCCCACGTGCGCAAGCTCGGCGGGGCGGTCTGGTTCTACGGCGGGGCCGGTCCGATCGCGGCGGCTGACCGGCTGGACAACCTGCGCTGGTCGTGGATCGCGTGGGGCCGCGAAGCCGACGGCTTCTGCTGGTGGAACGGCATCGGTTTCGGCTCGTGGGAGAAGGTCGGCCCGGGCACGGGGCACTGCATCTACCCCGGCCAGCGGTTCGGCATCGACGGCCCGCTGCCGAGCATCCGGCTGAAGGTGCTCCACCGCGGCCAGCAGGACCACGCGTACCTGACGGTGCTGACGCAGCGGACGGGCTCGCGGGCGTCAGCCGACGCGATCCTGGGCCAGACCATCGGCGCGTCCGGGCGCGAGGACTGGTACCAGCGCGGCGAGGGCGTCGAGGCTGGCGGCGCGGACATCCTGGCCGGCTCGAGCACGGGCAAGGCGTGGAACACGGCTGGGCGCGAGGTCTGGGCGAACGCCCGGGCGCGGCTGGCCGAGGCGATTGAGAAGGCGTAGGCGCTGTTTCAAACTGCGGGGCGTCGGAACGAGGAGGCGACATGGCTCGGATCAAGGCATCGGTGCGGAAGGCGACGGAGGCCCGGCTGCGGCGTGTGGCCCACGCGGCGACGGTGTTCATCGACGGCGACGACTTCGTGGCCGTCCCGGTCGATCCCAAGCTGAACACCGGCGACGACTACCAGGTGAACCACGAGCCGTTCATCCGCGTCAAGCGGACGCTGATGAAACTCAAGCGGCTGGAGGCCGGTGACGTCGGCGTGACGACGTGGCGGCCGTTCGGCCCGGGCCAGGCCGAGCAGGTTGTCCCGGTGGACATCCACCCGCTGGCGGTTCGGCCGGGGAATCACCCGATCCCGCCGGCGATGGCCGAGGCCTTCGCCGGGCGGACGGCGGTGCACGAGCAGGCCTACCAGGGCCACCCGATGCTCTCGGTCTGCGCGCCGATCCGCAACAGCATGGAAGAGGTCGTCGGCGTGGTCGAGGTCAGCGCATCGCTGGAGCCCGAGCGGTTCAAGGTGGACCAGTTGGACTACTGAGCGGCGGGAAGATGCGTCCTGCTAGAAGCTGTTTCAAAGCCTACGCGGGTCGCGACGACGGGTATTGCGGTCGCGGCCAAGGAGTCGAGGAGGAGTCGATACGAGATGGAGTATCGTCGACGACGAGCGACGCAGGCCGCGACCGCAAGACCCGCCGTCCCGGCGGGTTGGGCCGCAAAGGGCCCGTCTGCGGCGTCGCCGCTCCTGGACGATGCTCTGGCGCATCGACTGCGTCGCGGCTCCTTGCATCCGGGCCCTTTGCGGCCCAACGCGATCCCGTGTAGGTTTTGAAACAGCTTCTAATCACTCAGATCGGGCTGGGCCGCGTTGGCCCGGGCGCGATCAGGGTTGCGGGGCGAGCGATCGCCTCATTCTCAAGGAGGTCGGCTATGGCCGGCAAGTGCGGTTGCTGCGGGTCGAAGGACAAGGGTCAGTCCAAGGACAATCAGGCCAGGGACAAGGCCCAGCAGGGCGGCAAGGCCCCGGTGGCCAAGCCCCAGCAGGCCCAGGTGACCAAGAAGGTCTGACACCCATCGGCTGGGGACCGGAGCCGGCGCCCGCCCGCTCCGGCCCCCGGCCCGACACTTCCTCTTCGGACGAATAGAATCCTTTGCGGTGACCTGGCAGGAGAAGCGGGGACCCGGCGGCAGGCGCACGGGGCGATTATCCCATTCAAAGGAGTCGGCGGCGATGAAACAAGTCAATCTCGGACGCACCGGGCTGAAGGTCAGTGACGTCTGCCTGGGGACGATGACCCTGGGGCGCGAGGCCGACGCGGCGACCTCCGAAGCCATACTCGACTGCGCCTTCGAGCGGGGGATCACCTTCTACGACACGGCCAACAGCTACTCGGCCGGGGCGAGCGAGCGCGTGCTGGGGGCGTGGCTGGCCAAGCGCGGCCTGCGGCGGCAGATCGTGCTGGCGACCAAGGTCCGCTCGCGGATGGACGATCGGCCCAACGAGGTCGGGCTGAGCCGGCGGACGATCATGCAGCACTGCGAGGATTCGCTGTCGCGGCTGGGCACCGACTGGATCGACCTCTACCAGTGCCACAGCTTCGACGACTCGACGCCGCTGGAAGAGACGCTGCGGGCGCTGGACGACCTGGTCCGCCAGGGAAAGGTGCGATACGTCGGCTGCTCGAACTTCGCCGCCTGGCAGGTCGCCAAGGGGCTGTGGATCAGCGACAGGCTGGGGCTGGAGAAGTTCGTCTGCCTCCAGCCGATGTATAACCTGCTCAAGCGATCGCCCGAGGCCGAGCTGCTGCCGCTCTGCCTGGACCAGGGCATCGGCGTGATCCCCTACAACCCGCTCGCGGGCGGGTTCCTCACCGGCAAGTACTCCCGCGACCGGATTCCCGACAAGACTCGGCTGGCCGACAACGACATGTATCGCAAGCGGTTCCTCAGCCAGCGCAACTTCGAGATTCTCGATCGGTTCCTGGCCGAGGCGGAGCGGCGGGGCGTTTCGCCGGCGGCGCTGTCGCTGGCGTGGGTGCGGGCGCACCCGGCCGTCACTGCGCCGATCGTGGGGGCGCGGACGGTGGAGCAGCTCAAGGATTCGCTGGCCGGCGCGGAGATGGAACTGACACCGGACGACCGCGAGTCGATCAGCCGACTGAGCGAGTTCGAGTGGGAAGGCAACCTGGGACGGTAGGGGTCATTCCTGCTGCGGCGGAGGCGCGTCGGCGCCGGCCGGCGTGTCCGCGACCGACGGGTCGCCCGGCGGCTCGTCGGGGGGGGCTTTCTTCGCTTTCCCGGCCTGGACGCGCTGGTGCTCAGCCAGTTCGATTCGCTCGATCAGGACGTCGGCGGCGCAGCGCCGCTCCATCAGCCGCTCAATCCGCTCATACTCCCTGGTGTCGAAGACGATGCTGACGATCGGCCTGAAGAAGGTCAGGGCCGAGCTGCCCAGGAAGCCGAAGGGCCCGGTGCTTTCCAGCACGAGGATGGCCGGGGCGACCAGGCGGCGGCGGACGACGAAGGCCGCCACCTTGTCCAGCAGGGCGATGTCCTCGGGGGACATCCGGTCGCGTCCGTCCTCGACGGCGAAGGCGTGGGCGATGGCGGCCTTGAACTTCTTCCAGCTCATGGCGTCCCCACGCGTCGGCGGATCAGGTCGATGACGGCGTCGCGGTCGGCGCCGGGGCCGAACCGGACGAAGTCGCCGCGGAAGCTGTCCAGCCGGGAGGGGGTCGCGTAGGTGGACAGGAACACGCCGTCCCGCTGGATCACGTATCGCTTGTAGGTGTCCCAGGTGCGGTCGCGGTTGAACATGAAGAAGAACTTCTTCATGCCCCGCTCGGTCAGCTCGTAGCGGCAGGGCAGGAAGTAGGGCCCCAGCAGGATGAACATCAGCAGCAGGGCCAGGCCGCCGAGGAAGGCCGCCTGGAGGGCGCCGATGACGGCGGTCAGGACGATCAGCCCGACCAGCAGGGCCGACTTGGGCCAGGGCTCGTCGCGGATGGGCAGGCTGACCCACCGCAGGACATCGGTTCCGCCCGTCGGACTGGCGGGTTCCTCGGCGGGCATGGGCGGTCCTCTCGGTTCGAGCGAGGGGGAAAAGGCGCCGGGCGCCTCTCCCCCGAGGCTATCTTACGATGGCCAGCCAGTCGTGGAAGAGGTAGTTGATCCGCCCCAGCAGCAGCGAGAGGCGCCCCTGGACGGTGTAGCCGAAGCTGGCGCCGAAGGCGATCATCAGGAACCAGACGCCCACGCGGGAGACGGCCCCGAACGCGCCCTTGTGCTCGACGGAGAAGAAGAAGTAGACCAGCGTGGCCATGACGCCCACAAAGGCGATCTGGGCGAACAACACGTTCCAGGAATACTGATGCGTCATCGGGTCGTGCCAGAGGTCGACCATCGTCGCCTGGAGTTGCTTGAGGAGGTTGGCCTGAATCTCGTTGGGGATCGCCAGTCCGACACCGAAGCCGATCATGATCGCGAAGGGGATGCGGCTGATCCAGGCGTATTTCTTGTTCAGCCGCGTGTACATCATCAGGCCCAGAACGGCCGGCAGGAAGATGGACCAGACGCCCAGGAGTTGTGGCTTGTTCGCTGCCTCGGCGATCTTCATCGGATGGACGACCGCCTGCCAGCCGTAAGTCTTCAGCGGCGACAGCGCGGGGATGATCTCGGTCACCCACATGGCATACCACGTGACCATCAGCCCGTAGGCCAGGGCCGAGCCGACGAGCATGTGCTCGGCCAGCTTGAACAGGGCGTTGTCCTTGTAGAGCTGGCTCATGACGGCGATGGTGATCGCGGCGGCGACCATGGTGCCCAGGGTCTTGGGGTCGAACCGGCCCACCCAGTGCAGGCGGTGCGTGGCCACCAGGACGATATTGATGACGGCCATCACCAGTGCGAAGCCGCCGATCAGGAGAAGATCATTCTTCTTCATGGTGTTCCTCTGCTGGACCTCTAAATCTGCGAGTGCTTCTTGCGTCGGGCCCTGTCGTACAGGTAGCAGGCGTTGCCGAACAGGATGGCCACGATCAGCACCACGTGGGCGATCGACTGCGGGGTCATCCAGGTCATCGCCTGTCCGGCGCTCTGGGCGGCCACCAGGGCCTTGCCGAACTCTTTCTCCACGATCAGCCGCCGCAGGATCTGCGGGGCCCGCTCCTTGAGCTGGCCGTCAAGCAACGAGGCGACCTGGTGGCCGGGTTTGGCTTTGGACAGCTCGGCGTCGGGGATGACGTCGGTCCGCATGATCACGCGGTTCAGGGCCGCGGCGATGTCCGTCTTGGCGGCGGCGTTCAGGTTGTCGTAGCCTTCCTTGATGACGTCCCGGACAGCCGCCTGGGTTGCCGGCGAGAGGGCATCCCAGACGTACCTTCCCAGTCCGTCGGCCTCGGGATCGGACAGCCGTGAACAGAACGAGACCATGTGGGCGGAGGCCAGGTCGGCCGGCGAGAACCGCCGCATCAGGTTGATGCCCTTGTCCAGGAGTATCTGCTCGTATTGAGCGGCGCCGATCAGCCCGCCCAGCAGGCCCTTGATCTGCCCGGAGTTGGTGTAGTTGGCGACGTCGGGGGTTACGTTGCCCAGCACGCCGAAGCCCATGTTCAGGTTGTAGGGGCCCTGGCCGTAGGTCAGCCAGTCGACCACCGTGGTCAGGGACGAGCAGATGATCATGACGTAGCCGAAGTCGGCCAGCCGCTGAACGTCGCGGGTGACCTCCAGGTCCGCCAGGTCAGTTCCCCCGACGTCCTGGGGCCAGGTGCTGCGGAGGCTCTGTCCCAGGTTGATGACCAGGTTGGTGCTGCCGGGCTTGTAGGGGAGGTAGCAATAGTCCGCGCCGTAGGAGCGTCCGTATTCCTGGGCGCAATCAGCCAGGAGCTGCTGGTGCATTTCCTGCCCCTGCTGCCCGCCGCTCTTGCACATGATGACGGCCTTGCCGCCGCGGGAGAAGATATGCCGCATGACGGCGCGGGCCATCGGTTCCTGCTCGGCGGCGCCGGTGGGGTCGTATTCAAAGGAGAGGAATATTTTCTTGCCTCTGCTGATGGCGTCGTCGATGCCGATGTACATGTTCTCGACGTCTTTGTTGGGCTTGCAGGGCAGGGGGTAAGGCACCAGCATCGGAATCAGCAGCGCCAGGAAGATGCCCACGAAGACGAACCGCCGGTCAACGTCGAATATGGATTCGAGCTTCAACTCAGTCGCCTCCCATGTAGGAGCGCTCGATGCCGAACATGACCCGCAGGGACGTGCCGACCGAGCCCACGCAGATGCCGAACAGGATCGCACGCTTCACCGCCATGTTCGGCCAGTTCAGCAGCCAGTTGGACATCCAGGGGATGGCCCCCGAAATGGTGGCCGACAGCGGCACCTGCCCGAGCATCACGATCAGCGCCGCCACCAGCAGCACCGCGGCCTCGACGGTCTTGGCCCGGAACGTGCGGTAGGCGGCCGAGCAGATGAAGAAGCCCAGCAGGGAATACTGGGTCGCGCTGGCCGGCCTCTGGATGGCGTTGAAGATCCAATTCACCCCGTCCTTGGTGGCCATGTTGCGGGCCTCCAGGGGCCCCTTGGACTTGCCGGTCGCGGTGTCGTAGTTGACGATCGCGCAGGTAATCACCGTGATGAAGAACGCGTAGAGCAGGGCGCTGTAGCCCCAGCCCTTCTGCTGTCGGCGGATGCGGTTGAAGTGCACCTTCAGCAGGCTGTAGGCCCCGATGAACATCGTCACGCCGCCCAGGACGCGGAACCACACCACCGTCTCCTTCTGGAAGTTGTCGGAGTAGTGGTGCGGCACGAAGACCGACGTGATGCCGAGGATGGCCATGGCAAAGGCCAGCGAGATCGGCAGATAGAACTTGAAGAAACGCATGGCAGCACTCCGCGTGTCAGTTGGTTAGCGGCCAGAACAGGTGCGCGAATCCCATGAACCCGAACGTCACCAGCACCGCGCCGACGACAATGATGGTCATCATGATCGCCTTGACCACGTCCTGGCCCTTGACCGCGCCGACCAGCCGCGGCTCGCGCGACAGGTAGGCGCTGGCGGCGTACATCTCCTCGGCGATCAGCGTGTAGTCGCAGGTCGTGATGAAGAACGGAATCTGGTTGAAGCTGTCGGTCCCGGCAATCTGGATCGCCTTGGTCACCGCCCCGGTTTCGCTCAGCAGCAGCGATTCGCTGCCGAACCGCCCGAAGAAGAACGCTGTCCCGGCCTTCTCGCGCATCATCATGCCGCTGACGGCGGCCGAGTAGGCGAACGTGTCGCCGGTGACGAAGAACACGTCATCGTCGTTGTAGGCGTCCGGGCGCCCGACGCGGGTGTAGGCGTCGCGGACCATCTCCTGGCTGACCTGCATCACGAGGTAGTCCAGGCAGGTCACCTTCATCCGGATACCGTACTCGCCCACCCGTTCGGCGATCTTGCCCAGCAGGTTGATCGCCGAGATCGTCACCACCGCCGACAGGTCGCCGGGCCCGTGGCAGAAGAAGACCGGCTTGCCCATCTCGGCTGCCCGCCCCAGCGCCTCGTCCACCGCCTCCAGCCCGCCGATCCGCCGGATGAACAGCCCCGTCGGGTTCCGCCGGGCGATCCAGGCGAATGCCATGATGATGATCCCCAGCACGAACATCGCGATCAGCAGGTTCAGCTTGTGCCAGGCGAACCAGTTGTCCTTCGGCACGGCCGACGCGATCTCGCTTCGCCCGGTCACTACGCCGGCCTCGACCCGCTGGAGGGCGAAATAGTAAGTCCGGTCGTGCTTCGGGGCGTCGGAGAACTGCTTGAGGTCTACTTTCGTCGTCTCGCCTTCCCCCAGCGGCACGATCTGGTTGACCAGCCCGCGGGCCTCGACCTCCTTGACCAGCTTGCGGGTCTCGTCGTTGGTCTCGCGGTCGATGTGGAGCACCAGATCGTCGCGCTTGAACTTGATCATCTCGATCGCGTGATAACCGTCATTCTCTTTCTTGAAGCCGAACACGGCCGGGTAGTCCGACCTCAGCGGCATCGGCGGGGCGACGGCCGAACCTTCTTTGGGCCTCTCGGACGCCAGCGTTTCCTGCACCCAGAACAGCCGCTTCTGCCCCGGCCCCGCCCCCAGCTGCCCGAGCAGCTCATCCCGCCGGGCCGCGTCGATCACCTTCAGGTCGACCAGCGCGTCCAGCCGCTCGGCCAGGTCGTCGCCCATCAGCACCTGGTAGAGCGCGTTGGGCGCTTCCCACCCCTGCCTGGGCCAGGTCAGCATGATGCCCGTGCCGTTGTCGTTGGGCTTGTCCATGGCCTGGAGCCCAAGGCCCGTCAACGACTCGGCCGACAGATCGTAGGTCGTCCCGGGCAGGGGCTTGGCGTCGGCCGGGGCGGACGGGTCGGCCCATGAGCGGGCGGCCGGCAGCATGAGCACCAGCGACAGCGCGGCAATGAATCCCGGATGCCTGTTCACGCGCGACTTCCTTTCCCCCCGACTCGCGTCACTCTTCGATCAGCTCGATGTTGGCCCGGGGAATAACCTGGAGCGTCCCGTCGGGGAACTTGACCTCCAGCACGCGAGCCATCGTCTCCGACTCGATCTTCTGAAGGGCCGACGGCAGGCGGCTGACGACGCCAACCCGCCCGAAGTTGGGCTGGCGGATGATGCGGACGCTGGAACCGATGTCGATGGCCGACCCGGTCGCGACCCCGGCGGCGTCGGCGGTCTGTTCGGTCTTTTCGATGGGAATGATGATCTCCGGCCGCAGCACGCCGGCGCGGATCTGGGTCGCCCCGGAGATCGACGCCACGTCGCCCTCGCGCCGCTTCAGTGCGTCCCAGGTGCGGTCGGACATGCGGATCTGCCCGAAGCCCTCGGTCAGGATCAGTGTCAGCCCGACCTGCTCGGCGCCGGTGATCGCCACGCCCAGGTCATAGCCCAGGATCTGGCGGAGATCCTCGTCGTGGATGCCGCCGACCACTAAGCCCTTGAGCCCGGCCTCGATGGCCCGCTTGATAGCCGCGTGTCCGGCGAAGGCCCCGCCGACGACGATTGCCCCCTTGTGTTCGCTCTTGACGTGGTCGGGCGTGAGGACCTCGCCCGGGTCCTTGGCCGCGAACCGCAGCGGGCCGAACGTCTCCCCGCCGATGCCGAAGATGCCCTGGACGAATGTCGCCGGGGTGGAGACCTCGACGCCCTCGCCCTCGATCACCGCGGTGACCGTCCCGTTGACGTAGCCGTCGACCTCGACGGGGATCGGCGGGTGCCGCAGGAGCAACTGCCCGGTGACCTTCGAGACCGATTCGATCGACCCGTCGATGGGGGACTGGATGCGCGACTTGAACAGGCCCCAGAGGCCCCTGGTCTCGGCAATCAGCTCGCCCTTGGCGACCGGGTCGCCCTCGCCCTTGCGCAGGACCGAGTCGACCTGGTCGGGGGTGATGCCCAGCCGCCCGACGAGGTTGAGGATCTCGACGCTGCCGGGCAGCTCGGTGCGGGCGACGACCTCATCGCGGGCGACGGCGTCGCCGACCTTCTTGAGGACCTTGCCCTTGAGCGGCAGGACGCGCCGCTTGGTGACGGTCGTCCGGTGCGTGACGCGGAGCCCGGGTGTGTATGCGTGAGCCATTCTATTCGTCCGGATACAACTGAAGGGCCCTGTTCCATTCGGTGATCTTGGCGCGGCGATCGGCGAGGTTGTCGGGCAGCGCCAGCGGCCGCCCGCGCCCGTCCAGCACCAGCCCCACCACGCCGCCGCGGACCGTGCCCTGGATTTCGCGGCCCGAGCCGGCCCCGACGTCCATGCCGCGCGACGGGGAGAGGACCACCTCGGCCGTCTTGCCCAGGCCCAGCGGGTAGAACTTCATCTCGCCGCTCAGCAGCGTGTCCTCGATCTGCTTGCCGCCCAGGTTCAGCCGGTAGCTCATGACCTTTGCCCCGGGCTTGGCGGTTCCCCTGGGGGCGATGCAGGTGCCCAGGTAGATCATGCAGTCCTTCTCGAACACCTCGGTCGCGGCTTGCGGATGGACCTCCGACAGCACGCCCAGGTGCGGCATCATGAAGATGCTGTCCACCGAGATGAACGTGATCCCCTCGGGACAGAAGGCGTCGATCATCATGGCCATCGACTGGTTCCGGCGCGGGGCGTGCGAAAGCACCCCGCCCGAGCCGACGATCATGTGCAGTTCCATCATCTTGATGAGGCTCTGCCCGGTCTGGCCCTGCTCGAAGGCATCGGCGATGGAACGCTCCTGCTGCACGCCCTTGAGCCCGACGGCCAGCAGCTTGTGCTGGTCGAAGCTCAGCCGCAGCGCCTCGCGCGAGATCGCCTGCTCGATCTTCAACTCCTCGAGCGTCTGGGGGATCGTCGTCGGGCGGATCATCTTGTTCTTGATCCGGTCGCGCACGTCCCGCTCGTCCACGTCGAAGGTCAGCCAGCGCATGATGTTGGGCAGGCCCGCGTCGGCCAGCACGTTCGAGATGCTGTAGCTCATCCCGTAGTTGGCGCTCACCGTGCGGTTGAATACCTCGCCGAAGACCGAGAAGACGTCCGTGGTCGCTCCGCCGATGTCGACGCCCACGACGTTGATGTTGTTCAGCTTGGCGATCGTCTGCATGATCTTGCCCACCGCGGCCGGGGTGGGCATGATCGGCGTGCTGGTCCAGCTCATCAGCTTCTTGTAGCCCGGCGCCTGGGCCATCACGTGCTCCAGGAACAGCCGCTGGATCTCCAGCCGCGCCGGCATCAGGTTTTCCTTCTCCAGCGTCGGGCGGAGGTTGTCGGTAACCACCAGCTCCATCTTCTGGCCGAGCATTTCGCTGACGCGCGGCCGCGCGTCCACGTTGCCCGCGTAGAGGACGGGCAGGCGGTATCCGATGCCCAGCCGCGGCTTGGGGTCGGCCGCCGCGATGTACTGGGCCAGTTCCTCCACGTGGCTGATCGTGCCGCCGTCGGTCCCGCCCGAGAGCAGGATCATGTCCGGGCGCAGGTGTCGGATGCGCTCGATCTTCTCGTGGGGCAGCCGCTTGTCGTTGGTCGCCAGCACGTCCATGACGATGGCCCCGGCCCCCAGGGCCGCCCGCTGGGCGCTCTCGCCGGTCATGGCCTTGACCGCGCCGGCCACCATCATCTGGAGCCCGCCGCCGGCGCTGGAGGTGGAGATGTACGCGTCCACGCCCGTCTGGCCGTCGGCCGGGGTGATGATGCGTTCGCCGTCGAGGATCTTTCGGCCGGACAGCTCCTCGACCTCCTGGATGGCGTTGAGCACGCCGCGGGTGACGTCCTCGAAGGGGGCCTCGACCGTGGTGGGCGATTCCCCGCGGAAAGTCTGGCGGTACTCGTCGCCGACCTTCTCGATGAGAATGGCTTTGGTCGTGGTGCTGCCGCAGTCCGTTGCGATGATGACTCTAAGCTGATCCGGGATTGCCACGTCGCGTCTCTATCCGGTGCTGTCAGGCAAGTCGGTCCGAAACCGAAAACAGTCCGCGGATTGTAACGGACCTCGCCGGTAAGTCAAGACGTGCGAAATGCCCGCCGGAGGCGGCGTTGCGGGGTAATCGGCGCCCGGGGCCCCCTCGCCGGCGGGGTCTGCCGGGCCGAAGCCCCCGCCGGGCCGGCCCAGGCCTCCCGTCAGCCGCCCGGAAACGATGCAAGCCCCCGGTTTCAGGGGCTTGCAGCGTGTTCAGGGGATCCAACGGAGAGGTCGGGATTCGAACCCGAGGTACCGGCTTAACACCAGTACAACGGTTTAGCAAACCGTCGCCTTAAGCCACTCGGCCACCTCTCCGGAATGTCTGACCCGTCAAAGATCGGCTGCTTCCGATGCCCGGCTTAAGCAGGATCGGCCCGCCGATGCTCCGCGCGACGGCCGGTCCCGGCGGCTGCCGGTCCTCTGTCGCGACCGGCCAGTTTAATCGCCGGTTGAATGACGGTCAAGCTCGTCTGCGAACGCCGCCGGACCCCGTCTGGCGATCTGGACCGGCTGGACCGCATGGGCTATGATCGCGTCCGCGTCTGGAACCGACAGACCTTCCGGCATCCGAGGGAAACCCATGCCTCGATCCTTCGTCGACTTCCTGGACCGGTACGGCGCCGCCAACCCGCCGGCGATGGTCTACCGCGACGGGGAAGACTTCGCGGCCTGGCAGCGGGGGTTTGCCGACAAGGTCCGCGAGTTGCTCGGCCCGCTGCCGCCGCGCGTCGAGCCGGCGGTCCACGTGCTGGACACCATCGACGCCGGCGATCACGTCCGCCACGTGCTGGAAATCCCCGTCAACGCGTTTTCCACGCTGCCGGCCTACCTGCTGGTCCCCCGGGGGCTGGCGGCCGGCGAGCGGCGGCCGGGGCTGCTGGCCTTTCACGGTCACGCCGAGTTCGGCATCGACTCGATCTGCGGGCTGCGCGGGATGGGCAAGGGCGACAATGCCCGGCGGGCCTGCGCCCTGTCGGCGGTGCGGGCGGGCTACGTCGTGCTGGCCCCGGCGTGGTGGGGCTGGCACGGCCGCGACGGTCACCTGGGCCTGGTTGACGGCCGTGACAAGTGCAACGTCATCCAGATGGCAGCGGGGATGTACGGCCTGTGCGTGCTCCACCTGCACATGCAGGACGCGGCCGCGGCGCTGGACGTGCTGGCCGGGCGGCCGGAGGTCCAGGCCGATCGCATCGGATGCCTGGGCAACTCCTACGGCGGGCGGACGGCGATGTGGTTCGCGCTGCTGGATCGGCGCGTGCGGGCGTGCGTCGTCGGCGGGGCGATGAACACGTTCCGCGAGCGGTCGCTGAAGCTGTCCTCCTGCGGCATTCAGTATCCGCAGGGCCTGCTGGCGTGGGGCGACGTGCCGGAGCTGTTCAGTCTGATCGCTTCGCGCCCGCTGCAACTTCAGGCCGGCAAGGCGGACGACCTGCTTAACGCCTCGGACCGCGAGCACATCCACGCCACGGTGTCCGCCGCCTACGGGCGGCTGGGGGCCGGGCGGAACTACGACTACGTCCTGCACGACGGCGGCCACATCCTGGTCTGGGAGCCGGCCGAGGCATTCCTGCGCCTGCATCTGTAGAGACGAAGGGCAGGCGTCTTGGCGATTCCGCTAGGCCTCGACCGGCCAGTGCAGGGGGGCCAGCAGGCGGGCCAGGGTGTAGGCCTCCTCGACGTTGTGGCAGAAGAACAGGCGGCTGGCCTGGGGGACGATGCCGCGCTTGGCCAGGCTCCGCGCCGGCTGCTCGCGCAGGCCCACCAGGATGACGAAGATCCCGTCGCGCTTCAGTCGGCTGAGGACCGATTCGAGGTTCACCAGGCCCGTCGCGTCGATGGCCGGCACGCCGTGCAGGTCCAGGATCACCACGCGGATCGACTCGTGCAGCGAGTGCAGGGCGGCCATCGCCTTCTGGGCGGCCCCGAAGAACAGCGGCCCGCCCACCTCGTACAGCAGCACCTCCGGCGGCAGGCGGTGGGTCCGTTCGGCCTGCTCGCCGCTGATGAGCTTGTAGCCGGAGACCTCGGCCATGCGGCGCATGAACAGCACGGCCGCCAGCAGCACGCCGGCCGACACGGCCGCCACCATGTCGAACACGATCGTCAGCCCCATGCACAGCAGCAGGACCAGCACGTCGGAGCGCGGTGAGGTGCGGATGGCCCGCACGACGTGCCGGGCCTCGCTCATGTTCCACGCGACCAGCAGCAGCAGCGCCGCCAGCGAGGCCATCGGCAGCAGCCCCAGCAGCGGAGCGAACAGCAGCACCGTCACCAGCACGAAGGCCGAGTGGAACACCGCGGACAGCGGCGAGGCCGCGCCCGAGCGGATGTTGGTGGCGGTGCGGGCCAGGGCCCCGGTGGCGGCGAACCCGCCGAAGAACGGGG
Source organism: Phycisphaerae bacterium (assembly GCA_022072085.1). Classification (GTDB taxonomy): domain Bacteria; phylum Planctomycetota; class Phycisphaerae; order JAJVII01; family JAJVII01; genus JAJVII01. Next base: position 28,848 of record JAJVII010000051.1, read on the forward strand.
CGACCAGGTTGCCCACGCCCTGGCCGAGCAACTCGCCGTCGGGGTCGTGCCGGTCGCCGGTCATGCTGTCGGCGATGACGGCCGACAGCAGCGACTCGATCGCGCCCAGCAGGGCGATGGCGAAGACGGCCGGCAGGAGTTGGCGGATCAGGTCGAGGTCCAGGTGCAGCGGCGCGCCGCCGGGCCCGGGCAGGCGCCAGGGCAGCAGGGGCATCGGCGGCAGCGAAGGAATGCCCGCGTGGGTCGCGCCGGCGTGCGTCCAGGAGAAGCGGCTGGCGATGGTTGCGACCTCGAAGCCAGGCACGAACCGATGGGCCAGCCAGGCCCCGGCGGCGGCGACCGTCAGCGCGGGCAGCGGGCTGGGAATCTTCCGCGTGACGCGCGGCCAGAGGATCAGGATCGCGAGGGTCACGGCGCCGACGGTCAGGTCCGGCCAGTGCGTCGTGGGCAGGGCGCGGACCAGGGCGATCATGCGGTCGGGGAAGTGCTGGGGCAGGGAAGGCAGGTCCAGGCCGAGGAAGTCGCGGACCTGGAGCAGGGCGATGACCACGGCGATGCCGGCGGTGAAGCCGATGGTGACCGGGTGGGGGATGAACTGGATGAGCCGGCCCATGCGGGCGACGGCCATGACGATCAGCACGCCGCCGGCAAGGACGGACGCGACGGCCAGCCCGGCGACGCCGTACTGCGCGGAGATCGGCGCGAGGATGACGACGAACGCGGCGGTGGGCCCGGAGACCTGGAGCCGGGCCCCGCCGGTGAGGGCGACCAGGGCGCCGGCGACGATGGCGGTGTAGAGTCCGTGCTGCGGGGGCACGCCGCTGGCGATCGCCAGGGCCATCGACAGCGGCACGGCGACGACGCCGACGATGATGCCGGCCATCACGTCGGCGCGCAAGCGGGACCACGAGTATCCCTCGGCCAGCGCGCGGCGAAGGCCGGTTGACACCTTTAATCTCAACCTGTCCTGTCCCGGGAGTCCCCGACCCTGACCCGACCCGTCCGAACCGCTGCCGAACGCCATCGCGATCAACGCCTTTATGTGCCATTCACCCTGCCGCGCGGGCAGGACGCCGTATTCCCTGCGTGGGAACTACAAGTAAGAAATTCAGTACAAAAAGCTTGGACATGATAGCACCGGCGGCCGGCAAGGCAAGAAATATCGCTCCGAATGGAGGGGCTGAGGGGCTGAGGGGTCAAGGGGCGGAGGGGGGCTTCCTCTCATCCGCTCGGCCGATCTACTTGCCAACCGACAGGGCCTCGCGGGCGAAGCGTTGGAGGTCGGCGGCGTCGGCGGGGGGCAGGTCGGCCAGCGTATCCCCGGCGACCGCGATCTTCGCGGGCAGGTCCGCGGGGGGCAGGCCGGTCAGGACGCCGAAAAAGACGCAGGCGGCCAGGTAGCTCCCGGCGGCCGACGCGTGGCCGCCGTCGGGCTGGTAGAGGTCGATGTCCGGGCGGCCGGCCAGCGCCGCGTGCCAGGCCCGCGAGACCGGCGCGAGCGTCAGGCCCTGCTCGTCGGCCAGGCGGGTGAAGGCGGCGTCGATCGCCGGCTGGCGGTCGGCTTCGCCCTTCTTGCACCAGGTCATGAACAGGACGATCCTCGCCCCCGACAGCTCTAGGTGCGGGGCCAGCCGCTCGTAGTCGCCGAGCAGCCGGGCGTAGCCGGCGAACGGGTGGGTCACCTGCTGGAGCACGATTGCGTCCCAGGGCTGGTAGCGGACGGTCATGGTCGTGGTCGGCTCGACGCCGTGCCAGGTGAGCGGCTGGCCTCCGGGCGCCGACAGCCAGGCCTGGCACGCGCCGGGGCCCCGGGCGTGGTCGATCATTGCGCGGACCTGGAAGGGCAGGCCGTTGGCGTAGGTGTGGCTGTTGCCGATGAACAGGACCCGCATGGCGTCTCCTTCGTCCGCGGCGCTTGCCAGACAGATCGGTCCGCCCGATGATACCGGCTCGTCCGACGTGTGCCAACGACTCGAATCGAGGAGGCGACATGACGACGCAGACGCCTGGCGGGATCCCCGACCCGCGGCACATCGCCAACGGCTGGACGATCCCGACGGAGAACTACAGCGACCAGCCCTACATCGTGCGGACCGGCGACGGGGCGTGGCTGTGCACGGTGACCACCGGAGGCGGGCGCGAGGGCCAGGCCGGCCAGCACGTCGTGTCGATGCGCAGCGCCGACCTCGGCCGCTCGTGGTCGCCTCCGGTTGCGCTGGAGCCGGCCGACGGGCCGGAGGCGTCGTATTCCGTGCTGCTGGCGGCGCCGGGTGGGCGGGTGTTCTGCTTCTACAACCACAACACGGACAACGTGCGCGAGGTGATCGGCGACGACCCGCCGTTCGCGGGCGGCAAGTGCCGGCGGGTGGACTCGCTGGGGCATTTCGTCTTCCGCTACAGCGACGACCACGGGCGGAGCTGGTCGCCGCGGCGCTGCCCGATCCCCGTGCGCGAATTCGCGATCGACCGCGAGAACGCCTACGGCGGGAAGCTGCGGTTCTTCTGGAACGTGGGCAAGCCGTTCATCCACGAGGGGGCCGCCTGCGTGCCGCTGCACAAGGTGGGCGGTTTCGGCGACGGGTTCTTCACGCGGTCCGAGGGGGTGCTGCTGCGCAGCCCGGACCTGCTGGCGCTGGCGGATCCGGCGCGGGCGACCTGGCAGACGCTGCCCGACGGCGACGCGGGCCTGCGGACGCCGCCCGGCGGCGGGCCGATCGCCGAAGAGCAGAGCTTCGTCGCGCTGAGCGACGGGTCGCTCTACTGCGTCTACCGCTCGATCGACGGGTTCCCCGTCTGCACGCACAGCCGCGACGGCGGGCGGACCTGGTCGGCGCCCGAGTATCAGCGCTACGCCGATGGGCGGGTGATGAAGCACCCGCGGGCGGCCAACTTCATCTGGCGCTGCGCCAACGGGAAGTACCTCTACTGGTTCCACAACAACGGCGGGCGATGGGTGAGCGAGGGGGCCAACGCCGGCTCGTTCGGCTACCCCTACCAGAACCGCAACCCCGCGTGGCTGTGCGGCGGGGTCGAGGCCGATTCGCCCGCGGGCCGGGTCATCCGCTGGTCGCAGCCGGAGATCGTGCTCTACGACGACGACCCGCTGATCCGCATGAGCTACCCCGACCTGATCGAGGAAGCGGGGCGGCTGTTCATCACCGAGACGCAGAAGTTCCGGGCTCGCGTGCACGAGCTGGACCGCTCGCTGGCCGAAGCGATGTGGGGGCAGTTCGACGCCGCGCCGCCGGTGCGCCGGGGCCTGCTGCTGGAGTTGGCCGACCCAATGCCCGCGGAGGCGGCGATGCCGGCGCTGCCGCGTTTCGTCGAGCGCGACATGGGGCGTTTCGACCACGGCGCCCGGCCGACGCGACAGGGCTTCAGCATCGAGCTGCTGCTGCGGGCCGGCAGCCTGGCCGCCGGACAGGTCGTGCTCGACTGGCGGCGGGACGACGGGCCGGGCGGATGCCTGCGGACGACAGGGCGCGGAACGCTGGAGCTGCTGCTGAGCGACGGCCAGACGGTCGCGTCGTGGGACTGCGACCCGGGGGCACTGTCGCCGAGCGGGCGGCATCACGTGGTGGCGGCCGTCGACGGCGGGCCGGGCATCATCACGTTCGTCGTGGACGGGCGGCTGTGCGACGGGGGCCGGTCGCGTCAGTTCGGCTGGGGCCGGTTCAGTCCGCACCTGGCCCATGCCAACGGGTCAGACCGCCTGCGGATCGCCCCGAGCTTCGACGGCGCGGTCGAGCGGCTGCGGCTGTTCGGCCGGGCGCTGCGGACGTCCGAGGCCGTGGGCAACTGCAAGGCCTGCGATCGGTAGATTCGTGCGGCCTGACGGGGGCGCAGTTTCATCGGGGCGGCGAGCCACTGGCCTGAGCGACGCGGGGCGCCAAGGGCAGGTGGTGAATTGGCTCCCTGGGCGTTGATTTTCCTCAACATTCTGGCCGCCTTAAATGGGCATTATTGCCCCAATCGCTCACCACAAATGGGCCATAATGCACATCTTGTAATTATAAACCCGCTGTGGGGGCAGAATCTGGCACGCCGTTTGCATGTATTGTTAAGGAGTACGGACTTGGGTTTGTGCCCTGGCATTGCCACACGGGCCAGCTCTCACTGCGGAGATAAGTCATGCGTGCCTGCAACGGCAGTTCAACTGTCGCCGTGCGACTCGTCCTTCTGTTGACGGCTGTCGGGTTGTCGGCGGGACTGCTGCCGGGGGCGGCTCCGGCAATGGCGGCGACGCTCTACTGGGACGCCAACGGAGCGCTCAGCGGCTCCGGCAACATCGGCGGCAACTGGAACAGCGGGACCAACTGGACCACCGACTCCACCGGCCAGTCCGCGACGGTCGCCTGGGCCGACAACAGCGACGTGGTATTCTCGGCCGGCACCGACGGCACGGGTTCGTTCAACGTGGTCCGCAGCGGCGGGAACCTGATGATCGCCACGTCGGTTACCGTTGAGGAAGGCAACCTGACGCTCGGCTACGCCAGCCCCACCAACGCCACCGCCTTTCGGGTGCTGGGCGCGTTCAACGTTGCCAGCGGTGCGTCAGCAATTTTCAACGGAAACATCGACACGTACGGATTGCTCAAGACCGGCCTGGGCACGCTCTCGCTGGGCGGCCAGGCCAACACCGGCCGCATCGACCTGACCGGCTATCTGAACATCCAGGGCGGTACGGTGCGCCAGACCAGCGGAAACGCCAGCCCGACCTCGGCGGCCATACTGGTGGACTCGCTGAATGCGAGCACCTTTGAACTCCAGACCGGCAGCACGGTCCTGGGGCTGGGCAGCGGCGCCAACGGCGGCGGCACGGTGACCAGCAGCGGGGCGGCGGCCAACACCTTCACTCTCAACACGCGGGCCGGCGTGGCGTGGAACTTCAGCGGCGCGCTGAACAACGGGACGCAGAACCTGGCGGTCACAAAGACCGGTCAGGGCACTCAGGTGATCTCCGGCTCGGGGACGTTCACCGGACGGCTGACGCTCAACAGCGGCACGCTGGTTCTGGACTACTCGACGGACAACAGCGCCAAGTTCGGCAGCACCAATCCGGTCACGATGCGGACGGGCCTGCTGAAGGTCATCGGCAACGGCAGTGCCGCGACCACCCAGACGCTGGGCGGACTGACGGTTGACGCTCAGGCCTCCGCGGGCGGGTCAACCTTGCAGGCGGTCAGCGGCAACAACCAGAACCTGACGCTGAACCTGGGGGCGATCACGCGAAACACGGTCTCCAGCAACGGCGCCGGCACGATCGATTTTGTGCCCGTCAACACCGGCGCGGGCGTGGCCACCCTCAACACGACGAGCCTGAACTCGAACTACGGATTGCTGGCGACCAGCACCTCGTCGGGGGCCAACTACCCGGCCTATGCGACGTTCAACGGCGGGCGCGACTGGGCGGTGAAGATCACCGGCCTGACCGTCGGGTCGGCCGCCATCGTGGGCATGTCCGACCCCGGCTACGGCGGGACGGGCTACACCTTCCAGAACAACGTCGCCGCCTGGGCCGCCGGCCAGCACGTCAGCAGCACGACCGGCGGGTTCACCGGCACGCTGGCCGGCGACCTGGCGATCAACTCCCTGCGGTTCAACCAGGGCGGCACGGTGACGATCAACTCGAGCAACAAGCTGACGATCAACAGCGGCGGCCTGCTGGTGACGCCGGAGGTCGGGGCGGCGGCCACCGCGGTCAGCGGCGGCAGCATCACCGGCGGGACGATCAACGAGCTGCTGATCCACCAGTTCAATACGGCCGCGGAACTGACCGTCGGCTCGAAGATAACCGGCAGCGGAATGTACCTGACCAAGTCCGGCCCGGGCACGGCCGTGCTGAGCAACGGGTCCAACGACTACACGCAGTTGACCAAGATTGTCGGCGGCGTTCTGGCGGTCGCCGCTGACGGCGCGCTGGGCGGGACGGCCAACGGCACGAACATCTCGGCCGGGGCGACGCTGGAGTTCCGGGCGGTCAACTACACGGCAGCCGAGTCGATCACGCTCAGCGTCCAGAATGGCGTGGGCATGGGCTACAACGGCAGGGGCGCGATCTACGCCAGCGGCGGCGTCAGCCAGTTCGCCGGCAAGGTCAACACCGGGTCCAGCCGCTTCGACACCATCGGCGTGGCGGCCGGCAGCGAGCTGAAACTGGCCGGCGGCATCGGCTACGCCAACGGCGGCGGCCTGGGCAAGATCGGGGCCGGCACGTTGACGATCAACCAGGCGGCCCCCAACAACTCCGCGACCGGCGGCTTCACTTATACCGTGTGGGAAGGCGCCTTCCGCATCGCCGAGGCCAACGGCTCGACGCTGGGCAGCACGTCAAACCCGATCTACGCCGTCTACCAGAACGCCATGCTCAAGCTGGACAACAGCGGCGCGGGCAACAACAGCAGCGACCGCATCGGGAACGAAGTCCGCCTGAATGCCGGGCGATTCCTCTTCCAGGGCAACGAGTCGGTCAACTCGACCGAGACCACCAGCAAGCTCACGATGGACGCCGGCGATTCGGTCGTGGACATTCAGCGCGGCGGCAGCCAACTGGCGGCGATGACCTTCACCTCCGCCCCGGCCCGCAACAACAACGGCACCGCCCTGATCCGCGGCGCCAACCTGGGCGCCAGCTCCGGCAGCAACAGCTCCAACCTGCTGTTCGGCGCCAATCCGACCCTCACCGGGGGGACCAGCGCCCTGGCCGGCTACACGCCGGGCACGCTGAACTACCAGATCGTCCCCTACTTCCTCGGCCGGGATGGGTCGTCCGGGGGGGGCAACACGTTCGTGACCTACAACACGGCCCGCGGCGTGATCCCGCTGAACCTGGCGACCGACTTCGACGTGAGCATCGCCTCGGCGACGGCGACGACCAACAACGTGCTGCGCGCCGCGGGCGAGGACGTGGGCACGGCGACGCGGACGATCAACTCGCTGATCCTGGCCAATGCAGGCGCCTCACAGAGCGTCACCGCCGGCGCCGGCGGGCTGGTGGTGCTGACTTCCGGGGCGCTGCTCAGCTCGGGAGCGGGCGACTTCCAGGTCTCGGCGCCCGTGCGGTTCGGCGCCGGCGGCACCGAGGGCGTCGTCTCGGTCACCGGCGACGGCGTGCTGACGCTGGGCCAGATCCAGGGCACGACCTCCGCGCTGACCAAGGCCGGCGCCGGCACGCTGGCCCTGACCGGCGGGACCACCACGATCACCGGGGCGGTCAACGTCAACGGCGGCAAGCTGCTGATCAACGCCGCCGGGGCGGCCGGGACGGGCAACATCAACGTGTGGTACGGCGCGACCCTTGGCGGCTCGGGCTCGACCACCGGGACGATCTACGTCGCCAAGGGCGGCAGTCTGTCCCCGGGCAACAGCCCCGGCATCCTGAGCGTCGGCAACCTGGGCATGGACGCGGGCGCTAACTTCGTGGTCGACATCACCGGCAGCGACAACACCAACCTGGCCCTGCCGCAATACGACTCGCTGGTCGTCACCGGCACGGTCAACCTGCTCCGCGACCTGGGGCTGAACAACTACGATCCGAGCCTGGGCGGCACGGTGCTGGTCCTGAACGTCGCGCCCAATCCCAACCTGACCGTCGGCGCGATCCTGACCCTCATCCGCAACGACGGGTCGGCCGACCCGGTGCTGGGGACCTTCGCCGGGCTGGCCCAGGGCGCGACGGTCTCGACGGTCAACGGATACCAGTTCCAGGTCAGCTACGTGGGCGAGAACGGCGTCTTCACCGGCGGCAACGACGTCGTGCTCAAGGTGACCGGCGCGCCGACGAGCGTTCCCGAGCCGGCCACCTTGGCGCTGCTGGCCCTGGGCGGCGCGGCGATGGTCGGCGGGCGCGCCGCCAGGCGTCGCGGCCGCTGAGTTCCTCTTCACAGCATGGGGCTTGTGCCGATCCCGGCCGCCTGGCCTGGGCGTGATCGGCTTTGCGCCGGCGGGCTCCGGTCAGCCGAATCGGCCGGTGATGTAGTCCTCGGTCTGCTTCTCGACCGGGTTGGTGAAGATCTGCGTGGTTTCGCCGAACTCGACGATGCGGCCCTTGAAGAAGAAGGCCGTGTAGTTGGAGACGCGCGAGGCCTGCTGCATGTTGTGGGTGACCAGGACGATGGTGTAGCGGCGGGCGAGCTGCTCGATCAGCTCCTCGATCTTGGCGGTGGCGACCGGGTCGATGGCCGAGCAGGGCTCGTCCATCAGCAGCACCTCGGGCTCGATGGCGATGGCCCGGGCGATGCACAGCCGCTGCTGCTGTCCGCCGGACAGCGAGGTGCCCGGGGCGCGCAGCTTGTCCTTGACCTCGTCCCAGATAGCGGCCCGCCGCAGGGCGTCCTCGCAGCGGTCGCTCAGCTCGCTTCGGCTGAGCCGGTAGTGCAGCCGCAGGCCGGAGGCGATGTTGTCCAGCACGCTCATGGGGAAGGGGCTGGGCTTCTGGAAGATCATGCCGACGCGCTTGCGGAGTTCGAGCAGGTCGACGCCCGGGGCCAGGATGTTCTGCCCGTCCAGCAGGACCGTGCCGGTGGCCCGCTGGTCGCGGTAGAGTTCGAAGATGCGGTTGTAGACCCGCAGGTGGGTGCTCTTGCCGCAGCCCGACGGTCCGATGATGGCCGTCACGCGGTTGGTGGCGATGCTCAGGTTGTTGTCGAACAGGGCCTGGGTCGCGCCGTAGAAGAAGCTCAGGTTCTGGACGACGATCCGCGGGGGCACGCCGTCGGCCGACGGGTCGGGGGCCGGCGACTGCGTCCGGACCACGGGGACCGCGGGGCTCACCTGCCGGCGCGCGGGCGCGTCGTCGGGCGCGGGGTCCGCCGCCGGGTTCCGCCCGGGCTTCGGCGTCGACTCGGATATCCTGGGCCGGGCGGTGTCCATTCGCTCTCCGTTGATTATAGTCCGCGTCATCGCCTGGCTCCTCGGCCTCGTCCGGTCAGCAGGATCAGCCTGGCCCCCAGGGTGGTCACCAGCACGCCCGCGGTGATCAGCAGCGCCGCGCCCCAGGCCTGCTGCTGCCAGTCGGGATAGGGCGACTTGGCATACTGATAGACGGTCATGGTCAGGTTGGACATCTGCTCGTTCATCGTGTCGGGCCAGTAATTGCTGTTGAGCGCCGTGAACATCAGCGGCGCGGTTTCGCCGCTGACCCGGGCGACCGCCAGCACGATGCCGGTGATGATGCCCGCCTTGGCAGACCGGAACAGGATCGTCAGCGTCACCCGCCAGCGGGGCATCGCCAGCGCCATCGCCGACTCGCGCAGCTCGTTGGGCACCAGCCGCAGCATCTCCTCCGCCGTCCGCGCCACCAGCGGCAGCATGAGGATCGCCAGGGCGATCGCCCCGGCGTAGCCGGAGAAATGTGGCGGCCGTGTCTGGATCACGATCACCGTGTAGATGAACAGGCCAATCAGGATCGACGGCGTGCCCATCAGCACGTTGCAGAACATGCGCACGATGCCGGCCAGGCGGCTGTCGCGTCCGAACTCCGACAGCCACACGCCCGCGAGCAGTCCGATCGGGACCGCCAGCAGCGTCGCCAGCAGGGTCATCAGCAGCGTGCCCACGATCGCGTTGCCGACGCCGCCGTCCTCCGCGCCCGGCGGGGCAAGCCGGTGCGTGAAGAACGTCCAGTTGATCGCCGCCGCCCCGCGGTGCATCACCGTCCAGAGGATCCACGCCAGGAACAGGAGGCCCACCGCCGCCGAGGCGATCGAGAACGCGCAGACCCCTCGGTTCAGCAGGCGGCGTCCGCGCCGCCCGCGCGGCCGCATGGGACCGGCCTGCTCGATGTGCCAGGATAGCGCCTTGGGGTCCATCAGAGCGCTCCCATCGACTTGCCCAGACGCTTGAGCCACAGGTCGGCGATCACGTTGATCGCCATGGTCATCACCAGCAACACCAGGCCCAGTTCCACCAGCGAGCTGTAATAGATGGGGTCGGTCGCCTCGATGAACTCGTTGGCGATCGTCGACGAGATCGTGTTGCTCGACGAGTTCAGCGACGTGGAGATGTGATGGTTGTTGCCGATGACGAAGGTGACGGCCATCGTCTCGCCGATCGCGCGTCCCAGCCCCAGGAACAGCCCGCCGGCGATGCCGCGGGCGCCGTAGCGCAGCGTGACCTTGCGGGTCACCTCCCAGGTGGTCGCCCCCATGCCGTAGGCCGACTCCTTGACCACCGCCGGCACCATCTGAAACACGTCGCGGGCCACCGCGGTGATGAACGGCAGGATCATCAGCGCCAGGATGATGCCGGCCGGCAGCAGCCCGATGCCCAGCGGCGGTCCGCTGAACAGGCCCGTCCACCCGAGCCAGCGGTTCATCGCCGGCTGGATGTGGTTCTGGAGGTAGGGGGCGAAGATGAACATGCCCCACATGCCGTAGATGATCGACGGAATCGCCGCCAGCAGCTCGATCGCCCCGCCGACAATCCGCGACATCCACGGCGGCGCCAGTTCCACCAGGAACAGGGCGATCAGCAGTGCCAGCGGACCGGCCAGCAGCATCGCGATCAGCGTGCTGGCCAGCGTGCCGAAGATCGAACTCACCGCGCCGAAGTGCCCCGTGATGTGGTCCCACTGGGTGGAGAAGAGGAAGCCGATTCCGAACTTGCGGATCGACGGCATCGAGTTGGCCACCAGCTCGGCCAGGATCGCCAGCACCAGCAGCACGATGCCCACCGCCGCCAGCCGGCAGACGGCCCGGAAGACGCGGTCCCCGCCGGCCAGCAGGCCCGAGGCGACCATCAGCAGCACGATGCCCGAGCCCAGCGACACGACCCAGGCCGCCAGCCCTTCCCACGGATAGCCGCGCGACTCCAGCGCCCCGGCCGCCCAGCCGAGCACGACGGTCGCGATCAGCAGACCGGCCGCCGGTTTCCACCTGGCCAACCCGCGGCGTCGAATTGAAAGTGTCAGCTCCATGGTGGCGCCTGATCGGGTCGGGGGGTCCGCTGGTTCGGTCGGTCAGGCCCGCGGCCCGAGTCTTGACGTCGGCCAGGCTCACTTGACCGGCCAGACGGGCTTGCCGTCGCAGGCCAGATCCTTGATCCAGGACTCCTCGACCATCTTGACGACGTTGGCGGGAATCGGCACGTAGTCGAGCTTCATCGCCTGTTCCTGTCCGCTGGTGTAGCACCAGCTGAAGAACTTCAGGCACGCCGGGACGGTCCGGGCCCGCTCGGCCGGGATTTTCTTGTGCAGGAGGATGAAGCTGGCGCCGACGATCGGCCAGGAGGCGTCGCCGGGCTGGTCGGTCAGGACCATGTAGTAACCGGGGGCGTGGGCCCAGTCGGCGTTGGCGGCGGCGGCCTGGAAGGCGTCCGCGGTCGGCGAGACCCACTTGCCGGCCTGGTTCTGGAGCTGCACGTAGTTCATCTTGTTCTGGATGACATAGGCGTATTCGACATAGCCGATAGACCCCGCGGCCAGATTGACGCGGCTGGCGACGCCCTCGTTGCCGTTTCCGCCGACGGCGGTCTTGGCCGGCCAGGAGACGGACTTGTTGTTGCCGACGCGCGTCTTCCAGTCGTTGGAGACCTTGGAGAGGTAGTTGGTGTAGATCCAGGTCGTGCCCGAGCCGTCGGAACGGTTGACCGGGATGATCGCCAGGTCAGGCAGGGCCAGGTCGGGATTGCTGGTCTTGAGGTCCGCGTCGTTCCAGTTGGTGATCTCGCCGAGGTAGATCCTGGCCAGTTGGGTCGGGGTCAGCTTGAGCTGCCCGGGGGCCACGCCCTTGAGGTTCACCACGGGCACCACGCCGCCGATGATCATGGGGAACTGCATCAGCCCGCCCTTGTCCAGTTCCTCGGGGGTCAGCGGGGCGTCGGACGCGCCGAAGTCGACGGTGTTGTCGTTGATAGCCTTGATCCCGCCGCCCGAGCCGATGGACTGGTAGTTCATCTTCACGCCGCCGGAGACGTCGTGATACTTATCGGCCCACTTGCTGTAGACGGGGAACGGGAACGTCGCCCCCGCGCCGTTGATCGTGACGTTGGTCTTGGCGTTGGCGTCCCTCTTGCAGCCGGTGAACACCACCGGAATCAGCAGCGCGAGGGTCAGGACGAGGCTCATCATGGCGACAGTCTGCTTGCGGCTCATAGAATCGCTCCTTATTTGTACGTTAGCCTATACCCGCACTGCTAAGGCGCGATTAAGAAGCGGTTAACATCCGGATAGCTCTATCAGGGCCCCCAAGCCGCACTTCTCCCGGCAGATACGCGAATTGTAAAGATTGCGATAACGTCGTTCAGCCCCCCTGCGGACCGCGTTTACAAAGTCCTGCGCTCGGTTGATGCCGCCGGTGTCGGGCGGCCTGACGAATTGACCGACGGTCTCGGGGCCTGCGGACGGAGCGGGATTGCAGCTCAAGCTCGCCCCTTGGGCGTGCGGGATTCCCCGTCGTGCCCGCGCGGGACGGCGCCGACCCAGCGCTCGTCCACCGGCTGGTTGGCCAGTTGATAGCGCGTGTCGCAGCTCAGGCGGTATTGCCCGCCGGCGTTGTTCAGCGACCCGTGCATCGTGAACATGCCGAAGACCATCGCGTCGCCCATCGCGAACTCGGCTGTCTGCCACTGCCCGCCCCACTTGGCGACGACGTCCAGCGGGTCGCGGCTGTACCAGCCGTCCGACTTGTCGCGGTCCACGTCGCTGCGTCCGTAGGTGTCGCGCAGGCCCGCGAAGCGGTGGCTGCCGACCAGCACGGCCAGCGGCCCGCGGTCGATGCCCACGTCGCAGAATGGCGTCCAGCAGGTGAACAGTTCCAGCGTGCCGCGGCCCATGTAGACCACGTCATAGTGGGCCCCGGTGTTGCTGCCCGGCGGCACGGCCCGCAGCCACTTGTAGGGGAAGGTGAAGACCTCGCCGCCGAGCAGGTCCGCGAAGAAGCTCATCACCCGCTCGCCTTCGAGCACCGAGAGCACCTCGTCGCTGCCGGCCACCTCCGGTACGCGGCTGAGCAGCCCGCCGCCCTTGACTGCGGGGTGGGCCCAGGCCTCGTCGAGCGGCCGGCTGCGGTCGAGCTGCCCCTTGCCGTCGAGGTAGCGGATCACCACGTCGCGGGCGGCCCGCACCCTGGCCGGGTCGTGCAGCCCGCGGATCAGCAGGTAGCCGTCCTCCGCCAGCCGCTCGTGCAGGCCCGCGCGATCGCCCAGAAGCCCGTTCGCGTCGCGCAGCCGCCCGAGCTGCGGCGAGTCCAGTGTCAACGTCTCATTCCCCATCGTGACGGTCTTCATGTGCGCCTCGCTTGACGATTGTCGATGCGGACCGGCGTGAAAACTCGAGGGGATTCTAGGCGCACCGATGCGATGCGGCGATCATCTGCCGGCGCGATCGAACGTCGCGAGTTGCGCGATCAGCGAAGCGTTGGCGGGCGGGAAGTTGAAACGGGGCAACTCCGTCGGCAGCACCCAGCGCAGTTCGCGCCCGTCGGGGGCCCGGGCCGGTTCGCCGGGTCCACGCAGCCGGCAAGTCACCGGAAAGAAGCACAGCCGCGCATGTGGATAGTCCCAGTCGAACGGGGGCAGGGCGGAGGCCGGGTCGGCCGCCAACCCGGTCTCCTCCATAAGTTCCCGTATTGCAGCCTCTTGCGGAGATTCGCCCGGCTCGATCTTACCCCCGGGAAGTTCCCACAGCCCCCCCAGATCGGCTTCGGCAGGCCGCTTCACGATGCAAATTCGCCCGCTGTTACCAAAGCAGACGGCGAGTGCGATTTTCTTCCGAGAATAACGCATAAGATAAGCTACATGCTATACTTAAAAGAATCATTGACAGCCCGGAATTCCACCAGTATAGTGATTTCTGAGTCGCCTATTTCGAACATCCACCCCGGCCCCCGCGCCGGGGTTCAACAACTATACGGCTGCCTCTTAGCCGTGGCAACTTCCGGACGGTTCACAAGCTGCCCGGAAGTTTTTTTGCGCGCGTCGCGCGGCCGCGCGCCTCTGAAACTTCGCACGCGCAATGCGAAGTTGAAGCTGAGCTTGAAGTTGAACCCGCTTCCCGGTTCCTCGCGCAAACGCTTGGACGCCTCGCGCGGGCGCGGTATTATCCCGGCGATGAGCGCCACGACCCATCCGCGCGGCCTGTTCGACGCGCAGGTCATCTCGAATCGCCAGATCTGTCGCGAGCATTTCCGCCTCGTGCTGTCGGTGAAGGATTTCCCCGCGGCTGCGCCCGGCCAGTTCGTCCAACTCGGCTGCCGCGATCCGCACGCGCCGCCTGACGAGCCCGATGAGCATGAGTGGATCGACGCCGACGACCCCGGCCTGCGGACGCGCTCGCTGGTCGCGCCGACGCCGCTGCTGCGAAGGCCGTTCTCGCTCGCGGGCGCCGAGCCCGATCCGCAGCGCCCCGGCTGCACGCTGCTGGAGATCATCCATCGCGTCGTCGGCCTGGGGACTGCCCGGCTGGCGGGCCTGCGCGAGGGGGACGCGATCGACCTGCTCGGCCCGCTGGGCAACGGGTTTCCCCTGCCGCGCGCGGGGCAGCGGGCTGTCCTGGTCGGCGGCGGCGTGGGCATCCCGCCGATGATCTACCTGGCCCGGGCGCTGGGCGCCGCGGACGTTGGCGGCGTCGCCGTCTGCGGCGTGACGACGGCCGACCTGCTGCCGCTGACCTGGGCCGACGGCGTTGCGGCCGACCCGCAGGGCCTGCCGACCCGCTGCATCCGCGAGTTCGCCGACTTCGGCATCGACGCGGTGGTCGCCAGCGATGACGGCAGCGTCGGCGTGCCCGGCCGCGTCACGGTCGCGCTCCAGCGCGTGCTGGACCATCTGGCGCTGCCGGCCGGCGACGTGGTCGTCTACACCTGCGGGCCCGAGCGGATGATGCGGGCGGTGACCGAGATGTCGCAGGCCCGCGGGCTGACCACGTGGGTCTGCATGGAGCGTTCGATGGCCTGCGGCATGGGAACCTGCCAGAGTTGCGTCTGCCGCGTGAACGACAAGTCGTCCGACGACGGCTGGCGCTACCGCCTGGTCTGCACCGACGGCCCGGTCTTCGACGGCCGTGTGCTGATCTGGGACTGAACGCGAACGCGGATTGTGCTAGAATGGGCCCGCCCGGACCCGAGCCGACGGAGTGCAACCGATTTTGACTGACGCCGCGACACAACCCGACGTTGACCTCTCGGTCGATTTCTGCGGGATTGCGATGAAGAACCCGCTGACCACGGCCAGCGGGACTTCCGGCTACGCGTTCGAGTACGGCGACTTCGTCGACCTGCGGCTGCTTGGGGCGTTCGTCACCAAGTCGATCACGCTGCACCCGCGCAAGGGCAACGCCCCGCCGCGGATCATCGAGACCCGCGCGGGCATGCTCAACGCGATCGGCCTGGCCAACGTCGGGCTGGAGGCGTTCGTCGCTGAGAAGGTCCCCCAGCTCCGCGAGATGGGCCTGCCGGTGTTCGTCAACGTCGCGGGCACCGCGATCGACGACTACTGCCAGGTGGCCCGCCGCCTCAACGAGGTGGACGTCGTCCGCGGGCTGGAGCTGAACATCAGTTGCCCCAACGTCAAGGAGGGCGGCATCAGCTTCGGCACCGACTGTGGCCAGGTGGCCGGGATCACGTCGGCCATCCGCGCTGCGGCCCCCGACAAGGTGCTGGTGGTCAAGCTCTCGCCCAACGTGACCGACATCGCCGCGACGGCCGCCGCCGCCGTCGATGCCGGCGCCGACGCCCTGAGTCTGGTCAACACTTTCACCGCGATGGCCGTCGACGTGGACCGCCGCCGCCCGATGCTTTCCAACGGCAACGGCGGGCTGTCGGGACCGGCCATCCGCCCGATCGCCGTCTATATGGTCCACCGCGTCTACTCGCAGGTGGCCCGCAAGCACAACATTCCGATCATGGGCATGGGCGGCATCCAGACCGCCCGCGACGCCCTGGAGTTCCTGATCGCCGGGGCGACCGCCCTGAGCGTGGGCACGGCGCTGTTCGTCGATCCGACCGCCCCGGTGAAGATTCTGGACGGGCTGGCGGACTACTGCCGCCGGCACAACCTGTCGGCCCTTCGCGAGGTCATCGGCTCACTGCAATTCCCCGAGCCGGGCAAGGGCTACAAGTCAACGTACGCGTGACGGCGCGTTCGCGTCGCCGCGCTTTCGACAGACGGTCGCTCGTTTCATCTCTGCCGGAAGGAGGCAAACATGTTGCGCTGTCTGATCGCCGGTGTGCTCGGCGCCGTCGTGGCGTTTGCCTGGAGCTGGTTCTCCTACGAGGTGCTGACCTGGCACAACATGACGCTCTGGGAGCTGCCCCGGCACGCGGAGTTCCAGGCCGAGCTGATCCGCCAGTTCCCCCCCAAGTCGAACGACGAAATCTACGAGCCCGGCGTCTACATGTTCCCCTACCGCGACAAGGCCAAGAGCGAAGACTGGCAGAAGGCCTACGCCTCCAGCCCGGCCGGTCTGCTGTTCGTCTATCCCAGCGGCGGGCCGCCGATCACCCACCGCACCCATGTCAAGTTCGGCCTGGGCTGCCTGGCCTGCGCCCTGCTGGCGGCGGTGCTGCTGTCGCTGGCGTCCGGGTCGCTGCCGGGATATTTCCAGCGCGTCTTCTTCGTGATGGTGCTGGCGCTGTTCGCGGCGGTGGCGGCCTACCTGCCGCTGTGGGATTACCTCTTCCATCCGGCGCCCTACGTACTGGCGATGGTGACCGACCTGATCGCCGCCTGGCTGCTGGCGGGCCTGGTCATGGCGGCCGTCATCGGGCCCAGGGCCAAGCCGTCCGCCCAGCCCGAAGCCAAGCCCGCGGCCTGACGGCGCGCCCGGCTGCCCTTGGACGGTTGCGGCGGGGGGCCGTGGACGCGCGCGCCAAGAGGGGTCTCACCACAGAGGCACCGAGGCACAGAGAAGAAGAGAGGGCATCCGCAGATTACGCAGATGACGCAGATTCGTAAGAGAAGAGGGGAGAGCCGCGAATGGACGCGAATCGACGCGAATGGAAGAGAGAGAGTTCTGAATTCTCAATCCTGATTTCTGATTCGCGTTCATTCGCGTGAATTCGCGGTTCTCCGTTCTTCTCCTCTATCCCATCTGCGTAATCTGCGGATGTATTCTTCTTCTCTTCTCTGTGCCTCCGTGCCTCTGTGGTGGATATTCTTCTTGCAGGATTCAGTAGACGCTCGCCTGCGCCCTGCCATCGCCCGGCGAATCCGCTATACTCGGGTGTCCTGTTTGGAGGTGTGCGATGGCGGACTGCGAACTGGCGATCGTCGGCGCCGGCAACATGGCCGAGGCCATCGTCCGCGGCGTGCTGGGCGCGGGCCTGCTGGCGCCCCAGCAGATCGTGGCGGCTGACCCCGACGCCAAGCGGCGCGAACTGTTCGGGCAGATGGGCGTCGAGGCTGTCGAATCGGCGACGGCGGCCGTGCGGCCGGCGTCGCGGATCCTGCTGGCGGTCAAGCCCCAGACGATGTCCGCGGTGCTGGCTGAGCTGGCCGGCGTCGCCCGGCCCGACGCGCTGATCGTCTCGATCGCCGCGGGCGTCTCGACCTGGCGGATCGAGTCGGCGCTGCCCGGCCAATCGCGCCGCGTGGTCCGTGTCATGCCCAACACGCCGATGCTGGTCGGCAGGGGGATGTCCGTGCTGGTCAAGGGGTCGCACGCGACCGACGAGGACCTGCACTGGGCCCGGCGGCTGTTCGACGCCGGCGGCGAAACCCTGGTCGTCGACGACGAGGCCCTGATCGACGCGGTGACCGCGGTGTCCGGCTCCGGTCCGGCCTACTTCTTCTACCTGATCGAGAACATGGTGGCCGCCGGGCAGGCCGAGGGGCTCAGCGAAGCCGACGCGGTGAAGTTGGCCGCGGTCACCTGCCAGGGAGCCGCGATGCTGCTGCTGGAGTCCGGCCAGCCGCCGCGCGAGCTCCGCCGCAAGGTGACCAGCCCCGGCGGCACGACGCAGGCGGCCTGCGACCTGCTGGACGCCCGCGGCGTGAAGGAAGCGATGATCGACGCCGTCCGCGCCGCGGCCGCCCGCAGCCGCGAACTGGGCGGGTGATGAGACTTGCCACAGATGTACGCAGATGAACACAGATAGGATTCAAGAAGTCCGACGATCCGAAATCTGATTTCATCTGTGCGTATCTGTGTCCATCTGTGGCTGATCTCTTTGGATGAGACCCATGCGTATCCGAGCGATCGTCTGCGAAGTGCTCCACCGCGAGTTCTGCTGCTGCGCCGCGCGGTCGCGGAACGTCGTGGACCTGGAGTTCCTCAGCCAGGGCCTGCATGACCTGGGCGCCGCCCGGATGCAGGCCCGCATCCAGGAGCGGATCGACGCCGCCGACGCCAGCCGATACGACGCGGTCGTCCTGGGCTTCGCGCTGTGCAACAACGGCGTGGTCGGCCTGCACAGCCGGTCGCTGCCGCTGATCGTGCCCAAGGCCCACGACTGCATCACGCTCTTCTTCGGCAGCCACCGGCGTTACATGGACTACTTCAACAGCCACCCGGGCACTTACTTCATGACCACCGGCTGGCACGAGCGCGACCACGACAACCTCGAGGACTTCGGCGGCGGCGTGATGGGCCAGCTCGGCATCAGCCGGACGTATCAGGAATATGTCGAGAAATACGGCGAGGAGAACGCGAAGTACCTGATGGAGACCCTCGGCGACTGGCGGCGGAATTACCGGCGGATGACGCACATCGAGATGGGCGTCGCCGACGAGACGCCCGCCCGCGAGCACGCCCGGGCCGAGGCGGCCAGGCACGGCTGGGAGTTCGAGGCCGTCCCCGGCGACCTGGCGATGATCCAGCGCCTGCTGGACGGGCCCTGGGACGCGGGCGAGTTCCTGCGCCTCGAGCCCGGCCGATCCGTCCGCGCCACCGGCGACGACAACGTCCTGGGCGAGGAGCCGCCGCAACCACCGGCGAGTGACACATGAACCTGACCGTCCATCCCAGCCGGGGCTTGAGCGGGCGCATCGCCGCGCCGGCCAACAAGAGCCACTCCTTCCGCGCCCTGGTGCTGGCCGGCCTGGCCCGCGGGCAGAGCACCATCCGCCGGCCGGCCGACAGCGGCGACTGGCGCCGCGGCGTGCGGGCCCTGCGGCTGATGGGCGCTGACGTGGAGGAGGGGCCCGGCAGGGCGTGGCGGATCGTCGGCCTGCCCGGGCGCGAGCAGCCGATCTGGTCGCCGGCCGACGTCATCGACTGCGGCAACAGCGGGCTGATCCTGCGCTTCTTCACCGCGGCCGCGGCGCTGCTGCCCGGCTACACCGTGCTCACCGGCGACGAGTCGATCCGCACGATCCGGCCGATCGGCCCGCTGCTGGAGGGGCTCAACCAACTCGGCGCCTGGGCCGTCTCGACCAAGGAGGACGGCCACGCCCCGGTGATCGTCCGTGGCCCGCTGCGCGGCGGGCAGGCGTTCATCGACGGACCCGACAGCCAGTTCGTCTCGGCGCTGCTGATCGCGGCGGCGGCGTCCGGTCACGCGGCCGAGCTGCACGTGACCAACGCCGGCGAGAAGCCGTGGGTCGGGCTGACGCTGCACTGGCTGGCCAACCTCGGTGTCGCGGTCGAGCATGAGAACTTCGAGCGCTACCGCGTCCCGGCCGGCTCGGCGTGGAGCGGCTTCGACGTCACCGTGCCAGCCGACTGGTCCGCGGCCATGTATCCCATCGTCGCGGCGCTGCTGACCCCCGACAGCGAGGTCACGGTGACCGGCATCGACCCGAACGACCCCCAGCCCGACCGGCTGGTGCTCGACGTGCTGCGCGACATGGGCGGCGACATCGAGATCGGCCCGGACTACGTCACCGCACGGACCAGCCGGCTGGCCGGCCGGCGGATCGACTGCAACGACTTCATCGACCAGTTCATGCTGCTGGCCGTCGTCGGCGCGGCGGCCGAGGGCACGACCGAGCTGGTCAACGCCGAGATCGCCCGGCACAAGGAGTGCGACCGCGTCAGCGAAATGGCCCGGGCCCTGGCGGCGATGGGGGCAGCCGTCGAGGAGCGGCCGGACGGCCTGGCCGTCTCGCGGTCGCCCCTGCGCGGTGCGGCTCTGGACAGCCGGGCCGACCACCGCATGGTGATGACGCTGAGCGTCGCCGGCCTGATCGCCGACGGGCCCAGTGTGATCCGCGACGCCCAGTGCGTGGAGAAGACCTTCGCCGACTACCCGCGTGCGATGGCGGGGCTGGGGGCGCGATTCGACGTAGAATAATCTGCGGAGGCGCGGATGCCGGCGGTCCTGGAACAGGATGACGCACTGGAGCGGCGGACGCGGGAGATCGGGCGCGAGCTGTTCGCCCGCTCGCAGGCGCTGGCCCCGGGGATGCTCAACCCGCGCTGGTGGGAAGAGCATCTCATGCAGTGGTCGATGAACGCGGGGGGGCTCAAGGGGCGGCTGTTCCGGCTGGTCGACGTGCTGCCGGCGCTGGCGGGGCGCGACCAGGTTCACGAACATCTGAAGGAGTACCTCGGCGACCCGGGCGGCGACGCGCCGCGCTGGATCCGCCTGGCGCCGGCGCTGCTGGGGGCGGCCCATTCGGCGATGGCGCGGTTCTCCTCGGCGGCGGTCCTGCGGGCGGTGCGGCGGCTGGCCCGGCGGTTCATCGCCGGCGGCACCGCCGACGAGGCGGTCGAGACCATCCTCGCCCTGCGGCGGCGGCGGCTCACCTTCTCGCTCGACCTGCTGGGCGAGAAAGTTCTCTCCGAGCCCGAGGCCGACGACTACGCCCGCCGCTACTGCGAGCTGATCGAATCGCTGACGGCGCGGGCGGCCGGCTGGCCCGGCGATCCGCTGCTGGACGCCGCCGACGGCGGGCGGGCCATCTCGCGGGTCAACCTCTCGATCAAGCTGACCAGCCTCTACTCGCAGTTCGACCCGATCGCGCCGCGGCGGTCGGCCGACGAGGTCGTCGCCCGGCTGGCGCCGATCCTGCGGCTGGCGCGGCGGCGCGGGGCGTTCATCCATTTCGACATGGAGGACTACGCCGTCCGCGACATCACGCTGGATCTGTTCGAGCGGATCACCGGGGCGGGCGAGTTTGCCGACTGGCGCGACGTCGGCATCGTCATCCAGGCCTACCTGCGCGATTCGCGGGCGGACCTGGAGCGGATGATCGCCCTGGGCCGACGCCGCGGGCTGCCGTTCACCGTCCGCCTGGTCAAGGGGGCCTATTGGGACTACGAGAGCGTCATCGCCGCCCAGCGCGGCTGGCCGCTGCCCGTCTTCGACCGCAAGAGCGACAGCGACGCGAACTTCGAGGCGCTGACGCGGCTGATGACGGCCGCCCCCGACGCGCTGGACCCCGCGGTCGCGTCGCACAACGTGCGGAGCCTGGCGCACGCGCTGGCCTGCGCCCAGCGCCTGGAGCTGCCGCTCGGCAAGCTGGAGCTTCAATTGCTCTACGGCATGGGCGACCCGATCAAGGCCGCGCTGGCCGACCGCGACCTGCGCGTCCGCGTCTACGCCCCGTTCGGCGAGCTGATCCCCGGCATGGCCTACCTCATCCGCCGACTGCTGGAGAACACCTCCAACGAGTCGTTCCTGCGGCAGGGGTTCGTCGAGCACGAGGCGGCCGACAGGCTGCTGGGCGACCCGGCGAGCCATCCGACCGCGGCGCTGCACATGACCGGCCGCGTTCCTGGCGACGCCGGCGATTTTGCCAACGCCGCGAGCACCGACTTTTCGAAGGAGGCCAGCCGCATGGCCGTCCACCAGGCGATCCGGGATGTGCGCGGGCTGCTGGGGCGCGAGTATCCGCTGGTCATCGGCGGGCAGGAGGTGCGAGGCAGGACCGTTCGCCCGCGCGAGAACCCGGCCAACCCCGCCGAGGTCGTTGGCAGGGTGCACCAGGCCGACCCGGCCGCTGCGGACCGGGCGGTGGCGGCGGCGGCCGAGGCCTTTCCTGCTTGGCGCGACACGCCGGCGGCCGACCGGGCGGCGCTGCTGGAGCGGCTGGCCGACGCGCTGGAGTCGCACCGCCACGAGCTGGCGGCGTGGGAAACGCTGGAGTGCGGCAAGCAGTGGCGCGAGGCCGACGCCGACGTGAGCGAGGCGATCGACTTCTGCCGCTACTACGGCCGCGAGGCGGTGCGGCTGACCGGCGAGCCCCGGCGGTGGGACGCGCCCGGCGAGACCAACGCCCACACCTACCGCCCACGCGGCGTCGGGGCGATCATCGCGCCGTGGAACTTCCCGCTGGCGATCCTGGCCGGCATGAGCACCGCGGCGGTGGCGGCCGGCAACTGTGTCGTCCTCAAGCCCTCGGGCCAGTCGGCGGTGGTCGCGGCCCAGTTCATGCGGCACGTGCGGTCGGCCGGCTTCCCGCCCGGCGTGTTCAACTACCTGCCCGGCCCCGGCCGACAGGTCGGCATGCACCTGGTGACGCATCCGGGCGTGGACCTGGTCGCGTTCACCGGCTCGCTGGAGGTCGGGGCGGCCATCTACGCGGCGGCGGCGGCCGCCGGTCCGGGCCCGCGCGGAGTTAACTTCAAGCACGTCGTCGCGGAGATGGGCGGCAAGAACGCGATTGTCGTCGACGAGGACGCCGACCCCGACGACGCGATCCGCGGGGTGATCGCCTCGGCGTTCGGGTACAACGGACAGAAGTGCTCGGCCTGTTCGCGGGTGATTGTGGTGGGCCCGGGCTACGAGCGGTTCTGCCGGCGGCTGGTCGAGGCGGCGCGGAGCCTGCGGGTCGGTCCGCCCGAGGAGCCGGACACGACCGTCGGCCCGCTGATTGATCGCGAGGCCCTGGAGCGCGTCCGCCGCTACATCGAGATCGGCCGCCGCGAGGGGTGCGTGCTGCTGGAGACCGACGTGTCGCACCTGGGGGCGGGCTACTACGCGGGCCCGACGATCATCGCGGATGTCGGGCCCGACGCCCGGATCGCGCAGGAGGAAATCTTCGGCCCGGTGCTGGCGGTGATGCGGGCGAAGGACTTCGACGAGGCGCTGCGGCTGGCCAACGGGACGCGGTTCGCCCTGACCGGCGGGCTCTACTCGCGCAGCCCGCGGCACGTCGAGCGGGCCCGGCGGGAACTGGAGGCGGGCAACCTCTACATCAATCGCAGGATCACCGGCGCGCTGGTGGGACGGCAGCCGTTCGGCGGGTTCCGCTGCTCGGGGCTGGGCAGCAAGGCCGGCGGGCCGGACTACCTGCTCCAGTTCCTCCTGCCGGTGACGGTGACCGAGAACACGCTGCGGCACGGTTTCGCCGGCGACGAGGGGTAAAAACTTTCCTCCGGCGTGCGGTTTAAGTATTATCGCGACGGCGCCCGCGGCCGATGACGTGGCTGCTTGTCCCAGTGGAACCGGCATGTCGATTCGCTCCATTCTCGCGCGACGCTCAACGCTGCTGATTACGGCGCTGCTGGCCGGCCTCTGCTGCGCGGTCGGGTGCAAGCCCCCCGCGCCGCCCACGCCCCAGACGCCGGCGGCCGTCCCGCCGGCCGGCGATCTGCCCGCGGCGCAGCTCTACGCCCAGGCCCAGGAGCTCGAGCACGTCGCCTGCGACGGCGACGCGATCCTTCTGGCCCGCGGCGTCAACGTCGAGGACGACGGGCCTGCGTTCGGGCTGTTCGATCCCGACGCCGAGGCCGGCCGCGTCGTCCGCAAGGACCTCTCCGACCCGTCGCTGGGTCCGTACTTCGAGTCGCTGACCGCCGCCGTCCAAGCCCGCAAGAAGCTGCTGGTCCCCTCGCTGTCGGCCGACTCGGCGAGCCTGCTGCTGTTCGCCGCCCGCGCCGGCGGCGGTCCGCTGCTGATCCGCGTCAACGGCCAGCCGGTTCGGTTCGATCCGCGCGACGCGTCCGCGACGACCCAGCCGGACCGCCCGGTGGTCGGCCCGCGCTGGTGGCAGATCCCCGTCGCTGCGGCGCTGCTGACGGTGGGCGAAAACGCGATCGAGCTGCGTTCGGCCTCCGACGCGCCGGGCTGGCGGCTGATGATCGCCCCCAAGGCCGGTTTCGGCCAGGGCACGGGCGAGCGGGCGTTCCCCGGACTCAGCGAGCGCAGCGCCGACGGAGGGGCGACTTGGACGCCCGAGAAGCTCGGCCACGAGGGCAAGGCCGCCGGCGAATACTGCGTCCGCCTGCTGCTGGGCCAGTACGAGCTGGCCGGTCGCTGGACCGGCCCGGTGGTGGACCTGGCCCGCGACGCCGACACCGACCGCATCCGCCACGCCGTGACGGTCGGGGCGATCCGCGGGCGCATCGTCCAGCGCACGCCGGCCGGCACGAAGATTCAGTGGTGGGTGCGCAGCGGCCGACTGGCCGTCGCCGAGGGCGACCGCTGGAGCGACTGGGCCCCGGTCCAGCCGGACGACGCGGGTGAATTCACCGTGCCCCGCCCGGCCGGCCGCTTCGTGCAGATGCGGGCCCGGCTGTCCACCGAAGACCCCGCCGGCAGCCCGCGCATCCTGGGTCTGACGCTCGTCGGCATGGACGTCAAGGCCGCCCCCGAGCCGCCCGGGCGCATCGACGTTCACGAGTTCCCCTCGGCGCGGGTGTGGCGCCCGGCGCTGAGCTTCGAGGCCGGCCCGCTGCCCGGCCGGCAGGCGGCCGCGCTTACGCGTCGCTACGGCCTGTCCGACGCGGTGCGCAACGCGAGGACCGAGTTCGAGCTGGTCCTGCGGGTGATGCGCTGGACGCGGCAGGTCGGCAGGCAAGGTCTGCTGATGCCCGACTCGCGGTGGATCGCCGGGACGATCCTGGCGACGCGGACCGATCAGCCGCAGTCGCTGCCCTGCCAGGTCGTGCTGTGCGAGGGGCTGGCGACGGTGGGCGTGCCGGCGCGGATCGTGGGGTTCATGCCGCCCGACGCCCCCGGCGGACCGATCCTCCACGCGGTCGAGTTCTGGTCGTGCGACTACGACAAGTGGGTGCTCGCCGACGCGATGGCGGGCGATTACTTCATCGACGAATCGACGGCGGCGCCGCTGGGCGCAATCGAGCTTCAGCGCCGGTTCGTGCAGTGCGGATGCCGCCCGGGCCTGACCGGGGCGGACCTGAAGCTGCGGGTGATCCGCGACGGGCGGCAGTTGCCCGCGGACCAGGCGGTCCCCTGCTGGGCGGCCGGGGCGCTGCTGCTGGTGCCGCGAAGCGACTTCACCGGCAAGCCGGGCACGACGCCGCTGAACGCGGTCTACTCGCCGGCCGGCTGGAGCGGCTACGTCGCCTGGGCCGGTCCCGAGGCGGTGTCGGCCGGTCCGCAGGTGATCCGCCGGGTCGATCGGCTGGGCGATTTCAATTGGCCGCTCTGCCGCGTGCAGGTCGAGGTCGAGCACGGGACCGAGCCCGGCGAACTGCTGGTGTATCTCTACACCCAGACCCCCTCGCTGGACACGTTCCTGGTCAGCGTGGACGGCTCGGAGTGGAAGCCCTGGACCGCCGACTTCCGCTGGCAGCTCGTGCCCGGACCCAACTGCCTGCGCATCTGCGAACGTAACAAGGCCCGGCGTATGGGCCCGGTCTCCACCCTTACCGTCAACTATGTGCCGCCCGTCGAACAGTGACCTAACGGCGGGCGAGCAGGCCCCCAGGAGCATCCGATGGCCGACGAGACGATCAATCTTTACAGCGACACCCAGACGCTGCCCACCGAGGCGATGTACGAGGCGATGCGGCTGGCGCCCCTCGGCGACGACCAGCAGCAGCTCGACCCGACGGTGAACCGGCTGGAAAAGATGTCGGCCGACCGCTGCGGCAAGGCGGCCGGGCTGTTCGTGCCCTCGGGCATGATGGGCAACCTGTGCGGCATGATGAGCCTGGCCGCCCACGGCGACGAGGCGATCATCGACGCCGACGCCCATTTCTGGTGGTACGAAGCCGGCTCGATGTTCTCGGTCGCCGGCGTCGCCCCGCGCATGGTCCCACTGCACGACGGGCTGCTCGACCCGGCCGAGGTCCGGGCGTCCGTCCGTCCGCCCGACGCCCACCTGCCGCGGCCGCGCGTGCTGTGGCTGGAGAACACGCACAACCGCGGGGGCGGCTGCGTCACGCCGATCTCCCTGCACCGCGAGCTGTGCGCCGTCGCCCGCGAGCACGGGCTGAAGGTCCACCTCGACGGGGCCCGCATCTGGAACGCCTCGGTTGCAACCGGCACGCCGGTGCGCGACTACGCCGCCGAGGTTGACACGCTGACCTTCTGCTTCTCCAAGGGGCTGAGCTGCCCGGCCGGCTCGGTCATCGTCGGCAGCGAAGAGGTCATTGCCCAGGCCCGCCGGGTGCGCAAGCGGCTGGGCGGGGCGATGCGCCAGGCGGGCGTGCTGGCGGCCTGCGCGATCGTCGCGCTGGAGCAGCAGATCGAGCGGCTGGCCGACGACCACGCCAACGCCGCGCGGCTGGCCGGCCTGCTGGGGGAGCTGCGCGGGGTGAAGGTGATCAACCGCGTCCAGACGAACATGGTCTTCGCCGACGTCGCCGACACGGGCGTGGGCGCCCGCGATCTGGCGGCGCGGTTCAAGGCCGCCGGCGTGATGGTCAGCGTGACCGGCCCGACCACGATCCGCCTGGTGACCCACCGGCACATCACCGCAGCCGCCGTGGACGAGGCGGCCAGGCGGATGCGGAAGGCGATCGGATAGCGCGGCCGCCGGTTCGCGCCCCCCGAGCATGGCCAGCCCGATCAGGGCGATCAGCCCGAGCCGACTGAACTTGAAGATTCCGGACATCGCGGCTCCTCCCGGCCGGGGCCGTCGCGCGACGAGCCCCGCTCGTAAGAGGGGGCGAATGTCCGGGTTTGTGTCGTACTTCTCGGCGCGGATTCCCGTAAGTCGTTGAAGAAGCAGCGCTGAGGAATTTCGGATTCTTCAAAGTGCCCGTACAAATTGTGCGCGCCGAAAAACGGGATTCATCACGGAGGGGTGGGATTCTCGATTGGAGAGTTCAGATTGGAGATTGATGAGGCCGGCGCCTCGGAACGCCACGTCGGACTATCCGAAATCTCAAGTCTGAAATCTCAAATCCAAAATCCTTGTCCGTCCCGGCCGGCCTGGGGGTTATGATGCGCACGTCGCGTCGCGACCGTCCGATCGCTCATCCAGGCCCGGAGCCCATGACCCAGCCGACGCCTTCGCCCCCGCCGCCCCCGCCCCAGGACGAGCCGCCGAAAAGCTGGCTGTTCGAGGCCCGCTCGCTGGGCGCGAGCCTGCGCATCTACCTGCCGATGGTCGTGCTGGTGCGGTTCCTGGGCCTGGTGCGGATCGTCGTGCTCGGCGTGCTGATGACCTCGCCGGAATACGGCCTGCTGCGGCTGGCGATGCTGATGGTCGGGCTCTGCTGGATGCTCACGACGCTGGGCCTGGTCGCGGGGCTGGACCGCTACGTGCCGATGTACGAGGCGGCCGGCCAGCTGCGCCCGTTTGCGCGGCGGGCGGTGGGGCTGTGCGCGCTGGCGGGGGGCGTGCTGATCGGGGCGTTCCTGGCCGGGGCGCCGTGGCTGGCGCAGATCGCGCTGTCAGGCTCCGACGCCGACGCGCTGGGGGCGGGCGGCGGATACCTGCTGGGCCTGATGCTGCTGGTGGTGCTGTCGATGGCGCTGTCGGCGGCGTACTTTGTGGTGCAGGGACTGCTGCGCGGGCTGCGGATGTACCGGGCGATCTCGATCATGGAGATGCTGCACGGGGCGGGGTTCCTGGCGCTGGCGGTGGCGCTGCTGCTGACGGCGCCGGGCGGGACGGTCGGCCAGGCGTCTAGCGGGGCGCTGCGGGTGATGTGGGCGTACGCGGGCAGCCTGGCGCTGGCGGTCGTGCCGGCGGGCGCGGGGCTGTGGCTGCACCTGCGGCGATGGCAGAGTCAGCGGACGCCGCTGGCTGAGCGGTGGGGCGAGACCGCGGGCAAGCTGCTGCGTTATTCAGGATTCCTGCTGGTGACGGTGCTGCTGACGCAGGGGCTGCTGATGTTCGGTCCGTGGCTGCTGAACAAGCGCTACGGGGCGGGACCATCGGGGCTGTTCAGCTACCCGCGGGACCTGATGCAGTTCCTGCCGCTGCTGGGCGGGGCGGTGTGGGCGACAGCGCAGAACGCGGCCAACCGGCACTGGGAGCGCGGGGCGCGCGAGGTGGCGCTGCGGCAGTTGGGCCTGATCTTCCGCGTCAGCGGGTGGCTGTTCTGGCTGTCGTCGGCGGCGGTGGTGCTGGGGCGCGGCCCGCTGGTGCGGCTGCTGCGTGCGGACTACGCGTCGGCCGGTCCGCTGCTGGCGTGGTTCCTGGTGTCGTATCTGCTGGCGCTGCACGTGGCGCTGCCTCACGCCAGCGCGGTGCTGCTGGAGAACACGCGCGTGCGGATGTGGTCGGCGGTGCTGGGGCTGGCCGTGCACGTCGGGGCGGCCCTGTGGCTGCTGCGCGGGGTGACCGCGGAGGAGGGGGCCTACCTGGCCGCGCTGCGGATGGCGCAGGCGGGGGCGCTGGCGATGGCGGCGACGCTGGTGTCGCTGTGGGTCATGGTGCGGGCAATCGGGGGCGGCATCCGGTGGAGCCGGGGGCAGGACCTGGTTGTGGCGGCGTCGCCGCTGGTGCTGCTGCTGCCGTGGGCGTGGCCGGCGGGCGGGGACTGGCTGCTGGGCGGGGCGACTGTGGCGGCCTGCGCGCTGCTGCTGTGCAGCTCGTGGCTCTGGACGGCCGACGACCGCCGCACGCTGGGCGCCTATGTCCGCGAGAACGTCGGCCTCCTGCTGGGCCGCCGCGGCAACGCCGCCGGGCCCTCCGGTCGCGACGATCACTCGTAGCCGAAGAACTTTCTCGCCCGCGCCGTCCGCGCCATCACGTAGCGCACCTGCTCAGCCGACAGCTCACGCTTCCATCGCTCGTCGTGCACGATCCCGTCGCCGGGCCGGTAGGTCAGAGGATTGCCGAGAAGGTGGTGGTCGCCGCTGCGATAGGCGATCGGCCAGGTCGGCCACGGCTGGACGCTGGCGAACGCGGCGATCCGCCGCAACTGCCCGGGCGGATCGGCGCACAGGTCTTCGTAGCGCAGCGTCATCGTCCGCGCGGGGTCCATCGAGTCGGCCACGCGGCGCACTTCCGCGAACCGCCTGCGATAGGTGCCCGTCGCCCGGGACATGGAGATCGGCCGCAACTGAGCGTGCCCGCCCCTGCGGACCTGCGACGCCAGGTATCCGCGCGGATCGCGGACCAGGTGAATCAGCCGCAGGTCCACCCACGGCAGCCGCGCCAGGAATCCCGCCCGGCTGGCGTTCTTGGAGGTGTCGGCCAGTATCGTCTTGCCGCTCATCTCGAGCAGCACTTCCATCAGCGCCCGGTTGCGTCGCTCCAGGTCGCGCACGCGGCCGGCGGTCCACGGCAGCCGCCGCACCCACCAGTCGCGCACGCGCTCGGCCTGGCCGTTGCCCAGCGGACCGCTGAACAGCCGCCACAGTCCGTAATTGGCGCCGATCCGGTAGTCGATCCGCCAGTTGCCGGCCGCGAAGCCCAGCCCGCGCCCGGCCATCCGCCGCGACACCTCCGCCCAATACGGGCATTCGTGCAGGCTCGCCTTGCAGGAGCAGAGGCCCGCGTGCCGCGCGCGATACCGCTTGTAGCCGGCCATCTCGCCCGGCGAGCAGATCTGCGGGTGCGAGTTCAGGAGCAACGCCAGGAGTGTGCTGCCCGAGCGGCCGATGCCGGCCACGTAGATCACCGGGATTGCCGCGGGTTGGCTCATACGGTTCCGACGAACGCGCTCAGCGCGCCGCCATCATACCGATCGCCGGGCGACCTGTCATCGGGCATCGTCCGGCCCGCCGCCGAGCGCCCGGCCGATCCACGCCCGCGCCCGCCGGCGCAGCGGCGCCCACCACGGCCGCAGCGTCCGCGGCAGCCGCACCCCCTCGCGCCCGATCGCCGCCAGCAGCACCTGCTGATGCACGTGTGCGACGCGGCGGTTGGCGAACCGCGGCCGGTCGAAGTCCTGCGCCCGCCACAGCGACCGGTGCCGCTCGTGCTCGTTGCCGCACTCGGCGTCCTGCTCGATCCACCGCGCCGGCGTCGCAACCACGACGGCCAGCCGGGCCCGGTCGAACATCGCGTCCAGCAGCGCCTCGCCCGCGGGCTTGTCCAGGTGCTCGATCATGTCGCCGCAGAAGACCAGGTCGTATTGCCCCAGCGTCGGCAGGACAGCCGACGCGTCGCCGACGTGGATCGCGTCGTAGATCGCCCGGTGCCGCGGCGTGAGATAGTCGGCGTGGACCTCGACGGCCTCGACGCGGCCGGGCCCGCCGTCGGCCGACGCCGCCCGGGCCGACGGGTGATAGTCCAGGTACTCGCGGAACAGGAACCCGTATCGCCCCGACCCGCAGCCGACATCCAGGAAACTCCGCGGGCCCAGGTGGGCCACCAGGTCCATCACCCACGGGATCGTCATCGTGAAGCTGGTCGGCACGGGCGTCTCCGGCGGACAGGTGCGCCCAGCCTAGTCCGGGCAGCGACGGCGGTCAATGCGGGGATTCAACACGAAGGACCACGAAGAGGGGAGAAGGGCCACGAAGGGGAGAAGGATTTCACATTGGAGATTGAGGAAGACTTTCCATCGCCTCTTCAATGACCAATGACCAATGACCAATGATCAATGTGGAGTTTCTCTCTCAAGACCAGCTTCCCGCGGGAGCCAACTTCACTCGCGGGTCTCGCGAACAGCCGCGGAGGCGTCCATCCCCTGCGTTGACAGCCCGGCGGCGGCGGGGTACAGGCGGGGGCGATGGATGCGCAATCCCCACTGCCGACGGCGGACGAGGCGGCGGCGCGGCGGGCCCGGCGGGCCGGGCTGGCGGCGGTGCTGCTGGCGGCTGGAGCGATCCGGCTGGCGGCCATCTTCCTGGGCGACCTGCTGCCGTGGGACGGGGTCTACCGGTTGCAGAACGCGATCCGCTGGGCGCACGCGCCGCGATGGCAGGGGCTCTCGGGCGTGTGGGAGCCGGCGCATTGGTATGCGATCGGGGCCCTGCTGCGGCTGTATGACGCGCCGCTGTTCTGGGTCGATCTGCTCGGCTGGCTTTGCGGCGTCGGGGCCTGCTGGATGCTCTACTCGGCGGTGTTGCGATGGTCCGGCCGCGTGGCGACGGCGACGTGGGCGGGCCTGCTGCTGGCGGTCTACTACGGGCACATCTACCTGACCGGCAGCAACTCGGTGGAAACCTACTACCTGTTCTTCCTGCTGGGGGGCGTGAACACGGCGCTGGCGGCCGGGCTGCCGGCGGCGAGGAAAGCGTCGGGTGCGATCGTCCGTCGGCCGACGGCGCGGGCGACGCTGGCGGGGCTGGCGATCGCGGCGGCCATGCTGCTGCGGCACGAGGCCAAGGTCGTCGCGATTATCCTGGCAGCCTGGCTGGCGCTCCAGGCTCGGCGGGCCGCCCGCGGGCGTGCGGACGGGCGGCGCGCAGATGCCCCCTCTCCCTTCCAGGGAGAGGGTTGGGGTGAGGGTTCTTCCGGCGCGGCGGGTGCGCTGCAACCTGGGGGCATCCCTGCCGACAGCCACCCTCACCCGGTCCCGACTGCGTCGGGCCCACCCTCTCCCTCGCAGGCGAGGGAGAGGGGAGGAGTCGCCGCGGCGGCGTTCGCGCTGATCGTGCTGCCCGTGCTGGGCTGGCTGCTGGTCGAGCCGATGGTGCTGCGCGGCCAGGGGTTCTTGTCGCAGTTCCAGTCGGTGGCGACGCAGAAGGGCGAAGAGGACGCGTTGGCGGGGCTGGGGCGGCGGGACCTGCTGCTGCGTTGGGCGCTGATCCCTGGCGCGACGCCGTCGGCGGTGGTGCTCGCGCTGGCGGCGGGGGGGCTGTGGATGCGGCGGCGCGGGCTGGGTCGCGATCCGTTCGCGTGGATGTTCCTGCTCCAGGCCGGTCCGTATTTCGCGATGACGCTGTGGGCCGGCTGGGCGCTCCAGGTGCGCTACTGGCTGATCTACTCGGTGAACCTGCTGCCGTTCGCGGCGGTGGCGCTGGCGGGCGTCTGGCGGTGGCGGCGGGCGGCCGGCGCAGTGCTGCTAGCGGCGGCGGTGGCGATGCAGGCCGGGGCGTGGTGGGCCGGCTACAATGCCCGCCGCCCGCTCGGCTGGCTGCCGGTCTACCGGGCGGCGCCGGAGCAGGCGGAGCTGACGCGCTGGATGCGTCACGCCCCGCCCGGCTGGCGCGTGCTGGTGCTGCCGTCGGAGAAATTGTGGGATGCGGACGTCGCGCGGCTGCTGGCGGCGGGGGAGGCGGATCGGCCGGCGCTGGTGTACCTGTCGGCGGCCGACCGGCTGGCGCTGCGGCGCGGGGCGGCGGCGGACCTGGCGGGCATCGACGCGGTGATCCTGGACCCGCAGACGCCGGCCGGCGGGGCGATGTGGCGGCAGCTTGCCCGCCGCCCGCGGCGCGTGCTGCTGCACAGCGTGCGCGTGATGGTCATCGAGCTGATCGGGCCGGCGAGCGACTGAGAGCCGCGGTCAGCGGGCAGCGACGGGGCGCGGACGGGCGGGGAGCACACGGGGCAGGGGCGGCAGGCGGACCGGCTGCGGGCGAAGGGCATGCCAGCAGGCGACGATCAGTGCGCCGGTGAGCAGGAACATGCAGTTGGGGAAGGGGGCGTCGGTGGTCAGGCGGAAACTGGAGTTGGTGAAGAAGACGACCCAGACGATCCAGTAGAAGACGATGAACCGTCGGTCGAGGTAGCCCAGGGCCATGTTGGGGATCATCCGGTAGAGACGGATCGAGACGATCAGCAGGCCGAACGTCACCCCCGCATAGAGCAGCACGCCGGGCAGGCCGGTCTCGGCGAGCAGGGAGATGAAGTTGTTGTGCTCGACGGCGCCGCGGGCGTAGGTGTAGGCGGCCGATCCGATGGCGGTCATCGTCTGGGTGTGATAGGCCTCGACGGGGTAGTGCCCCAGCCCGACGCCGCGGAGCGGGTGGCTGCGGATGATCTCCATCGCGATGTAGGTCTGCTGAATGCGCGAGATGGCCGGGGCGGCATCGGCGACGCCGCCCTGTTCGCGGCGCGAGCTGGTGATGTTGGACCAGAAGACGGCTGCCAGCACCAGCAGCGACGCCAGCAGCAGGCAGGAGAGCACCACGCTGATGCGTCGGGATCGCGGCCAGAACCAGACGGCGATCACGACGGCCAGCAGGAAGGCGATCCAGATCGAGCGGGTCAGCGTGAAGTAGATCAGGAAGGGCATGGGCAGGCTGATGAGGATCAGCAGCAGGCCCAGGGCGCGGTTGGCGTGCGACGCCAGCAGCAGGTTGGCGAAGAAACAGATCGTGAGCATCATGCCCATGTCCGGGCCGTTGAGGAAGGGCCCGCGGACGCGGCCGTAGTGGATGCCGACGGCCTTGTCGAGGATGACTCGCGGCCAGACCAGGAAGTCGGCGCCGTACTTGGCGGCCAGCCCCACGACCGTGAGATAGAGCCCGAACAGCGAGAAGCAGACGAGCAGCGTTCCCAGGTCGCGCGGCCCGCGGAAGACCGACATCGCCAGCAGGAACAGCACGAAGGGGGCGAGGAAGCCGGCGTAATACTGGTAATAGGGCGGCACGAGGTGCAGTTTCTCGGTGAAGAACGGCGCCAGCGTCCAGCCGGAGTGCTGGGTCGCGATCGCCACCCAGAGCAGCAGCGCCGCCAGCAGCGGGCCAAGCACCGGCGGGATGTGCACCTTCCACCGCCCGGCCAACAGCCCGACGCCGAACGCCGCGACCACGCCGGCGAGCACGAGGCGGTCGATGGTCAGGTTGGGCCAGCCGGGCAGGTCCAGACGCCACACGTCGCCGCCCAGCAGGACGGTCGCCAGCAGGGCGGCCAGCAGCAGCCAGACCATGTCGGCGTAGAACGCCGTCAGCACCACCGCGATGGCTGCCAGCAGCGCCGCCATCACGTAGGGCTGATAGGCCGCCGGCGACAACAGGATGGCCGCGACGGCCGGGCCTGCCAGGAACAGGACGGCCAGCGGGTTGAACGATCTGTGAGCGACGGCCTGCATGTCGGCTGCACCCGGTGGCGCCAGGGGGATCAGCTCCGCCGGTAGAGGAAGCGCGGGACGGGGTAGCGGCGCTTGTTGAGGATTACGCCCAGCACGCGCCCGGCGCCCTGCTCGACGCGCTTCTTGGCCTGGGCGAGCGATTCGCGCCGCGTCGCGCCGGCCTCGGCGACCAGCACCACGCCGTCAAACAGCGGGGCCAGCACCTGCACGTCGGGGTAGAGGTTGGCGGCGGCGCAGTCGCACAGCACGTATTCGTGCCCCGAGAGGATCTGCCGCACGAGGTCGCCCAGCGCCGGGTTGCGGAGCATGGCCGACGCGGCCGGTCCGCGTCCGGCGGGGTAGAACAGCAGGTTGGCCGACCCGACCGGGCGGGCGATCTGCTCCAGCGTCGCATTGCCGCCCAGCACGTCGGCCAGTCCCGGCTCGGGCGTGACGCCGAGGAAGCCGGCCAGCCGCGGCGTGCGGACGTTGAGGTCCACCAGGGCGATGCGCTGGTTGGGCATGAGCGACGCGCCGGTGAGGGCGGCGCCGGCCAGCAAGGTCGAGACGCCCTCGCGGCGTCCGGCGGCGGTCATCATGACCGAACGGGCGGCGCCGGGGGCAGCCGAGGCAAACAGCGACGCCCATATCTCGTCGCAGACGGGCTGGGCGAAGCGTTTGACCGACGCGCTGGCGGGCGTGCGGTCACCGACGGTCTGCTGCTGCGTGTTGGTCTGGTCAGCCATGTTCGCGTCCTGCACAAGAGGTCGCCCGCGGGCGGCTATCGGCGAATCGGGTGGCGCATGCGGCGGACCGAAGTCAGCACCGGCACGCCGAGATAACGCTCGACCTCGTCGGTCGAACGGACCGAGTGGTCGTAGAAGTCGGCCAGGAACAGATACGCCAGCGCCAGCAGCAGCGCGACGGCAGCCCCGATGGTCAGGTTCAGCCAGACGATCGGGCGGTCGGGGCGGTCGGGCAGCGGGGCCAGCTCGGGCGCGGGGATGCTCGGCTCGACGCGGGCCGACGCCAGGGTCGCGTCGGCGTTGGCCACGTCGGCGGTCGCCTTGGTCCACTGGTCGGTGTAGGTCTTCTGCCCGGTGCGGATGTTGCGGAACTCCGCGAGCAGCTTGCCGAAGTCGGCCGGCAGCCCGCCGCCCTGGCCGCGCTGACGGTAGTTGGCCAGGGCCGCATCGGCCTGGTCGATGTCGGCCTGGAGCTGGGCGTTGCCCTCGACCAGGGCCGAGCGGATCTGCCCGAGCATGGCGGCGATCTCGCGGGTCACGTCGTCCAGCTCCGGGTAGCCCGGCTCGTACTTCTGCTCCAGCTCGATCTTGCGGGCGACCTTCTGGGCCAGCAGTTCCGAGAGCGTGCGGACAGTGGCGTTCTCGGTGCGGACCTCGCGCGGGATGAAGCGGTTCTCCATCAGCGCCTGGTCGTCGGGGCGGGCCAGTGAGTCGATGGATTTCTGCACGGCCTGCCTGAGGGCGAGCTTCTGGCTGCGCTGGGCCTCCAGCTCGGCGATCGCCCCCTGCACCTGCACGTCCACGCGGGCGCTGCCCAGGTCGGCCGGCGAGTCCTTGAGCATGCTCTCCAGCAGCGTCATGTTCTGGCGGACGTCGGGCCGCTGGGTGAACGTCTCGTACGCCAGGTTCTGCTTGTCGTACTGCGGTGTGATGACGTCCAGGCGGGCCTGGCACTTCCGCCGGTCGTGCTGGAGCTGCGTCAGCACCGTCTGGTAGTAGCGGTAGCGGAACTCCTCGATCAGCAGGTCGGCCAGCTTCTTGGCGTTCACGTTTCCGTCGCTGCCGTCGGCGCGGACGTAGACGGTGAAGACCTGGCTCTTGCTGATCTCCTGCCCGCCGGGCGTCTCCATGCGGACGTTGCGGCGGAATTCGGCGACGCGTTCGGGGTCGTCCTTGCGGAGTTTGGCGGCCGCGGCGTCGACGGCGTCGTTGACCAGCGGGTCGGCGACGGCCTTGAGTCCGGCGCCGCTCAGGTCGCGCGACAGCTTGGCGTCGTCGAAGCGGGCCAGCGTGCGGCTGAGGACCTCCGGGCTCATCAGCGTCTCGCGGAGCGTCTTGAGCAGCACTTCCCAGGTGTCGCTGGTGCGCAGCCCGATGATCTGCTCCTCGATGTCGGTGAAGGGCACGCGGACGGTGACGCTGGTCTGATAGCTGCGGGGGCTGATGAGGGTGACTGCCACCGCCGCCCCGATCACTAGCGCGAAGATCAGCAGGCCGCTGAGCCAGCGCGTGAACAGTATCCGCAGGATGTCGCGGAGCGATCGACTGTGCCAACTTTCTGCCATGTGCGCGTCCTTGTGCGATGCACGTCTCTAGAAGCTGTTTCAGAACCTACACGGGATCGCGTTGGGTCGCAAAGGGCCCGGATGCAAGAAGCCGCGACGCAGTCGATACGAGAGAAGTATCGTCCAGGAGCGGCGACGCCGCAGACGGGCCCTTTGCGGCCCAACCCGCCGGGACGGCGGGTCTTGCGGTCGCGGCCTGCGTCGCTCGTCGTCGACGATACTCCGTCACGTATCGACTCCTCCTCGACTCCTTGGCCCCGACCGCAATACCCGTCGTCGCGACCCGCGTAGGTTCTGAAACAGCTTCTACGGGTTGGGTCCGACCCAGTCGGCCGCGTCGCTGATGCCGTAGCTGCTGGAGAACCCGCCGATCGCCCGCAGTCCGCGGGTGAAGACCATGTCGATCCAGTCGGCGTTCTTGGCCAGCTGGTTGCTGGGCACGTAGATGATGTCGTCGTCCTTGAGGAACGGGTCGTACAGGTGTTTGGCGAACTCCGGCTTCTCGTCGCGCTGGGCCTGGTTAGCCAGCCCGCGCGTGAGGTAGGCGATGTTGAGCACCGTGCCCTGCGGAATCTTCAGTCCGCGGCGTCGGATCAGCAGCACCTTCTCGGCGTTGGATCGCTCGGTGTCCCATCCGCCGGCCTGGGCGATCGCCTGGGTGACGGTGGTGGTGTAGCCGACCTCGACCAGCCCGGGCCTCTGCACCTCGCCCATGACGTAGACCCGCAGCGGCTGGACCACCAACAGGTTGGCCGTCACGTCGATGCCCGAGACGTTCTGGGCCCGGTAGGCTTCGTTGAGCGCCTGGCGCAGCTCGACGGTGGTGCGTCCGTAGGCCAGGATGTCGCCGATCAGCGGCAGGGTGATTCGCCCGTCGGGCTTGACGGGGACCAGGCGGCTCTGGCCGCGGGGGCTGGTGGTGATCGCCCGCTTGAGTTCCTCGACCTTGACGTTCTTCTTGTCCACGATGACCGTCAGCGTGGGGTTCTTCAGGTGCTGGGCGGTGTACTGTTTTCGCAGCTCAGCCGACAGCTCCGACACGGTCAGCCCGAACGCCATGACGGGTTGCTCGATCAGCAGCAGGCTGATCTTGCCGTCGCTGCCGATGCTGACGGTCTGATTGAGGTCGGGCTGGAAGGGGAAGCGGATGGAGAGCTGGTCCTCGATCTGGAGGCGGTAGTCGCCGGGCTCCAGGTCGGTGCGGATCTGGTAGATGATTTCGAGCTGGTCGCCGAAGTTGATGCGGTAGTCGGGCAGGTGCAGGCTCTGCTCGGGCGACGGCTGAAGCGGTCCGTGAGGCTGGAAGAATGCCTGGGGCGGCGCGACGCGCTGGTCGGCCGACGGCTTGGGCGGCTCGTTGCAGCCGACCGTCGTCAGCGCCGCCAGCATGCAGGCCAGCGTGAGGATCGCGGCGAGGGTTCGAGTCGATGTCATGAAGGTCAGTCTCCTACGGCACGATGATGGCCCCGGACACGACGCCGCGCACGCGGCCCAGCGCGACCCGGGCGTCCTCGTAGCTGCGATAATGTCCGACCTGGACGAGATAGAGCAGCCCGTGCGTGTCCATCCGCCGCTCGGCCACGAGGTTGTGCTTCCTCAGCAGTTCGACCTGTTCGGTGGCGTTGACGGGTTTCTCAAACGCCCCGCACTGGATCGAGAACCCGTCGCTGCCGAGATACCGCCGCGACGAGTCCGCGGTCGGCGAATCGGGGAACAGGTGCAGCACCTGGCTGAACCAGCCCCGGGCCGAGCCCCAGTCGCCCATCCGGGCGTTGCACAGGCCCAGGCGGTAGAGCACCAGGTCCTTGGGCGACTTGTTGGGCAGCTTCTCGACGACCGCCTGGTATTCCTGCCGGGCGGCCGGCAGTTGCCACTGCTCGAAATAGAGATTGCCCATGCCGACTCGGGCCAGCACCGGCAGGTCCGACCGCTTGGCCACCTTGAGCACCTGCTGGAAGTCAGCCGCCGCCCGCTGACGGTCGCGCATCTGGGCATACGCCAGCCCGCGCAGATAATAGGCCTCTCCCGCGCCGTTGGTCGCGGCGTGCACCTTGAGGAACTCGTCAGACTTGCTGAGCGTCTGGCGGTAGTCGCCGTTCTCGTAGGCCGCGTTCGCGTCCTTGAGCATCTTCACGCCGTCCGGCGGGACCATGCCCTGGCAGCCGGCCAGGCCCGCCAGCAGCAGACCGGGCAGGGCGAGAAACAGTTTTCGTGCGATGAGCGGGTTAGTGGTCATATAATCAATAGGCCTTGGATCTGCGGTACAGTAGATTAATCCCCGCCTTCCGTGGCGGGCGGTACTGTCTATTTTTCGACCGTCGGGGATGGGAAGCTTAAGCCCAAAGGGGCGCCAATCCCAGCCGCCCGGGCCTGCTTGACCCATCACCCAGATTAGGTATTCTACGTCCCGACGCCTCAAACGAAAGCCCAATCTGACTGGGGAAAGGGTTCCAGGCAGACGCTCGAAGTCCGACGTTCAAGGTGCGAGCCTCGAACGTTTCCATTGACGGTCGGCCGACGGTCGTCGTCGGCCGCTGGACGCTGGCATGCTGTTTGAACGACTGCAACAGAACGCCGACCGATTCGCCGACCGCGTCGCCGTCGCCGACCCGTCGCGCCGGCTGACGTTCGCCCAGTTGCGGGCGATGTCGGCGGGTCTGGGCTGGCAGATCGCCCACCTCAGCCCGGACCCCTCCAAGCCGGTCGGGATCATGCTGCCCAACTGTGCGGCCTTCGCGATCAGCTTCTTCGCGGTGCAGTCAGCCGGCCGGGTCGCGATGCCGATCAACTTCCTGCTGGCTCCGCGCGAGGTGGACTACGTCGTGCGGCACAGCCGGGCCGAGGTGGTGCTGGCCACCCGACACTTCCAGGACGTCTGCGAGAAACTGGAGGTGAAGAAGGTCTACCTGGAGGACATCGGCAAGGGGCTGCTGGCGGCGATGCTGGCCGACCCGCCCCCCGTCGCTCCGCCCCGGCGGGGCGACGAGACGGCGGTGCTCCTCTACACCTCCGGCTCGACCGGCCTGCCCAAGGGGGTCATGCTCCGCGGCGACAACCTGGCCGCCAACGTCGATTCCTGCATCCAGCACCTGGAACTGGACCCCGACCAGAACATCCTGGGCGTGCTGCCGCTGTTCCACAGCTTCGGGCTGATGGCCAACCTAGCCGTCCCCGTTCTGCTGGGGGCCAACGTCTTCTACCTGCCGCGGTTCAACCCGCGCCAGACCATCGACGCCATCCGCGAGAAGCGGATCAGCATGATGATGGCCATCGCGTCGATGTTCGGGGCGTGCCTCAAGTGCAAGGAGGGCGGACCGGCCGACCTGGCGACGCTGCGCATCGCCGTCAGCGGGGGCGAGCCGCTGCCGATGGCCGCCGCCGAGGAGTTCCGCCAGCGCTTCGACACCCCCATCCTCCAAGGCTACGGGCTGACCGAGACCTCGCCGGTCGTCTCGACCAACCGGCCTCGGGACGATCGGCCCGGCACGGTCGGTCGGCCGCTGCCCGGCGTGCGCGTCCAGATCCTCGACGAGGACGACCGGCCCTGCCCGGCGGGCATCAACGGCGAGATCGTCGTCCACGGCCACAACGTCATGCGAGGCTACTACCGCATGGACGACGCGACGGCCGAGGTGTTCACGCCCGACGGCGGGCTGCGCACCGGCGACATGGGCAGGATCGACGCAGACGGCTACCTCATCATCAGCGGCCGCAAGAAGGAGATGATCATCGTCGGCGGCGAGAACGTCTACCCGGCCGAGGTCGAGAACGTCCTGGACGCCCACCCCAAGGTGGCCCAGTCGGCGGTCATCGGCCTGCCCGACGGCACGCGCGGCGAGATGGTTGCGGCGTTCGTGACGGCCCGCGACCCAGCCGCCCCGCCGAGCGAGACGGAGCTGCGCAGCTTTTGCCGCGCGCACCTGGCCGGCTACAAGATTCCCCGCCGCGTCGAGCTGGTCGACGCCCTGCCCACCGGCCCGACCGGCAAGGTCCTCCGCCGCGCCCTCCGCGAGCAGGAGGAGCAGCGATCGGCCGAGCCGGAAGGCCCGATCCACTGACCTGCCCGCCGGCGCCGCATGTGCAGCGCGGTCACCTGGTCTCGCCGGCGAAGACCTCGCGGAGGATGGGGGACAGGCCGCGGAGGACGGCACCGCCGTCGCCGCGGAAGCTGGAGCCGTGCATCACGGCCAGCGTCGCGGGGTTCAGGTCCGCCAGCTTGCCCAGCAGCCGCGCGGTGTTGGGCGTGTAGGGCAGGTAGTCCATCAGCGGGCCGGACTGGTAGGAGACGATCGCGTCGCGCGTGCGGCCGAGCACGTCGGCCGACTCGGTCAGCGGCTCGACGTCGCCGACCTGGTGCACGAGGTCCGAGCAGAACAGCGTCCGCGTGGTCTGCTCCAGCAGCAGGCCCGCGTCCCAGCCGTGCGGCAGGTGCGGCGTGGCGTGGTAGGTGAAGCGATGGCGGCCGGTGTCCAGCACCTCGCCGGCGTCCATCGCCCGCACGGGCCGATCGGCGTAGTCGCCCATGTTCACCATCGCCCCGACCACGCCGCACAGGCCCTGGGCCGACGGCGCCAGCGACAGCCAGCGGTTCAGCCCGCCGCACTCGTCCACCTCGAAGTGGCTCCAGCTGACCCAGCGCAGGCGGCGCGGGTCGATCAGTTCGCCCACCGCGTCGGCCAGCGGTTGGAACATCCCACGCATGCCGGCGTGGAACAGCAGCGGCTGGTCGTCGCGGACCAGGAAGTGGTTGAACTGGAGGTTGAACTGCTCTGCGAACAGGCTGATGCGGAAAACGTCCGGTGCGATTTCGTCAATGCGTGTCATGATCGGCTCCTGACAGATGCTCCCCGGCGCACGAACAACTCTACGCCCGCCAAGGCGCCCGGACCACCGGACGCCCGGCGGATGTCCCTGTCGCGACGACGCCGGGGGGCTTAGAATGGCCGCATGGCCCGACCCGCGCGCGAACGGCATCCCGCGATGGCCCCCGAGCAACTGGCAGCGCTGCTCCGCCGCAGCCTCCGCCACTACATTCCCGACAGCAAGCTGCCGGGACGCGACGCCCTGGCGGCGCGGTTCGACGTCCCGCCGCGCGTCGCGGCGGCGGCGTTGCAGCTTCTGGCCGACGAGGGGCTCATCCGCGTCGTCCCGCGTCGCGAGTCGGTGGTTCTCGATCCGGCCGCCCGGCAGGGCAGGCCCTTCCGGCGCGTCGTCGCGCTGTCGCCGTTCATCCCGCGGCTGAACAGTTTCCAGCAGAGCATCCTCCGCGGGGCCGACCGCCAGTGCCGGGCTCGCGGGC
Source organism: Phycisphaerae bacterium (assembly GCA_022072085.1). Classification (GTDB taxonomy): domain Bacteria; phylum Planctomycetota; class Phycisphaerae; order JAJVII01; family JAJVII01; genus JAJVII01. Next base: position 70,332 of record JAJVII010000051.1, read on the forward strand.
TCAAGCTCGACGACTTCGCCCACGACGTGGACCTCTCCCGCGCCGACCTGCTGGACGCCATCGCCGGCCAGGAAGACCCGACCCGCATCGGCTGGATGTTCGTCAATCACATCCCGCCCGATCAATCGCTGCTGCATTGGCGCATCCGAAGCATCCCGCTGGTGCTGGTCGACGACCGCAGCCCGACCCAGCCGACCAATTCGGTCTGCTTCGATGTGCAGCGGGTGATCTATGAGGCGACGCGGACGCTGATGATGCTCGGGCACGTCCGCATCGGCTACGCCGGAGACCTCCGCCACCAGGACGCCATCAGCACCGACCGGCGGCGCGGCTTCGAGCTGGCGCTGGCCAGCGGCGGGCTGGAGGCGCGCGCCGACTGGCTGTTCCATGACGACAGCGGCACGCACGAAGAGCCGCGTCGCCTGCTCGTCCGCGAGATGCCCTCCCACACCGAGCTGACCGCCCTGGTGGCCGCCGACGTCAAGATCGGCAGCGGGGCGATGCAGGCCGCCGCCGAACTGGGCATCGCAGTGCCTGATCGGCTGAGCATCGTGGCCGGTGGCTCGACCCCGCGGGAGCCCCTCCCGCTGGCCGACCGGCTCAGCCGCTTCGACCAGGGCTCGCCGGAACTGTTGGGGTCGGCGGCGGTGGACGTCCTGGCCAACGCCTTCGAGCACCCGGAGCCGGTCCAAATCATGCTGGGGGCCAACTGGTTAGATGTCGGATCGGTCGGTCCCCCCTCCGGTCCGATCGGTTAGAACGGCTCTACGCCTCCTGCAACGCTGCGATTTCCGTCCACGGAAATCAACGCCATAATGATCTGTCTACAAGTAGGTTAGAGGCCAAATCTGCCACTGTAGTACAATTGTGTTGAGTTCCGGCAACCTGTCGAAATGCTTTGACTCCGTCCTCCAGGCCAGATACCGCCCGGGGCGCATGCCTCAACCTGTTATGAATAAATGCTTTACAGATCGACCACTCTGAGAATCCGGCTCTGACGCCCCCGGTGGCACGCCATTTGCTGGATAGTGCGTTCCGGCGTGGCTCTTCTTGTCGCGACGACGCCGCCCTGCGGCGGATCCTTGACAGCGACTGACAGAGACTGTGGAAAGGGGCCGAGCATGAACGCGACAAGTGCGATTCGGTTTGCAGTGGTGACGATGCTCTGCCTGTTGGCCGCGACAGCCTCGGCGTCGGCCGCCACGGTCAACGGCACCTGGCAGACCGACGGCAACGGCAACTGGGTCGACGGTTTCAACTGGGTCGGCGGGAATGTCGCCGGCGGCGTCGACAGCACCGCAAACTTCTCCGGGCTGAACATTACAGCCGACCGGACCGTCACGGTCGACTCCGGCCGAATCGTCGGCAACATGAACTTCGGCGACACGACGGCCACCGGCTACGGCCAGAACTTCATCCTGACCGGCAGCACGCTGACGCTGGACGTCACCAGTGGCACGCCGACCATCCGCTCGCAGGTAAACCTTGCGGGCACCGGCGGGGTCACCGTCGGGGTGGTCCTGGACGGCAACGACGGGCTCCGGATGGACCAGGGCGCCGTCATCCTCACGCGGGCGAACATCTACACCGGCGGCACGACCATCGAAGGCGCCCGTGTCGTCGTCGGCAACAACCAGGCGTTCAGCACCGGCGCCCTCTCGCTGGCCGGCGGGGGCTGGATGCACGCAAACTCCGCGACCTTCACGCCGAACAACGCGGTCTCGCTGGACGGCGACTTCAAGTTCGGCCTGGCCAATGCCAGCAGCAACAGCGGCGCCCTGAAGTTCAACCAGCAGCTTCTGCTCAACGGCAACTACAAGCTGATCCACGAAGGTTCCACCAACAACACCGGCGCCGGCGGCGAACGCTACGTCGCGTTCCTCGCGGGCGTCAGCGACGGCGGGAACGGGCACGACCTGACCATCGTGGGCGGCACGGACGGCGCAACCGGCGCCTTCTGGATCGGCTCGGGCAGCACCTACACCGGCGCGACGATCATCCATGGCGCCAACCTGCGACTGTCCGGCACGCTGGCGACCACCTCGGGCGTCGTCGTCAACCGTGGGGGCAACCTCCAGGCCTTCGGCCCGCGCGACGGCGGCGGGTTCAACAACAGCCGCCTGGATGACTCGGTCCCCGTCACCCTCCGCGGCGGCACGCTTTCCATCGCCTCCAGCTACGGCTCGGGCACCAAGGACCAGGATAAGGAGACCTTCGGCTCGGTCACGCTGGACTACGGCCACTCGACCTTCCAGGCCGACGGCTTCCGCAGCATCACCCGCATGACGATCGGCAACCTCGTCCGCAACAGCGGCACGGCGTTCTTCTATCGCAGCGGCGGCGGCTCGAGCGGCGCCGGCGGGCGGATCTTCCTGACCGGGCAGTCGGCGGGCTTCATCGGCGGCTGGGCCATCGCCCGCATCAACGAGACCTCCGGCAGCGTCGTCACCGACTACGACTTCGCGTGGTACGACGCCACCAGCGGCGTCGTCCCCCTGCTGACCAACGCCGGCGCCCGCCCAGGCACCGTCTGGAACGCCGCCACCGGCGCCGACGTTCTGGCCAACACCACCCAGTTTGCCCTGGACCACAACTACGCCATCCGCTCCCTGGTGATCACGACCGGAGCGACCAATCTGGACCTGGCCGGGCACAGTCTGGACATCACCAGCGGCGGCCTGCTGCACACGGCCGGCACGCACACGGTGACCGGCGGCTCGCTGACTTCCAGCGGCGGCCATGTGTATCTCTACAACGCCGGCGGCACGCTGGCGGTCAACTCGGCCGTCGTCGGGAGCGGCGCGACCCTCACGACCGTTGGTGACATGACCCTCGGCGGCGGCAGCTCGTTCGGCGGCGGGCTGTTCGTCAACTCCGGCACACTGACGCTGACCGCGGCCAACACCTTCACCGGCACGGCCCAGGTTGCCCCGGGTGCGGTGCTGAGCATCGCGGCCTCCGGCGACCTGGCCGACATGCTGGACCTCTCGCTGCTGTTCGATGGCGAGGAATACGGCAAGGTGAACCTGCTGGCCGACCAGACGGTGAACAACCTGTTCCTGAACGGCGTCGCCCAGGCGGCCGGCACCTACGGCGCGACCGGCAGCGGCGCGACATTCATCAACAACAGCTACTTCAGCGGCGCCAAAGTGCTGACCGTCCAGGCGATCTCCGTCCCCGAGCCGGCGACGCTGGCGCTGCTGGCGATGGGCGGGTTGGGACTGGCCGGCGGGGCCCTCCGCCGCCGAGGCCGCTGAGTCTCGTCCGGCGATTGACGCCACGGATATCCGACCGGGCCCGGAGTTCTTCTCCCCTCCGGGCCCGGCTCATGTACGGCCAGCCGCGGCGCGGCCGACCGGACGCCTCCTTCCCCCGGCTGCCGCAGCGTGTAGACTGTGGGCGCCCGTCCGACACTTCAGGAGGCCGCCATGCCCGACCGCGCCGAGATCGCCGAGTTGATTGCCCGCACCGAGAGCTATCTCAACGACCGCCTGCTGCCGTTCTGGATCGAGAACTCGCCCGACCCCGAGTTCGGCGGCTTCCTTTCCTACTTCGACCGCCACGGGCGGCCGACCGGCGAGACCCTCAAGAGTTTCCTGATGCAGGTCCGCATCCTCTACGCGATGGCCAGTTCGCACCGCTTCGGCTACGGCGCGGGCGGGCGCTGCGCCAAGCTCGCCCGCGACGCGGCCGACTTCCTGCTGGAGCACTACTGGGACCGCGAGCAGGGCGGCTGGTTCTGGATCGCCGACCGCGCGGGCAACCCGACGGTCACCTCCAAGATCGGCTACGGCCAGGTCTTCGGCATGTACGCCTTCAGCGAGTACTTCCTGGCCACCGGGGATCCGCGCGGCCGCCAGGCGGCGGAGCAGACCTACGCCGCGATCTCGCAGTACATGGCCGACACCCGCCACGGCGGCTTCTACGAGATGATGGGCCGCGACTGGCAGGCCGCCCCGTCCGGCCCGCCCGGCGGCGACCGCAAGAGCCTGGACGTTCACATGCACATGATGGAGGCGCTGACCAGCCTCTACGAGATGACCGGCCATCCGATCCACCGCCGCCGCCTGGAAGAGGTGATCGACCTGCTGACATCGCGGATGCTCCAGCCCAACGGCACGGGCTACATCCAGTTCACGACGGATTTCCAGCCGCTGGGGGCGATCCTGTTCGCGACCGAATGGGGCCGCGACGCCCGCCCGCGCCAGGGGGCGCTGCCGCTGGATCAGACCTCGCCCGGCCACAATGTCGAGTTCGCCTGGCTGCTGCTGCACGCCGCCGAGGTGATGGGCCGCCCGTGGGCCGACTACGCCGACGTCGTCCGCCCGATGTTCGACCACTGCCTGGCCTATGGCATCGACTGGGATTTCGGCGGCGTCTACGCCGACACGCCCGCGGAAGGGCCCACGACGCTGACCGAGAAGCAGTTCTGGCAGCAGGGCGAGATAATCGTCGGCATGCTGGACGCCTACCGGCTCTTCGGCGACGAGAAGTACTGGCGGGCCTTCCGCAACGTCTACGACTTCCTGTTCGACAAGTTCGTGGTCATGGACGCCGGCGGCGAGTGGTATGAGCGGGTCGATCGCGAGGGCCGCCCGATCGACGACGTGCTCGGCCACGCCTGGAAGATCTGCTACCACTCCATCCGCTCGACGGTCCAGGCCGCCCTCCGCCTGCGGGCCCTGGCTGGGACGGTCGAGTAACTGCCCCGGTTTGGTCACACGCCGAATACGCTCGCCGCCTGCCCCGTTGCGGATTGGCGGGCAGTTGCCGTATCCTAAGCGGCATGGCTGACGACGCGGTCAACCTGTTCGTCTACGGGACGCTCAAGAGCCCGGCCACCTTCCGCTCGGTGACGGGGCTGACCTTCGAGGCGCCGGCGTTCGGCTACGTCAAGGCCGCCCCGTCGGCCAGTCAGGCCCCGCCGCTGAAGGCCCTCGAAGCCATCCTGGCCAACTACGACCTGGTCAGCCCCGACCAGATGTATTACTACGCCCTGGAGCACGCCGGCCGGCGCGTGCACGGCTTCCTCGTGCTCGACGTGCCGCCCGACGCGATGGCTGAGCTGGCCCACTATGAGGGCGACGGCTACGAGGCCCGCACGGTGACGGTGATGACCGAGCAGGGCCCGATGCCGGCGACGGTCTTCGCCGGGGCGCCCGGGCTGCTGCACAAGCGGTTCGGCCCGGACCTGCGGCGGGACCTCAAGGCCGAGTTGGCGTTCCGCGCCCGCATCGACAAGTTCTTCCAGACCAAGGCCGCCCGGCCCTACGCCGACGAGAGCGAGACCCCCAGCTACACCCGCGCGGTCAAGGAACTCAAGGGCTCGACGATCCGCGACCTGGTGCAGGCCCACTTTCAGACGGCCGGGCTGAGCGACTTCTTCGTCAGCCAGGCGCTCGCGGGCCCGGTCCCCTCGCTGGAGCAGCTCCGCCGCGACGATGAGGCGGCCCTGTTTGCCGAGCACTACCTGGTGCTGCTGGTGCGGCTGGTCATCTTCAACCAGTTCGAGCAGCGGATCCGCGACCAGTTCCGCTACGAGATCGACCAGCTCCGCGGGTCGGACCGCTACTACGAATACACGATCAGTTGCCTGGCGGCGCTACGCGTGCTCACGCACACCGCCGAGTTGACCGGCATGCTGGTGATGGACGCGCTGAGCGACCTGGACTTCATGACCCACGACCTGGTGGACTTCGTGGAGTGGGCGATCGTGGCGGCTGACCACATCTACGACCCCGCGCCCGCGCGGGCGGCGCTGGAGTGGATCGAGGCCCACCGCGTCGGCGGCGTGCTGCCGCTGGGCGCCGAGTGCGACCTGAGCAACCTGCCGCACGCGGCCGCCGCCATCCAGCCGCCTGACAAGCCCCACGGTTGCTTCGATCCGACCTACAACGCGTTCCGTTACTTCCGCGACTTCAGCCTGGACGTGCTGGGCTGGAAACTCGGGGCCCACGTCGAGCCGATGCCGGCCGCCGGGCCCGGGGCCCAGCTCTTCAGGCTGAGCCTGGGTTCGGTCGGCGGCGAACTGGGCAAGAGCAACCCGATCACCGACGACCCGTGGATCCTCAACCAGGTGGTCGCGCACCTCTGCCGCTATTTCGACATCGCCCCGCACGCCCTGCGGATCAGCATCCAAGCCCCGCGCCCGCTGACGCCGCGGAAGGGAACCACGCTGGACGAATCGACCCTCCGCTGCCTGTTGGCTCTGGGCGGCGACGTCGGCCGCGACGCCGACGGGCGGCTGCGCGTGCGGCGGATTTCCAACCGCGAGATTCTCCAGCAGGTTCCCAACCGCCGTTTGGACATGCTGCGCACCGCCCGGCGGTCGCGCCGCGGCGGCGTTGCGCCGGAAGAGCTGGAGGCCGTCGGCGTCACCGACCTGACCGCCGCCCACGGCAACGGCCAGCCGGTTGCGCAGTACCGCTTCCTGCGCCTCTCGTCCAGCGTCAACTATGAGCCGCTGATCCTGGCGCTCAAAGGGGTGCAACTGAGGCTGCGCCCCGGCGAGATGCTCACCGCCGCACAGATGCAGGAATCGCCCGCGCTGGCTGAGATGTTCGACCGCCTGGTCGCCTGGGCCGCCAACCCCCAGCCGCTCGGCGACGACGAGATCGCCCGCTTCCTCCAGACCGTCCGCGAAGGCCTGGACCACGAGCGTCTCGGCCGCAGCCCGCATTCCCCGGCTTACCTGAACTGGGCGATCGAGCAATTGTCCAACGGCCTGGCCCTGTTCAACCGCGCCGCCGCGATGCCCGCGGACGCCCGAGAACCGGGTGCCCCGGCCGGGCAGGAACGGTCGCCAGGCTGAAGCACAAGCCGGGCCTGCGTCTCCCGACGTGCCTGCCCGGCGCTTGCGGAGGCTTGCGCCATGAAGTCCATCGCCTTCACGTTCGCGGCCATCGTGCTGACTGCCTTGGTCCCGCTGCGGGCCGATGATCTGCTGCCGCCAGCCGACGCGATCGCAAAGGATCACCCCCGCCTGCTGATCCGCCCGGGCGATACGAAGCTGGCCGTCACGCTGGCCCAGCTCAAGGCCATCCCGCGCGACAAGGAGTTCGGCGAGATGCTCGCCCAGCTCCGCGGCGTCAAGGCCGCCTCGGCGCGGGCGCTGGCCTGGCGGCTCACCGGCGACAAGGCCGACGCCGAGGCCGCCCTGGCGATGCTCAACGCCTGGAAAACGCCCGACGAGAAGGACCGCGGCAATGCGTTCCGCGTCTACTTCGGCTGCCGCGACATGGCGCTGGCCTACGACTGGCTGCACGGCTACGAGGGCTTCACCGACGCGGCCCGGGCGGAGCTTCGCGACAAGGTCCGCCCGCTGGCTGAGGCGGGCCTGGCCCGCGGCCGCGACCATGTCTTCCACAACTACACCTGGATGAACAACGGCGGGGCGATGCTCTGGGCGCTGGCGACGGCGGGCGAGGACTCCGCTTCCGACAAGCTCTACGCCGCCCTGCGCGAGCGGTTCAACCGCGAGCAGTTCCCGACGATGAAGTTCCTCGACGGGGTCAACGCCGACCCGATGGGGTACTTCTCGCTCTACTGCCAGGCGCCGGAGCTGATGGTGCTGCTGGCGGCCCAGAGCGCGACCGGCCGCGACCTGTTCGCCGCCGTCCGCGCCGACGGCGACTGGATGAACAGCCAGTTGATGAACCTGGTGTTCGCGACGCGGCCCAACCTCCGCTTCATCCACTGGGGCGACATGCAGACCGGCCCCGACGGCGGGCTGACGCACGAGATGGCCGGAAACATCGACGCCCTGACCTGGGCGCTGGACTCGCCGGCTGGCGCGTTCCTGGGCCGGCACGTCGCCGACCTGCGAGGCCGGTCGCGGTTCTACGACGAGACGGCCATCCTCTACTTCCTTTACACGCGGAACCTGACCACGAAACCGGCTGCCCCGCCGCTGGCCTGGCTGGCCGGCGGCGAGCCCGCGGGCGAAGCCTACGCCCGCGGCGGCTGGGGCGACGGTGACACGATCGTCGCCCTGCGCTGCACCGACTTCTACGGCGTACACAATCACCTCGACCAGGGCAGTTTCGTCATCTACCGCAACGGCCCGTTGGCGATGGACGCCGGCAAGTACGGCAGCGTCGGCGGACACCAGGTGAAGACCGAGTGCCATAACACGCTGGTGATCGACGGCGCCGGACAGCGGCCGCAGAAGTTCCAGTGGGCCAGCACGCTGGAGAAGTTCAAACAGCGGCTGACCGTCGATTGCGAGACCGGCAGCATGCCTTACTTCAAGGACACGCCCGGCTGGACGGCGGCCGCGGCGCGGTTCGACCAGGCCTACAAGCCCACGCAGGCCAAGCTCTGCGTCCGCCAGTTCCTGTTCATCCGGCCGGCCACGGTCGTCGTGGTCGATCGGCTGGCTGCACCCGCCGGCCGCGAGCTGGGCGAGGTGAAGTGGCTGCTGAACGTCCCGGGCAAGCCTGAGGGGCTGAAGGTGGCCGACGGCGTCCTGGTCGCCGGCAACGGCAAGAGCTGGCTGCGCTGCCGCACGCTGCTGGGCGGCAAGGGCAACCCGACCGTCGAGGCCGGCTACCCGACGCCCGAAGGCGAACTGCCGCGCGGCAGCGGGAATCCGAAGTTCATCGACACCTCGCGCTGTGTTTATAGCTATGCCGGCGCGGCGGCGCTGACGCTGGTGCACCTGATCGAAGTCGGCGACGGGCCGGAGCCCGGCCCGCCGGTCGCGGCGACGGCTGCCGAACGGCCCGGCCGCGTCGAGGTCACCGTCGGCGGCGCGACGTTCCGTTTCGCCGCGGACGACGACTCCAAGTTCAGAGTCGAAGTCGCTGGAGATTGAACCGCCCCACAACAGGAGACCGCTGATGTCCGGACGCAAGCTGATGTTCATCGCCCTGTTCCTGGCCCTGGCTGCCCCGGCGATGGCCGCCGACCTGGCGACGCTCGACGTGCCGCTGACGCTCCAGGACGTAGCCGGCGTGGAGCGCACGGCTGAGCCCTGCTCCACCGGCGTGCCGATGCCCTACGGCCTGCTGCACAACGCCGAAGTCGCCAAGCTGGCGGTCTTCGCGCCCGACGGCAAGGCTGTTCCCGTGCAGTTTAAGGTGCTGGAGAACTGGCGCGAGTTCGGCCAGGACGCCACCTGCGTGAAGTGGCTGGAGGTCACCTTCCTGGCCGACGTGCCAGCCGGCAAGTCGGCGACCTATCACCTGAAGGTCGGCGACAATCCCGCCCCGGCCACGCCGGCCAGGCCGGCCGAGAGGCTTTCGCCCTTCACGCTCCGGTTCACCGATCCGGACGGCAAAGTCTCGACCGATGCCGACGTGAAAGACGTGCAGCGCGAGGTCGTCGAGACCGGTCCGGTCCGGGCAGTCGTGAAATTCGAGTCGCCCGGTTCTCGCGACCCGTTTGGCTTCATCGCCTGCGTGACGACCTACGCCGGCAGCCCGCGAACGGACCTGAGCGTGGTGCTGAAGAACAGCCCGCGGGCATCGCAAGGCCCGCTCTACTTCAAGGACTTCGCGGTGGCGGTCAAAGCGTCGGGCTCGCCGTTCCTGCTCGGCGGGGCGCCAGGTCAGACCGTCACCACCGACAAGCCGGCCTATCTCTACCAGGCCTCCGACGGCACCAAGGGCTGGGACGCCTACGGCGGCGACTGGCGCGACGAGATCGTCCTGGACTGGGGCAAGAAGTTCCGCGAAAGCGGCAAGCCCGACTTCAAGGGCTACCGCGTCATGGAAGGCGACAAGCAACTGGCTGAGGGCGACGCGGCCCTGGGCTGGGCGGCATCCGAGAGCAAGGACGGCGGCCAGGTTCTGGCGACGCGCTGGTTCTACCAGAACTACCCGTCGGCCGTCGAGGTTGGCAACGGCCAGCTCGTCGCGCACCTCTGGCCGAAGCAGATGCAGGCCTACGGCGGGCTGCACTGGCTGGACGACATGCAGCGCAAGCGCTATGACGTGACCTTGCAGACCCTCGGCCATACGATGGACGCCGCCGATGGCGACGCGATCGCGATGGCCTTCGATCGGCCCCTGGTCGCCCACTGCGGCTATGAGTGGTACGAGACCGCCGGCCTGCTCGGCAGCGCCAGGGGCCAGAAGCCGGCCGACGCCAAGGCCCTGGCCGTCGGCGAGTTCCCGCGCTCCTTCACGCCTGGCATCGGCTGGGTCACCTTCGGCGCCGACACCTCCGACCGCATCAAGCGGCGCTACCACAACGGCAGCATGAGCCGGTTCATCGCGACGGCCAACCCCTGGGACGCCTACGCCCTGATGGCCTCGATGGACCACGCCTGCGGCATGAACTGCATGAGCGTGGACGACTACCAGTATCCGCGCGACGCCGGGATGCTCAACTACGGCCAATACTGCAGCCCGCTCCGCCCCACCGGCAAGTACCTCCCCGGCACCGCCCACCACGGTTACATGCCCTGGAACGTCGCCCACCTCATCCCGACCGAGGTCTTCCACGGCTGGCGGCTGTTCGGCGACCCGCTGGCTGGTCGCATGGTGAACGAGCTGGCTGTGTTCCTGGAAGGCTACGTCGACTGGCGCGAGAAGCGCCCGGGCCAATTGGTCGCCGGCACGCGGGCCGACGGTCATCCGCTCTACTACCTGACCGAGTGCTACCGCGTGCTCGGACAGGACGTGCAGATGGACTGCCTGCGGCGGATGGCCGAGGTGAGCTGGAAGCAGGTCAACAAGGACCGCGGCAACTACGGCGTGATGGGAAGCTGGGAGGGTGGCAACGACCGCTGCGAGAAGCCCTTCATGATGTGCCAGGTCCTCGACGGCCTGGAGAGCTACTGGCGGCTGACCCACGACGAGCGGACCGCGGACCAGTGCGTCGGCATGATCGACTTCATCGTCAGCGAATCGTCGATGGGCCAGTGGGGCTTCACGTACGTGGTCAAGCTCGACCCCGGCGCCCAGGCGGGCTACCTGGCCTCCAGCCTGGCGGCCGCGGAGAAGGACGGCAAGCATGTCAGCTACGCCCACTTGGCCCGGACGATCGCCTTCGCCTACTACTACACCGGCGACCGGAAGTTCCGCGACGCCATCGACTGCCTGAACGTCAAGGCCTACCCCTACCAGTCCGGCGCCTACACCAACTTCTACCCCGAGCGCGAGGACCAGACCCCGCCCGCAGCCGTCGCCGACCTCAAGGCCGAGGCCCTGGGCGGCGGCAAGGTTAAGCTGACCTGGACCACGCCGCCCGACACCGCGCGGCTCCAAGTGAAGTTCACCGCCCAGTCGATGGTCGAACGCTGCACCCCCGAGCAGTACGCCACGAACGACAACTGGTGGGCGGCGACCCACGTGCCCAACGAGCCGTCGGCCGAGGGCGGCAAGGCCCAGTCGATGGTCGTCGAAGGCGTCGAGGCCGGGGCGAAGGTCTTCGCGATCCGCAGCTTCGACGCCGCGGGCAACCGCAGCCCGATCGGCAACCAGGTCCAGATCGACGTGAAATGACCCACCGGAAGGAGAAGGCATGAAGGGCGTCGTTATCCGTTTCGCATTGTCGGCTGTTGCGGTCCTGGCGATCGCTCTGCCGGGATCGGCTGCGGAGGTCGCCTTTACGCAGGCGCCGTCGGCTGCCCGCGAGGGCGCGGCGGTGAAGATCGCTTTCGCCGTCTCGGCGCCGACGGACGTTGAGGTGGCGATCCCCGACGCCGGCGGCCGAATCGTCCGCCACCTGGCGGCCGGGCGGCTCGGCGACGCCCCGCCCCCGCCGCTGGCCAAGGGGCTCGCCCAGTCGCTGACCTGGGACGGCAACGACGACGCGGGCAAGCCGGCGGCCGGCGGGCCCTTCCGGGCGAACGTCGCGCTGGGCCTGTCAGCGGCGTTCGACCGGATCATCGGCTGGTCGGGCCAGCACATCGACGCCCCGCGCGGCATGACCGTCGCCGCCGACGGCACGCTCTACCTTGTCCACGGCGAGCGGCTCAGCGCCCACCGGCGGACGACCCTCATTGCCGCCTACGATCGCGACGGCCGATATCTCCGCGAGGTCTTCCCCGGGCGCGGCGACCTGCCGGCTGACAAGCGGACCGGCTGGCCCTGGATTTCTCCCGATGACGGCGATGCCGTTCCGCTGATTCACCATGTGCTGACCCGCTGCGTCTATCCCGGGGCGGCCTTCGGCGACACCGGCGACGGCGGACCGGCCGTCACCGCCGACGGCAAACTCGTCATGCTCACCTGCGGCTACCGTCAGCCCGGCGGGACGATCAAGAACCCCGACACGCGGGGCGGGCGGCGGTTGCTGATTCTCAACGTCGACGGGACCGTGCCGGCAAACTTCCTCGGGCCCCTCGTTGCCGACGAGAACACCGGTGGCCGAACGTCGGTCGCCTGCTCGCCGGACGGCAAGTTCGCTTACGTCACCGGCCTGGGCTCCGGCGGCAAGGCGGCCGCGATCCACCACGTCATCTACCGCGCCGCCCTGGACGGCAGCGCCCCCAAAGCCGAGGTCTTCATCGGCAAACTGCATGAAGCCGGCGGCGGCAAGGACCGGCTCAGCGACCCGCGCGGCGTCGCCGTCGACGGGCAAGGCAACCTCTACGTCGCCGATTTCGGCAACAACCGGATCGCCGCCTTTTCGGCCGCCGGCCTGTTCGTCGGCGAAGCTCCGCTCGCCGGCGCCGCCGACGTGCAGGTCAGCCGGCGCACCGCGGCGATTTACGCCCTGGCCGGTGACAGGATCGTCAAGTTTGCCTCCATCAAGGACCCCGCGCCCCAAGCCGAGTGCCCCATGCCAACGGTCCCTGGCGGCACGGCCAACAAGACGGCCTGGTGCTGGGCCCTGGACGACTCCGGCGAGAAGCCCGCGCTCTGGCTGTCGGCTACCTGGTGGGTCAAGTACACGCTGCTGAAGGTCGAGGACCGCGGCCAGAGCTTCGCCCCGCTGGGCGACCCGATCGGCGCCCGCGAGCCGAAGGACCAGCCCGGCCTGCCGTTTGTGATGAACCTCGCGGTCGTCGGCGACAGGCTGATCACCCGCACGCCGGCCGGGCCGCTGGGCAACACCACCTCGATGACCTACGACGCCCGGACCGGCCGCTACACCGGCGAGTTCGTCCCCACGGACGGCAGCGGGGCCAAGGAGAAGCGCGACGCGGTCTACTTCTGCGGCGGCGAAGTCACCGGCGGGCGCGACGGGCTGGTCTACAGCCGCACCGGCGGGTTCATGTGGCCGGAGAAGGGCTCAGCCAATGCCGGCTCGATCCGCCGCTGGGACCTTACCGGCAAGGCCGTGCCGTTCCCCGCCCTGGGCAAGCACTTCATTCACGAGTTCTACTGCGGCTACGAGTGGCCCTACGGGATGTACGTCACCGCCGGCGGGACGATCTACATGGCCGGCTTCCCCGGCTATCGCGGCCGCGACCAGCAGGAGAAGGGCCTGCACCTCTACGTCATCTCGCCCGAGGGCAAGCTGGCCAACGACCGCCTGGTCTTCGTCGCCGGCGCGACGGCCGGAGGCGTCGCCGTTGCTCCCGACGGCAGCATCTACATGGGCCTTCAGATCTGGCCCAAGGACCACCGCACGCCGCCGCAATTCGACGGCAAGCTGCCCGCCCCGACGCCCCACGGCCATCCGCAGCGCGACTACAACCAGCACGGCATGCTGGTCAAGTTCGGCCCGGGCGGCGGGCGCGTCGTGCCCGACCCGGCCGGCGCGTGGATGGGCCACGCCGGCGGCTACGCCAAGGTCGGCGCCAACAGCGAGCCGGTCGCCCTGCGCCTCGAAGGCGTGCAGTGGACCCGCCGACTCGGCCTGGTCGCAATCGACGACAGCGCCGAGGCCGGCTGCGGCTGCGAGAGCACGCGATTCGACGTGGACGGATTCGGCCGTGTGTTCATGCCCGATCTGTTCCGCTTCCGCATCGAGGTCCTCGACGCCGCCGGCAACGAGGTGACTCGCTTCGGACATTACGGCAACATGGACCAGCGCGGGCCGGAGATCGCCTTCGGTTGGCCTCTGGGCGCAGTGGTTGCCCACGACCGCGTTTACGTTGTGGACCTGAACAACCGGCGGATCGTCGTCGCCCGCCTGACCCACGCCGCCCAGGCCGCGTGCGATCTGCCCTGACCGCCCGCCCGGGCGATGAACGAGGAGAGGCCATGAAACTGACGCTGCTGATCTCCGCGCTGCTGCTCGCCTCGGCCGTCGCCCGAGCGGCTGAGCCCGCCAAGGCCGGGCTGGGCCTGGACCCGGCCAAGGAGAAGCAACTGGCCGACTCAGCCCAGGCGGCGCTCAAGAGCCTGGACGCCGACGGGCCCAAGTGCGACTACGCCGCGCTGGCCGAGTCGATCGCCGCCGCCCGCAAGACGGCCAACGAGTTGGTCGGCCAGGCCGACAAGAAGGACCCCGCCCCCGTCGACACGCCCGACCTGCCGGCCAAGTCCCCCGTGGTCGTGCCGGAATCAGCGACCGAGGCCAAAGTGCTGGCCGCCTGGAAGGAGCAGCTCGTCCTGCGCGTCCGCTCGGTCTACGAGGTGCTCGCGGACCCCGGCAGCGACAAGACGCCGCTGTGGAGCGAAGCCGTCGGCGTGCCCTGGTATCAGCAGAAGGACCTCACCCGCCGGGCCGCCCCCGTCGCCGACGCCCTCCGCGAGGCCCAGGTCTTCGCGACGCTGCTGGCCCGGCCGGCCGACGTCGTCCGCGTCGAGCCCGGCAAGGTGCTGTTCAGCGACGACCTCAAGCACGGGACCGACCGCTGGCTGCTCTACGGGCCGGCCGACACGACCGCCACCGACCAGGGCCTGCGACGTAAGAACCGCCGCGTCCGCGCCGGCGACTCGGTGATGTGGACGAAGGAGACCTTCGGCGGCAACTTCGTCTACGAGCTGACCTTCATCCCCAACAACGGCGGCAAGACGCCCGGCGTGCTGTTTCCGATCTGCGGCCGGCCGGTCAAGCCCGACACTGACCTGTCGATCTCGGTCGGCGAGACGATGGACACCTACAACCTGGGCGTCTACGCCTATCACTTTTCGATCCATCGCGGCGACACGAACATCTGCAACGGCCGCAAGGTCGGCACCGGCCTGCACCTGATCGGCAGCCGCACGCCGGACCCGGCAGCCGAAGCCGGCAAGCCCTATCGCGTCACGATCGGCAAATGGGGCAACGTCGTCTACTGCCTGGTGGACGGCAAGCTCCAGCACAGCTACTACGACGCGGGCACGTTCGGCCCGCCGCTGGAGAGCGGCGCCGTGGGCGTCCGCCACTGGGGCGGCGCCGACGGGACTTATCGCGACGTGACCGTCCGCCGCCTGGAGCAGGCCCTCCCGACGACCCAGCCGGCCGACGGGAAAGAGTAACTGGGCGTGGCCCTTTCCGAATGTAGTGCAATCGCCCCGGTTGCCCGCTCGGGCCGAGGGCCCGAGAGGAGGTCGGCTGCTTGGCAGCCGACGCGTAACCGTGGGTGGTTGTGGCCGCGAAGAGGCGGCAGTTTCTCAACCGCGTAACCTTCCCCTTTTCCCGCCCCGCTTGCGGGATTACAGTTGCGGGGTCCGGCTTCACGTCAACGTCCTGAGGTCCGCCGGCCGGCCGACGGTCGGCCCGGCCCCTGCTATCGGAGGCCCCATGGAACCGGCTGATCGCGAAGACTACTACGTCCTGATGTGGAACTTCCTCGAGCCGATGTTCACCGGCGGGGCGGAGCGGGCCGACCTGGCCATCCGCCGATTCCGCGAGATCGGCTGCAACGGGGCGACCTTCATCGCCAGCTACGTCGACCACCCCGGCTATCACGAGACCTACCGCCGCATGGGGCTGGGCCCGCTGGAGCACCAGTTGCCCCCGGCCACCGACTACCGCTACCGCCAGAACGATCTGCCCTTCTACGTGATGAACCTCTGCCCGGCCATCTACATGAAGTGGGAGAAGGGCAAGCCCATCTTCCGCGCCCAGTACGACGCCTTCGACCGCGACGGCGACCGCCGCGTCTTCGTCCGCACCCCCTGCATCAACAACCCCGAGGTTCGGGCGGCCGCGATGGAACGCATCGACGCGGTCGTCGCCGGCCTGGCCCCCGTGCGCGACCTGGCGCTGCTCTACGACTGGCGCGACGAGTCGAGCGTCACGGCGTTCATCCTGGCGGCCGACACCTGCTTCTGCGACCACTGCCTGGCGCGGATGCGCCGGTGGCTGGCCGACCGCTACGGCTCGCTGGAGGAGCTCAACGCCCAGTGGGGCACGGGCTTCGCCGCGTGGGACGCCGTCGAGCCGATGACCACCATGGAGGCCCTGCGCCGCCGGGCGGGGGCGACGACCGGCCGCGAGCTGAACTTCTCCGCGTGGGCCGACCACCGCGACTTCATGAACCACACCTTCACGACCTTCCTGCGCGAATTGAAGGCGCGGATCGTGGCCGCGGGCGATCCGGCCGCCCTCTCGGGCGCGACCGGGACGCAGTGCCCGTCGGTCTTCGGCGGCTACGACTTCTCGCTGCTGGCGCCGATCGGCGACTGGGCGGAGGCCTACGACTTCGGCCAATCGGTCGACCTGTTCCGCTCGTTCAAGAGCCGCCGCGACTTCCGCATGGTCAAGACCGACTTCTGCAAAGCCGACCCCCGGCAGGTCGAGGCGATGCTCTGGACCTATGTCTTCCAGGGCGGCGGGTACTCCGGCACGATCATCTGGGAAAGCAACATGATGCTCGATGTCAACTCGCCCGCGCTGGAGCCGACCGTTCACGGCCGCGGGCGGGCGCCGGTCTACACGGGCCTGCGCAGCGGCCTGCCGCGGCTGCTCCAGCTCTGCGACGAGGTCGACTCGCCGGTTGCTCTGCACTACTCGCACGCCAGCGTCAACGCCGACTTCGTCACCGCCTGCCCGCCGCGGTCGCGGTCGGTCGGGGCGTACGAGCCCGAGCGATACCCCGGCTTCCGGTGCCGGGCGGCGTGGTGGAAGATGCTCGAAGACCGCGGCCTGCGGCCGGTCTTCGTCTCGTCGCAGCAGATCGAGGCCGGGGCGCTCATCGAACGGGGCCTTCGGCTGCTGGTGCTGCCGCGGTCGATCGCCGTCAGCGACGCCGAGGCGGCCGAGATCGCGCGGTTCGTCGAGGCCGGCGGCATCGTCGTCGCCGACAGCTTCGCCGGTCGGATGGACGCCCGCTGCCGCGAGCGCGAGGTCGGGGCGCTGGATGCGCTGTTCGGCGTGCGGCGGAAGGACGGCGACGGCTACCACCACACGGCCCAGCGTGCGTCGCTGGGCTGGGACGCCGTGGCCGGCCCGCCGCCGCGCTGGGGCAAGGGGGAGCACCGGGCGGAATGCTCGCTGATCGAGGAGGCGATCGAGCCGACGGGCGAGTCCGTCGTGATGGGCTGCGCGGAGTACAGTGACACGCCGCTGGGTTTCCGCGCCGGCCGGGGCAGGGGGGAGGCGATCCTGTTCAACGCGGCGCCGCTGGAATACCTGGCTGCCCGGCGCGGGCCCGGCGGGGGCGAGAACTTCCACGGCTTCTTCGGCCACGCGTTCGAGTGGGCCGGCCTGACGCCGCTGGCTGAGGTGCTGGACGCGCGGACGGGCCAGCGACTGGCGGGCTGGCGGGTCTGGGCGTTCACGCGCGACGCGGCCCGCTACTTCGCGATCGCGCCGGACCTGGCGATCTCGCAGGACGTGCTGGGGGCGCTGACGGCCGACGTGGCTGACGCGCCCGCGGGTCGGGCGGTCCGCGTGCGGCTGTCGGCGTCAGGGCATCTCTACGAGGCCCGGACCGGGCGATACTTCGGCCTGGGCGCGGAGTTGGAAGAGAAGCTGGACGCGACAGCCGCCCGTGTCTATGCCGTGCTGCCCTATCGCGTCGAGGCGATGAAGTTGGGCAGCCGCGACGGCGCGGTCGAGGCCGAGCTGCGGACGACTTCGCCGGCCGGCCTGCACGTGTTACGCTTCGATGTCTACGACGCCGCGGGCAGCCGCCTGTTCGACGCCGGGGCCAACGTGGACGCCCCGGGTGGACGGGCGACGTGGCGGCCTCGCCGGGCGCTGCCGGCTGGCGGATCCGTCGTGTGCCGCGACGTGGCGACTGGCGTCTCGGCGCGGATGACGGTCACGGAGTGACGCATGAAGATCGAGCATGCCGCCTGGCAGGTGGCCGACCCGGCCGCCGTCGCAGACTGGTACGTCGCCCACCTGGGCATGACGGTCGTGCGGACCTTCGGGCCGCCGGGCAACGCCCGGTTCCTGGCCGACGCGACGGGCAGGACGCTGCTGGAAATCTACCACAACCCGTCGGCCCCGCTGATGGACTATGCCGCGACCAACCCGCTGGTGCTGCACCTGGCGTTCGCGGTTGAAGCTGTCGAGGCCGAGCGGGACCGGCTGGTGGCAGCCGGGGCGACGGTCGTGGACGCGCTGACCGTGACGTCGGCCGGCGACCGGATGGCGATGCTTCGCGACCCGTGGGGCTTCGCGATCCAGTTGCTGCGGCGCAAAGCGGCATTGCCGTAGGAGCCAATGATGCCAACTGTTGCGTTCGATGAGCTGACGGACTTCCTGGCGGCCGTGCTGGAAAAGCTCGGGGCCTCGGCCGACGACGCCCGCTACATGGCCCGCACCGCCGCGACGACCGAGGCGGCCGGAGTGAGCACGCACGGAGCGGTGCTGGTGGCGGCCTATGACGGGCAGGTCGGCAAGGGCATCGACCCGTCGGCCAGGCCCGCGGTCGTGAGCGAGCGGCCGGGCACGGCCCTGATCGACGCCAGCCGCGGCTTTGCCCCGATGGCGATGCGGATGGCGATCAAACTGGCGACGGCCAAGGCGCGGGCCAACGGCGTCGCGATGGTCGGCGTGCGCAACACCTGCTGGCTGGGCGGGCTGGGGGCATACCTGCTGCCGGTGGTCGAGGACGGCCTGATGGCGATGCTCTGGGCCCAGTCCAGCCAGTGCAAGGACTCCGTGCCGGTCGGTGGAATCGACGCCCGCTTCTCAACCAACCCGGTGGCGCTGGCGTTCCCGACGCCGTCGGGCCCGGTGGTCGCGGACTTCTCGACGGCCATCTTCTCGATGGGCAAGGTGAACCTGATGGCCCGCCGCGGGGCCAAGGCGGCTGCGCCCGTCTTCTTCGACACGACCGGCCGACTCAGCGACGACCCGGCAACGATGTCCGACGGCGGGGCGATGCTGATGGCCGGCGCCCCGCTGAACGAGCACAAGGGCTACGCCCTGAGCCTCTGGTGTGAGGCCCTGACGGTGATGGGCGGCGGGTCGGCCAACAACCCCGACGCCGAGCAGCGGCAGAGCTTCAACCTGACGGTGATCGACCCGACGGCGTTCGCCGGCGCGGACTACTATCGGCAGGAGATGGAGCGGTTCGTTGCCCACGTCAAGAGCAGCCGCCGCCGGCCCGGGGTTGACGAAATTCGCCTGCCGGGCGAGCGGTTCCTGGCCCAGGTGGCCCAGGCCCGGGCCGAGGGCGTCCAACTGCGCCCCGACCTGCTGGACAAGCTGAACGAAATCGCCGGCCGGCGCGGCGTCGCGCCGCTGAAGCCGCTGCGCTGAGCAGGCGACTTGCCATGAAGGGATCAGCCATGAGTCGAATGCTCTGGTCCGCTGTCGTCGTTGCGTTGCTTGCCTACCCGGCGTCGGCTGAGACGCTGAAGGTCGGTCCCGGCCAGAAATACGCCAGGCCCTCCCAGGCTATCGCTGCCGCCAAGGAGGGCGACGTCGTCGAGATCGACACGAAGGGCGACTACGCCGGCGACGTGACTTATGTGCGGGCCAACAACCTGACCGTTCGCGGCGTAGGCGAAGGCCGGGCCGTGCTGGACGCCCAGGGCAAGTCGGCCGGTCGCAAGGGCATCTTCGTGACAGTCGGCAAGGACATCACGGTCGAGAACATCGACTTCCGCAACGCCGGCGGCGAGGTGAACGCGGCGGGCATCCGTGCCGAGGGGGAGAACCTGACGGTCCGCAACTGCCGCTTCTACAACAACCGCGACGCGATCCTGGGTGGCGCTGGCGTAGTGCTCATCGAGCACTGCGTCTTCGATCACAACGGGCTGAACAGCAGGCCGGCCACGCACAACCTCTACATGAGCGAGCGGGTCACGCGGCTGATCTACCGCTACAACTACTCGACGCACACCGTCGAGGGCCACCTGCTCAAGAGCCGGGCCGCGGAGAACTGGGTGCTCTACAACCGCCTGACCGACGAGGAGGGGACCGGCAGCGCAGTGGCCGACTTCCCCAACGGCGGCGTGGTCGTGCTGGTCGGCAACATCCTCCAGAAGGGCCCCAAGGGGCAGAACAACCGCGTCGTCGCCTACGGCATGGAGGGCATCAAGCACAAGGTGAACGCCCTGGTCGTCGTCAACAACACGATGGTCTGGCAGAACCGCCGGGCGTGGGAGTTCGTCCACGTCCAGAGCGCCCCCGAGGACTTCGTGCCGATCATCCGCAACAACCTCTGCGCCGGGAACATCCCGCTGACCAACTGGAAGAAGATCGACGCCGCGGGCAACCTCGTGTTCAAGACCGTCGCCGAGGCCGGCTTCGTCGATGCGGAGAAGTTCGACTACCACCTCAAGGCGGACTCCCCGGCCGTCGGCAAGGCGGTCGCCTGCGGCCGGGTCGAGAACGTGGCTATCGCCTCTCCAGCCGCCGAACCGATCGCCGACGGCAAGGCAGCCGCTTTCGATCTGACGGCAGCGCTCCAGTACACACACCCCGCCGGTCAGCCGACGCTGAGACTCCGTCAGGACAAACCGGATGTCGGCGCATTCGGGTTTGCGCCCGTTGCGACGACCCAACCGAATGAGACGAGAATTCAGATGCTGCCCGGCCTGGCATTTCTGGACGGCCAGTTGATAGCGCATCCGGAACTGACGCGAGAGCTGATCCGTCGGATGAAGAGCAACCCCGAACTGGCAGTTGTTCTCAAACCGGACAGTCAAACGCCCTGGCGCGAGGTGCTTGCCCTCTACAACGCCATCGTGAGCGCCGGGGTGCGGAATGTTCAGTGGGCGGTGGACCGTCAAATGGAACACAACTTGCGTCTGGAACCCTGAGGCGATCTCACGCCTCCTACGCCGTCGCCTGCTCGTAGACCTCGGCGGCGTTGTAGGACGAGCGGACGAACGGGCCCGACGCGACGCTGACGAATCCCATGCCCCGGGCAGCCGACGCGATCGCGTCGAACTCTGCCGGCTCCCAGTACTTCACCACCGGGGCGTGCTGCGGCGTCGGCTGGAGGTATTGGCCGACCGTCAGGATGTCGCAGCCGGCGGCCCGCAGGTCGCGCAGACAGACGAGCACCTCGTCGAAGCTCTCGCCCAGGCCAACCATCAGCCCGCTCTTGGTGAACCGTCGGCCGCCCTCGGCCGGGTGCGACGCCAGCCGCTCCTTGGCCAGCCGCAGCACCTCCAGCGACCGGTCGTAGCGCCCCTGCGGGCGGATCACCGGCTGCATGCGGGCGACGGTCTCGATGTTGTGGTTGAAGATCGTCACGCCGCTGTCCAGCACGCGGGCGATGCACTCGCTCCGGGCGTGGAAGTCGGGCGTGAGCGTTTCGGTGAACGCCGTCGGCAGCAACCGGCGGACGGCCTGGACGCAGCGGGCGAAGTGGCCGGCGCCCTCGTCGGCCAGGTCGTCGCGGGCGACGGAGGTGATGACGACGTGGCGGAGGTTCATCGACGCGGCCGCCTCAGCCAGCCGCTCGGGCTCGTCGGCCTCCAGCGGCTCGGGTCGGCCGGTCTCGACCGAGCAGTACCAGCAGCGGCGGGTGCAGCGCTGGCCCATGATCATGAACGTCGCGGTCCGCTTGCTCCAGCACTCGGGCAGGTTGGGGCACTTGGCGTCCTCGCAGACGGTTGCCAGGTGCAGGCCGTGCAGCAGTTGGCTGGTCTGGGTCATGGCCGCCCCCAGGGGCAGCCGCTTGCGCAACCAGGGCGGCAGCCGCCGGCGCCCGTCGAATCGCCGGTGCTCGGGGTGGTTGTTCAGTACGTCCAGCCGAATCTGCATAGTCAGACACTCTAGCCTGCCGGGCGGCGAATGGCAACGCGGGGCGCCGTGACGGGGCTCGCCGCCGCCCCGCTTGACAACCCCCCGCGCAGACCATAGCTTAGCCGTTCCGTCTTGCCTGGGGCGACGGGTGCGAAAGGATGGTTCCATGAGTCTGCGAACGCCGTTCTGCGACCTGCACGAAAGGATGGGGGCCCGCATGGTCGATTTCGCCGGCTGGCGAATGCCCCTGCTCTACAGTTCGATCATCGAAGAGCACACCACCTGCCGCCACCATGCGGCCATCTTCGACATCTCGCACATGGGTCGGCTGATCCTGACCGGCCCGGACGCCGAGAAACTCGTCGAGAAGGTCGCCACCCGCAAGGTCGCCGACCAGAAGGTCGGCCGGGCGCGATACGCCCTGGTCTGCAACGAGCAGGGCTTCGCCCTGGACGACATCCTGATCTACCGCTACGAGGAATACTGGCTGATCGTCTGCAACGCCTCCAACCGCGACAAGATCGTCGCCTGGCTGAACCGGCACGTCGCCGGGCTGAAGGTGCAGATCGCCGACCGGACGGCCGAGACGGCCATGATCGCCCTCCAGGGCCCGGACGTGATCGACATGGTCAGCACGAAGATCTACGACGCGGGCATCGCCGGGCTGAAGCGCTACGCCTTCACCGCCGGGCGGTACATGGGCATCGAATATACGATCAGCCGGACCGGTTACACCGGCGAGGACGGCATCGAGGCGATCTTCCCCGCGAACACCGCCATGCTGATCTGGCCCTACATCAGTTCGCTGGGCGAGGACCACCCGCTCAAGCCGGCCGGCCTCGGGGCCCGCGACACGCTGCGGCTGGAAGCGGCCATGCCGCTCTACGGCCACGAACTCGACGAGCAGCACGACCCGATCAGCGCGGGGCTGAGCTTCGCGGTCAGCCTGGACAAGGACTTCATCGGTCGCGACGCGCTGGCCAAGGTGGCCGAGCAGGGCCCGCGGCAGAAGCTGGTGGGCCTGTCGATGGAGGGCCGAAAGGCCGCCCGCCAGGGCCACGCCGTGCTGGCCGCCGGTAAGGTCGTCGGCGTGGTCACCAGCGGGGCGCTGAGCCCGACGCTGGGCCACCCGATCGCGATGGCCTACGTCGACGCCGACAAGTCGGCTGACGGCACGATGCTGAGCGTCGATTGCCGCGGCGCGAACCTGGACGCGAAGGTCGTTCCGCTGCCGTTCTACAAGGCGGCGAAGAAGTAGAAGCACGCGTAGAAGTAAGAATAGCGCAGCCGATTCCGCGCTCCCTGACAGTCGCGCCTAAACGTTTAGCCGCGAGCGTGAGCGAGCGCGTTGCAGGACCGAATTCCAAGGAGACGAGGATGGCATCGCCGAGCGATCGCAGGTACAGCAAGAGCCATGAGTGGGCCAAGAAGGACAACGGGCAGGTCACCGTCGGCATCAGCCAGTTCGCCGTGGACGAGCTGACGGATATCACCTACGTCGAACTGCCCGCGGTCGGCGCCGCCGTCCGGGCCGGCAAGGCCTTCGGCGAGATCGAATCGGTCAAGGCCACCAGCGAGCTGTTCTCGCCGATCAGCGGCAAGATCGTCGCCGTCAACGAGCAACTGGCCGACGATCCGGGCCTCATCAACAACGACCCGTGGGAGGCCGGCTGGCTGATCCGCGTCCAGCCCTCCAACGCGACCGAACTGGACGCCCTGTTGGACAGCCAGGCCTACGACGCCCAGGCGGGCAGCCACTGACAGCGGGAATTCTAGATTTTCGATTTCAGATTGGAGATTGAGGATTGGAAAGGCGATGCTCCTGAATCTCGAATCGATCAATCGAAAATCAAAAATCTGAAATCACAAAAGGTTCCCATGCAATACACGCAACTGACAGACGAACAGCGCGCTCACATGCTCGCGACCATCGGTGTCGAGCGGTTCGAGGAGTTGCTGGCCGACATCCCCGCGCCAATCCGGCTGGCCCGGCCGTTGAACATTCCCGCGCCGATCAGCGAGCCGGAACTGCTGGCTGAGCTGGACGAGCTGGCCTGCTCCAACACCGCGACGCACAAGGTCTGCTTCCTGGGCGGCGGGGCCTACGACCACTTCATCCCGACGGTGGTCAACGCGCTGGCCGGGCAGAGCGAGTTCGTCACCGCCTACACGCCCTACCAGCCCGAGGCGTCGCAGGGTTCGCTCCAGGTCTTCTACGAATTCCAGACGATGGTCTGCGAGCTGACCGGCATGGACGTTGCTAACGCCAGCCTCTACGAGGGCGGGTCAGCCGTCGCCGAGGCCGTGCTGATGGCCGCCGCCGCGACGGGCAAACGCCGCATCGTCCTGCCGGCGACCGTTCACCCGCACTACCGCCGGGTCGTGCGGACCTACCTGGAGGACCTGCCCCTCACGCTGGTCGAGCCGGCAATGGCCTGCGGCGTCGCGGACCCGGCTGCCCTGGCGGCCGCGATCGACTCGGACACCGCCTGCGTCGTGCTCCAGACGCCCAACTTCTTCGGCAACGTCGAGCGCCTGGATCAGGCGGCCGAACTCGCCCACGCCGCCGGCGCGCTGACCGTCGCATGCGTCGATCCGATCGCGATGGCCCTGCTCAAGCGGCCGGGCGACCTGGGCGCCGACATCGTCGTCGCCGAGGGCCAGCCGCTGGGCATCCCGCTCAACTATGGCGGGCCATGGGTCGGCCTGTTGGCCGCCCGCAAGCAGTTCGTCCGCAAGATGCCCGGCCGCCTGATCGGCCGGACCGTCGACGCCGACGGCCAGGTCGCCTACACCCTGGCCCTTCAGACCCGCGAGCAGCACATCCGCCGCGAGAAGGCGACCAGCAACGTCTGCACGAACCAGGGCCTGCTGGCCTACCGGGCGACGATCTACATGGCCACGATGGGCCCGACCGGCCTGGCGACGGCGGCCCGGCTCTGCCTGAACAAGGCCCACTACGCCGCCGGGCGGATCGCGGCGCTGGACGGCTTCGAACTGGTCTGGGCCGACGCGCCGTTCTTCAAGGAGTTTCTGGTCCGCTCGACGAAGCGCCCGGTAGCGCAGGTGCTGGCGGCCGCCGCCGAGAAGGGCGTGCTGGCTGGCGTGCCGATGACCAGCCCGCACCTGGCCGGCCGAGCCGACGGCGGCCTGGACGACTGCTTCCTGGTCGCGGTGACCGAAAATCGCACGAAAGCCCAGATCGACAAACTGGTCGAATCGCTGAAGGCTTAGGAGCCTGACTGATATGCCCACTACCGGAACCGTGACGACCCCGACCGGGACGGCTGATGGCGTCGGTCTTCGCGGCGGGACCGAGCCGCTGATCTTCGAGAAATCCTCGCCGGGCAACTGCGCGGTCAGCCTGCCCGACAGCGACGTGCCGGCGGTCGAGCCGGCGTCGGCGATACCGGCCGACCTGCTGGCCGACGCCCCGCCGCCGCTGCCGGAGATCGGCGAACTCCAGCTCGTCCGCCACTTCACGCGGCTGAGCCACCGGCTGTTCAGCGTGGATACGCAGTTCTACCCGCTGGGCAGTTGCACGATGAAATACAACCCGCGGATCAACGAGCACGCGGCGGCCCTGCCGGGCTTCGCCGGGCTGCACCCGCTGGCGCCGGACGCGATGAGCCAGGGCGCCCTGCGGCTGCTGTTCGAGCTGCGGACCTGGCTGGCCGAGGTCGCCGGCCTGGACGAAGTCTCGCTTCAGCCCTGCGCCGGCGCCCACGGCGAAATGACCGGCCTGATGGTCATCATCGCCTGCCACCGCAGCCGCGGACAGAACGGCCGAACCAAGGTGCTCACGCCCGACTCCTCGCACGGGACCAACCCGGCCAGTTGCACGCTATGCGGGCGGCACGCGGTCCCGGTCAAATCCAACGCCCGCGGCCGCGTCGACCTGGATGACCTGCGGGCCAAGGTCGACGACGAGACGGCCGCAATGATGATCACCAACCCCTCGACGCTGGGGCTTTTCGAGGACCAGATCGCGGCCATCGCCGAAATCCTCCACGACGCCGGCGCGATGCTCTACCTCGACGGCGCGAACATGAACGCGATCATGGGGCTGACGCGGCCGGGCGACTTCGGTGTGGACGTGATGCACTTCAACACGCACAAGACCTTCAGCACGCCGCACGGCGGCGGCGGCCCCGGGGCCGGGCCGATCGCGGTCCGCAAGCACTTGGCCCCGTTCCTGCCGGCGCCGCAGGTGGTCAAGAAGGCCGACGGCACGTTCGCGTGGGACTTTGATCGGCCGCAGAGCATCGGCCGCGTCCGCAGCTTCAATGGCCAGTTCGGCGTGCTGGTGCGGGCGTGGACCTACATCCGGGCCCTGGGCAACAGCGGCCTGCGGCAGGCGAGTGAAACGGCGGTGCTGGCGGCCAACTACCTGGCGGCCCGGCTCAAGGACGCCTACGACCTGCCCTACGCGTTGCCCTGCATGCACGAGTTCGTGCTCTCGGCGGTGCGGCAGAAGGCCCGCGGCGTGACGGGCATGGATGTCGCCAAGCGGCTGATCGACTATGACATCCACCCCCCGACGACCTACTTCCCGATGATCGTGCCCGAGGCGTTGATGATCGAGCCGACCGAGACCGAGTCGCTGGCCGTGCTCGACCGCTTCGTCGAGGTGATGCTGCGGATCGCCGCCGAAGCCGAGAGCGACCCCGATGCGCTGCACGCCGCTCCGACCCGCGGCTACATCCGCCGGGCCGACGTGGTGGCCGGCGACCGCAAGCCCAACCTGCGCTGGGAAGCGGAATGATCGGAATGCGGGAATTCGGAATGACGGATGGACCGTCAGAATCTCGAAGTCAATCGCGTGTCCCTGGGCGGCGTTGCGGCTAGTCGTTTAGCCGCGACCGTCAGGGAGCGCGAAGAAGACAACAGGGCGCACCTCCACGGAGACACATGCACATGGCAGGCAAGAAGGGCAAGGCAATTCGGGTCGCGGTCATCGGCGCCGGCAGCATCGGGCTGTCCCACGCCAAGGCGATCGTCGCTTCCGGCGGCCAACTGGCGTTCGTTGTGGACGTGAACAAGGCGGCGGCTGAGAAGATGGCGGCCGACCACGGTGGCCAGCCGGTCGCCGACTATCGCCAGGTCCTCGATCGCGACGACGTCGATGCGGTGACGGTCGCGCTGCCCAACTTCCTGCACGCCCCTGTCTCGATCGCGGCGCTGAAGGCCGGCAAGCACGTCTTCTGCGAGAAGCCGATGGCGATGAACGTCGCCGAGTGCAAGCAGATAAACGCGGCCGCCAGGAAGGCCCGCCGCGTATTCCAGGTCGGTCTGCACCACCGGCACATGATCGAGACCGCCGCCGCCAAGGAGCTGATCGACGCCGGCCGCTGCGGCAAGCTCTACCACGCCCAGGTCAACGCCATCCGTCGCCGCGGCGTGCCCGGGCGCGGCGGGTGGTTCACCACGCGAAGCAAGGCCGGCGGCGGGCCGATGGCCGACATCGGCGTCCACATGCTCGACCTGACCTGCTACCTGATGGGCCACCCCAAGCCGGTCGCCGTCAGCGCCCAGACCTTCCAGAAGATGATCCACCGCGATGATTACACCTGCACCGGCATGTGGGCGTCGCCCGTGCCCGGCGGGCCCACCGACGTCGAGGACGCCATCACCGCGCTGATCCGCTTCGAGAACGGCGCGACCGCCGACCTCCAATGCGCCTGGGCCCTGAACACGGTGACCAACAAGTGGCAGACCGAGGTTTTCGGCGATCAGGCCGGCATCCTTGTCAAGCCCGGCGACGGCATCGTCGTCGCCGGCCAGGAGGGCAGCCGCCTGGTCGACACGACGCCGCTGCTGCCCAAGGGCGTCAGCCCGTTCAACAACCAGTTCGCCGCCTTTTTCGAGTTCTGCCGCACCGGCAAGCAGCCCAGGCGCCCGTCGGCCAGCGGCGCGGACGGCCAGTACATCCAGACCCTGATCGACGCGATCTACGAGTCGGCTGCCGCCGGCCGCGAAGTCCGCATCAAGCCGAGCAGCCTGGCGTAGACCGGAGCGGCCCGAGCGACAACGCAACGCCGCCGTTCGTGGCGGGGATGGATTGCCCATGGCGACCACGTTTGCGGGCTGGGCCGAGACGGAGATCACGCCGCCGCTGGGGCTGCCGCTGGGCGGGCGCGGGCCGCGGGCGACGGTCGCCACGCGCGTGCTCGACCCGCTGTCCGCCCAGGCGTTCGCGCTCCAGGACGCCGCGGGCACGCGGCTGCTCTGGGTTTCGCTGGACCTGATCGGCATGGGCCACGCGCTGGCCGAGGCGATCCACCATGACCTGGCGGCTGTCGCCGGCGTGCCCGCGCATCACGTCCTGCTCAACTTCGCTCACACGCACAGCGGTCCGATCGTCAACTACGACCGCTACATCCCCATCGTCCCGCGTCCGGCCGGGCTGGACGACTACATCGAGCAGTTGCGTCTGCGGCTGGTGCGGCTGGCCGACGCTGCGGTCGCGGACCTGGCCCCGGCGCAGATTGCGTGGCGGCAGGGCCGCTCGGATATCGCGATCAACCGCCGCCTACGAATGCCCGATGGTCGCGTGCAGCTGCGCCCGAACCCGGCTGGCCGTCGTCACGCCGACCTCTGGGTGCTGGACGTGCGGCGCAGCGGCGGGCGGGCCGTGCTCTTCAGTCACGCCTGCCACCCGGTGATTGTCTACAAGTACCTCTACGAGGCGATCTCGGCCGACTTCCCCGGCCGGGCCCGCGCGGCCCTGCGGGCGCGCCTCGGCGAGCGGACGCACTGCCAGTTCTTCCAGTCGTTCGCGGGCAACGTCCGCCCGCGGGCGCTGGCCGACCTGTCGGCCGGGGTGTTCCGCGACGCGACGGCTGCGGACCTGGCCGGGGTCGGGGACGAGCTGGCTGCCGACGTCCTGGCGGCGCTTGACTCGCCGGGCGATGAGTTGGCCCCGCGGCTGGCGGCGTCGGAAACCTGGTTCGCCGCTCCGCTGGTTTCGCCCCCGCCGGGCCCGGAGCGCTGGGGGCGCCTGCTCGACCCGGCTGACTCGATGACGCAGGGGCTGGTCGACTACTGGCGGGGTCGGTTGGACGGCGGTGAGCCGACGGCGCGGACCTTCCCCTGGCCGATCGGATTGATCCGGCTGGACGCGACACACCGCATCGTTTGGATGGGGGGCGAGGTCCTCAACGAGTGGCTCGATCTGCTGCGCGGGTGGCTGGGCGGGGGCAAGCTGATGGCCTGGGGCTACAGCCACGAGGTCGCCGCCTACCTGCCGACCGAGGCCGTGCTCGCGGAGGGGGGCTACGAGATCGAGGTCGCCCCGCTGTTCGGCCGCCAAGGCCCCGGCGGGTTCGCCCCCGGCGTCGAGACCGCCGCCCGCGCCGCCGTCGCCGAACTGGCGGCGGTCACGGCGCCTTGATGCGGACGTGCGGGCGGGCGTGAGGTCCTCCGCTGACCGAGCCGTTGGACGAGATTTCCATCAGGTCCACGTCGGCGTAGTGCGACCGGGGCAGGCATTGGGCCATCGCGGTCAGCACTCGCTCAGCCGACTCGCGCGACGGGAACGCGACCGCGGCCATGTTGGCGACCACCATCACCTCACGTTGGACCGCGGCGTTCAGCAGTTCCTTCTGCGTCAGGTTCTCGACAGGCCAGGCCGCCAGACCCTGTCCCTCCTTGCGGCGCATCCCGCCGCAGAGGATCTTCCACGACCCGATCCGCCAGCCGGTCGTACTCATGCCCCGCTCCTTGTGTTCGTCGCCCCGTGCCCAAGAAATGCCGTCGCCGCGCGATCGAATGGATGATGGCGATCAGGGCCAAAGAATGGCGGCCGGCCGACCGGTGCGGGCCCGCCGACACAAGGTACAACCCCCTGCCTCCCGGCAGGATGCGGCCAATCGGAAGGAATCGCTGCCTGTTCCGTCTGCGGCTTGCCCGAGCGCGGGCGGGCACTTAAGATAATCGTATGCTCGGACGGGCGATAACCCCCGCGGCGATGCTGGCCCGCGAAACGCTGACCCGGGACCAGGCGATGGATATCATCGTCTGGGGCTGCGTGCTGATCCTGGTGCTCGTGGCCGCATGGGTCGGCCTGCTGTTGCTGCGGCGCCGGATATACTACCGTCGCCAGGCGCGTGAGGTGTCGGCCTGGACGCTGGACGGCGTCCGCGAGCTGCGCGACCGCGGCATGATCGACGACGCGGAATACGCCCGGATGCGGGCGGCAATCCGCGAGGCGATGATGGCCGGCCGGGCCCGAGAGGAGGCGGCCAGCGATGCCGCTCCGCCACCGCAGCCGGAGGTTGCGGACGACGAGCCGGCGGGCCCGCAAGGCGACCAGCCGGCAGACGACGTTTGATTTGAGGCGACCCCGGAAACTGGCCGATAAGAGCGTGGGTACGGGGCAGTGACGTGATTTCTGCGCTGTGATGCTGAGGTAGAAGGCAAATGGCTCAATCCAGAGGCGGCAAGACAGGCGGCGGCAGCGGAAGCGGGGGCGGGCGGCGGAGCAGCGCCTGCAGCTTCTGCGGCAAGGGGCACGCCGAGGCCGGCCCGATGGTCGAAGGTCCCAACGACGTCTTCATCTGCGCATCCTGCGTGGAGCTCTGCCACAACATCATCCGCCAGGAGAAACGCAAGCTGCACGCGGCCCGCCCGCCGTTCGACCGCATCCCGCATCCGCGGCAGATCAAGGAGCACCTGGACCAGTACGTGATCAGCCAGGACCAGGCCAAGAAAGTGCTCGCCGTCGCGGTCTACAACCACTACAAGCGGATCGCCAACCTCGACGCTCCCGATGACGAGGTCGAGCTGGAAAAGAGCAATATCCTGCTGATCGGCCCGACGGGCACGGGCAAGACGCTGCTGGCCCGCTCGCTGGCCAAGTTCCTCAACGTGCCGTTCGCCATCGGCGACGCGACGACGCTGACCGAGGCCGGCTACGTCGGCGAGGACGTGGAGAACCTGCTGCTGCGGCTGCTCCAGGCGGCCGACTACGACCTGGAGGCGGCGCAGCGCGGCATCATCTACGTCGACGAGATCGACAAGATCGCCAAGACCCAGGAGAACGTTTCGATCACCCGCGACGTCAGCGGCGAGGGCGTGCAGCAGGCGCTGCTGAAGATGCTCGAGGGCACGATCAGCAACATCCCGCCGCAGGGCGGACGCAAGCATCCCGAGCAGCAGTACATCCAGATGGACACGAATCACATCCTGTTCATCTGCGGCGGCACGTTCAGCGGCATCGCCGACATCATCCGCAAGCGGCTGGGCCGTCAGATGATCGGCTTCGCGTCGGAGAACCAGGGCGGCGTCGATAAGCACACGGACTTGGGCGACGTGCTCGTACAGGTGCAGCCGGAGGACCTGCTGGAATACGGCATGATCCCCGAGTTCATCGGCCGCCTGCCGGTGGTCGCGTCGCTGCGCCCGCTGGGCGAGAGCGACCTGGTCCGCGTGCTCACCGAGCCGCGCAACGCCCTGGCCCGCCAGTATCAGAAGATGTTCGACCTGGAAGAGGCGGAGCTGGAGTTCACCGAGGGCGCCCTGCGGGCCATCGCCAACCGCGCCATCCGCCGCGACACCGGCGCCCGGGCGCTGCGGGCGATCATGGAAGAGGTGATGACCGAGATCGTCTACGAGCTGCCCGAGCACGAGCCGGCCGGCAAGAAGTTCGTCATCAACGAGGCCGTCGTCGCCGGCAAGGCTTCGCCGTTCCAGATCGATACGACCACGGCCTCCAAGACCGCCTGACCGCCCGCCCGCCGGGACCGGAGAACGCACATGGCCTGCAATCGCAAACTCGCCGCCCGCCGACGGGGCAACGCCACCGGATGGATCATCGTCCTGGTCATCCTGCTCGGGCTGGCCGCCGTCGTCGCCTGGAAGATGGCC
This sequence comes from Phycisphaerae bacterium, assembly GCA_022072085.1. GTDB lineage: Bacteria > Planctomycetota > Phycisphaerae > JAJVII01 > JAJVII01 > JAJVII01. The sequence continues at coordinate 102,129 of JAJVII010000051.1, forward strand.
ACTCACGGGGGCATGCAGGAAACCGCCCCGACCACCCAGCCGGACACCGAGTAGCCGCCTCCGCCACGCCGCACATCGAGGCGCGTACAATATGGGTACGGCGCCGTCGATGTCGACCGCGCTGCGGAGGACCGGCCATGAACTGCACGCTTGAACTCACCGACCTGGAGTGGGAGTTGATCTACGATCTGCTGGAGCGCGAGCGACGCGAGTTGCGCCCTGAGATCCGCCACAGCGGCACCGCCTCGGTCCGCGACGATCTCCGCCGGCGGCTGGAGATGGTTCAGGGACTTCTGGGGAAGATCCCCCAGCACATCGGCGGCTGACCGCTTCGGCCGACCCGCTATTGCTCCGCCGCCTGCGTCGTCGGATGTTTGAACGATTCCGCATCGTGCCGGACCGGCAGACTCATTGTCACCGGCACGCAGCCCCATCCCGCGATGCGGTCGAAGTTCTTCTGATTCACTTCCTGCCAGCGGAGCATGATCCAGCTCTCGTGCCCCGGGTTCAGCCAGTCGGCCAGCACCGGCGCCTCGCCCTGCCGCTGATAGGTCATGAACGTCGGCGCCAACGTGTGGCCGATGTCGCACTCGCTGGCCTCGGTGATCAGGTTCATCCCCGGGAACCGCCGCTGGGCCTGCCGCAGCCACTCGACGCGGTCCCACACGCCCATGAGCATCGACGCGTCCAGGCCGACCTCGTCCACGCCGCGATCGGCTGCCAGGCGCAGCTCCGCCCAACCGGCTTCCACGTCCTTCGCGTTGCGGATGTCGCGGATGTGCATCCTGCCGCTGTCCCACCCCTCGCCGACCTGGCCCGATCGGCCCCACCACATGCCCATCGTCACGCCGGCCCGCTCGAACCGCCGCAACTGGTCGATCGACTCGACGAGCTTCGCCGGCCACTCGGTCATGAATTCGCACGGGTAGTTGTCGCCCACGCGGTAGAGCCCCGACGGCGCCCAGATCATCACGCGGCAATAGCCGTTGGCGACCGCCCGGGTGAACATCTCGTCCACGAACGGCTTCCAGCCGGCGCGGTCGATCCGCTGCGTCGGGCTGTAGCCGCGCGGGTTGTCGTCGCCGATGAATTTCACCAGCGAGGTCGTCTCGCCGAAGACAGGGCGGCGGTCGGCAGTGTACTTCACCTCGCCGAACCGCTTGCGGAAGTAGTCGCGATAGGGCGCCAGCGTGTCCAGCCGGTCGGCCGGGGCGGCGAACCGCACCGCAACGCGATAGGCAGCCGTGCGGCCGGGTTCGAGCATCGGCCGATCGCCCGGCACGCGTGCGGCCCCGTCCACGTGCAGGTCGAAGCCCATGCCGGCCGTTCCGAACCAGGTTCCGCCCTCGCTGTAGGTCACGCCGCGGACGTCATGCCGTTCGGCCAGCACGTCGTAGATCAGGCTCATGCCGATCGCGAAGCGGTCATTGTGCATCAGCACGACCGGCGAGTAGAGATCGTCAGGATAAGTCCAGCCGGCCCAGAAGATCGGCTCGCCCTTCTTCTTCTCGACCGTCCGCCACTGGCCGAGGTCACGGCCGTCCAGGTATGTGAACTTCATGCCTAAGTAGAACCGCAAAACGATTTACGCAAAAAGTCCCATCCTGACGACCTTGTTCTTGGCGGCGGAGCCGCCGGGAGGTCGCCATGGGACATGGCATCAGGTTGACGCCCGACCAGTGGGACGAAC